>NZ_JBNPUM010000013.1:0-169973 GCF_051168175.1 Bradyrhizobium sp. HKCCYLRH2047
TTCGATCTGGCGAGCGAACGCTTTACCGCCTTCGAACTGACGGATGAGAGCGAGGGCGAGGTCATCGATCGCGCCGGTGTCGTGCCGGGCGAAATTCGCGTCGGCGATCGTGCCTATCTGCAGCCCGATCGGGTCGCCAAGGTGCTTGCTGAAAGCGCTGATATCGTAGTGCGCGCCAAATGGAATGGCGCTCGTTGGCTCGACGCCGACGCGAACCGTCTCGATCTCATTGCTCTGCTAAAAAAGTCGCGTGGCAAGGGACTGGTTGATCGGCCCGTCTGGATCAAGGCTTCGGCGAAAGAGCCTATCGCATTACGTCTGGTGGCGATCCGAAAGCCGAAGCAGGCGCGCGATGCCACGATCGAAAAGATCACGCGCCGGGCACGAGACATGGGCCGCAAGCTGCAGCCCGAGACGTTGGTCGCGGCCGAATGGGTCATCATCATCACCTCGCTCGATCGCGATGAATATCCACTTCCAGCAATCAGCAGCCTCTATCGATTGCGGTGGCGCATCGAGATCGCCTTCAAGCATCTCAAGAGCAGTATCGGCCTCGCGCGACCACCGGGCGAGGATCCCAGGAGTGCGAGAGCGCACATCCTCTGTCATCTTCTGCTGGCGCTGCTGACCGAGCCGCTCATCGCGGAACATCTCGGTGACTCTCCCCGCCGGGAGGCCGCGTGAAGAACGGCGTCTGGCGCCTATTGCGCTTGATCGTCGAGGCCCTCGTCGACGCCGTCATCCCCAAACCCGACGTGCAAACGTTGCAGGCCGCTGCGCGGAACATTCAACGCCATCTCCAAGAGCCGCCAAGAAAACGAGAATACCAAGCGTTAATTTGGTAAGTTAGCGCCAATGGCGGCTGCCCCTCACCCCAACCCTCTCCCCGTAAGAACGGGGAGAGGGAGCCCACCGGCTGCGAGGCGCGCGCACCGAACCAACTAACAGGCGACGACACCAGCCCGCCTGCTCACCCCTGCTCGAACTTCTTCGCCAATCTCGCCCGCGTGATGTGGCCGATCTGGTCGATCGCGTTGGCGATCTCGGTATCCATATCGTTGCCGATGCGGCGTTCCATCTCGGCGATGACCGAGGGACGGTCGGCGTGCAGCGCCAGAGCGACGATCAGCGGCATGCCGAACTTGTCGCGGTAGCGGCGGTTGATGTCGGCGACGCGCTCGAACTCGGCGCGCGAGAGCGCGGTGAAGCCGAGCCGACCCTGCTCGCCGATCGAGTCGTTCGTCATCTCACCCGCCAGCGCCTCGCGGCCGGCGAGCTCCGGATGGGCGCGGATCAGCTTCAGCTTCTCGTCGCGGCTCATGGCGCGGACGACGTTCATGAGCGTCGTATGCAGCGCATCCGCGGCGTCGTCGAAGGCGGACAGGCCGGCACGATAGGCGCGGTCGGCAATCTCCGGGGAGTGCTCGAAGATGTCGCCATAGCGCTCGACGAACAGCACGCGCGACATCTGCGACGGCCGCCATACGCCAGCCGGCGGATGCGTCCGGATCCAGTGCCGGGCGATGTCCAGCCGGGTCGCGACCCAGACCTTGTCATGACCCGTGATGTAGTCGAGGAAGCGCGCCAGCGCGGCCGCGCGCCCGGGGCGGCCGACCAGCCGGCAGTGCAGTCCGACCGACATCATGCGCGGGCTCTCCGCGCCCTCTGCGTAGAGCGTATCAAAGCTGTCCTTCAGATAGGCGAAGAACTGGTCGCCGGAGTTGAAGCCCTGCGGGGTGGCGAAGCGCATGTCGTTGGCATCGAGCGTATAGGGCACGATCAGTTGCGGGCCGTGCGGCCCCGCGATCCAGTACGGCAATTCGTCGGCATAGGAATCGGCGCTGTAGACGAAGCCCTGCTGGTTGAGGACGATGTCGAGCGTGCGCTCCGACGTGCGGCCCTGGTAGAAGCCGAGCGGCCGCTCGCCCGTCAGCTCGGCATGGAGGCGGATCGCCTGCTCGATATCGGCGCGCTCGTCGGCCTCGGGGACATCGCGGTAGTCGATCCATTTCAGGCCGTGGGAGGCGATCTCCCAGCCGGCCTCCTTCATCGCCGCCACGGCATCTGGATTGCGGGCCATCGCGGTGGCGATGGCGAATACCGTGACCGGCAGCTTGCGGGCGGTGAACATCCGCCACAGCCGCCAGAAGCCGGCGCGCGAGCCGAACTCGTAGATCGACTCCATGTTCATGTGGCGCTGGCCCGGCCACGGCTGGGCGCCCACGATCTCGGACAGGAAGGCTTCGGAGGCAGCGTCACCGTGGAGGATGTTGTTCTCGCCGCCCTCCTCGTAGTTGATCACGAACTGCACCGCGATGCGGGCATCGCCGGGCCAGCGCGGATGCGGCGGCGTGCGGCCGTAGCCGACCATGTCGCGCGGATAGACGTCAGCACTCATCCGGCTCAGCTCCCGCGATAGGTCTGGTAGCTCCAGGGCGTCGCCAGCAGCGGCACATGGTAGTGCGCGCCGGCATCGGCGACGGAGAAGCGGAGCGGGATCAGGTCGAGAAACAGCGGGTCGCCCGAGGCGAGGCCGTGGGTCCTGAAATAGGCGCCCATATGGAAGGTCAGCATGTAGGTGCCGGTGGCGAAGTCATCATCCGCCAGCATCGGCTGATCGGTCCGCCCGTCCGCATTGCTCCGCACCTGCTTGACGCGGCGCCAGGAGCCGTCCGGTTCGAGGACATCGAGATCGATCGCGACACCGGCCGCGGGCTTGCCCCTGACCGTATCCAGAATATGCGTGCTCAGCCGCCCCATGCATCGTTTCCTCTCTGCTGCCGGCTCGGAACCCTATCAGCGCCCGGTTAAAGGTTCGAGGCGATTTGCCGTTCAGTTGCAGCCTATGGGCTGGTCACGTCGCGCTCCCTGCCGAAGCGCTCAACCAGGAAGTCGATGAACAGCCGCACCTTGACCGAGAGGTGCCGAGTCGGCGGATAGATCGCATAGAGCGCGAGCGGCGGCGCGGCGTAGTCGGCGAGGATCGCGGTCAGCGCGCCGCTCTCGAGCGCGTCAGCGGCGATGAAGCGCGGGATCAGCGCAATGCCCTGCCCCTTGATGGCGACATCGCGCAGCACCTCGGCATTGTTGACGCACAACGACCATGCCGGCTGGATCCAGTGGTCGCCGTCGCTGCCGGTGAGCTTCCACTGATTGCCGGTCAGCAGGAAGCCGTAGGTCAGCGCGGTGTGGCGGCGGAGCTCCTCCGGGCTCTCTGGCGTGCCGTGCCGCGCCAGATAGGCCGGCGCGGCGCAGATGACGCGCTCGACCGGCATGATCCGCCGCGCCACCAGGCTCGACGATTCCAGCTCGGCGATACGCAACGTCACGTCGAAGCCGTCCTGCACCGGATCGAGCAGGTCGTCGCTGAGCACGATCTGCAACTGCAGCTCGGGATAGCGGGCCATGAAATCGGCCACGACCGGCCCGAGCCGCATGGTGCCGAACGACATCGGCGCATTGACGCGCAACAGCCCACGCGGCGCGGCCTGCGACTGGCTGACGGCCTGATCGGCGGCGTCGAGCTCGGCGAGGATCGAGACTGCGCGCTCGAAATAGAGCTGTCCGGTCTCGGTCGGGCTGGCATGGCGGGTGGTGCGGACGATCAACTGCGCACCGAGGCTCTGCTCGAGCTCGCCGATATATTTCGAGATTGCCGAGCGCGACAGCCGAAGCTGCCGGCCGGCTTCGGCGAAGCTGCCGCTCTCGACCACCTTCACGAAGGCCCGCAGGCTGCTCAGCTTGTCCATAGGGTCTCCGGGCCGTCATTGTCGCCAAATCGTAGACAGAGACGTCACAAGAGCACGGATTGTCTCCAAATCAAAGCAGACCAATATGGCGTCCAGGAATTCAAGCGGCCCTTTTGGGCCTACCGACAGGAGATTCACATGCCCGGACTTCACCACGTCACCGCCATCGCCGGCGACCCGATCCGCAATTTCGGCTTCTACACCCGCGACCTCGGGCTGCGCTTCGTCAAGAAGACGGTCAATTTCGACGATCCCGGCACCTATCACTTCTATTACGGCGACGAGACCGGCCGCCCCGGCACCATCCTGACCTTCTTCCCCTGGGCCGGCGTGCGGCCGGGCCGTCGCGGCGTCGGCGAGACCCACCAGACCGCGTTCCGCGTGCCGCAGCGCTCGCTCGGCTACTGGACGCAGCGCCTGACCGAGAAGGGCATCGCCTATGAGGCGCTGGAGAAGCGCTTCGGTGAATCCGTGCTGCCGTTCACCGATCCGGACGGCATGGCGCTCGCGCTGGTCGGCATCCCCGGCGCGGAGAACGAGCCCGGATACAGCAACGGCGACATCCCGGCCGAGCACGCCATCCGCGGCTTCCACGGCGTCACCCTGCTGCTCGACTCCGCCGAGAAGACCGCAGCCGTGCTGACCGACGTGTTCGGCTTTGCCGAGACGGGCCGCGAAGGCTCGGTGATCCGGTTCAAGGCGCCGGGCGATGCGCAAGGCAGCGTGGTCGACATCTACGAGGCCAAGGGCTTTCTACGCGGCGCGCAGGGCGCGGGCTCCGTCCACCACATCGCCTTCCGCGCCGCCGACGACGCCGAACAGGGCGTGATGGCGCAGCGGCTGGTCGATCGCCACGGCCTGCATCCGACCGAGCAGAAGGACCGCAACTACTTCCGCTCGATCTACTTCCGCGAGCCGGGCGGCGTGCTGTTCGAGATCGCGACCGACATCCCGGGCTTCGCGGTCGACGAGCCGGTCGCCGAGCTCGGACAAAACCTGAAGCTGCCCGCTTTCCTCGAATCGCATCGCAAGCAGATCGAGGGCGTGCTGCCCAACCTCGAGGAGGCCGCATCATGACCGCCACATTGTCCTTCACCCACCGCTTCCAGCCCGCAAGCGCGGCCGGCGCAGCGCCGCTGCTGCTCCTGCACGGCACCGGCGGCGACGAGAACGATCTCTTGCCGCTCGGCGCCACGCTCTCGCCCGGCGCGGCTCTCCTCTCGCCACGCGGGCAGGTGCTCGAGCACGGCATGCCGCGCTTCTTCCGCCGCCTGGCGGAAGGTGTATTCGACGAGGACGACGTCCGCCGCCGCGCGCGGGAGCTCGGCGCGTTCGTCGGCGAGGCGCGTCGGCATTACGGGATCGGAGCGCCGGTCGCGGTCGGCTACTCCAACGGCGCCAACATCGCCGCTGCCTTGCTGCTGTTGCAGCCTGAGACGCTGGCGGGCGCGGTGCTGTTCCGAGCCATGGTGCCACTGAGCCAGCCGCCGGCGGTCAA
This sequence comes from Bradyrhizobium sp. HKCCYLRH2047, assembly GCF_051168175.1. Lineage (NCBI taxonomy): Bacteria > Pseudomonadati > Pseudomonadota > Alphaproteobacteria > Hyphomicrobiales > Nitrobacteraceae > Bradyrhizobium > Bradyrhizobium sp. HKCCYLRH2047. The sequence goes on from NZ_JBNPUM010000013.1 coordinate 5,248, forward strand.
GCTGACGCGTCAGCCGGTGCTGATGCTGTCGGGGCTGGCCGATCCGATCGTGCCCGCCAGCAATTCGGCGAAGCTGTGCACTGAGCTCACCGAGGCCGGCGCTGACGTCACCCACACGACGCTGCCGGCGGGTCACCAGCTGTCGCAGGCGGACATCGCACTGGCGCGCGACTGGATCGCCGGACTGCCGCAGGCGATTGCCGCCTGAAGATGCTTGCGGCTCCGGCCGCTCCTGACCAAGAATGTCGTCTCATCACGCATCGGATCGCCCTCGCGCGGCTCCGATGCTGGCGGATGGATGGGAAGGATCTTGGGCATGGCCGTCGACAAGCTGTTCATCAATGCGCGGCTCGACCGCGGCGCGCGCCATGCGATCACGGTCGACGGCGGCCGCATCAGCGGCCTTCTCGCCGAGACCGAGCGCCCCGAGGCGCGCGAGGTGGTCGATCTCGGCGGCGCGCTGGTCGTGCCCGGCTTCGTCGAGGGCCACATCCATCTCGACACCAGCTTCTATGGCGATGCGTGGAAGCCGCACAAACCCTGCACCAACGGCTTCGACGTGCATGAGCGCGTCACGTTCCAGGCCCAGAACATGGCCGCGGCCGCGCCGATGGACGTGCGCGCCCGCAACCAGCTCGATCTCTGCATCGGCCACGGCACCACGCGGATGCGCAGCCACGTCATGGTCGACGGCTCCGTCGGCCTCACATCGCTGGAAACGATCCTGCGCGTACGCGAGGAGTATCGCGAGCTGATCGAGATCCAGCTCGTCGCCTTTCCGCAGAGCGGCATCCTCAAGAGCCCGGGCACGCCCGAGCTGCTCGACGAGGCCATCCGGCTCGGTGCCAACCTCGTCGGCGGGCTCGATCCCGCGAGCTTCGACCGCGACGTCGAGAAGCATCTCGACGTCGTGTTCGGCACAGCCCAGAAACACGGCGTCGACGTCGATATCCATCTGCACGATCCGGGCATGCTCGGGCTGTTCGAGCTGGAGCAGATCGCGGCGCGCACGCGCGCCCTCGGCATGCAGGGCCACGTCGCGGTCAGTCACGCCTATGCGCTCGGCGACCTGCCTGCTGACCCGCTGAAGAAGATTGCCGATGTCCTGGCGGCGTCTGGCGTTGCCATCATGACCAATGCACCGGGTGCGCGGCCCTTCCCGCCGGTGGCGCTGCTGCGCGCGGCCGGCGTCACCGTGTTCAGCGGCAACGACAACATCCGCGACTCCTGGTGGCCCTATGGCGACGGCGATCTGTTGAACCGCGCCATGATGGTCGGCTACCGCTCCGGGTTCTATGTCGATGACGAGTTGCGGATGGCCTTCGACCTCGTCACCGAGGCCGGCGCCAAGGTCTTGAGGCTTGCCGATTACGGCCTGCGCGCTGGCGCGCGGGCCGACTTTGTCACCCTCGATGCCGAGCACGTTCCGCAGGCCGTCGTCGCCGTGCCAAAGGGCCGCTCGGTCTACAAGGACGGCCGCCTCGTGGCGCGCGACGGCCGTGTGATCAGGCAACCGATCTAGGCCGGCGTCATTGGGCTGGCTCGACCGGTGCCTGCCGGCGCGGTGGCTCGGCGCGCGACACGGTGGCGGCCTCGATCCAGCGCGTCACCGCCGACAACTGCCCGCCGGACTCGCGATAGGCCTGCAGCTGATAGTCGGCCGAGCTGCCGAACTGCATGATGATGCGGCAGTGCTCGACCTCGGCGAGACATCCCAGCGCCTCCGCATGCGGCGCGACGTCCGCGATCATGCGGTTCAGGATCTCCTGGCCCGTCACCGGACCGTCCTCGGTCACGAACAGACAGTCGGTGCCATAGCGCTGCGCCCGCCACTTGTTTTCGACCGCGATCGCACGCTCGACGTTGCCGACGGCCTCGGCAAGATCGGGATTCAGGTACAGATGGCGCGCCAAGGCGCGATAGAGCGAGGCAATCGCGACGGCGTCGTCGACCGCGGTGCAGACGTCGGGGGCACGCAGCTCCAGCGTCGGATGCCGCAGCGACGGCCGCATCGCCCACCAGACATGGCTCTCGTCCGGCATCACGCCGGACTTCGTCAGCGCCGCCACATAGCGATCATATTGCTGCTTCGAGGTGAACAGCTCGGGCAGGCCACTGCGCGGCAGCTCGTCGTAGGCGGCGAGCCGATAGCCCTTCAGGCCCGTCTCGCGCGAATTCCAGAATGGCGAGGACGCCGAGAGCGCGATGAACACCGGGATGTAGGGGAGCATCGCCCGCATCACCGCGAAGCGCAGGTCCGGGTCCGGCAACTGCACATGCACATGCATGCCGCACAGCATGTTGCGCTGGCCGACGATCCGCAGGTCTTCCATCATCTCCGCGTAGCGCGGCTTGGGACTCGGCAGTGAGCTGCGCCACGTCGCGGTCGGATGCGTGGAGCAGGCCAGGATGGTCAGGCCATACTGGCTCGCCACGCTGGCAACCTCGCGCCGCAGGAATTTCAGCTCCTCGCGCGCATCGCCGACATCGACATGGACGTTGGTGGCGACCTCGAGCTGGGCCTGCAGCATCTCGCGCATCGCCTGTCCGCCGGTCGACCAGTTGGCGGCCTCGAACAGGTCGTCCGGCGTCCGGATCGCGACATCGCGCGTCTGCGCGTCGACGAGAAAGTATTCCTCCTCGATGCCGAACGAATATTCCGTGACCTCCTCGCTGCCGGTGGCCGAGCGGATCACCAGACGCCGCTCGTCATCGCTCAGGCCGAGCCGCAGCTTCTCCAGGATGCGTGGATCCAATCCCATGTGATCAATCCTGTCAGACGTCAAATGCCGTGAGTCTGCAGCCATGCCTCCAGCAGGGCCGCCTGCCACAGCCGCGAATGTCCCTTGGGGCTCATCTCGGCCTCGGGGTGCTGCAACATGTGGTCGATGAAATCGCGTCGGTAGAGACCGCGTGCACGCGCCTTCTCGTCATTGAGCAGGTGGCGGACGTAGTCGAGAAACGGGCCGCGCAGATAGCGCAGCGAAGGCACCGGAAAGTATCCCTTGGGGCGGTCGATCACCTCCGCCGGCACGCAGCGGCGCGCCGCCTCCTTGAGAATGTGCTTGCCGCCGTTCTTCACCTTCAGCTCGGCGGGCATGCGCGCGGCCAGCTCGACGACCTCGTGATCCAGGAACGGTACCCGCGCTTCCAGCCCGAACGCCATCGTCATGTTGTCCACCCGCTTCACGGGGTCGTCGACCAGCATGATCTCGGTGTCGATCTGCAGAACCTTGTCGATCGCGGAGGCGCCCGCGTGGTCGGCGAAGAAGCGCTCCACGAAGGCTAGGCTGACGTCGTCGCCAAGCATCTCCGGTGCCAGCAGCCGCTGCAGGTCGGAATGCGTCCAGTCGAAATAGGCGTTCTGGTATTGCTGAACGGGATCATTAGCCGAGAGGAAGCCCGGATACCAGCTGTAGCCGCCGAATACTTCATCGGCTCCCTGTCCGCTCTGCACCACCTTGACGCGCTTGGCGACCTCAGATGACAGCAGATAGAACGCGACGGCGTCATGGCTGACCATCGGCTCCGACATGGCAGCAATGGCGCCGGGCAGCGCCTGCAGCGCCCGGTCGCCGCCGATCCTGATCTGCTCGTGATTGGTCCCGAACGTCCGCGCGATGATATCCGAGTAACGAAACTCGTCGCCGGAATGCGCGCCCACCGCATCGAACCCGATCGAAAAGGTGCGGATGTCGTCGTGTCCGAGCTTCGACAGCAGCGCGACCAGCAGCGACGAATCGAGGCCGCCGGACAGCAGCACGCCCACCGGCACGTCGGCCACGCGCCGGCGGTCGACCGCTGTCGTCATCGCCTCGAGCAGCGCCTCCGACCACTCCTGCTGGCTCATGGCGCGATCGGTCGGACGCTGCTCGCCGACCGAGAAATGCCAGTAGCGCTCGCGATGCTGCGTGCCGTCGGGCTCGATCGTGAGCAGAGTGGCAGGCTCGAGCTTCTTCACGCCGCGCAATATCGTGCGCGGCGCCGGAACGGCGGCGTGGAAGCTGAAGAAGTGATGCAAGGCGATCGGATCGAGCGCCGTATCGACCTCGCCGCCCGCCAGCAGCGCCGGCAATGACGACGCAAAGCGAAAGCCGTGAGGACCATCGGTGTAGTAGAGCGGCTTGATGCCGAGACGGTCGCGCGCCAGCAGAACGCGCCCGCTGTCGCGTTCCCACAGCGCAAAGGCGAACATCCCCTTGAAGCGCTGCACGCAGGATTTGCCCCAGGCATGGTAGGCCTTGAGGATGACCTCGGTGTCGCCGTCGGAAAAGAAGCGATAGCCCTTCGCCTTCAGCTCGTCGCGAAGTTCACGGAAATTGTAGATGCAGCCGTTGAATGCCAGGCCGAGACCTAGCGCCGCGTCGATCATCGGCTGCTGTGCCGCAGCCGAGAGATCGAGAATGCTCAGGCGGCGATGGCCGAGCGCAAGCCCGCCCTGCACGTAGAGGCCGGCCGCATCAGGACCACGCGCCTGCATCGCATCGTTGATGCGGCCGAGCGTGGACAATGAGGGCCTTCCGGAAAAGCTGATTTCGCCACAAATGCCGCACATCGCGGGATCTTTCAGTTCCTGCTGTTCTAAGTACCTCCGACAACCCGTTGTGATCGCTTGCGTTCCGCGGCAAAATCAGCAGTCCCTGCGGCGAATAGCGGAACAATTTCGGCGGGCTTTGCCGCGCGCGCGACCAGCACGTGGTCCGGCGGCACCTCGATCCAGTCAGGCTCCTTGTCATACGGCTCGGAGACCGCGATCACCTGATTGCCGTCTTCGCGGAAATACAGCGAATTGGCGCGGTCATTCTCGGCGAAGCGAAACGCATAGAGATCGTGGCCGTTGGACAGCGCCGAGGTGAAGCGCAGATGCTCACGCAGACCATCCTCATTGACGAGCTCACAGAGTGATCGCAGCACCTTGCGCGTCGCGCCGATCGGGTCCGGATCAATGCCGGCACCGACAATGGCGAGGAACACGGCTTCGGAGTCGGTCGTGCCGAGCCGTGACGGATACAGCGCGTCCGGGATCAGAGCCTCGACCTTGCGCCGCAGCCTGTTCCAGCTGCCGACGAAGCCGTTGTGCATGAACAGCCAGCGGCCGCAGGCGAAGGGATGGCAGTTCTGGCGAGTGACCGCCGTGCCGGTCGCGGCGCGGACATGAGCGAAGAACAGATGCGAGCGCAGATGCCGGCTGAGATAGCGGAGATTCTCATCCGACCAGGCCGGCCGCGTCTCGCGATAAAGCCCCGGCTCTGGATGATCGCCGTACCAACCGAGACCGAAGCCGTCACCATTGGTGCCCGCGGTCGATTCCAGCGCGCGGATGCTCTGCGTCACCAGGGAATGTTCCGGCTCGGTCACATAATGCTCGAAGGCGGTCGTTTCTCCGCGATAGGCGATCCAACGGCACATCCTTGCCCTCCGGTTCAATGAATGAGCTCGAGGCACGCAAAAACGTGTCACGTTCTTTTCGGATCATGCGGAAACGCCTTCGGAGCAGAGCTGGTTCCGCGCTGCGAGTCGCGCGCTGTGAGTCAGGCCGTAGGACTGGGATCCCTTGCCGCACGTCCCTCACCGTTGAAGCGACATCGTCGCAGTGATTGCTCAAGCCTCGCCGCGCTCGCGCACCAGCCTCAACCACGCCGCGGCCGCAGGCGACAGATAGGCGCCGCGGCGCCAGGCCATCGCCAATGTCCATTCGGTGCCGGGCTCATCGAGCAGGACGAGGCTGATCGGCACCTGCGTGCGCTGGGTCGCGATCATGCGCGGCAGGAAGGCGACGCCGAGACCGGCGCCGGCGAGCTCGGCGATGAAATCGATCTGGGTGCTGCGCGCAGCCACGACAGGTTCGAAGCCGTTGCGGCGGCACGCCTCGCGAAGGATTCGGTTGAGCGCGAAGCCGGCCTCGAACAGCACGAACGGTGTCTCGCGCAGCTCCGCGAGCGTGATCGTCTCGCGGCGGGCCAGCGGATGATCGACCGCGACCAGCGCCATCAGCGGCTCGCGGCGCACGATCTGCGCGGCAAACTCATCGGCGATCGGCGGCAGCAGGCCGGCGAAATCGATGTCGCCTGCAGCCAGCAATTCGCTGAGCCGGTCGCTGCCGTGCTCGACCAGCCGGATCTCGATCTCCGGATAGAGCTGGCGGTAGAGCGCGAACAACGGCGCGAACAGCGTGCTCGATCCGATCGGCGGCAGGCCGAGACGCAGCACGCCGCGCTTCAAGCCGCGCAGCTCGGCGAGCTCCGCCTGCAGATCATCGCGCTCCGCCAGCAGACGAATGGCACGGCGATAGACGATCTCGCCGGCAGCGGTCATGCGGCTCTTGTGGCCGAGCCGGTCCAAGAGCGGCAATCCCAGCTCGTCCTCGAGCTGCTTGACGGCCTTGCTCACGGTCGACTGGGTCGCGAACACCACCTTGGCGGCCTGGGAGAAGCCGCCTTGGCGGACGACCTCGACGAAGGTCCTGAGGGTACGAAGTTCCATAATCAGGCAAAATATTCCATATTCGACTTATTATCATTCATTCAATTCGCTTTCTACATGCTGCGATGCGGCATACATTGCAAGCGCAATCACTTTTCGGACGCCACCGCATGATGCATCGCAGCATTTCCATTGGGGTTCATCGCCTGATCCGCCGCAACCGGCTGGCGCAGATCGGTCTGCTCGGCCTGTTCTGGGCCGTCGGCGAGGCGCTGGTCCGGACGACCGGCCTGCCATTGCCCGGCGGCATCATCGGCATGGCGCTGGCGCTCGTCCTGATCCTGGCCGGCGGACTGAAGGTCGCGAGCATCAAGCGCGGCGCGAACTGGATGCTGGCGGAGATGCTGCTGTTCTTCGTGCCGGCGGTGCTGGCGCTGCTCGACCATCGTGAGCTATTTGGCCTGCTCGGCCTGAAGATCTTTGCCTTGATCGTCGTCAGCACCACCGCCGTGATGTGCGTGACCGCGCTCACGATCGACCTCTGCTACCGTTGGACCGAGCATCATGACCCTCGCCGCGCTGTGGCGTGAGCCGCTGATCCAGGCGGCGGTCTGGTCGCTCGCGACGATCCTGCTCTATCTGCTCGCCAAGCGCGTGCACCGGCGCTGGCCGCGCTGGTGGCTGATGCCGCTCGCGGTGGCGCCGGCCCTGCTGATGATCGCGGCGCTCGCGCTCAACGTCTCCTACCGCGATTACATCCGCGGCACGCATTGGCTGGTGGCGCTGCTCGGGCCGGCCACCGTCGCCTTCGCCGTGCCGATCTACGAGCAGCGGGCTCTGATCCGCCGCCGCTGGCCGCTGCTGCTGGCCGGCATGGTCGCGGGCAGCCTCACCGCGGTGGCGACCAGCTGGGCGCTGGCCTATGTGCTCGGCATCGACGGCGAGTTGCGGCTCAGCCTGCTGCCGCGCTCGATGAGCACGCCGTTTGCGATGGAAGTCTCCGGCGAGATCGGCGGCATCCCCGATCTCACCGCCGTGTTCGTCGTGCTCACCGGCATCATCGGCGCGGCCGTCGGCGACGTCGTGCTCGCACGGCTGCCGCTGCGCTCGACGCTGGCCAAGGGCGCCCTGTTCGGGGTCGGCGCGCATGGCGCGGGCACCGCACGCGCCCACCAGATCGGCCGCGAGGAAGGCGCGGTCGCCGGCCTCGTGATGGTGCTGGTCGGGCTGATGAACGTGGCGCTGGCGCCGCTCATCATTCAGTTCATGCGGTAGAGCGCTCAGCCCCGCCCGAGCGAGACGATCCAGTTGCTGATCTCGGCCTGCCGCAGCCCGTCATTCGCGACGTCCTGGTCGAGCCCGAGCCGCCACAGAATGTCGCGCCGGGCGCGGTCATGATGCAGGGTCGCGAGATCGGCGGCGTAGCGCTCGAGCTCCGCCGGATCGGCGAAGAAGCCCTCCTCGACCAGCGGCCGGCCGATGCGGCGGATCACCCAGGCGACGTCCTGCAGGCTGAATTCGGGATGATACTGCACGCCCCAGAACCGGCCGCGGCCGCTGCGGATCTCCGCGGCCTGCACCTCGCTCATTGCATTGCGCGCGGTGACCGTCGCATCCGGCGGCAGCCTAGTGACGATGTCGCTGTGGATCGCCGGTGCATCGAACACGGCGCCCCGCGCTGCATGCATCGGATGATCGCGGCCCGCCTCCGTCAGCGCGATCTTGCGCGCGAAGCCGACCTCGCGGCCGGCCGGATTGAGCGACACCTCGCCGCCGGCCGCAACGCTGGCGAGCTGAAGTCCCCAGCATGAGCCGAACATCGGCACGCCCCGCGCGAAGACCGTGTGCACCAGCTCGATCTGGCGCAGCGATTCCGGCTCGCGCTGATAGATGTTGAGCGCCGATCCCGTGATGACGATGCCCTGATAGGCCTCGATCGGCTGCGGCAGGCGCGCATCGGCATCGGCGGGCGTGGCGATGTCGATCGCCGCCTCTGGCGCGAGCGCGCGGAGCACGTCGGCGTAGCTCTCCGACGGCGTGGCACCTGCGATCTCGGCCCAGCGGCGCCTTCCGTCCAGCGAATTGCCTTCGAGCACGAGCAGTCTCAGCACGTCGTCAATCCTCCGCCCGGCCGATCATGGCTCCAACACGCCGCGCAGGAATCGCGCGCTCCGCTCGTGCACCTCCGGCCGGTTCAGGATCGTATGGACGTCGGCATCGATCACCATCACCTCCGCCTTGGCGTCGTCCTTGAGCGCGGCGGCGCAGGAGCCGGTGACGGCGCGGTCCTTGTTCCAGGGATTGGCGGCCGTGAAATACGGATCGCGCGCGGAAATCGCGTTCAGCACCGGCTCGTTCGGACCGATGCCGAGCCGGGGCGCGCTGACGAAGTAGTTGTCCTCGCACGACCACGAATAGATCAGCCGCGCCGCCACGTCCTTGCCGGCGTAGCGGCCGACCGCCACCGCACCCTCGCTGGTGCCCGCCAGCACGATCCGCAGCCGGTCGACCCAGCTCCAGTCGCGCGACGCCTTCAGCGCGTTCTCGAGCTCGGCCAGCCGCAGGGCGTGGACACGCTCATAGGTCGCGACGTCGACCGGCGAGGTGTAGGTCAGCCGGTCGGGAATCGCGAGGCTGTCGGGCGCCACCGACGCCACGCCGAGCTCGTCGGCGAGCCAGGCCTGGAACTCCTTCACGGCCGGCGCCACGCCGCTTGACCCGTGCATCACGATCGCGAGCGGCGCGATCCCGATCACGTCGGGCGCGTCCTCCGCACGGCCCTCCCAGCGCCGTCCGCCGGCGAGCGTCGCCGGCAACACCAGGTTGGCCCCGCTCCACGTCAGCGCCAGATTGGCGGGCGACGGCTCCAGCACCGTGCCTTTGGTCTCGCCGGGCTTGTCGGCCGCGAGGGCGGCGGTCGCGCAGAAAAAGGCGACGGCGATCGGCACGACACGCGCCACGAACATGATCGATCCGTCCTCCTGCGAGGCGAGCCCAGCGAGCCTGGCGCGCACCGTCCGTTTCAATCACGGCATCGGGCTGCGGACAAGCAAGGGGCGACGGACGGAGCATGCAGGGCACCCATGCGGTGATGCGATCAGCGCGACCGCAGCCGCCGGCGCTGGGCGCGTGGCGATTCCATCGACCGGACGTGATGGCGCGGCGTGGCCGCAGCGCAGAAGACCGCGTTGGGCGCGCCGGCCGGCACGGCGGCGGCCTCGCGCGCTCCTCCGCAGCCGCTGACGGCGCGAAGCCGTGGCACGACCGGCGACGTGTCCCGCAAGACCTCCTGCCGTACGCTCACATCGTTCCGGATCTCCACGGGAGAGAGAGCCAGCAGCGTCGCCCGCAAGCCGCGAAGGATGGCGGCCATTGCGCGCGACGGCTGCGCCCAGCGAAACGGCCGGGCCGAACGCTTGGCGCGGCCGCGCTTGGCTCGCCCGGCTCCACTGCCGCGACGGCCGCGCTGATTGAATGCTGATCCCTCGTCATCGACCTGCAACATCAGCCGGAACGGCTGTTCCGAGGGGCCGGCCGCGATCAACAACTTGCGCATGCGTCTCACCTTGATCTCGTGACGGCCAAGCGAGCGGCCGCGTTGGTCGAGACCATCGCGCAAGCGCGGTGACCGCAAGCTGTTGCCTGATGTCAGCGACATGTCAGCTCCGCGGCGTCGCTCACAGTCGCTCTCCCAGCCGCGCCATCACCAGATCGAGCACGTCGGCGTCATCGAACGCCGCCGCGGTCAGCGCCGCGCCCGCCGCGATCAGCTCGTCATGAGCGAGATTGGTGCGCATGCCGATGGTGGCGATGCCAGCCGCCGTCGCCGCCGCGATGCCGGCGCGGGAATCCTCGAAGGCGACCGACCATTCCGGCACGGCGTCGATCGCGCGCAGGCCTTCCAGATAGGGCAGCGGGTGCGGCTTGCCGTGCGGCAGTTCGTCGCCGATGATCACGGCGCGAAACCGGTCCATCAGCCCGAGCCCGTGCAGGATCAGCTCGGCATTGGCGCGCGGCGCGTTGGTGACGGCCGCCACCGGAATCGCCGCCGCCGCGGCCCGATCGAGCAACGCCATCAGGCCCGGCAGCGGCTGCACCGCGCCGGCGGCGAGGCTGCGAAACACCTCCTCCTTCTGCGCCATGACCGCCGCGCGCCGCTCGGGCGGCTCATCGGGCAGAAATTGGGCGGAGATCGACAAATTGGATCGGCCGAGCAGTTCGCGTGCCGCCCGCGCGCGGTCGAACACATGGCCATACGGCCCGAACACCGCGTTGAAGGCCTGCAGGTGCAGCGCGTCGGTATCGGCGAGCGTGCCGTCGATGTCGAATAGCAAAGCCCGCCGCTTATTGATAACGCCTCGCATCAGCAAATTGACCTCAACTCATCCGGATGTTGACGCGATCTGATCCAACTCTCGACCAGACCGGCTGTCGTTATTCCTCAAACGGCGTGAAACCGCGACGGGGGAAATTGCGATGATCGGCCAGTTGAGCGCATTGCCTGTTTTGACATCGTCGAGGCTCGGAGCGGCCGCCGCGCTGGTCTCGATCATCTGTGTTGCCGCGCCCGGCGCCGCGCAGGCCGGATCCGCCGACATGGTCAACGGCCAATACTGCAACGATCTCTGCAAGGCCTATATGGCCTGGTCCGACCGCATGCTGGCCGTCACCCAGCCCGCGTCCTATTCGCGGCCGCAGGTGCGGGTCGCGGTGCCGCAGAGCATGACGCCGAAAAAGATGGACAAGGCCGAGAAGCCGGACCGGATGGCGCAGCATGGGCCGAAGCCGCATCGGCCGGCGAACCTGAACTCCTTCGCCCAGCTGCCCGCCGGCAGCCACGCCGCGCAATCCGCGATGGAGCCGCCGCCGGGCGACCTCGCCGCGTCCGACGAGCCCGCGCCGGCGACTGGTCGGCCGTTCGCCGCCGACCCGCTGCCCCATTCCGCCATCGCCGACATGCGGCGCGCGACCGACGCTGCCGGCCTGCGGCTGGTGTCGATGACCGAGCCCGGCACCGGGCCGGTCACGGTCGGCGAGGCCGGCGGCAGCCCGCGCTCGAAGATGCCCTCGATCTGGATCATGCTCGCCGCAGCCGCGCTGCTGGCCTATTTCGGCCATGGCTGGCTCAAGCGCCGCAACGGCGCGTCGCATCACCTCAACTGAGACGGCTGGTCGGCCGCGCAAAGCCGCGGGAACCATTCCGGACAATTTGACCACCGGCCCTCGCCTGCGACCGGGGCTTTGGTTGAACTCGCAGCGCCGCGGCTCTATGCGTGGGCGATGAACATCGCCCTCACCGCCCCCCCGTTGAGTTCCTGGCCGCGCCACCGCGCCGACCTCAAGCCTGCGCCGTTCCTGCCGATGAGCCGCAAGGAGATGGACGCGCTCGGCTGGGACGTCTGCGACATCGTGCTGGTGACCGGCGACGCCTACGTCGACCACCCCTCCTTCGGCATGGCAATCATCGGCCGGCTGCTCGAGGCCCAGGGGTTTCGCGTCGGCATCATCTCCCAGCCCGACTGGCATTCGGCCGAGCCGTTCAAGGCGCTGGGACGCCCGCGCGTGTTCTTCGGCGTCACCGGCGGCAACATGGACTCCATGGTCAACCGCTACACCGCCGACCGCCGCATCCGCAGCGACGACGCCTACACGCCGAACGGCGAAGGCGGCAGGCGGCCGGACCGCTGCACGCTGGTCTATGCGCAGCGCTGCCGCGAGGCGTTCAAGGACGTGCCGGTCGTGCTCGGCGGCATCGAGGCCTCGCTGCGCCGCATCGCGCATTACGACTACTGGTCCGACAAGGTGCGCCGCTCGGTGCTGGCCGACGCCAAGGCCGACATCCTGATCTACGGCAATGCCGAGCGCGCCGTGATCGAGGTCGCGCACCGCATCGCCAGCGGCGAAGCGCCGAAGGACATCCAGTCGGTGCGCGGCACCGCGCTGTTCCGGAAAGTGCCCGAGACCTACATCGAGCTGCACGCCGACGATCTCGACTCCGCCGATGAAGGCGCGGCGCGCGAGAAGGGCGACGTCGTGGTCCGGCTGCCGTCCTGCGAGCAGGTCGAGGCCGACAAGGAGGCCTATGCGCGCGCCTCGCGCGTGCTGCACCGGGAAAGCAATCCGGGCAATGCACGTCCCCTGGTGCAGCGTCATGGCGACCGCGACCTCTGGCTCAACCCGCCGCCGATCCCGCTGACCATGGCGGAGATGGATAGCGTCTACGATCTGCCCTACGCCCGCGCGCCGCATCCGTCCTATGGCGACGCCAAGATCCCGGCCTGGGACATGATCAAGTTCTCGGTGACGATCATGCGCGGCTGCTTCGGCGGCTGCACCTTCTGCTCGATCACCGAGCACGAGGGCCGCATCATCCAGAGCCGCTCGGAAGGCTCGATCCTGCAGGAGATCGAGCGCATCCGGGACAAGACGCCGGGCTTCACCGGCGTGATCTCCGACATCGGCGGCCCGACCGCCAACATGTACCGGATGGCGTGCAAGGACCCCAAGGTCGAAGCCGCGTGCCGCCGGCCGTCCTGCGTCTTCCCGGAGATCTGCCCGAACCTCAACACCTCGCATGACGATCTGATCCGGCTCTATCGCAAGGTGCGCGAGGTCAAGGGCGTCAAGCGGGTGATGGTGGCGTCCGGCGTACGCTACGACCTCGCGGTCGAGAGCCCGGCCTATATCAAGGAGCTCGTCACGCATCACGTCGGCGGCTACCTGAAGATCGCGCCTGAACATACCGAGCGCGGGCCGCTCGACAAGATGATGAAGCCGGGCATCGGCACCTATCACCGCTTCAAGCAGATGTTCGATGCCGCCGCGGCGCAAGCGGGGAAGAAGTACTATCTGATCCCGTATTTCATCGCCGCCCATCCCGGCACCAGCGACGAGGACATGATGAACCTCGCGCTGTGGCTGAAGAAGAACCGCTACCGTGCCGACCAGGTCCAGACCTTCCTGCCGTCGCCGATGGCCACGGCCACCGCGATGTACCACACCGGCGTCAACCCGCTGCGCGGCGTCCGCCATGGCGGCAGCGACAAGGTCGAGGCGATCAAGGGCCTGAAGCAGCGACGCCTGCACAAGGCGTTCCTGCGCTATCACGATCCGGACAACTGGCCGGTGCTGCGCGACGCGCTGCGCGCCATGGGCCGCGCCGACCTGATCGGCTCCCGCCCGGATCAGCTGGTGCCCGCGCATCAGCCGCCGGGGACAGGAAAGGCGGCCGTCACGCGGCGGCCGGTGCGACCCGAACCGCGGCCGCAGCGGTTCACGACCAAGGGCGTGAAGATCAGGAAGTAGTTGTCGAGCGCGCGCCAAGCTTGATGGCATGGGCACGCACCCGCCTCGTTCTCCGCTGTCGTCCCGGCATCTCGCCAACGCATGCGCACCGGAAGCGCCGGCGTCTGTGACGCATCCGCGCCCGTTCCCGCCACCACATCCACTCCACGCTTTTTCCGAACAGCCCACCGCACTCCCGCGACGCCATCCGCGCCCAGGTGATGCTGCCGACATCGCCCTCGACAATGAGAGGGCGCGGGGAAGACCGGACCTCGACTGAGGCCCGTGGCCCGCCTGCAGAAAAAAATGCAGGCGGCAGGTACCACAGGTCCAGCCGGACGACCCGGCCTTCCCCGCGCGCTGGCTTTAACGGCTGCTTCGCGATCTCCCTGGGGACCGGGCTTGTTTGCCCCCATCACCGCCGAGACGCGTCTCCGCATCATCGACCAGCTTGACCTCAGCGTCGGGAGGCCAGGACCAAGCGACTTGACCGTACGTCCCGGGCTCATTCGCCGGCCCGCTTGCGCGAAAGCCCCGAGCCCGACACGTCCACCGCTCCCCGCTTGCTACGCTCCGTGACGATCGGCCGAAACGCCCCTCTTCATCGCGAACGGGATGGCCGAGAGCATCCACTTGATTTGCCCGACGACACAAGGCGCGCAGCATGCGACAAACTGGCTCGACGGGCAGTTTGCGCATGAGGGGGATGCGGGAATTGCCCGCCGTGCTGACGGGTCGTATTAGTCATTGCAGCGCCTCTCGCAGTCGCTAACAGCTCGAATCCCCACTGGCCCATCGATAGATCCGGCTGCTCAGGGGGCCTGCTCCCAGCGGATTGCTGACCTTGATGCTCACGCGCGATCCGGAGCCGGACTTTTCGATGCGCGCCGAGGCGAAGTAGTTCATCCGGGCCCCATAGCTGCCCGCGACCAGGCGAAACTCCGCAAAGCCGCGGTCGCGGTGCAGCTCGCCTTCGGCTTCGATCTGTCCCCCGCCCGGGTTGGCCGGATTGCCAAACACCCGGACGGGCGGATTACAGCTTTTGCCGGTCTCCATCAGGCGGCGATAGATTTCCTCGTAGCTTTCGGAAAAGCTTCTGCTGTCGGCGACGTCGCGCGAGTCGAGTCCCTCCGGCGACATCGCACATCCACCGGCCATCAGAACGGCGATCGCTGCCGCAGGCAGAGCTGCCTTGATCCCCATCGTCCATCCCCCTGCGCTCGATCGCATCGCCCCGAGCGATCATCGTGCCACCGGCTTCACATACGTCGGTTCGCTGGAGACAGACAATAGCCACGCGGCATCATGGGCCCGCGCGGGGTCACCGCGGGCGGCTTCGACCTTCTCGACCGACCCGGCGACGACCTCCTCACGAAGTCATTCATGATTGCGTCTGGCCCGCTCTATCCGTCATAATTGTGAAATAGAAATTTTCGCGCAATTGACGGCAGCCAAGCCGATTGGAAGCCGAACGTTCTTTTGGGGAGAGAGCGCACATGCATGCGCCAGCGGCCGGCTCGAAACCGGTTCCCGTGGTCGGCACGGCCTACAGGCCGGAGATCGACGGACTGAGAGCTGTCGCAGTGATGTCCGTCGTCGTGTTCCACGCCTTTCCCCATGTGCTTCGCGGCGGCTTCATCGGAGTCGACATCTTCTTCGTCATATCCGGGTTCCTGATCACCTCGATCATCGTTGCGGATCTGGCGAACGGATCATTTCGTCTGCGGACCTTCTACGCGCGCCGTGTCAAGCGCATCTTCCCTGCGCTCATCGTGGTTCTCTTGGCCGTCCTCCTGCTCGGGTGCATTCTTCTGTACACCGACGAATACAAGGAGCTCGGCAAGCAGGTCGCGGCGAGCGCCGGATTTGCCGCGAACCTGCTGTTCTGGAAGGAGGCCAACTATTTCGACCTGGCCGCGGAAACGAAGCCGCTGCTTCACCTGTGGTCGCTCGGCATCGAAGAGCAATATTACATCCTCTGGCCGCTGCTGCTGTGGCTGTGCTGGCGGACAAGGAAGCGCGCCTTGCCGTACCTCGTGGGGCTGCTGCTCGTCGGGTCATTTCTGCTGAACATCAGAGCCATGGGCACGAGCCCGACCGAGGCATTCTACTCCCCGCTCACGCGCGCATGGGAGCTGTTTGCAGGCGGTCTGCTGGCGATCGCATCGTCGCCATACACCAGGCCGCTCCTCGGCGCCGTCCCTGACACGGGACATCGATCGGTCGTTTCCGATCGGCTCGCGGCGTCGGGAATAGCTCTGTTGGCGGCGAGCCTGATCCTGATTTCGAGAAATACGCCATTTCCCGGGTGGGCGGCACTGCTGCCTGTCGCAGCGACCTGCATGCTCGTCGGCGCCGGACCGTCTAGCTGGGTCGCCCGCCGGATTCTTTCGCATCCTGTCCTGGTCGGAATCGGGCTGATCAGCTACCCGCTCTATCTCTGGCACTGGCCCCTGCTCGTCCTGACCCGGGCCTGGATGGGCGAGGCGGGCTCCGCGCCGCTGCGCTGCGGCGTCGTCGCGCTGAGCGCCGGTCTGGCCTGGATCACCTATCGATTTCTCGAACGTCCAATCCGGTTCGGGCAATCGCCCTTGCGCTCGGTCCCGCTGCTCGGCGGTGCCCTGGCGACGCTCGCTGGAATCGGCGCCCTGGTCATGACCTACGGCTGGACCTTTCAGCCGGGCGATCTGAACAGCTACGCAGCCTATTTCGATTCGTTCCGCACGGGCGTGTCGCCGGCCCGGGAAGAGCTGGTGGAGATCAACCAGAACCAATGCAACTTCTACAACTTCGAGAGCCCCCTTCCCACGCGCGTCCCGCGGGACGGCATCAGCCCGGACTGCTACACCAGCCACTCCCGCAGAACGGTGCTGCTCTGGGGCGACTCTCATTCGGCCCATCTCTTCTACGGCTTACGAAAGACGCTTCCAGCCGATACGTCCCTGCTGCTCGTCTATGCGTCGGGTTGCCGTCCACACCCGATCGACCTGGCCAAACTGACGACCGACTACTGCGAGACGTCCAACTCGTTTGCGCTGTCGACGATCAAGAAGGTCGTTCCTGATGTCGTGGTCATCTCGTTCAACAATTCCTTCGATACGGAGTACCTGCGCGAAGCATCACGGGACATCAAACGGATCGGCGTGAAACGGGTGATCGTGCTCGGACTGGCGCCTCATTGGGAGCCGTTCCTCTTCAAGGTGGTCATGCAGCATTATTGGCAGTTCACACCGGCGCGAATCTCGACGCACCTCGACCAGCATGCGCTCGGCATCGACAAGGCATTTCGAAACGAGCTCCAGGCCAACGAACCGTTCGAGTACCAGAGTCTTCACGACTTCTTCTGCAACCGAGAAGGCTGCCTCATCTATCTCGATCGCAACCGGCGCGAGGGTCTCGTGAGCTTCGACAACGCGCACCTGCGCCCGCTTGCATCGCTCTATCTCGCCGAGCACCTGCTCACGCCCTTGATCCAACGCGACGTCCAGCCGCCGGGCACGCGCAGCGATGCGCAACCGCATGGCTGGACGGGGGCTCTCGACGACCGGCCGGCCGTGCAGTGAAGATACGGCGCATTGCTGGGGCGGAGCACGAGACGCCCCGGGACAGCCCATCGACGTCTGCCTGCCATCGCCCGACCCGTCCGCTCAAGCCGCCCGCGGCTTGTTCACCGTCGCGATACGATCGAGAATCTTGCCGAGATCGCGCTTCGCGATCTGGACGTCGTAGTCGGTCTGCAGATTGAGCCAGAGCTCCGGCGTCGTGTCGAGCGCCTTGGCGAGCCGGAGCGCGGTGTCGGCCGTGATGCCGGTCTGCTCGCTGGCAATGCGCTCGATCCGTGTCCGCGGCAGGCCGCACACTTTGGCGAGGGCACCGGCGGACATCTTGAGCGGAATGAGGAATTCCTCGCGCAGAACCTCCCCGGGGTGCATGGGCTTGAGTTTCTTGGTCATCGCAGCGTCCCTTCTCGTGATAGTCCACGACTTCCACCTCCGCGGGGCCTTCTGCCGTCCAGACGAAGCACACCCGGAACTGATCGTTGATGCGGATCGAATGCTGTCCGTGGCGATCTCCAACGAGCGCCTCGAGGCGATTGCCGGGAGGCGATTTCAAGTCGCCGAGATCGGCCGCGGCGTTGAGGTAGCGCAGCTTCCGACGAGCCACCTTGACCAAATCGGACGGAAAGCCTTTCGTGCTTTCGCCATTGGAACACGGCTTCGGTGATTTGCCCCGGAAGCTTCTGATCATGGCGGATATGTATCAGTTGATGATACATCGTCAAGCGACCGCTTAGTACCTGCTGCGGCGGAGCGCTCACTGACCGGCGCTCGACCATGCATCGAACGCGCCGATCGGCGTTCGGAAAAAAGCGGCTTGCGCTACCCGATCGCCGCGTGTAGATGGCGCCTGTCGCGAAAAGCGGCCGTTGCCTGCGGCCGAGTACAAGCCGTCCATCTGCCGTTCTGGCATGGACCGGCCCAGCGTCTCCCACACATCAATCGCCTGACCGATCGTCAGGCTCCAGCGAGCGGTCGCGCGTATCTGCGCCATCGGCTCGCGTGGACCGGAGCGCGCCATGACCAGGGCTGTTGCCGTCATCTATCTGACCATCGTGCTCGATGCCGCCGGCATCGGGCTGATCTTTCCGATCCTGCCGTCGCTGCTGCACGACGTGACGCACGCCGACAACGTGGCGTCCCTTCTCGGCGTCATGACGGCGCTCTACGCCGCGATGCAGTTCATCTGCGCGCCGGTGCTGGGCTCGCTGAGCGATCGGCTCGGCCGGCGCCCGCTGCTGCTGGTCTCGCTGACCGGCGCCATCGTCAACTACCTGTTCCTGGCCGCGGCGTCCGATCTCTGGATGCTCCTGCTCGGCCGCGCCATCGCCGGCGTCACCAGCGCAAACGTCTCGGTGGCCACGGCCTACATCACTGACATCTCTGCCGAGGAGGAGCGAGCCCGCCGCTTCGGACTCCTCAATGCGATGTTCGGCATGGGATTCATCATCGGGCCCGTGCTCGGCGGCGCGCTCGGCGACCATTGGCTGCGGCTGCCGTTCGTCGCGGCGGCGGTATTGAACGGATGCAACGTCGTGCTGGCGTTGCTGATGCTGCCGGAGACGCGACCACCGGACCCTGGCAGGATCGAGATCGCGGTCCTCAACCCGCTGCGGCCATTGCGCTGGGTGCTCGCCGTCAAGAGCCTGCTGCCGGTGGTTCTCCTCTTCTTCCTGTTCAGCGCGACCGGCGAGGCCTATGGCGTCTGCTGGGCGCTGTGGGGTGGCGACACCTTCCACTGGAGTGGTCTTTGGATCGGCCTGTCGCTCGGCGCCTTCGGCGTGTGCCAGATGCTGGCCCAGATATTCCTTCCCGGTCCGGCGGTGAGATTGCTGAGCGAGCGCGGCGCCATCCTGACCGGGGTGACCTGTGTCTGCACGGCTCTCACGGCCATGGCGTTCGCCAGGCAGAGCTGGATGGTGTTTGGCGCCATGCCGCTGTTCGCGCTCGGCGGCATGGGCATGCCGGCCCTGCAGTCGCTCGCCACCCGGCAGGTCGACGAGAATTTACAGGGCCAGTTCCAGGGCGTGCTCGCCGCCACCGTCAGCCTCGCCTCGATCGTTGCGCCGCTCGGCTTCTCGAGCCTGTACTTCGCCGTCAGGGAGCAATGGCCCGGGGCGATCTGGCTGTCGGTCGTCGCCATCTACGCGATCGCCATTCCCGTCGTCGTCACCCTGCGCCCGGCCAAGGCGGCGTCCGTGCCCTGACGTCTCGGAGCGATCGCCTGCGCCGCACTTGTGTCGGGACCTCTCAGTTCGCGGTGATGCTGTGCAGGTGCAGGGCCATCATGGCGTCGTAGTGGGAGTTGCCGGCATAGGAGTCGTGGACCGCTGCTTCCTGCATCAGGCCGCTGGCATGGGCGCTAGAACCGGCATTGGCGTCGGCCGCATCGGCCTGCGCGTTCGCCAGCACCTGCGCGGCGCCTGGGGCGTCACCGAGCTTGGCCAGGCTGGCGGCGGTCTCGGCCGCCACCGCCGAGGCGATGGCGGCGGCCTGCGCCGGCGTCTGCACCGGCGCGGCGACGCCTGCGGCCTGCGGGATCTGGGCCAGCAGCGCCTGCGTGTCGGGAGCCTTGATGTTGTAGCCAAGCGTCTCCAGCACGACGAGGTCGATCGGCGACAGCGTCTGCGACGTGGTCGGGTTGTAGAACTCGTTCAAGGGATCGCGCGCGCCCTGGATGCCGGTGTTGAGGAAGTCGGCCGGGTCGGACATCTGGCCATAATCGGCGATCTTGGTCACGCCGCCGTCGAGCGAGAAATAGGCGGGAGGGCCGGCGGCGATGTTGTTGTTGATCAGATGCTGTCCCGGCTTGGTGAAATCGAACAGGTCGAAGATGTCGAGATTGCCCGGCGACGGTACGCGCCCGAGCGCATGCGACAATTCGTGCAGCGCGACGCCGACCAGGGACTGAGTCGGGATGTCGGTGTTGAAGATGGCGAAGCCGTCCTCCGTCGTCGTGCTGTTTGGATCGATCAGCCCGAGCACCTTGGCCTGCGCGTTGGCGACGAACACCTGGGAATGGCCCTGCACCGCCCTGGTCGTCGGCAGATTGTCGAACACGGTGTCCCCGGCCGCCGCGTGATCCTGCAGATCGGTTCGGAGCTGCGTATAGTTGGCGAGCACGCCGTTGCTGACATTGGCGCCGGCGCCGCCGCCGGTGCCGGCGAAATCGATCGCGAGGTTCACCGTGGCCTGATCGGTGATCGCCGAGGACAGGATCGCCGCCGCCTGTTCGACGCCGGCGCGGAAGCTTTCGGGCGCAGCCGCCGCGGCGGCATCGAAGGTGAGGTTGAAGGTCAGACCGCCGGTGTGAACCGCCACCGTCTCGGAGCCGTCGGCATGCACCACCGGATCCGACACCGCGCCGGGCGGCAGCACGAACGGCGAGGCGGCCGCGGCCGTATTGATGGTCGTGGTCTTCGCCGCCGCGGCCGGGTCCGGCATCATCAGGCCCTCCGAGCTCAGTCCGAGCTGGTCATAGGTCAGCGTGTTCATCAGACGGACTCCTCGATCATGACCCCCGCGTCTCCAGCTGCGAGGCGTTCGCAAGCCGCGACCATCATCGGCAAGTGAGTGAAAAGTCTGACGCGGCCGGACCCTCTTCGGGGCAGCCGCGCCATGGTTTGGATGCGGCCGGGAAGCCCCGCCATGCTCCTGCCGCGCTGGTCACGCGCGGCGAATGACGGCAATCTGCGGCAGGCGTCCGCCACAGATCGATCCAACATCATCATCGAGAGCCTCCCCATGAAGATGCGCCCGCTCGGCCGGTCCGGCCTCAACGTTCCGCCCCTCTGCTTCGGCTGCAACGTGTTCGGCTGGACGGTGGACGAGGCAGCCTCGTTCCGCCTGCTCGACAAGGTGCTGGAGTCCGGGCTCAACTTCCTCGACACGGCGGACGTCTATTCGCGCTGGGTGCCCGGCCACACCGGCGGCGAGTCCGAGACCATCATCGGCAAATGGATGAAGCTGCGCGGCAACCGCGATCGCGTCATCCTCGCCACCAAGGTCGGCATGGACATGGGCGACGGCAAGGTCGGGCTGAAGGACGACTACATCGCGCGCGCGGTGGAGGATAGCTTGCGCCGGCTGCAGACCGACGTGATCGATCTCTATCAGTCGCACAAGGACGACGAGGCGACGCCGCAGGAGGAGACGCTGGCGGCCTATGACAGGCTGATCAAGGCCGGCAAGGTGCGGGTCATCGGCGCCTCGAACTTCTCGGCGGAGCGGCTGCAGGCCGCGCTCGACATCTCCAAGGCGAACAGCCTGCCGCGCTATGAGAGCCTGCAGCCGGAATACAGCCTCGCCGAGCGCGCATCCTACGAAGGCGCGCTGCAGCGCGTCTGCGAGGACAACGGCGTCGGCGTCATCACCTTCTTCTCGCTGGCCGCCGGCTTCCTCACCGGCAAGTACCGCTCGGAGGCCGATTTCGGCAAGAGCCCGCGCGGCCAGCGCAGCATACCGAAATACTTGAACGAGCGCGGCATGCGCATCCTCGCCGCGCTGGATTCGGTCGCGAGGGAGACCGGGGCGCAGCAGGCCTCGATCGCACTGGCGTGGCTGCTGGCCAAGCCGTCGGTGACGGCGCCGATCGCCAGCGCCACCAGGCCCGAACACGTCGATACCCTTGTCGCGGCGACGTCGCTCGCGCTGACCGCGGACCAGGTCGCGCGGCTCGATGCGGCGAGCGCGTGAGCGCACACGGACAGCGCCATCATTCAATCAAGCGTGCGGCGTTTCGACACGCACGCAGGACGATCGTTCTCCACTGAACTCGGCCTGTGATCGAGGACAGGGCGCCGCCAGCAGCTGTCCTCGCACGGCATCACGCTCCTGCACCGCATTTTCAGCACAGCCGTGCAGCGGGCCGGGCGACTTTGCAGCATTTCGCCGATCGTCACCTCGCGGCCAAACTTCGGCCGGGATCGAACTGCTAAGTCCACCTCTAATTTAGAATGTATCGAGGAAGCGTTCGGTGAATCGTGTCGCGCGCGTAGCTGTTGGCGCATTCGTATTTGCATCGGTTCTGTCATCCCTCGTGGCGCCGACCGGCAGCGCCCGGGCGCAGCAATCACCGCAGCGCGCGCCGGCCGGCGCCCCGGTGGGCACGCTGCCGGACCGCGAGGCGCTGAACTCCGGCACCGTCACCGTGATCACCGCGCCGATCGGCGGGCCGATGTCGGTGATGGGCTCCGACATGGCGGCGGTGCTGGATGATGGCGAGAGCCTGCGCGTGCTGCCGATCCTCGGCAAGGGCTCGGCGCAGAACCTCATCGACATCGTCATGCTGAAGAACATCGACATGGGCTTCGTCGCCACCGACGCGCTGGAATTCGTCAAGACGGAATACAACATTCCAGACATTGCCCAGCGCGTGCGCTACATTGCGAAGCTGTTCCACAACGACGTTCACATCATCGCGCGGCGCGAGATCCGCTCGCTCGCTGATCTCAACGGCAAGCGCGTGTTCGCCGAGCGCTCGATCGGCCTCCCGGCGGCGCGCACGATCTTCCGGCGGCTCGGCATCCAGGCCGACATCGATTCGCAGACCGACCCGACCGGCGGGCTGCAGAAGCTGATCGACGGCCAGGGCGATGCCTGGATCGCCTCGGTGTCGAAGGACGCGCCGATCATCAAGGGCATCAAGAACGAGGGCGGCCGGCTGCATCTGCTGCCGGTCCCCTATGACCGCGTGCTGCAGGACATCTATCTGCCGACGACGTTCTCGTCGGAGGAATATCCCAACCTGGTGCCGCCGGGCACGAAGGTCGACGCCGTCGCGGCCTCCACCGTGCTCATGGTCTACAACTGGCCGGAGAACAGCGAACGCTATCGCCGCACCGCGCGGTTCGTCGACGCGCTGTTCGGCAAGATCCAGGTGCTGCAGTCGCCGCCGCGGCATCCGAAATGGCGCGACACCGTGCTGTCGGCGCCGGTGCAGGGCATGATCCGCTTCAAGGCGGCGCAGGAATGGCTCGACGGCGCCCGCGCGATGCAGTCGCCGGGCCAGGATGCCAACCCGGCCGAATTCCGCAAGTTTCTCGACGAGCGCAAGGCGCAGGCGCGGATGTCGCCGGACGAGGCCGCGAGACTTTATAGCGACTTCCTGAAGTGGCAGCGCAGCAGGGAGCCGCGCTGAGTATCGAACCGCCGGAAGCGACGTTCCGGCGTCAAGCGCGCGGCAGCAATCCCGCCTCCTCCGCCGTGCGCCGGACGGCCGGCAGCGCCGCATCCGCAGCGTCGCAGTGCTGAGGAACGGCGCGCGCGAAGCTGAGCTCGACGGTGGTGCCGCCGCCCGGCGTCTCGCGCAGCGCGACGCCGCCCTGATGCGTCGCCATGACCTGCGACACGATCGAGAGCCCGAGCCCCATGCCGTCGCCGCGGGCGTGGCCGCGCTCGAATGGTTGCAGCAGCCGTTCGGGCTGATCCGATTGCAGGCCGGGCCCCGAATCGATCACGCGCAGGCGGGCGGCGGCGTCGACCTCGACCAGGATGGGACCGCCGGCGCCGGCATGCGCGACCGCGTTCCTGATCAGGTTCGAGAGCGCGACCGCGATCGCGGGCTCCGAGCCGCGGATCCGGACCGGCGCATCGCAGCCGGCGAAGCCGATTTCGAGCCCGGCCTGCAGCGCCATCGGCACGTGCTCGGCGGTGACGCGCCGCGCCAGCGCGACCAGGTCGATCTCGCCAGGCTCGTCCGGCTCCATCGAGATCCGCGCCAGTTGCAGCAGCATGGTGACGATCGACGACAGCTTCTGGTTCTCGCCGACGAGCTTCGCGCGCAGGCCGGCATCCGGCACCGCCTCCAGCATGGTGCGCGCGTTGGTCAGCGGCGTGCGCAGCTCATGGGCCGCGTTGGACAGGAAGTTGCGCTGCGCCTCGGCGGCGTGATCGATGCGCGTCAGGGCACGATTGAAGGCGGTGACCAGCGGCAGCAGTTCGGCGGGCGCGTCGCGCTCGGGCAGCCTTCGGCCGTCGGGCACGCCGTCGATCATCTCGGCCGCGCGCGCGACCGCTCGGACCGGACGCGCGATCAGCGTCGGCACGAACAGCAGCGCCGCCAGCACCGTCGCGACCAGGACCAGGATGATCGGGAGCGCAACGATCGTCGCGTCGGTCAGGGTGCCCATCATCAGTTGCGTCGACGTGTAGGCGACGCCGCCGGTCTCGATCCAGACCTCGCCGACCGGCGTATTCCGGACCGCCGTCATCCGTTTCAGGCGCCTCGTCTCGCCGTCGATCGCATAGGCCAGGAAGCTGGTGCCGTCCTGCGAGGACGGCCCCTTGTGCGGCCGCCATTTCGGAATCGGCCCATAGCTCACCTCGCCGCTCTTGTCGGAGACGACATACCAGAACGTCGGGAATTCCTGCATGATCGTGTCGAGGCGGGGCGTCTGCTTGACGAGCAGCCGGCCGCCGGCATCGCGGGCCACGGCCTCCTTCAGCGCGTCGGCGACGTCGGCCGCACCCCAGGTGCCGTCATCGTCGCCGCCGAAGCGGATCAGCAAGGCGGCGGCGCAGATCAGCATGATCGTGGTGACGACCGCGATCAGGGTCGCGGAGAGCAGCGTGATCGAGCGCCGGATGCGGCTGAGCTTCTGCCACCTCATCTGCGTCACTCGCCGCTGAGGAGATAGCCGAGGCCGCGCACCGGCCTGATCGTGGCCTTGCAATTGGCCTCGCGCAGGCGGCGCCGCAGCCGCGACACATGGGCTTCGATCGCGTTCGACTGGATCTCGTCCTCGAAGCCGTAGGCTGCGGTCTCCAATGTCTCGCGCAGCACCACCCGCCCGCTGCGGCGAACCAGCGCCTCGAGGATCGCAAGTTCGCGCCTGGGCACCACGATCGGCGCCTCGTCGACGCAGACCGCACGGTTGACGATGTCGAAGCCCAGATTGGCGATCGAGACCATCGCGCCGCGGTCGAGAAACAGACGGCGCAGCACCGCCCGCGCCCGTGCCACTAGTTCAATGGGTTCGAATGGCTTGGCGACGTAGTCGTCCGCACCTTCGTCGAGCGCGCGTGCGATGTCGGCGGGATCGTCGAGCGCCGTCAGCACCACGGTCGCGGGGCTCGGCTTCTGCTGCCGCAGGTCCGGCAAGAGCGCCAGCCCGTCGCCGTCCGGAAGACCGCGGTCGATCACCACGAGCTCGAAATTGCGCACCGCGATCGCCGCCCGCGCCTCGTCGAGCGTCGTGACGATGTCCGACGAGCCGAACGCCGTCGCGAGTGCATCCCGCAGCCAGAGCCCGAGCTGCGGATCATCCTCAACGACCAGAACGCGCACGCCATCCTCCCGCAACATCGACAATCGGCTGTTCCTATCATTACGGACGGATTACAATAGGATTACGTGACGGCGTTCTAGTACCGTTGTTTTTCATCGCTCAGTCGAAGTTGACTGGTTCTGACAAGGCCGATCGCGCGCCTGTCGCGACATCTCAGATTGCAAGCTGAAAGGTTTCTCGGCCGGCGCTATTGCAGTCGCATGACGGGCCACGCCGCGGACATCCGATTTTCCATCAGCCGGCAGGCGGGTAACGTCAGCCTTTCGTAATCGTCTTGGCCGAGACTGGCGCGCTCAAACACGCGCCGAGGATTCGCCCGCATGACGCCTGCCGCATGATCGACCGGACATACCGGGCGATCCGCCGTTCCTGGTCGGCCGCGGCCGCCGATCGCGCGTCACATCCTTTGCCTCATCATTGATCGACATCGACATGTTCCATGACTTTGCGTTCTCGACCGTTGCCGAACGGTCGGACTGTCATCCGGCGGCCTGGCGTCGTCCATTCCTGCGCTGGCTGGACGGCATCGAGGCCGGCTGGGCCGTGCCGCTGTTGCTGGCGTGCTTCGTGGCCGTGTGGACGGTCTATCTTTCGATCGCCTATGCCGGCGCCGGCCTGCATCCTGACGTGATCGAGACCTGGACGTTCGGGCGGACGTTCGCCTGGGGCTACGACAAGCATCCGCCGCTGATGGGCTGGATCGCCGGCGCCTGGACCGCCGTCTTCCCGCTTTCCGACTGGTCGTTCCACCTGATGGCGATGACCAATGCGGCGCTGGCGCTCTGGTTCGTCGATCTCGTCTCGCGCCGCTTCGTCACCGGCGACAAGCGGGTGATCGTGCTGCTGCTGCTGATGCTGACGCCGGCCTATCAGTTCCACGCGCAGCGCTTCAACGCCAACTCGGTGCAACTGGCGACGTGGCCGCTCGCTACCTACTGCTTCCTGCGTGCGTTTGAAACGCGAACGATGCCCTGGGCTGCCGCCGCGGGCCTGACGACCGCACTCGCCGTGCTCGGTAAGTACTACTCGATCTTCCTGGTGATGAGTTTTTTCTTCGCCGCCATGGCGCATCCGCAGCGGCGCGCCTACTTCACCTCGGCATCGCCATGGATCTCCACGGTCGTCGGCATCGCCGCGCTGTCGATGCATCTCGACTGGCTGGCCGGGCATGGCACCGCGCCCATCCAGCATGCGCTGATGCACACGCGCTCCACCCTGGCGACATCGTCGCGCGATGCGCTGTTCTTCATCTTGGGGCTCGCGGCCGCGATGGCCGTGCCCGCCATGACCTGGCTGATCGTCGCCGGCGCCAGGATCAGGTCCTTCACCACGGAGATGACGACGCTGAACGACGGCCTCCGGCTGTTGTCGTACATCGCCATCGGCACCGTCGCCTTGCCCGTCATCAACGCGCTGCTCATGGGCACCGACCTGCCGTCGCTATGGGCGCTGCAGGGACTGTTCCTGTTCGTCGTGGTGATCGTCGGCGGCGCCAGCTATCCGATCGCCCGCTTCCACACCGTCAACATCGCGGTGCTGACGGCCGGAATCGCCGTGCTGGCCGCGATCGTGGCGGCGCCGCTACACGCCTTCTACCGCAACCGGCACGGCTATGAGGAAGGCCGCACCTTCTACCAGCAGACCGCGCAGGAAGCGACGCGGCTATGGCGGGAGCTGACGGGGACACCGCTCGCGCATGTCGGCGGCACCGAGAGCCTTGCGCTCGCGACCGCCTTCTACAGCGCTGATCATCCCGCTTACGGTCTGCCCATCTCAGCCCACAAGACCGGTGCGGACTCTGGCAGCGAAGGCTGGATTTCGCTGTGCTTTCGCGACCAGGCGGATTGTATCGGCGCCGCGGAAGCGGCGGCCGCCCGATCCGGCAACTACGTCAGGCGTGAGTTCACGGTGCAGGCGCGGCTGCTCGGCTGGACGGGTTGCACACGAACGGTGGTGGCCTTCCTGGTGACACGGCCGAGCGAACCATAGGGCTGACGCAACGCAGGACGCGCAACAGCGTCGACGGATCCGAGCATACAGATAAAAAGCAAGGCCCCGCATCGGCGGGGCCTCGCATCGTATGCTCGGGCGGCGGTCTCAGTCGTTGTCCCAGGAGCCGTCGGAATAGCCGTCGCGGTAGCCGGACAGATAGCCGTCGCCATAGTTGCCGTCGTCCGCGTCATACTCATAGACGCGGTGACCACGATAGACGACCCGCGGCGGCGGATAGTCCTCGTAGCTGTCGACATAGGTCGGCGCGGAACGGGCGGTTGCCGCAGACCCGATCAGGGCTCCGATCGCCAGACCGCCGACGACGCCGGCGGCGACCGCCGCTCCGCGATTTCCGCCGGCGTTGGCCGGCGTGGCGATCGTGCCCGCGATGGTCGAGGCCCCGATCATGAGCGCGCAAATTCGTTTCATTGGGTTCTCCTTGCGATCGGCTCAGCCGTCGTTGCGGGAGACTCGTGGCTGCGGCTTACAGCATCATTACAAACGGCGCAGCGAGAGTGTGAGCGCGAGCGTGACGCCAGGTCCATCATGGCAGGCCGTTCGGACGTGTGGGGCTGGGACACAAACCGAACGGCCCACTCACTGGACTCCGACGACGTTCGAAGCCATGCGGCGCCAGCTCATGATGGAAGGTGCCGCAGGCGGGACGGAGCCGACCTGATCTGGTCGGGCTTCAAGGCTGCGACGCCGCTCCAATGTCTTTCCGATCGGGCATCACATCGAGAGACGGCGAGCATTGGCTCATCATGACCCGCTGTCGATGGCGAAACCGATGTGATGTCGGTCGTAAGGACGCTTCGGAGTTAGCGTCACGCGCCTTACCGCAGGATTACAGTCCGACGCAGACGATCCGGGCATCTCATCAGTGCATGACCGGGAACAATTCCCGCGCGTTTGAACAGCCGGCTTCGACGTGATGGACGACGACGAGCCAGGCAGCGCGCTACTGCCCTTCACACGCCAACTGTTTCGCCTGCGCAGCGGCGATGTCGTTCCGTTTGAGCTACAGCGTCGGAAGCATCGACGTCCGCCGCATGCGCGCCCAGGAAATTGCGCAATTCCGCCGACGTGCGCGTGACAAGCCGAGCGTTGCACAGTTCGCCCAGTTCCGTGCGACGCGAAAGGAAATCGGCAGGCGTCGCGCTTGAATTGTTGTGTGGCTCCGTCGCCATCTGCTAGGGAGTGCGGCATCGCGCGATCAGCCGGTTGGGAGAGTGGGTGTCTCTGACACGCGAACGAATCGAAGAGCTGGCGCCTGATCAGGCCTCACTCGCCGCAGCGCTGAAGCTGGTGAAGCCGGCGAACTGGCCGGTGCTCGCCGCGAGCAGCGATGCCGAGGTGCTGTGGGGCGAATGCCAGGGCTCCGGCGCGACACCGTATCGCGTGGTCACGGCAGCCGAAGGCAGCGGCTACAAATGCACCTGCCCCAGCCGCAAGTTTCCCTGCAAACATGTGCTGGCGGTGCTGTGGCTGCGGGTCGACAAGCCGGAGCGGTTCGAGACCACCAGCCCGCCGCAATGGGTCGACGACTGGAGCGCGCGGCGGCGCGGCTCGAGCGGCCGCGCGCCGGGCAAGCCGAAGCCGGAGGGCGATGATGCGGGCGCGCCGCCTTCGCTCGATGCTGCGCTGGCAGAGACCGCGACGATTGCTCCCGCCGATCCAAAGGCTGCCGCGCGCGCCGAGGCGCAACGCCAGCGCATCAGGGCCGAGCGCGAGGCCGCGATCCTCGCCGGGCTCGACGAACTGGAGCGCTGGATCGCGGATCAGCTCAACCAGGGGCTTGCCGATTTCGCTACCCGCGCCGCATCCGCCGCGCGCACGCTGTCGACACGGCTGGTCGATGCCAAGGCCGGCGGCCTCGCTGCGCGGCTCGATCAGCTCTCGTCCGAACTGTTTCGTGTCCGCGAGGATCGCCGCGCCGATCTCGCCATCGAGCAGCTCGGCACGATGACCTTGATCGCCTCGGCCTACCGGCATCAGGACCGCCTGCCGGCGCCGCTGCGCGAGGATGTCCGACGCGCGGTCGGCTGGTCGCCGCGCCGCGAGGAGCTGCTGGCGGACGCCGCGGCGCCGCGCGCAAGCAGCGTGTGGATCGTTGCCGCCAACCTGTCCGAGGTGCAGCCGGACAAGCTGCGCAGGCTCGAGACATGGCTCGTCAACACTGGCGATGACCTCAGCCAGCCGCGCGCCGCGGTGCTGGTCGATTTCGTGCCGGTGTCCGGCGGCGGCGCCGGATTTCCGTTCGCGCCCGGGGAGACCATCGACGGCGAGGTCGTGTTCTATCCGTCCGCCGCGCCGTTGCGCGGGCTGCTGGCGAGCCGCAAGACGGCGGCGACCGCGACCTGGCCGCGGCCGCTGCCGGGGCTCGCACCAGCGCTGCAGGACTACACCGCGCGGCTCGCCGCCCTGCCGTGGCTCGATCGCTGGCCGCTGCTGCTTGCGGGCGTCACGCTCCACACCGCCGGCAAGGGCGCGCTCGCCATCACCGACAAGGCCGGAGATGCGATCGCGGTGGAACGCAGCCAGTTCGACCAGCTGACCCCGCTGCTCGGCCTCGACGACCTGTCGCTGCTGTGTCTGTGGGACGGCCGCGTTGCGCAGGTGCTCGCCGCCGAAACGGCGCTCGGCCGCTGGCATCAAGAGGGCTGACGATGGCGAGCGCAATCGATCCCCAGAGCCATGCCCGCCTGCGCCAATCCTTCCTGCTTGGCCTGGCGCGGCAGCCCTTGACGACCCCGCCTGCGATCGCCGAGCTGTTGCCGCAAGGACGCGAGCCGGCGCTGCCGCTGCTGGCGCTGGCGGCGCAATGGCAGCGCTTTGCCGGCGCGACGGCGCCTGTCGCCGATCCCCTGGCGGATGCCGCCCTGCGGCTGCACCAGGACGCGCGGCCCATCCTGCCCGAACCGGCGCGGCGCGCGCTCAAGGCCTTGACGCGCAGCGTCGAGAAGTCGCTCGCGCCGAGCGCGTTGCCGCTCGCGCTGCGCCGGATCCAGGCCGCGGGCTGCCGGCCGCATCCGTTCGATTTGCCGGATCTCGTGCCGCACATCAAGGCCAACGCCGAGGACCAGGGCCTCGCCGAGCGCGCCTATCTGGCGCTGATCGCCTCCGACGCCGATGACGATGCGACGAAGGGCCTGTTCTTCGAACGCATCACCCTGGAGAACTGGACCACCTTCCCAAAGGCGCAGCGCCGCGCCTTCGTCGCGGAGCAGCGCCGCAACAATCCTGCCGACGGCCGCGCGCTGATCGAATCGGTGTGGAAGAGCGAGCCCGCGCCGGTCCGCGCTGCGCTGCTCGATGCGCTGATGGTCGGCCTCGGCCCCGACGACCAGCCGTTTCTGGAGAGCCTGAGTGCCGATCGCGCCGACAGCATCAAGCAGATCGCCGCACAGCTCCTCACGCGCATCGCCGAACGCGCCCAGCGCGGCACCCGGCTGACCGAGGCCGCGCAGTGCTTCCAGCGCGCGGGCTCGTTCCTCGCCAAGATCGGCCTCGGCTCGGCATCGACAGTGACCTTCAAGCTGCCGGCCGACGGCCTGAAATGGCAGGAGGCCGAGGCGTTGCGCGAGCGGCTGTTCGGCGGACTGCAACTGACCGCTCTCGCCGGGGCGGTCGGCGTGTCGCCCGAGGCGCTGATCGCCGCACTGCCGCCATCCGAGCACCGCGTGCTCATGCTGTTGACGGATGCCGCCGCAGCCGAGGGCGACGACAACACCGTGCTGCGCATCATCGGCGCGCGCCTCTGCGGCGGCGACGCGCTGCACGGATATGCGCTGATGTCGCTCGCGGCGAAGGCACGCCAGCCGCTCGCAGCGGAGGTCGCCGAACGCGTGCTTGGGTCGCAAGTCTGGCAGAAGGCGATCCAGGACCTCGCCGACGCGACGACGCCGGCGGCGCAGAAGGACGACGGCCGGCTGGTGCTCATGGCTGCGCTGATGCCGCGCGCGACGATGCCCACCTTCATCGCCACGCTCACGCCGCTGTCCCCCGCCACCGCGCGGGCGGCCAAGGATTTCGCCGACCTCGTTCTCGCGTTGCCGACGTAACGCGCAATCAAAATGTCCGGGAGCACACCCATGACAAATGCCGATGCGAGCCCGACCGACGGCCAGTTGCGCCGCTCCGCGGAAGCATTGCATGCCCACGAGCTCGAGGCGCTGGCGCAAGAGGACACGCGGGCGCGGCCGGCACAGTGGCGGCTGTCGCCGCAGGCGGTCGTGACCTATCTGATGGGCGGCCGCACCAAATCAGGGGTCGAGATCACGCCGAAATATATCGGCAACCGCCGGCTGATCGAGACCGCCGTGGCGACGCTCGCGACCGATCGCGCGCTGCTGATCCTGGGCGTGCCCGGCACCGCGAAATCGTGGGTCTCCGAACATCTCGCCGCCGCGATCTCCGGCTCGTCCGAGCTGATCGTGCAATGCACGGCCGGCACCGACGAGAACCAGATCCGCTACGGCTGGAACTACGCGTTGCTGCTCGCCAAGGGCCCGTCGCGCGAAGCCATGGTGGCGACGCCCCTGATGCGCGCGATGGAGGCGGGACGTATCGTGCGCTTCGAGGAGCTGACGCGCATGCCGTCGGACGTGCAGGACACGCTGATCACGGTGCTGTCGGAGAAGCTGATGCCGATCGCGGAGATCAACGACGCCGTGCACGCCCGGCGCGGCTTCAACATGATCGCGACGGCGAATGCGCGCGACAAGGGCGTCAATGAATTGTCCTCGGCGCTGAAGCGGCGCTTCAATGTCGTGGTGCTGCCGCTGCCCGCCGACCTGGATGAGGAGGTGAAGATCGTCACCAAGCGGGTCGGCGAGATCGGCGGCGGGCTGGAGCTGCCGACAATCGCGCCGGCCGACCAGGAGATCATGCGCATCGTCACGGTGTTCCGCGAGCTGCGCGACGGCCAGACGCTCGACGGCCGGCTCAAGCTGAAGTCGCCGTCCGGCTCGCTCTCGACGGCGGAGGCCATCGCGGTGACGATCGGCGCCTGGGCGGAGGCCGGCCATTTCGGCTCCGGCGTGATCGATGCGCAGAGCATGGCCGCCAACCTGGTCGGCGCGATCGTCAAGGACCCGGTGCAGGACAAGGTCGTGCTGCAGGAATATCTTGAAACAGTGGTGCGCGAGCGCAAGCCCTGGGCCGATCTCTACGGCGCTATGCGCGAAGTGATGTGACGTGGCCGCAGCTTCGCCCGATCGCCTGCACCTCCTGGGCATCCGGCATCACGGGCCGGGCTCGGCGCGCGCCGTGCTGGCGGCGCTCGACGCCGCCGATCCCGCGGTCGTGCTGGTCGAGGGACCGCCGGATGCCGATGAGCTGATCTCCTTCGCCGCCTCGCCGGCGATGGTGCCGCCCATCGCCTTGCTGGTGCATGCGCAGGACGATGCGAGCAACGCCAGCTTCTTTCCGTTCGCGGTGTTCTCGCCGGAATGGCAGGCGATCCGCTGGGCGCTGGCGAAGCAGCGACCGGTCCGCTTCATCGATCTGCCGGCATCGCATCGGCTGGCCGAACGGGCCAAGGCGGCGAAGCCGGAGAGCGATGAAGGCAAGGCCACGCCGGAGGACGCCAACGCGGCTGCGCAGGAGCAGCCCGAGGCCACCGATCCGGAGCTGGCACAGATCCGGCGCGATCCGCTGGCCTATCTCGCGACGCTCGCCGGCTATGACGACAGCGAGTCCTGGTGGAACGCGATCGTCGAGCAGGGCACGCATGGACCGGAGATCTTTGCGGCGCTGGAAGCTGCCATCGCGGCGTTGCGCGAGACGATCGATCCCCTGCCCTATCAGCCGGCGGATGAAGCCCAGCGCGAGCTGCGCCGCGAAGCGCACATGCGCCTCGAAATCGCGGCGGCGCTGAGCGCGCAGGACGGCACGGTAGCCGTCGTCTGCGGCGCCTGGCACGTGCCGGCGCTGCGCAAGAAGGTCGCGCTGAAGGACGATCGCGCGCTGCTGAAGGGGCTGCCGCAGATCAAGGTCACCGCGACCTGGGTGCCGTGGACGGAGACACGCCTCGCCGCTTCGTCCGGCTATGGCGCCGGCGTGATCTCGCCCGGCTGGTACGCGCATCTGTGGCAGGGACTGCAACACGGCCAGGCCGCCGCGCTCGACGCCACCGACTTCACGACGCGCTGGCAGGCGCGGGTTGCGGAGCTGCTGCGGCGGAACGGCCGTCCGGCATCGACGGCGTCCGTCATCGAAGCGTCCCGGCTCGCGATCACGCTGGCCGCGTTGCGCGACGTCGCCTTGCCGGGACTGGCCGAGATGCGCGAGGCGAGCCTTGCCACGCTGTGCGAGGGCGAGACGGCTCCGTTCCGCCTGATCGAGCAGCAGCTCATCATCGGTCAACGGGTCGGCGAGATCGACGACAGCGTGCCGCAGATGCCGCTCGCCGCCGATCTCGCGCGCTGGCAGCGCAAGCTGAAGCTGAAGCCGGAGGCACTCGACAGCGACATCGCGCTCGACCTGCGCAGCGAGGCGGGGCTCGCCAAGTCGCAGCTCCTGCATCGCCTCGCCCTGATCCAGCTGCCGTGGGGACGGTTGCAGGGATCCGGACAGAGCCGCGGCACCTTCCGCGAGAACTGGCGGCTGCGCTGGGAGCCGGAATTCTCGGTTCGTCTGGTCGAGGCGCTAGTGCACGGCACGACCGTCGCGCAGGCCGCAGGCAACGCCGCCGTCACCCACGCGCAGGCGGCGACCTCGTTGAACACCGTCGCGGACATCGTGCGCGGCTGTCTCGAAGCGGGTCTGAGCGAGGCGGCCGAGACGACGATCGCGCTGCTGCAGCAGCGCTCGGCTGCGACCAGCGACGTTGCCGACCTCACCGAGGCCGTGCCGCCGCTCGCCGAGATCCTGCGCTACGGCACCGCGCGGGCGCTGCCGACCGAGGCGCTGCGCCTGCTGGTGACCGGCCTCGTCGAGGCGATCTGTGCCGGCCTCGTCTATGCCTGCCGCAACCTGCAGGCCGACGTCGCCGCCGATCTGCGTGGCAGGCTGGCGCGGCTCGACGTCGCGATCGGGCTGATCGAGGATCGCGGCCTGCGCGACGGCTGGAGCCGCGCGCTGCTGCATGTCGCCGCCGATGCGGCAGCGCATCCGCTGGTGAAGGGCCTGGCGGGCCGCCTGCTGTACGATCAGGGCATCGTCTCACCGGAGCAGGCCGCGCTGGCACTGTCGCGCGCGCTGTCCCACAGCGTGCCGACCCTGGAGGCCGGCGACTGGCTCGACGGGTTTCTCGGCCAGAGCGGCCAGGTGCTGCTGCACGACCAGATGCTGCGCCGGATCATCGACGGCTGGCTGGCTGCGATCGACGACGAGGCGTTCAACAACCTGCTGCCGGTGATGCGCCGTGCCTTCGCGAGCTTCGACCGCAACGAGCGGCGGCGCCTGCTCGACGAGCTGGCCAGGCAGCGGCCGCTGGCCGTCGCTTCAACTTCAGATGCGAGTCCGCTGCAGCCGCTCGCAGCGCTGTCGGCCAGCGCTGCCGGCTTCGATGCGGCTCTGCCCTTGCTGTTGACCATCCTGGGCGCCGACCGGCCGATCAAGGAGGCTAATCGATGAGCGACGACGCTGCTGCCGAGCGCAACCGCCGCTGGCGCCTCGTGCTCGGCGGCGACGACCAGGCCGGCCTGTCCGATCGCGATCGGCGGCTCGATGCGGCGCTGGCCGGACTCTATGACGCCGGCTCCGGCGGCAAGCGCGGCGGGGGCCGACGTGGCGGCCTCGGCGGCTCGGCGCCGCGCGTGGCGAGCTGGCTCGGCGACATCAGGGAGTTCTTTCCCGCGCCGGTCGTGCAGGTGATCCAGAAGGACGCGTTCGAGCGGCTCGGCCTGAAGGAGATGCTGCTGCAGCCGGAGTTCCTCGCCGCCCTCGAAGCCGACGTGCATCTCGTCGCCGACCTGATGGCGCTGCGCGCGGTGATGCCGGAGAAGACCAAGGCGACGGCGCGCCAGGTCGTCGCCAAGGTGGTGAAGGAGCTGATGGACAAGCTCGACGCCCGCACCACCGAGACGATCCGGGGCGCGGTTGACCGCCGCCGCCGCACCCGCCGGCCGCGCGCCGGCGACATCGACTGGCCGCGCACGATCGGCAGGAATCTGCGCCACTGGCAGGCCGAGCATCGCACCATCGTGCCGGAGACATTGATCGGGCACGCGCGCGCCGCGCGCCGGACCAATCTGGAGGAGGTGATCCTCTGCGTCGACCAGTCAGGCTCGATGGGCACCTCCGTCGTCTACTCCTCGATCTTCGCCGCGGTGCTGGCCTCGATCCCGGCGATCGCGATGAAGCTCGTGGTGTTCGACACCAACATCATCGACCTCACCGAGGAGCTGGCCGATCCGGTCGAGGTGCTGTTCTCGGTGCAGCTCGGCGGCGGCACCGACATCAATCAGGCGCTGGCCTATTGCGAGCGCCTGGTCCGCGAGCCGGCGCGGACGCACATGGTGCTGATCAGCGATCTCATCGAGGGCGGCATCGCCGAGCAGATGCTGGCCCGCGCCAAGGCGCTGGTCTCGTCGGGCGTGAACCTGATCGTGCTGCTGGCGCTCAACGACGACGGCCGTCCGGCCTATGACGGCAAGCATGCCGCAATCCTGGCCTCGCTCGGCTGCCCGGTGTTCGCCTGCACGCCGCACCAGTTTCCGGAGTTGATGGCAACCGCGCTGAAGCGCCAGGACATCTGGTCGTGGGCCGCAGCACAGGACATCAAGCTGGTGCGGCCGGAGGACGGCGTCTCGGGCGTGTGAATGAAGCGCCTGGTTCTCATCTGCATCCTGCAACTCGGGCGCTATGCGGTCCTGCCCGTGGTCGGTTTGGCCGGCGGATTGCTGGTCATCTGGCTGATGCTCCTCGACGACTCCACGAGGATTGCGCTCTCGGCCTGCCACACGGCATCATGCCGGCCATGAACGACGCAGCACAGCGCGCCCACCGCGGCATCGGCCATTCGACCAATCTCGTCGGGCGTCCCTCCGCGTGGCTGGCGAGCTGTGCCTTCAACGACAGCGCGGTGCCGCTGCACATCTGGGGCGTCACGGAGATGAACCCCAGCCTGTTCACGATGCTCGACCAGGCCGAACATCTCGCCGAAGCCGGCGAAGCCTTCACCACCTACATGATGGCGATGTTCGGCCTCGATCCTGAGCAACGCGCCACGACGTCCGGCGGCCAGCGGCGTTTCCGCTCGTCCTTCCTGCGGCTGATCCAGGGCTGGGGCTTCGACAGCAACGGCCCGGAAGGCGCCGTGCTCAAGGGCTGGGTCGAGAGCCGGTTCGGCCTCGGTCCGTCCTACCACAAGGAGATCATCGAACGCGTGGCAAGCCGGGCCTGGACGACCTATGTCCAAGAGAAGATGTCGAGCCGCTTCCACAACAATGCAATCTGGGTGCAACTCGATCTGCTGTTCGAATTCTGCCAATGGGCGATCCGCCGCTTCGCCTTTCCGGACGAGACGCATCTGACGCTGCATCGCGGCGTCAATTCGTTCGACGAGCATTGGATCGTGGAGCAAACGACACGGCGCGAGGCGGTGGTCCGGCTCAACAACCTCGTCTCGTTCTCCTCCGACCGCGACACTGCGGGCTGCTTCGGCGATATGATTCTCACCGCGAGGATTCCCGTCAGCAAGATCGTGTTCTTCAACGGCCTGCTGTCGTCACATGCGCTGAAGGGCGAAGGCGAATACCTCGTGATCGGCGGCGACTACCGCGTGAGCGTCGACTATGTGTGAGTAGGCTCCGCATGACGCGCCTGATGTCGACGAGCGCGCGAGGAGACGAGCCGTGACGACGCGCGCTGGAGACCGCCCCGGTGTGGCGTGACGTCTCCCTGACGATGTTCCTGAGCGCGCTGATTGCGCTGACGATCTGGATTGTCCTGCCGCCGCGCCGCAAGGCGAAGCGACAATCGGTGCCATTCGATCCCTCGCGAGGGTACCAAGTCTACACCCGGGAGTTCGACGTCGAGATCAGCGCCGAGGAGCTCGACGGTTTCCTGGCCGCGCTCGGCGATCCAGATCGAAGCTGGTCGAAGCGCTATCCCGAGGTGGATCCAACGCCGTTGTTCGCGCTCGAAAATGAGTTGGCCGCGCGAGCCGCGACGGACGGCGAGCCGCCTGCGTCGGGCGAGGCAGACGATACCTTGGTGACGCTACTGATCGATCATTCCGGATCGATGCGCGGAGCTCCCATTCTGTTCGCGGCCCGCGCCGCGCTGGTCGCCTCCGATCTGC
This sequence comes from Bradyrhizobium sp. HKCCYLRH2047, assembly GCF_051168175.1. Classification (NCBI taxonomy): domain Bacteria; kingdom Pseudomonadati; phylum Pseudomonadota; class Alphaproteobacteria; order Hyphomicrobiales; family Nitrobacteraceae; genus Bradyrhizobium; species Bradyrhizobium sp. HKCCYLRH2047. The sequence continues at coordinate 43,044 of NZ_JBNPUM010000013.1, forward strand.
TGAAGCGCATCGGCGCCAAACACGAGGTGCTCGGCTTCACCACCGCCCGCTGGAAGGGCGGCCGGAGCCGGGAGAAATGGCTGAAGGACGGGCGGCCGCCTTATCCAGGGCGGCTGAACGACCTGTTGCATATCGTCTATTGCAGCGCCGACGAGACATTGACCGCGCGACACGCCGCGGCGATGCTGATCCCAGGACTTCTCAAGGAAAACATCGACGGCGAAGCCATCGCCTGGGCGTCCGCGCGCCTGCGACAACGCGCGGAGCGGTACAAATATTTGATCGTGCTGTCCGACGGCGCGCCGATGGACGACTCCACGCTGATGGAGAACGGCGAGCGCTATCTTCATCATCACCTGCCCGAGCAGATCCGCCGGATCGAGGCTGCAGGTGACATTCGGATCGCGGCGATCGGAATCGGCCACCCCGTCGACCGCTACTACGGCAGCGGAGTGATGATCGGCTCTCCCGAGGAGTTGGAGAGCACGGTGGTGGCTCGCATCGAGCGACTGTTGGCAAGTGTCTGAGACGTTCGCACGCGCCTCTGCAAACGGCTCAATCGTTCTTCGCCAGCACCTCGCGCAGCGCGTCCGTCAGCCGCGCAAGCTCCGTCTCCGAGCCGATCGTGATGCGCAGATAGTTCGCGATCCGCGGGGCGGTGAAATGGCGGACGAGCACTGCGCGCTGGCGCAAGGCTGCGGACAGCGCCTGGCCGGAATGGTCCGGATGCCGGGCGAAGACGAAATTGGCGCTGGACGGCAGCACCTCGAAGCCGAGACGAACCAGCGCAGCGGTGAGGTCGGCGCGGTTCTTCATGATGACCGAGCGCGCCTGCTGGAAGTGCGCCTCGTCCTCGATCGCGGCGATCGCGCCGGCCTGGGCGGGCCGGCCGAGCGGGTAGGAGTTGAAGCTGTCCTTGACCCGCGTCAGGCCCTCGATCAGCGCGGCATCGCCGATCGCGTAGCCGACGCGGAGTCCTGCGAGCGCGCGCGATTTCGACATCGTCTGCACCACCAGCAGGTTGGGGTAGTCACGGATCAAGGGAATCGCGGTCTCGGCGCCGAAATCGACATAGGCCTCGTCGATGACGACGGCCGCGTCGCGGCGCGCCGCCGCGAGTCGCGCGATCTCGGCGCTCGGCAGCGCGATGCCCGTCGGTGCGTTCGGATTGGCGATGATCACCGGGCCGGGGCGACCGACATAATCGTCGATACGCACGCGCATCTCGGCATTGAGCGGAACGGTCGTGTAGTCGATGCCGAGCAGGCGACAATACACGGGATAGAAGCTGTAGGTCACGTCGGGGAACAGCAGCGGCGCGGGTTGCTTCAGGAGCGCCGCGAAGGTGTGCGCGAGCACCTCGTCCGAGCCGTTGCCGACGAACACCTGCTCCGGTGAGACCTTGTGATAGGCCGCGAGCGCATCGCGCAGCTGCGTTGCCTGCGGATCCGGATAGAGCCGCAAGGTGTCGGCAGCGGCCGCCCGTATGGCCTCGATCGCCTTGGGCGAGGGCCCGAACGGGCTCTCATTGGTGTTGAGCTTGACCAAGCCCGGGATCTGCGGCTGCTCGCCGGGCACATAGGGCGACAGCCCATGAACGAGCTCTGACCAGAAGCGACTCACGATTGTTCTCCTGCGCACCCGAGTCCCGCCGATCGACGCATCGATCGGAAGCGATGGACGTGCGAACTGAACGTGGTGTGGATCATCGGCAAATGGCGCGCCCGGAACGATTCGAACGTCCGACCCTCAGATTCGTAGTCTGATGCTCTATCCAGCTGAGCTACGGGCGCGTTTTTCGCATTTGGCAGGCTCCGGGCCAGGGGCCGGATCCCGGAAGGCCGGAGCGGCAAACGCCGGCAGGCCTCGCGAAGGGCCTCTGACTAACGGCTCGGAGACCGCTTGGCAAGGCTGGAGCGGGACATTTTGCGACCATTTTTCCGCAGACGCGCCGGCGCGGTTCGGCATGGCCGGAGCGGACGGGCTTCGTTCCGACACAACGGGAGTTCCGGGCTCGACGCCTGCGGCATCGCCCGCCGGAATGGCAGGTGGGCCGGTCCGGTTCAGGCGCTGGCGCGCTCGGTCCAGAAGGTCTGCAGCTCGACAGGGCGGTCAGGGATCGTGATTCGGAAGGTGGCCCCCAGGGTCCCTTCGACCAGTTGGATGTCGCCATCATGGGCCCGGACCAATTCGGCCGCGATCGCAAGGCCCAGCCCCGAGCCGCCCGGACGACCGGCACCGCGGAAGGCCTCGAACAGGTGCTCTCGCACCTTCGCCGGGACACCGGGACCCGTGTCCGAGACCTCCAGGATCGCCACCCCGCCCTCGCGGCGGCCAGTGATGCGGATCTGGCGCACGCCGGCATCCGCCGCGAGACTGTCCAGGGCCTGGGCGGCATTGCGCACCAGGTTGAGCAGCACGCGGAACAACTGGTCGGGATCGGCATCGATCTTCAGCCCGCGCTCGATCGCCGCGATCCAGGTGATCGAGGCATCCGGCGACAGGCCGGCGGTCTCCCGCACCTCCGCGACGACGGGCTCGACCACCACCATGCGGCGGTCCGGCGCCGGCTCCTGCACCTTGCCGTAGGACAAGGTCGACTGGCAGAACGCGATGGCGCGCTCCAGCGAGCGCATCAGCTTCGGCGCGAAGCGCTGCACCCGCGGATCGGGCACGCTGGCGAGCTGGTCCGACAGCAGCTGCGACGAGGCCAGGAGGTTGCGCAGGTCGTGGTTGATCTTGGACACGGCGAGGCCGAGCGCGGCGAGCCGGCTCTTCTGATGCAGCATCGAGACGAGGTCGCGCTGCATGTCGGCGAGCTCGCGCTCGGCGACGCCGATCTCGTCGGAACGCTGGCTCGGCACGATGATTCGCGCCACGCTCTCCGGATTTTCGTGGAAGCCGACGAGGCTCGCGGTGAGGCGCCGCATCGGCCGCACGAACAGGAAATGCAGAGCAAGATAGACCAGCGCCGCGGTCAGCACCGCCAGCAGCAGCGACACGCCGAGCAGGTTGCGCGAGAACCGGTACATCGCCTTGCGCAGCGGCTTCTCGTCGGTGACCACCTCGATGAACTGGGCCCGGCCCGGCGCCGGCCCGATCACCCGCATGGTGTGATCGCCGGTCTCCGTCATCATCGTCAGCGAATTCACGATCGACGACCACGCCGTCATGTCGCGCATGTCGAAGTCGTGGTCGATCGAGGCGGGCAGGTCGGCGCTCGCGAGCAGACGGCGCTGCTGGCCCATCTTGATGGCGACGCCGCGCGCGTTGATGGAGGTGAGGATCTGCCGCGCCAGCGAATCCGGCACCATGCCGGACGGTGCGGCGTCGAGCACCAGCGCAGCGGTATTGGCGGCCGCCAGGCGGTCGTTGAGCCGGTTGGTCCAGAAATTGGCGATCGCCGGCACGTAGATCAGCACTTCCGCGATCATCACCAGCGGAATGGTCAACAGCAGCAGCTTTCCAGACAAGCCGAGCCGGCGCGACCGTTTCGGTCGCAGACGCTCCAGGATTGGCTGGTTGTCGCTCTCGGTCACGTATCGCCCTTGTAAGAGACACCCCCACCCTTACGGGACCGCAAGATGGGACTGCACCGGAGTCCGGTCAAATTACGGATCGCTCATGTTCCGGTTTCCAAATCGTTCATAATGGAACCCAAAACTGCACGATCTCTGACATCTTCAACCCCGCCGCGCCGAGGCTATTCTTGCCTTCGTCTTGTGCGCAGGGTCTTGCGTTCTCGTCCTGCCTCGTGTCGTTCGCGACGCCGCGGCTGGTGACGAAGGTCTTTACGAGATCTCGGCGTCGTCGATCCCTGCACCGCCTATGACGCCTTGCCGCGATTGACGAAGGCGGGACGCTCCCTTATAAGCCGCGCCAACCGTCCGCGATGACCCGGCTCGCCCGGGAGCGGCTCGATTTCAGGGCCGGCAGCGGTCCATTTCGGGCCCGGAAGCATCACCGGACATCAATCGACATTTCAAGCAGGCAAGTTGTCAACTGGCAAATTGCCCGTCAGCGGAGAACGACCCGTGAAGCGGACTTATCAACCCAGCAAACTGGTGCGCAAGCGCCGTCACGGCTTCCGCGCCCGTCTCGCCACCACCGGCGGCCGCAAGGTCCTTGCCGCGCGTCGCGCCCGGGGCCGCAAGCGTCTCAGCGCCTGAAGCCAGGGCGTCTGTCCCGGAGATTTCCATCATGGATCGGCTACGGCAGCGGGCGGACTTCCTCGCCGTTGCCGATGGCGTGCGGGCGAACAGCCCTGCCTTCGTGGTCCAGCGCCGGGAACGGCCGGACCAGGGCCCGGTCCGGATCGGCTTTACCGTCACCAAGAAGAATGGCACCGCCACGGAGCGTAATCGCATCCGTCGGCGGTTGCGCGAGCTTGTGAAACGGCTCGATCCCTTGTCGATGCGGCCGCACAGTGACTACGTGCTGGTCGGCCGGCGGGATGCCCTGTCACGCGATTTCCAGACCATGCTCGCCGACCTCCAGGCGACGCTCCGCCGCCTCGACCGGCCGCAGGCCAAGCCGCAGCCGCGCAAGTTGAACCAGCAGAACGCTTCCGCTCCGGACGCGCATTCCCGCAAACCGGATTGAACGACGAGACGATAAGAAAACGATGACCGACAATCGCAACACCATCCTCGCCGTCATTCTATCCGGCCTCGTGCTGATCCTGTGGCAGGTCTTCTACAACGGCCCGCAGATGGAGAAGCAGCGCGCGCAGGCGCAGATGCAGGCCGAGCTCGCCAAGAAGCAGGCGCCGGCAACCCAGCCCGACAGCGCCGCGCCGTCAGCCACCCCGCAGCCGGGCGCGACCGCGACCGGCAGCCCGAGCGCGCCGGGCGGCGCCGTGACCAGCACCGGCGTGCTGCCGCGCGACACCGCCATCGCCGCCACGCCGCGCGTCAAGATCGACACGCCGCGGCTGACCGGCAGCATCTCGCTCAAGGGCGCGCGGATCGACGATCTGGCCTTCGTGCAGTACCGCGAGACGGTCGATCCGAAATCGCCGGCGATCGTGCTGTTCTCGCCGTCCAACACCGCCGAACCCTATTACGCCGAGTTCGGCTGGGTGAACGCCGCCGGCGCCAAGGTGCAGGTGCCCGACCAGAACACGGTCTGGCAGCAGGACGGCTCGAATGCGCTGACGCCGTCGACCCCGGTGAAGCTGACCACCACCAACGGCGACGGCCTGACTTTCCAGCGCACCATTTCCGTCGACGACCACTATCTCTTCACCATCAAGGATGACGTCACCAATGCCGGCAACGCGCCGGTGACGCTGTATCCCTACGGCCTGATCTCGCGCCACGGCACGCCGCACGTGTCCGGCTACTACATCCTGCACGAAGGCCTGATCGGCTATCTCGGCGAGAAGGGCCTGCAGGAATTCACCTACAAGAAGATGGACGACGAGAAGGCGGCGAAGTTCGACGTCACCAATGGCTGGCTCGGCATCACCGACAAATATTGGGCGGCGGCGCTGCTGCCGATGACGGATGCCCGCCTGCAGGCGAACTATTCGTCGAAGCTGGTCGACAACCAGCATCGCTACCAGACGGACTATGTCGAGACCCCGCAGACGGTGCCGGCCGGCGGCTCGACCAGCGTCTCCACGCGGCTGTTCGCCGGCGCCAAGGAGGCCGGCGTCGTCGGCATCAACTTCCCGATCGGCGGCCTCGGCGGCTACAACCAGAAGCTCGGGCTGAACCATTTCGATCTCCTGATCGACTGGGGCTGGTTCTACTTCCTGACCAAGCCGATGTTCCTGGCGCTCGACTTCTTCTTCCGTTTCTTCGGCAATTTCGGCATCTCGATCCTGCTGGTGACGGTGCTGGTGAAGCTCCTGTTCTTCCCGCTCGCCAACAAGTCCTACGCCTCGATGGCCAAGATGAAGGCGATCCAGCCGCAGCTCCAGGCGCTCAAGGAGCGCTATCCGGACGACCGGATGAAGCAGCAGCAGGAGATGATGGAGATCTACAAGAAGGAGAAGATCAACCCGGTCGCCGGCTGTCTGCCGGTCGTGCTGCAGATCCCGGTGTTCTTCTCGCTCTACAAGGTGCTGTTCGTCACCATCGAGATGCGACACGCGCCGTTCTATGGCTGGATCAAGGACCTCTCGTCGCCGGATCCGACCAATCTGTTCACGCTGTTCGGGCTCCTGCATTTCGATCCGACCCAGCTGCCGCTGTTCGGGCATTACCTCGCGCTCGGCATCTGGCCGATCATCATGGGCATCACGATGTGGTTCCAGATGAAGCTGAACCCCACGCCGCCCGATCCGACCCAGGCGATGATCTTCAACTGGATGCCGCTGATCTTCACCTTCATGCTCGCAGGCTTCCCGGCCGGTCTCGTGATCTACTGGGCATGGAACAACACGCTGTCGGTGCTGCAGCAGGGCTTCATCATGCGCCGCAACGGCGTCAAGGTGGAGCTGTTCGACAACATCCGCGGCACGTTCCGAAGAAAAGCGGCGTGACGACCAAGGCGGTGTGAGCCGCTGACGCAACGAACCATCTACCGTGATGGCCGGGCTTGTCCCGGCCATCCACGTTTTGATATCCCGCGCAATGGGCGTGGATGCCCGGGCCTTCGCCGCGCCGAAGGGGCTTCGGCCCCGCAGGCGGGTCAAGCCCGGGCATGACGAAGAGCGAAGGCTTGTCATGACCACCAGCGCCGATGCAGACGACCGCCTAATCGAGAAAGGCCGCAAGCTGTTTGCGCAGGCGTGGCGCTTCACGCACGCATCGCCGTCGATCGAAAGCCTACCGCCGATGGGGGCGATCGAGGTCGCCTTCGCCGGCCGCTCCAATGTCGGCAAGTCCAGCCTGATCAACGCGCTGACCGGCCAGAACGCGCTGGCGCGCACCTCGCATACGCCGGGCCGCACCCAGGAGCTGATCTTCTTCGAGGGGCCCGAGCATGCGCCGCTGCGGCTGGTCGACATGCCCGGCTATGGCTATGCCGCCGCGGCGAAGACCAAGGTCGCGTCCTGGACCGAGCTGATCCACAAATTCCTGCTCGGCCGCGCCTCGCTCGCCCGCGTCTATGTGCTGATCGATGCCCGTCATGGGCTGAAGGAAGTCGATCAGGAGATCCTCAAGACGCTGGACCGGTCCGCCGTCAGCTATCAGCTCGTCCTGACCAAGGCCGATCAGATCAAGCCGGCCGAGCTCGCAAGCCGGATCGCCGAGACCGAGGCCGCGCTCGCCAAGCATCCGGCGGCGTTCCCGCAGGTGCTGGCGACGTCGTCACGATCCGGCACCGGCATGCCGGAGCTGCGCGCCGCCATGGTGCGGCTGCTGGAAGAGCGGAGCACATGATGACGCCGTGGCGAATCCTGGTCGCAATGGCCGGGCTGATGGGCGCCGCCGGCGTCGCGCTGGCGGCCAAGGCCGCGCACGATCCCGATGCATCCCGGCTCGCGACCGCCTCGACCATGCTGCTGTTCCATGCCTGCGCCCTGCTCGGCACCATCGCGCTGGCCGAACGCGGCGTCGTCGCGAGGCGCATCGGCCTGGCCACGGCGATCGGCTTCGTGCTCGGCCCAGCCCTGTTCGCGGGCGACCTCCTGATGCGCCAGTTCACCGGCGACCGGCTGTTTCCGTTCGCAGCACCGATCGGCGGCAGCCTGCAGATCGCGAGCTGGCTCGCACTCGCGGTCTGCGCGCTGTGGCCGCGGCGGGCCTGATCCGGCGCTTTGCGCCGCGGGCTCCAATCGGCTAGAACGCGGCGCGACGCCCCTGACAGCCGAGACCTCCCAGACATGACCGACGCGACCACCATCAGCCCGCTCGATCAGGCCCGCATCCTGTCCGAAGCACTCCCGCACATGCAGGAGTATGACGACGAAACCATCGTCATCAAATATGGCGGCCACGCCATGGGTGACGAGGACACCGCGAAGGCGTTTGCGCGCGACATCGTGCTGCTCGAGCAGACCGCGATCAACCCGGTGGTGGTGCATGGCGGCGGGCCGCAGATCGCGACCATGCTCAAGCGCCTCGGCATCGTCTCGGAATTCGCGGCCGGCCTGCGCATCACCGATGCCGCGACCATCGAGATCGTCGAGATGGTGCTGGCCGGCTCGATCAACAAGCAGCTGGTCGGTTACATCAACGAGGCTGGCGGCAAGGCCGTCGGGCTGTGCGGCAAGGACGGCAACATGGTGCGCGCCGTCAAGGCGACCCGCACCATGGTCGATCCCGACAGCCACATCGAGAAGGTGGTCGATCTCGGCTTCGTCGGCGAGCCGGACAAGGTCGATCTCACGCTGCTGAACCAGCTGATCGGCTACGAGCTGATCCCGGTGCTGGCGCCGCTCGCGACCTCGAAGGAGGGCCAGACCTTCAACGTCAATGCCGACACCTTCGCCGGCGCCGTCGCCGGCGCGCTGAAGGCCAAGCGGCTGCTGCTGCTGACCGACGTGCCCGGCGTGCTCGACAAGTCGAAGAAGCTGATCCCGGAAATCTCGATCAAGGACGCGCGCAAGCTGATCGCCGACGGCACCATCTCCGGCGGTATGATCCCCAAGGTCGAGACCTGCATCTACGCGCTCGAGCAGGGCGTGCAGGGCGTCGTCATCCTCGACGGCAAGGTGTCGCACGCGGTGCTGCTCGAGCTGTTCACCAACCAGGGCACGGGCACGCTGATCCACAAGTGATGGATACGGCCGCCACCACATTAAAGGTCGTCATGCCCGGGCTTGACCCGCCTGCGCGGCCGAAGCCGCTTCGGCGCGGCGAAGGCCCGGGCATCCACGCCTTACTCTCTGGTGCTCGCAAAAAGATGGATGGCCGGGTCAAGCCCGGCCATGACGGCGGAGAGGGTGGACGAGCGAAGTCCATCCTGGCGCGCGCTTTACTTGCCCTAACGGTCCTCCTTCCGCTCCTCGCCTTCACCACCCCTGCCCGCGCCGACCTCAAGCTCTGCAATCGCATGAGCTACGTTGTGGAGGCCGCAATCGGCATCGACGAGAAGGCGGCGACCGCGACGCGCGGTTGGTTCCGGCTCGATCCGGCGACCTGCCGCGTGGTGCTGCAGGGGACGCTGACCGCCGACCGCATTCTCTTGCATGCGCGTGCGCTCAGCCTCTACGGCGCGTCGCCGCTCGCCGAGAACGGCAACGACCAGCTGTGCGTGGCGCCTGACAATTTCGTCATCGCCGCCGCCCGGCAGTGCCGCACCGGGCAGACGCCGGCGGCCTTCACACAGGTCACGCCGAGCAAGACCGATGACGGCACCCTGATCGCCTATCTCGCCGAGAGCGCCGAATATGACGACGAGCAGGCGCGGCTCGCCGGCATCCAGCGGCTGCTCGGCATCGCCGGCTATGACGCCTCACCGATCGACGGCGTCGACGGACCGAAGACGCAGGCCGCGCTCGCGGCGTTCCTGAAAAGCCGCGGCTTGTCTTCTGATGTCGTGTCGCAGCCGAGCTTCTTCGCCACGATGGTCGATGCGGTGCAGACACCATCCCCGGTGGGACTGACCTGGTGCAACGACACACCGCACAAGGTCATGGCGGCGGTCGGCACCGACGACGGCCGCACCGTGGTGAGCCGCGGCTGGTACCGGATCGATGCCGGCAAGTGCCTGCATCCCGACATCACCGGACAGCCGAAGAAGGTCTACAGCTTCGCCGAGGCGGTCGACGATGAGAACCGCACCATCAAGCTGAAGAACAAGCCGCTGAACTGGGGCGGCCTGGTGCAGCTCTGCACCCGCGAGAACAAGTTCGAGACCTCCGAGCAGGGCGACTGCCCGAGCCGCGGCTTCGCGGCCACCGGCTTCACTTCGGTCGACATCACCCGCGGCGGCAAGACGCTGCGGTTTGCGTTGCCGTGATGGACGCATCGATGAGTCCCGGGATACCGCAACAAATTCCGCCGTCATCCCGGCGAACGCCGGGATCCATAGCCACCGGCCGTGGTTTGGGCCGCCAGCGTCAGCCATCCTGCCTCAAGACAGATCACGCGGTATGGGTCCCGGCGTTCGCCGGGACGACAGCGGAATATGCCGCGCCACTGTGGCCGAATGAACCCACGCATGATGGACCGAGGCACACATGACAAAGTCCCCCCGCGCCTTCGATCACGTCGACACCTGGGTGTTCGATCTCGACAACACGCTGTATCCGCATCACGTCAATCTGTGGCAGCAGGTCGATGCCAGGATCGGCGAATTCGTGTCCAACTGGCTCAAGGTCGATGCGGACGAAGCGCGCCGCATCCAGAAGGACTACTACCGCCGCTACGGCACCACGATGCGCGGCATGATGACCGAGCACGGCGTGCATGCCGACGACTTCCTGGCCTACGTGCACAAGATCGACCATTCGCCGCTGGAGCCGAACTCGGCGATGGGCGCGGCGATCGAGCGACTGCCTGGACGCAAGCTGATCCTCACCAACGGCTCGGTGGACCATGTCGGCGCGGTGCTGAGCCGGCTCGGCATCGCAGACCATTTCCACGGCGTGTTCGACATCATCGCCGCCGAATTGACACCGAAGCCCGCGCGCGAGACCTATGACAAATTCGTCCGGCTGCACGATGTCGATCCGACGCGCTCCGCAATGTTCGAGGACCTCTCCCGCAACCTCGTCGTCCCGCACGACCTCGGCATGACCACGGTGCTCGTCGTACCGGACGGCACCAAGGAGGTGGTGCGCGAGGATTGGGAGCTGTCGGGCCGCGATGATCCGCATGTGGATCATGTGACGGACGATCTGACCGGGTTCTTGCAGCGGCTGGTGAAGGCCTAACCCTCGCTGTCGTCCGGACAAGCGAAGCCGCCGGCGGTCCTGAGGTGCGATGGGCGTCCGACAAACTCAGTGTCGTCCCGGGCTTGACCCGGGACCCATAACCACCGGCGGATGTGTGGGCACGCAAGTGGCTAAGGATGTGCCCAACACGTCTCCCTGTGGTTATGGGTCCCGGATCGGCGCTCGCGATATAAAGTCGTCTCAATAGCGACAGCCGGGCGCTCCGCTTGTCCGGGACGACGCCGGTGGGTGCCTTGACTCCCTTACCCCAAACCCGGAAAAAGCCGCCCTGCCCCCAGCTTCTACAAGTCTATCCCGGTCGGCCCGGGACCAAGCGAGGATCGACCGATGTCACTGTCCGCCCTGGAATCCACCATCAACAGCGCCTTCGATGCCCGTGATGGCGTCTCGACCACGACCAAGGGCGAGGTCCGCGACGCCGTGGAGAGCGCGCTGGAGCTGCTCGACAAGGGCGAGGCCCGGGTCGCCGAGCGGGGCACGGACGGCAAGTGGAGCGTCAACCAGTGGCTCAAGAAGGCGGTGCTGCTGTCGTTCCGCCTCAACGACATGAGCGTGATCCCCGGCGGCCCCGGCCAGGCGTCGTGGTGGGACAAGGTGCCGTCGAAGTTCGAGGGCTGGGGCGAGAACCGTTTCCGTGACGCCGGCTTCCGCGCCGTGCCCGGCGCGATCGTGCGCCGCTCGGCCTTCATCGCCAAGAACGTCGTGCTGATGCCGTCCTTCGTCAATCTCGGCGCCTATGTCGACGAGGCGACCATGGTCGACACCTGGTCGACGGTCGGCTCCTGCGCCCAGATCGGCAAGCGCGTGCACATTTCCGGCGGCGTCGGCATCGGCGGCGTGCTGGAGCCGCTGCAGGCCGGTCCCGTGATCATCGAGGATGACTGCTTCATCGGCGCGCGCTCCGAGGTTGCCGAGGGCGTGGTCGTGCGCAAGGGCGCGGTGCTGTCGATGGGCGTGTTCCTGGGCGCGTCGACCAAGATCGTCGACCGCGAGACCGGCGAGGTTTTCGTCGGCGAGGTGCCGGAATATGCCGTCGTGGTGCCGGGCGCGCTGCCGGGCAAGCCGATGAAGAACGGCCAGATCGGCCCCTCCACCGCCTGCGCCGTCATCGTCAAGCGCGTCGACGAGCGCACCCGCTCCAAGACCTCGATCAACGAGCTGCTGCGCGACTGATCGTCCACGTCCGGGCGGCCGCACTAGCCGCCGCCCGAACGCCCATGTTAAGCGAGGGCATGACCGATGCCCTCACCATCACCCGCGACCTGATCCGCTGTCCCTCCGTGACCCCCGCCGATGCCGGGGCGCTCGGCGTGCTCGAGGACCTGCTGAAGCAAGCCGGCTTCCAGACCCATCGCGTGACCTTCTCGGAAGCGGGCACCGCCGACGTCGACAATCTCTACGCCCGGATCGGCACCGAGGGGCCGCACATCACGTTCGCCGGCCACACCGACGTGGTGCCGCCCGGCGACGAGGCTGCGTGGAGCCTTGGCGCATTCTCCGGCGAGGTCAAGGACGGCTACATCTATGGCCGTGGCGCCGTCGACATGAAAGGCGGCATCGCCTGCAGCGTGGCGGCTGCACTCGACTATCTGCGCGACAATGGTGGACGGCCGAAGGGCTCGATCTCGTTCCTGATCACCGGCGACGAGGAGGACGTCTCGATCAACGGCACCATCAAGCTGTTGAAATGGGCGGCCGAGCGCGGCGAGCGCTTCGACCATTGCGTGCTCGGCGAGCCGTCGAATCAAGAAGTCATGGGCGACTGCATCAAGATCGGCCGCCGCGGCTCGCAGTCCGGCACCCTGATCGTCGAGGGCAAGCAGGGCCACGTCGCCTACCCGCACCGCGCCTCCAACCCGGTCCCGGATATCTCGCGCCTGATCGTCGCGCTTTCGGACGAGCCGCTCGACCATGGCAGCGCGCAATTCCAGCCGTCGAACCTCGAATTCACCACGGTCGACGTCGGCAACACCGCGACCAATGTCATCGCGGGACTGGCGCGGGCGAAGTTCAACATCCGCTACAACGACTGCCATACGCAGGAGTCGCTGCGCGCGCTGGTCGAGCAGCGGCTGGCCAAGGCTTGCGGCAACCGCATCCGCGCCCGCATCGACTGGATGCCGTCGAACTCCAACGTGTTCCTGACCAAGCCCGGACCGTTCACCGACCTCGCGGTTGCCGCGATCGAGAGCGTGACGGGCCGCAAGCCCGAGCTATCGACCACCGGCGGCACCTCGGACGCGCGCTTCATCTCGAGCTACTGCCCGGTGATCGAGTTCGGCCTGGTCGGCCAGACCATGCACCAGATCGACGAGCGCGCCTCGGTCGCCGACATCGCCACCCTGACGAATATCTATCGCGGCATTCTCGATCGCTACTTCGCGTGAGCGGCGTGCCGCTCCGATCAGGCGGCCTTCACCTCCGCCAGGAACTGATCGACCTCGCGGCGCAAATCCGTCGCCTGGCCGGCTAGGCTGGCAGCAGAATCGAGCAGTGAGCGCGCCGAGCCGCGGGTTTCGGCTGCGGCCGCGCTGACCAGCGCAATCGACGACGAGACGTCGTTGGTACCGCTCGCCGTCTGCTGCACGCTGCGGGCGATCTCACGTGTCGTAGCGCTCTGCTCGGCCACGGCCGTCGCGACAGCTCCCGTGACGCCGCTGATCGTATTCACCACGGCTGCGATCTTCTCGATTGCGGCGACCGTGCTGCCGGTCTCGTCCTGAATCGCGGCGATCTGGCTCTCGATCTCTTCGGTAGCCTTGCTGGTCTGCGACGCCAGGCTCTTCACCTCGGATGCGACGACGGCAAAACCCTTGCCGGCCTCGCCTGCGCGCGCCGACTCGATCGTGGCATTGAGCGCCAGCAGATTGGTCTGCGAGGCGATGGCGCGGATGAGCTGGACGACGTCGCCGATGCGTGTCGCGCTGCCGGCCAGCGTGCGGACCTTGTCGGTGGTGTCGAGCGCCTGGCTGGTCGCGTTGGAGGATTCCGACGCGGCTTCCGCGATCTGCCGGGTGATCTCCTTCATCGAGGCGTCGAGCTCCTCGGAGGCCGCCGCGACTGTGTTGACGCCGGAGGTTGCCTGCGCCGCCGCATCGGCCACGGCGGTGGCACGTGACGCCGTGGTGCTGGCGGAGCCGTCGAGGGTCTCGGCCGAGAGTTTCAGGCCACTGGCGGCGTCGCTCAACCGGCCGCAAAGCGTGTCGATGACGTCGCCGAAGCGGCGGGTGAGCGCCTCGATCTTTTGCCGCCGCGCATCGCGCCGCGCCTCGGCATCGGCACCCTGCAACGCCAGCCGATCGGCCTCGGCCGACTTCTCCTGCAGAACGCCGATGGCGTGGGCGAGCGTACCGACCTCGTCGGTGCGGTCGCGGTAGGCGATTTCCACATCGCGCGCGCCGCTGGCGATGCGCCCGATCAGCTCGGTCAGGTTGGACAGAGGCTTGATGACCCGAGCGTTGAACCAGAGTGTTCCGAGCGCAGCGGCGGCAATGTTGACGACGAGCAGAATGAGCGCCAGCACGAAGCGGAGCTGGGCGTCGCCGAGCGCGGCCTCGCTCTGGCGCAGCGCCTCGGTCAGCGCGGCATCACGCAGCGGCAGGATGGTGTCGAGGATCGGAAACAGCGACCGCAGGAATTGATCGGGGTCGAGCTCGAGCACCTTGCCGCGATTCGGCGCCACCTGCGACGTATACAGCTCGCCGCCGCGCGCCCAATAGCCGTTTTCCACCCCGGTCATCGCTGCGAAGATCGGCTTCTGATCGATCTCGGCAGCGGCAAGCTTAGCCGTCGCCCAGATCCGCTCAATGCGTCCCTTGAACGCGGCGAGCGCCTCGGCCGGCTCGCCGGCCATCGGCTGCTTGGTCGCGATCATGCGGATGAGCGTCGTGGTGGCGCGGCCGGCCCAGTCGCGCAGATCCCATCCGATCACGGCGAGCCGCGCGGCCTGGCCGACCGCGGGGTTGGCCGCATTGATCCGGCGCACGATCACCTCGACATGGCTGCCGGTGGCTTCCTGGACCGTGAACATCTGCGGCACGTAGTCGCGGACGACGGCCTCCGACCGGGACGCCTTGGGCTCGGCCACGGCATCGAGCGCCGCGCCGCGCAGCGTGCGCAGCTTCTGCTCGATCGAATCGAGCGCTGCGACGTCCTCGCGAAGCTGCGCCAGGCTGCGCGCCTTGGCGAGCGCCTCATCGGAGCCGCCGGTGATCTTCTTGAGCCCCGCGAGCTCCTCCGCCGTCGCCGGGTTGGCCGATGCCAGTCGCGGATTGATCCAGGCGCGCTCCACATTGAGCTTTTCCGGGAGCCGCAGCATGGCGGCCAGCAGTTGCGCATCGGCGCCCGCGGTCCGGGCCGCTTGCAGCGAGGTCAGCTGCTGCCAGGCGAACAGCACGGTGGCGAGCAGGCCGATGACGGCCCCGAGCAGCAGAGAGAGCAGGAAGACTTGACGAATGCGCACGATCGACCTCGCTGGAGAGCAGCCTGAGGTCCGGATAGCAGGGAGGGATTCAATTTGAAGTTAATGAGGCCTATCGCGCAACTCGAAGCAGCAACTAATTAGGACAGCCTCTCGTCGCGGTACGCGACGGGCCGGGTTCCACGCGGGAACGACCTCAATAGTCGACCTTCACGAGATAGAGCCCTTCCGGTGGCGCGACGACGCCACAGGCGGCGCGATTGCGCGCGGCGAGCGCGGCGGCGAGATCATCTGCGGTCCAGCGGCCCTGCCCGACCCACACCAGCGAGCCGACCATCGAGCGCACCTGGCTATGCAGATAGGAGCGCGCGGAGGTGAGGATGGTGATCGCATCGCCGTCCCTCACGACATCGAGTTGATCGAGCGTCTTCTCCGGCGACTTCGCCTGACATTCCGTATCGCGGAAGGTCGTGAAATCATGCCTGCCGAGCAGCCGCTGCGCCGCCGCATGCATCGCCTCCGAATCCAGCCGCTGCGGCACGCGCCAGACGCGGCCGACCTCGAGCGCAAGATTGGAGCGGCGATTGACGATGCGATAGCGGTAGTGCCGCTTCCGCGCGGAGAACCGCGCTTCGAAGCTGTCGGGCACGATCTCGGCATGGAGCACCGCAACCGGGTTCGGCCGCAGATGCGCGTTGAGTGCGTCGCGCAGCTTGTCGGGGCGGAACTCCTTGGCGATGTCGCAATGCGCGACCTGCCCCATGGCGTGGACGCCGGCGTCGGTACGGCCAGAACCGTGCACGCGCGTCGGCACGCCGCAGGTCGCCTGCACCGCCGCTTCCAGCGCGCCCTGCACCGACGGCAAGGTCGCCTGCAGCTGCCAGCCGCAGAACGGCGCGCCGTCATATTCGATGGTGAGCTTGTAGCGGGGCATCGCCTCGATCGCGTTTGGCCGTCATTGCCGGGCTTGACCCGGCAATCCATCCATGGACGAAGCTTGTTCGCGAGATGGATGCGCGGGTCAAGCCCGCGCATGACGAGCTGAATTGGTCAGCCGAAGCGCCGGCCCGGCGCGACGGGCGTGCCGCGCAGGAAATCCGCGGCTTTCATCGGGCCCTTGCCGGCGCGCTGCAGCTCGGTCACGCGGATGGCGCCGTCGGCGCAGGCGATGGTGAGCTGCTCGTCGAGCACGGCGCCCGGCTCGCCCCGGCCGTCGGCGAGCGCGCAGCGCAGGATCTTCAAACGCGCCGCCTCGCCATCGAGCATGACCTCGCTCCAGGCGCCGGGGAACGGCGACAGGCCGTGGATGTGACGCAGCACCGTATGCGCCGGCTTCGTCCAGTCGATCCGCGCCTCGGCCTTCTCGATCTTGGCCGCATAGGTCACGCCGCCCTCGGCCTGCTTCGTCAACGTCAGCCCGCCGCGCTCCAGCGCGGCCATCGCCCGCACCATCAGGTCGGCGCCGATGCGCGACAGGCGATCGTGCAGGTCGGACGCCGTCATCGCGTCAGTGATGGGCAGACGCTCGGCCATCGCGACGTCGCCGGTGTCGAGACCGACATCCATCTTCATGACCATCACGCCGCTTTCGGCGTCCCCTGCCATGATGGCACGGTTGATCGGCGCGGCGCCGCGCCAGCGCGGCAGCAGCGAGGCGTGGAGGTTGTAGCAGCCGAGTTTTGGTGCATCGAGAATCGCCTGCGGCAGGATCATGCCATAGGCGACGACGACGGCGGCGTCGGCCTGGTGGGCGCAGAACGCAGCCAGCGCGTCCTCGGTCTTCAGCGTCTTCGGCGTGAGCACGGGAATGCCGAGCCGCCGCGCCTCGGTCTCGATCGGAGTCGGGACCAAGGCCAAGCCACGGCGGCCACCGGGCTTCGGCGCGCGCGTGTAGACGGCCACGATCTCGTGGCCGTGGCCGGCGAGCTCGAGCAGGGTCGGCACGGCGAAATCCGGCGTGCCCATGAAGATCAGGCGAAGCGGCATCTGGTGCGCCCCTCAAGGCTTCATCCTGCCGTCATTGGCCGGGCTCGTCCCGGCCATCCACGTCGCAATGCCAACGCGAGAGGCAAGACGTGGATGCCCGGGTCAAGCCCGGGCATGACGGGGGAGAGAGTTGATCGTTACTCGCCGGCGCGCTTGGCGGCCTTGGTGAACTTCTTCATCACGCGGTCGCGCTTGAGCTTCGACAGATAGTCGATGAACAGCACGCCGTTGAGATGGTCGATCTCGTGCTGGATGCAGGTGGCGTAGAGCCCCTCCGCATCCTCCTCGCGGACCAGCCCGTCGAGATCGGTGAAGCGCACGCGCACACGCGCCGGCCGCTCGACCTCCTCGTAATATTCGGGGATCGACAGGCAGCCTTCCTCGTAGACCGACAGCTCGTCCGACTTGGCAACGATCTCCGGATTGATGAAGACGCGCGGCTCGCGCTTGCCTTCCCCGTTCGCGTCGGGCTTGGCCAGATCCATGGTGATGACGCGCAGCGGCTGCGCGACCTGAATCGCTGCGAGCCCGATGCCTGGCGCGTCGTACATGGTCTGAAACATGTCGTCGACCAGCTGCCGGATCTCCGGCGTGACCTTCTCGACCGGCTTGGACACCAGCCGCAACTGCCGGTCCGGCAGGATGATGATTTCTCTTAGGGACATGGCGCGCGATTTAAGCCGCGGAACCGGCGCGGTCAATGTGATGGCTCGCAGTTAAGACTTCGCTAACCATGAATTTCAATGTCTCGCTAACCATGATTCTTTACCCGGCCTTAACCATAAATGTTCTCTCTTCGTTCGCGAACTCTTGCGAATCGGATAGACGGGGGTGATGACCGCCAGCCAGTCCCTCAATCCTGTCGTCGTCATGATCGGCGATCTGCCGGTGCGCGCCAGCGACGCGCTGATCGGGTTTGGCGTGCTGGTTCTGCTCCTGCTGCTGATGATCGTCGCGGCCGTGGTGCGCTCCGGCCGGCGCGGCGCCGAGCTCGCGGCCCAGCAGGCGATGCGCGCCGATGAGATCGAACAGCGGTTCGGCGAGATGATCCGGGTGCAGAGCGAGGCCTCCGGCCGGGTCGACGCGATGGCGCAGCTGCTTGCCGGGCGGCAGGTGGACCTGGCGCGCAGCGTCAACGAGCGGCTCGACGCCGTCACCCATCGCGTCGGCCAATCGATGGAGCAGACCACGCGCCACACCATGGATTCCTTGCGCGTGCTGCACGAGCGGCTCGGCATCATCGACAACGCGCATCGCGATCTCAGCGAGCTCACGACACAGGTCACGACCTTGCGCGACGTGCTCGCCAACAAGCAGTCGCGCGGCGCATTCGGCCAGGCGCGCATGGAGGCGATCGTCCAGGACGGGCTGCCGAAGGGCAGCTACGCCTTCCAGTACACGCTCGTCAGCGGCAAGCGGCCGGACTGCGTCGTGTTCCTGCCCGACACCAGGCCGCTGTGCATCGACGCGAAGTTTCCGCTGGAAGCCGTGACCGCGTTGCATGATGCCGAAACCGAAGAGGAGAAGCGCGCCGCCGCGCAGCGGCTGCGCACCGACGTGCTGCGCCACGTCAACGACATCGCCGAGAAGTACCTCGTGGTCGGCGAGACGCAGGACACGGCGCTGATGTTCGTGCCGTCGGAATCGGTCTACGCCGAGATCCATGACGGCTTCGACGATGTCATCCAGAGAGCCTATCGCGCCCGTGTCGTGCTGGTGTCGCCGTCGCTGCTGATGCTCGCGATCCAGGTCATGCAGCAGATCATGAAGGACGCGCGCATCCGCGACGCCGCCGACCAGATCCGCAACGAGGTCATCCATCTCGGCGACGACCTCGGCCGCCTGCGCGAGCGCGTGCTCAAGCTGCAGAAGCATTTTGGCGATGTCGGCGAGGACATCCGCCAGATCCTCATCTCCGCCGACAAGATCGAAAAGCGCGCCGCGCGGATCGAGGAGCTCGATTTCAGCAAGCCGGATGCGCCGGCGGACTCTCCGCGCATTGCGCCGGGCGCGGGCGCGACGCCGGACCTGTTTCCGCTGGCGGGGCGGATGCAGGCGGGGGAATGACCGCGGCGTCGCGAAAGCTGTCCAGATCTGCTACCACCCACCGATGACCGCACCTGACGCCGCCTCCGACATCAGAGCAACCGCTGCAAAGCCTGAGGCCAAGCCCGCCCCCACCTGGCGCGAGAGCATGGCCGTCTACCTGCAGCCGCGCGTGCTCGTGGTGCTGTTCCTCGGCTTCTCCTCAGGTCTGCCGCTGGCGCTGTCCGGCTCGACGCTTCAGATCTGGATGCGCGAGCTCGGCGTCGATCTCGGGACCATCGGGCTGTTCGCGCTGGTCGGCACGCCCTACACGCTGAAATTCCTTTGGGCGCCGCTGGTCGACGCGCTGCACGTGCCGCTGCTGACGCGCGCCTTCGGGCGGCGGCGCGGCTGGCTGGTGTTCGCGCAATTGCTGCTGATCGCGGCCATCCTGCTGCTGGCCGTGACTGACCCGGCGCATGCGCCGTTCATGGTCGCGCTGGCCGCGCTGCTGGTCGCCGCGATGTCGGCGACCCAGGACATCGTGGTCGATGCCTTCCGCGTCGAGAGCCTTCCGGAGAGCGAGCAAGCCGCGGGCATGGCGGCGTATGTCGCCGCCTACCGCATCGGCATGCTGGTCTCGACCGCCGGCGCGCTGGTGGTGGTCAGTGCATTCGAGAACTCGGGGTTGACGCGTCCGTCGTCCTGGATGTGGGGCTATGTCGCGATGGCCGGAATGGTGCTGATTGGCACGATCACGGCCCTCGCGGCGACCGAGCCGGCACAGTCGCAGCAGGCGGAGGCCGCGATGGGCGCGGACACCGCGCTCACCCGCGTGATGCATGCGGCCGCCGGAGCCTTCGTCGAGTTCCTCAGCCGACGTGATGCGCTCACGGCGCTCGCCTTCGTCGTGCTGTTCAAGTTCACCGACGCCTTCTCCGGCACGATGACCGCGCCGTTCGTGATCGATCTCGGCTTCAGCAAGGTCGACTACGCAGCGATCGTGAAAGGCGTCGGCCTCGCCGCCACGCTCGCCGGCGGCTTTGCCGGCGGCTTCGTCGCGCGGCGCTATTCGCTCGCCACCAGCCTGTGGATCGGCGGCATCGTGCAGGCGCTGGCCAACCTGTCGTTCTCATGGCTCGCCATCGTCGGCGTCAATCAATGGGCGCTGGCGCTGGCGATCTCTGCGGAGAACTTCACCAGCGCGATCGGCACCGTGATCTTCGTCGCCTATCTCTCTGCGCTGTGCCAGAACCCGCTGCACACCGCGACCCAATATGCGCTGCTCACCGCGCTCGCCGCGGTTGGACGAACCTACCTGTCATCGGGCGCGGGCTATGTGGCGAAAGCGACCGGCTGGCCTACATTCTTCGTCATCTGCGCACTCGTCGCGATCCCGAGCCTCGTGCTGCTTGCTTGGCTGCAGAGGCGCGGCCATTTCGATGAATTGGGGCCAGTGAAGGTCTAGCTGCCGCCTGGGGTTAGACTGTCATCATCCGCGAAGGCGGGTGATCCGGGATTGCAGAGACGTCGGCGATCAACCGCGAGGCCGCGGCGTGCTGGATCGCCCGGTCAAAGCCAGGCGATGACAGCGGAAATCGTGGCGCTGCTTTCGCGTGAATGCTCCCAGCGGCCTCAACGCTTCACCAAGCTCCACTTGGTCACGACCGCCTCGCTCATCTGTCCCGCATCCTGGGCGCAGGCGATCTCGTCGACCTTGACCGCGATCTGCTTGCCGAGCAGCCCCTTGAGCTGAGACGCCTGAGCCGTGTTCGCGGTGACGAGCTGGAACGTCTCCGGGCCGGTCTCGAGATTGCACAACCCGCTCGGCGGCGGCAGACGGCGCGGCTCGCTGGTGATCTGATAGGCCGCGGAGGGCTGGCCCGGCTTGGCGCCTTTCAGCTTCAGCGCCGTCAGCTCGCCCGACAGCACGTCACCGGCATTGAGCGGACGCCCCGCCTTCTGCGATGCCTCGCTCTGCTGCGCCAGCACCGACGGCGCCGAGAGTACCGCCAGAATCGCGCCCAAAGCCAGCCGTTTGCCGAATCCGCGTTTCGTCATCATTCCACTTTCGTCTGTGCCTAGAACAAGGTCCGCTGCCGCATCGCGGCCGAGAGCGTGCCTTCGTCGAGATAGTCGAGCTCGCCGCCGACCGGCACGCCATGCGCCAGCCGCGTGACCTTGACATTCGCCTCCTGCAGGAGGTCGGTGATGTAGTGGGCGGTGGTCTGGCCGTCGACCGTCGCGTTCAATGCGAGGATGATCTCCTGCACCTCCGGCGCATGGGCGCGCTGCACCAGCGCGTCGATGGTGAGATCCTGCGGACCGACGCCGTCGAGCGGCGACAAGGTGCCGCCGAGCACGTGATAGCGGCCGTTCGAGGCCTTGGCGCGCTCCAGCGCCCAGAGATCGGCGACATCGGCGACGACGACGATCATCGCGGGATCGCGCCGCGGATCGGTGCACACCGTGCAGGGATTCTGGGTATCGATGTTGCCGCAGGTCTTGCACACCTGGATGCGGTCGATCGCGACCTGCAACGCCGAGGCAAGCGGCACCATCAGCGCCTCGCGCTTCTTGATCAGATGCAGCGCGGCACGCCGCGCCGAGCGCGGCCCGAGGCCGGGCAGGCGCGCGAGCAGCTGGATCAGGCGTTCGATCTCAGGACCGGCGACGGCCATCAGTTCACGACGATCATCGAGCGAACTAACCGAAGCCGAAGCCCGGCGGCAGGCCGAGCTTGCCGGTGATGGCCTGCATCTTCTCCTGCATCGCGGCTTCCGCCTTGCGCCGCGCATCGCCATGCGCGGTGACCAGCAGGTCCTCCAGGATCTCGGCCTCCTCCGGCTTCAGCAGCGACGGATCGATCTTGATGCTCTTCACGTCCATCTTGGCGGTCATGCGCACGGCGACCAGCCCGCCGCCCGAGATGCCCTCGACCTCGACATTGCCGAGCTCTTCCTGCATCTCCTGCATCTTCGTCTGCAGCTGTGCCGCCTGCTTCATCATGCCGAGAAAGTCAGCCATCGGAGCACCTCATCATCAGCCTTCTGGTTGAGCATGATCTCCGCGCAAACGCCTTTGGCGTTTGTCGCGAGGAAAACCGGTTTTCACTGTTCCGGATCATGCTCTAGAAATCGTCATCGTCGGACTCGTCGGGCGGCTCGACAGCACTGGCGTCCGATTCGGGCGGCTCGGGGGCGAGCCGACGCACCTCGACCACCTTGGTGCCGGGGAACCGCGCCAGGATCTCCTGCACGCGCGGATCGGCCTCTGCCGCCGCCTCGCGTTCGCTTTTGGCGCGCAGGTTCTGCTCGCGCAAGGTCGCCTGGCCCGGCTCGTTGGACACGATCACCGTCCAACGCCGGCCGGTCCAGTCCTCCAGCTTGCGGCCGAGGTCGGAGACAAGCGAGCGCTGCGCCGTCCGTTCCAGCGCGATCTCCAGCCGTCCCTCCTCGAAGCGGACCAGCCGCACGTCCATCTCGAGCGCGCTCTTGGTGATCAGGTCACGATTCTTGCCGGCCAGCGCGACGAGTTCCTGGAAGCTCGCTAGGCGCAGCGCGGGCTGGTCCTGCGATGCCGGTGACGGCTGCGATGCCATCGCCTGCGGTCGCATCGAACCGCCGACCGCGGCGAGCGTCGGGCCTTGCGCGCGCGGCGCCTGCATCGGCGCCGGCGCCATCACAGGCGGCGTTCCCGCGCTCATGGTGGATGCCGGCGCAGGGCGCGCCCCGCCGCCGTTCGTGACGATTGGCGAGCCGCCACCGTTCTGGTCGATCATCCGAATGGCTTCGTCAGGCGTCGGCAGATCGGCGGCATAGGCGATGCGGACCAGAACCATTTCCGCCGCAGCCGCAGGCCGCGTCGCGCCTTGAGTCTCGGCGATGCCCTTGAGCAGCATCTGCCACATCCGCGACAGCACGCGCATCGACAGCTTGGTGGCGAAGTCGCGTGCGCGCAGCCGCTCGGTCTCGCTGAAGGCGACATTGTCAGCGGTCGCCGGCACGACCTTCACCCGGGTCACGAAGTTGACGAACTCGGCGAGGTCGGACAGCACGACCACGGGGTCGGCGCCGACGTCGTACTGCTCGCGGAATTCCTTGAAGGCGGCGGCGATGTCGCCGCTGGCGAGATGGTGGAACAGATCGATGACGCGGGTGCGGTCGGCGAGGCCGAGCATCTGCCGGACATCGTCGGCGCGGACCTCGCCGGCGCTATGCGCGATCGCCTGATCGAGCAGCGACAGCGAATCGCGCACCGAGCCTTCTGCGGCGCGGGCGATGATGCCGAGCGCCTCGGGCTCGATCGTGACGCCTTCCTTGGTCGCGATGCCAGCAAGATGCTTCATCAGCACGTCGGCCTCGACCCGGCGCAGATCGAAGCGCTGGCAGCGCGACAGCACCGTGACCGGGACTTTCCGGATCTCGGTGGTGGCGAACACGAACTTGGCGTGCTCCGGCGGCTCCTCCAAGGTCTTCAGGAAGGCGTTGAACGCCGCCGTCGACAGCATGTGGACTTCGTCGATGATATAGACCTTGTAGCGCGCGCTGGCCGGCGCATAGCGCACGCTGTCATTGATCTGGCGGACATCGTCGACGCCGGTATGCGACGCCGCGTCCATTTCCAGGATGTCCATGTGCCGGCTTTCCATGATCGCCTGGCAATGGGTGCCGAGCACCGGCATGTGGATGGTCGGGCCCTTCACCGAGCCGTCGGGCAGCTCGTAGTTCAGGGCGCGGGCGAGGATGCGGGCGGTGGTGGTCTTGCCGACGCCGCGGACGCCGGTCAGGATCCAGGCCTGCGGAATCCGGCCGGTCTCGAACGCGTTCGAGACGGTGCGCACCACGGCCTCCTGGCCGATCAGATCCGCGAAGCTGGAGGGGCGGTATTTGCGCGCCAGCACCCGGTAGGGCTTGGCGGGAGCGTCGGCGCTGTCAGGCGGAACAGGTGGGGCGCCAGCGTCGGTCATCGAGCGATCCGCAAGTGAGCATTCCAGGCCGACATCGATCGCGATCGTCGACGCAATCAGCCTCGACGCAATCAGCCGGTGCGCGGTCGAGCGCCCGCCCTGCGCGGGGTCCCCGCCATCTTTGCGCGATTCGCTCGAGAAAACAGGTAGGAGACTGACGAGCGACCCGATCCGGACCTCGTTAGGGCTGCTTCCTTCCGGACCTGACCCGGTTGGCGAGTGGCTCGTCCACCGCCAATCTCCCGCTGCCTATTTGGGGCCAAACGGTCCGGAAAGCAAGCGCGAGCTTCGCCGGCCTCGTCTACCGCCCCGCGGGCTTGTGCCGCAGCTCGGAAAGGCCTTAGGTGCCGTCGAGCCCCCGCCTGACCATCCGCCAGGAACCGCCGCATGCCCGAATCAGCCTGGTCGCTGCATCCGCAACTTGCGAAGGATACGATCGACATTGGCGACCTGCCGCTGTCCCGCGTGCTGGTGATCAAGGACGCGAACTATCCCTGGCTGCTGCTGGTGCCGCGGCGCGAGGGCGCGGTCGAGATCATCGATCTCGACGAGGTCGCGCAGGCGCAGCTGATGACCGAGATCACGCGGGCGTCACGCGCGCTCAAAGAGATCACCAAATGCGACAAACTCAACGTCGCCGCGCTCGGCAACATGGTGCCGCAGTTGCACGTCCACATCATCGCGCGACGCACAAGTGACGTGGCCTGGCCGCGACCGGTGTGGGGCGCCGCGCCGCCTGTGCCCCACGATGCGCAGGAGGTGCAGCAGTTCATCAGCGCTATCAGGCGCAAGATCTGGCTAGGGTGAGAGATGTCGCCATTCGACTTGTTTCCGCTGGGCAAGCCGGCCTTCGTCGGCCATCCGATCGATCGCGCCGCCCATCTGCGCTTCCATGATGACAAGCTGATTGCCTTCGAGAGCCAGCCGTCGACGCGGGCCTATGTCGTGCATCGCGATTCGCTGGTGCTGAAGCGCGAGGGCGACCAGCTGCGCGCGCTGCTGTCGATCGACGAGGCGCTGAAGTTCGGTGCCAATCCGGGAACGATCTTCCTCGGCCTGCAGGACGGCGCGGCCGTGTTCGGCATGGGCATCGCGCCGGCCGCGGTCGAGAAGCTCGCCGGGCGCGAGGACGTGTCCGTGACCGAGCTGCGCGGCATGGCGATGCAGGGCGCGATCCCGGTCGACCAGCTCGCCACCATCGCGATGGCCAAGTCCCTGGTGTCCTGGCATCAGCGCCACGGATTCTGCGCCAATTGCGGCGCCAAGACCGCGATGCGCGAGGGCGGCTGGAAGCGCGAATGCCCGAGCTGCAAGACGGAGCATTTCCCACGCACCGATCCGGTCGTGATCTCACTGGTCGCCTCCGGCGACAAGTGCCTGCTCGGGCGGCAGAAGCAGTTTCCGACCGGCATGTATTCCTGCCTCGCCGGCTTCGTCGAGGCGGCCGAGACGATCGAGGACGCCGTCCGGCGCGAGGTGTTCGAAGAATCCGGCATTCGCTGCACCGACGTGACCTACTACATGACCCAGCCTTGGCCCTACCCGTCGTCGTTGATGATCGGCTGCAGCGCCCGGGCGCTCAACGAAGACATCGTCATCGACCGTACCGAGCTCGAGGACGTGCGCTGGTTCAGCCGCGACGAGGCCCGGCAGATGCTGCTGCGGCAGCATCCGGATGGCTTGGCGGGACCGCATCCGTTCGCCATTGCTCATCATCTGGTCGGCCGCTGGCTCAAGGAGAACGACGAGCGGTAACAAGAGACCAGCCCGCCCGCCATTCCGCGGAAACCGCCGGACCGGACAGGAAAGGGCTGAACGGCCGATCCTTGCCTTGGAACGATTTTCTCTATATGAGGGTTTTATAGCCTTCCTATGGAACAAGTTTCTCCATGACCGATGTCGCCGCCCAAGGCTCCGAAGCCAATCGCCGGCTCGATGCCATCGACCGCAAGATTCTGATGGTCCTGCAGGAGGACGCGTCGCTATCCGTCGCCGAGATCGGGGATCGGGTCGGACTGTCGTCGACACCGTGCTGGAAGCGCATCCAGCGGCTCGAGGCCGATGGCGTGATTCTGCGCCGGGTGGCCCTGGTCGATCAGAACAAGATCGGGCTTGGCATCTCCGTGTTCGTGTCGGTGGAGAGCGCCGACCATTCCGAGGCCTGGCTGCGCAAATTCGCCGAGGCGGTCAGCTCGATGCCGGAGGTGATGGAGTTCTACCGGATGGCCGGCGACGTCGACTACATGCTGCGCGTCGTCGTTGCGGACATGCAGAGCTACGACGTCTTCTACAAGAAGCTGATCAGCGCGGTGCCCCTCAAGAACGTCACCTCGCGCTTCGCCATGGAGAAGATCAAGTCGGTCACGGCGCTGCCGGTGCCACCGGTCTGAGCCGAGCATTCCGGGGCGCCTGGGCGTTGCAGCGCTGGCGTTCCCGTCCTCAGTCGTCATCCCTAACGAACGTTTACCGGAAGTTATTCCCATCCCTCTATTCTTGGGTGCGATGACGTCCGGTGCAACCATACCTCAATCTTCGCGCCCGTGGCTCAATGCCACGGCGCTTCTGATCGCGAGCTTCGTCGCGGTCGCAGCGCTGTCACTCCAAGTGCGCGCGGGGAGCGAAGTCGTGGCCGTCGCTTTCCCACCTTGGTGGAGCGCGCAACACGCGATGCTCGCTGCGGCCTCGGCCGACGCCGCGCTCGTGCGCACAACGGCCATTTCATCGCTGCTCGTCGTTCGTCCCGGCGAACACGACGGCGCGGCGCGGCTGCGCGAGGCTGGAGCCTGGCTCATCATTGATCCGCAGGCGGTCTCTGCCTGCTTTGCAAAATGATCTCTTTGGGGGAATCGGAAATGAACGTCGAGACCAGCGATCTGGCAACCCTCCGGCACACGACCAGCAAGCTTCTGCTGGCGATGCTCTGGGTTCACGTTCCGCTCTCCCTCATCATCGGGCTGTCGCGCGGCGACTGGCTGATGCCGACCATGCTCATGATCGTCATGGCAGTGGTGGCAACCCTTTCCTGGCGCAGCGCCGGCGACGCCTTGTCGACCCAGCTCACCGTCGCGGTCGCCGTCATGGGCAGCGTCTCCGTGCTCGTCTACCAGATGTCCGGACATGCCTGGCAGATCGACATGCACATGTATTTTTTCGCCGCGCTCGCCTGTCTGGTCGCATATTGCGACTACCGGCCGATCCTGGCCGGCACGGTCGCCGTCGCGCTTCATCATCTGGTCCTGAACTTCGTGTTTCCTGCGGCGATCTACCCGGGCGGCGCTGATTTCGGCCGCGTTGTGCTGCATGCGGTCATCCTGCTGATCGAGGCCGGTGTTCTCATCGCCCTTGCGCTCAAGCTGACGCAGTTGTTCGAAACCAGCGCGCGCAAGACCGCGGAAGCCGAATCGGCGATCGCTGCCGAGGCGCGCGCCAACGCCGAGCGGTTCGAGGCCGAGCAACGCGTCAAGCAGCAGGCCGATCTTGCCCGTCGCGAGCTCGCAGAAGGCTTCGAGCGCAAGATCGGCGGCATCGTCGAGGCGGTGGCCGTCGCCGCCAGCGAGATGCAGAGCCTGTCCTCGTCGATGAGCCGGAGCAGCGCGGAATCTTCGCGCCAGACGTCGGCCGCGGCCGGCGCCTCGCAACAGGCGTCGACCAATGTCGAGACGGTCGCTGCCGCAACGGAAGAGCTGACTGCGTCGATCAACAATATCTCACAGCAGGTGACGCGGTCGGCTGAGATCGCCGCGAAAGCGGCGGACGAGGCACGGCGCACCAACACGGTTGTCGAGAGCCTGGCTGCCGGCACCCAGAAGATCGGCGAGGTGGTGACGCTGATCCAGACGATCGCCAGCCAGACCAACCTGCTGGCGCTGAACGCCACCATCGAGGCGGCGCGCGCCGGCGAGCACGGCAAGGGCTTTGCCGTCGTGGCAAGCGAGGTCAAGGCGCTCGCCAACCAGACCGCGAAGGCCACCGAGGAAATTTCCAGCCAGGTGCAGAGCATCCAGAGCGCCACGGGCGACGCGGTCAATGCCATCCAGGCGATCGGGGGAACGATTGCCGAGATCGACGAAATCTCCAAGGAGATCGCCACCGCGGTCGAGCAGCAGGGCCTCGCCACCGAAGAGATTTCCGGCAACGTGCAGCAGGCGGCCGAAGGCACGCGGCTGGTCAGCCAAAGCATGGGCAGCGTGACCCACGCCTCCGACGAGACCGGCAGCGCCGCCTCGCGCCTGCTGGAGTCCGCGACCGGACTCACCTCGCAATCGACCCGGCTCAAATCCGAGGTCGATCAGTTCCTGAACTCCCTGAGGGCCGCTTGATCCCATCGAACAGGATGGGATCAGCGCGAGCATCGGCCCCAGCTAGCTGGATATAACGCGGCCTCAGATCGTCTGGTTGTAGGCGCCGACTTCGGGATGCGTCCGCAGCACCTCGTTGACCGCCTCGAACATGTCGTGCATGCGCCGCTCGGACACCGGGCTTTCGACCACCACCACGAGTTCCGGCTTGTTCGATGAGGCCCGCACCAGACCCCAGCTGCCGTCCTCGACCGTGACGCGGACGCCGTTGACGGTGACGAGATCGCGGATCTGCTGCCCCGCCACCTTGCCGCCCTGCCGCTGCAGTGCCTGGAAGTGCTTCACGACGGCGTCGGCGACGCCGTATTTGACCTCGTCGCCACAATGCGGCGACATGGTCGGCGACGACCAGGTCTTTGGCAGCGCGTCCTTCAGGTCGGCCATCGACTTGCCCGGCGCCCGATCGAGCATCTCGCAGATCGCGATCGCCGAGACCAGACCGTCGTCATAGCCCCGCCCGAACGGGCGGTTGAAGAAGAAGTGGCCCGACTTCTCGAAGCCGGCAAGCGCACCGAGCTCGTTGGTGCGGCGCTTCATGTAGGAATGGCCTGTCTTCCAATACGCCGTCTTCGCGCCCTGCGCCTGCAGCACGGGATCGGTCATGAACAGGCCGGTTGACTTCACGTCGACGACAAACTGCGCGTCCTTGTGGATCGCCGACATGTCGCGCGCCAGCATCACGCCGACCTTGTCCGCGAAGATCTCCTCGCCGGTGTTGTCGACTACGCCGCAGCGATCGCCGTCGCCATCGAAGCCGAGGCCGACATCGGCCTTATGCGCGAGCACGGCATCGCGGATGGCGTGCAGCATCTCCATGTCTTCGGGATTGGGATTGTATTTCGGGAAGGTGTGATCGAGCTCGGTGTCGAGCGGAATGACCTCGCAGCCGATCGCCTCGAGCACGTCAGGCGCGAACGCGCCGGCGGTGCCGTTGCCGCAGGCCGCAACGACCTTGAGCCTGCGCTTCAGCTTCGGCCTGCTGGTGAGATCGGCGATGTAGCGCGCAGGGAAATTCTCGTGGAACTGATAGGAGCCGCCGCCGGCGTTCTTGAACTCGGCGTTGAGCACGATCTCCTTCAGCCGGGTCATCTCTTCGGGGCCGAAGGTCAGCGGCCGGTTGGCGCCCATCTTCACGCCGGTCCAGCCATTGTCGTTGTGCGAGGCGGTCACCATGGCGACGCAGGGCACGTCGAGATCGAACTGGGCGAAATAGGCCATCGGCGTCACGGCAAGGCCGATGTCGTGCACCTTGCAGCCGGCGGCCATCAGGCCCGAGATCAAGGCGTATTTGATCGAGGCGGAGTAGCCGCGGAAATCGTGCCCGGTCACGATCTCCCGCTTGACGCCGCGTTCGGCGATCAGCGCGCCCAGCCCCATGCCGAGCGCCTGCACCCCCATCAGGTTGATTTCCTTGTTGAACAGCCAGCGCGCGTCATATTCGCGGAAGCCCGTCGGCTTCACCATCGGCTCGGATTCGAAGGCGTAGGTATTGGGAACCAGGACGGGCTTGGGTTTCGGAAACATCAGGAGACGGCCTCGGGAAATCACATCAACGGAAGAATGCAGTCGTGCCTGATACGACGTCGGACGACAATGGCAGAAGGCAGATGAATGCAGGCAACAATCAGGCGGGACCGCCCCGTCCGCTGAACCAATCCGCCTGCCGGTATATGGGGGCCGTCACTGCATGCACCAAGATGCGGTGAAGGCGCAGCCTACTGCTCCAGCACCATCTGGCCGTTGGCGTAGGCGAAGCGCTTCAGCTTGGACAGGAAGGACAGGCCAAGCAGGTTCTCCGACAGCGCGGTATCGGGCAGCACCAGGGCATCGACGTCGCGCACGGTGAGCTCGCCGAGCTCGACCATCGCGAGCCTGGCGCGGGCCGCCTTCACGGTGCCGTTGGCCGTGGTCACGGTGGCGGTGTAGTCGCCGCGCGCAGGGCGGAGGCCGAAGCGGGCCGCGGAGCTCTCGTTCAGCGCGACCATCGAGGCGCCGGTATCCACCATGAAGCTGATGCGCTGGCCGTCGATGCGGCCGTCGGCGCGGAAGTGACCGCGACGGTCGGTCGGAATGCTGAGGCTGCGCTGGCCCGCGGCAGAGGATTCCACCGTGGCAACCCGCGCGGACGGTGTCGCGGATGCCGACGCGGGGGTCAGGCGATCGGCCAGTTGCGCCATGAAGGTGCCGAGACCGACGAGAACGGCCGCGAAGATCATTATGTTACGCATGACGCAAACGCCCGACTTTACCCCGCAACCGATTTGACCATCAAAGCCGCTGACGGGCGACTGCGAGCGACCGGCTGCCGCCGCCATTTTGGCGAAAACGATGAGTGAAGCGTTAACGACAACGACGGCGGCGGTACAATTTGCATGAGCTATGTCCCCCGCGGCTTGGCCCGCCGGGTCGGCTCGGCATGGGCGGGATCGTCGGGCCAGGGATGGCGCGGATAGCGGCCGCGCAGATCGGTGCGGACCGCGGCATAGGAGCCGCGCCAGAAGCCGGGCAGATCGCGCGTCACCTGCACCGGCCGCTGCGCCGGCGACAGCAGCTCCAGCACCAGCGGCACCGCGCCGCGCGCGATCGAGGGATGGACGTTCAGGCCGAACAGCTCCTGCAGCCGCACCGCGATGGTGGGCCCCTGCTCGGCCTCGTAGTCGATCGCCAGCATCGTGCCGGTCGGCGCCTCGAAATGGGTCGGCGCCTCCCGGTCGAGCCGGGCGCGGAGATCCCAGGGCAGCAGCGCCATCACGGCATCGGAGACGTCGCCGGGCGATATGTCCTTGAGCGCGGTCTTGTCGGCCAGCAGCGGCACCAGCCAGTCCTCGCGCCGCTCGGCGAGGCCCGCATCCGAGAGGTCAGGCCAACTGTCGCCTTCCGCCTTGCGCAGGAAGGTGACGCGGTCACGCCACTGCCTGGCGGCCTTCGACCACGGCAGCCGGTCGAGCCCGGCCGCACAGATCCCTTCCGCGAAGATGCGCGCGGTCTCCTCCGACGGCGTCAGCGCGACCGGCGCATCGGCCATGGTGATTGCATGCAGCTTGCGCCGGCGGCGCGCCCGCAACGCCATCGCGTTTTGATCGAAGCTGACCTCGTCCTTGGCTTCGATATGCGCAGCGAAGTGGCGCTCGATGTCCTCGATCGCCAGCGGGGCCGCCAGCAGGATACGGCCGCTGGCCGCCGTTCCCGTCAGCTCACCGACCGCGATATAGGGCACGCGCGCCAGCGACGAGGTTGGGTCGACGGCGGCGCCGCGGCCGTTGGCGAGCACGAAACTGCCATTGCCGCGATTGCGCGCGACCCGGTCGGGAAAGGCGAAGGCGAGCATCAGGCCGGTGGAGATATCCGCTTCTCCGGCGGGGGCGGACGCGGACGACACCTGCTGCGCCCACCGCCGCGCCAGGTCGCGGGCACTTTGCGCGCGCGGCGAGCGGTCGCGGCGGAACTGATCGAGCCGCACCTCGAGATCAACGCTGTCGCCGCCCAGCCCGCGCTCGGTCAGGATGGCGGCGATGTCGGCGGCCTGCGCCGCCGCGCCGTGGTCGGCGGCATCGACGATCATCCGCGCCAGCCGCGGCGGCAGCGCCAGCGCCCGCAGCCGCCGGCCCTCGTCGGTCAGCCTGCCATCGGCATCGAGCGCATCGAGCTCGCGCAGCAGGTCCCTCGCCTCCTTCCAAGCCGGTTGCGGCGGCGGATCGAGGAAGCTCAGCGTGGAGGGGTCACTGACACCCCATTGCGCTAGATCGAGGACCAGCGAGGACAGGTCGGCGCTGAGAATTTCCGGCTGCGTATAGGCCGCCAGCGAGGCCGTCTGCGGCTCGTCCCATAACCGGTAGCAGACGCCAGGCTCGGTGCGGCCGGCGCGGCCGCGGCGCTGATCCACGGCGGCGCGCGAAGCCCGCACCGTCTCCAGCCTGGTCAGGCCGATGTCCGGCTCGTAGCGCGGCACCCGGGCGAGGCCGGAATCGACCACGATGCGCACGCCCTCGATGGTCAGCGAGGTCTCGGCAATCGAGGTCGCCAGCACCACCTTGCGCTGCCCCTTCGGGGCGGGCGAGATGGCGCGGTCCTGCACGGCGGAATCGAGCGCGCCGAACAGCGGCACGATCTCGACGCTGGCATCGTGGACGCGCTCGGCCAGCATGGTCTGGGTGCGCCGGATTTCGGCGGCCCCCGGCAGGAACGCCAGCACCGAGCCCGCGTCGGCGCGCAGCGCGGCCGCGATGGTCTCAGCCATCTGGCGTTCGACCGGCGCATCCGGCTTGCGGCCGACATAGCGCGTCTCGACCGGATAGGCGCGGCCTTCGCTCTCGACCACCGGCGCATTGCCGAGCAGGCTGGCGACGCGGGCGCCGTCGAGCGTCGCCGACATCACGAGGATGCGGAGATCCTCGCGCAAGCCCTGCTGCGCATCGCGTGCCAAAGCGAGGCCCAGATCGGCATCGAGCGAGCGCTCGTGGAATTCGTCGAACAGCACGGCGGCGACGCCGGTGAGCTCGGGATCGTCGAGGATCTGCCGGGTGAAGATGCCTTCGGTGACGACCTCGATGCGGGTCGCGCGCGAGACCTTCGAGCCGAATCGTACGCGATAGCCGACGGTCTCGCCGGCACGCTCGCCGAGCGACTTCGCCATCCGCTCGGCGCTGGCGCGGGCGGCGATCCGGCGCGGCTCCAGCACGATGATCTTGTTGGTCCCGACCCACGGCGCATCGCGCAGCGCCAGCGGCACCCGGGTCGTCTTGCCGGCACCAGGCGGCGCCACCAGCACGGCGGTGCTGCTGCGTGCGAGCGTGCCGGACAGTTCGTCCAGCACGGCATCGATGGGCAGCGGTGTATCGAAGCGAAGCGGCAATCGTCGAACCCGTCATTGCCCGCGAAGGCGGGCCATCCAGTAAACGCAGATCTCGCAGATGACGAAGATCGGGCGTACTGGATACCCCGCCCTCGCGGGGTATGACAACGCCATGTCACGCACGCCGCATCACGCGCCCTTCACCGACGGCCGGCCCACGCTCTCGTAGACGAAGCCGTGCGCCGCCATCTCGTCCGGGCGGTAGACGTTGCGCAGGTCGACGACGACAGGACTGGCCATCACCTCCTTGAGGCGATCGAGGTCCATGGCGCGGTACTGCACCCATTCGGTCACCAGCACGATCGCATCGGCGCCCGTCGCGCACGCATAGGGATCATCGTAATAGGCGATCTCCGGCAGCTCCTTCTTGGCCTGCTCGATGCCGACGGGATCATGCGCGCGCACCTTGGCGCCCATGTCGAGCAGTCCGGTCACCAGCGGGATCGACGGCGCCTCGCGCATGTCGTCGGTCTCCGGCTTGAAGGTGAGGCCGAGCACAGCGACTGTCTTGCCGCGCAGATTGCCGCCGACGGCATGCGCCACCTTGCGCGCCATCGCACGCTTGCGGTTGTCGTTGACGGCCAGGACGGATTCGACGATGCGCAACTGCGTATCGTAGTCCTGCGCGATCTTGATCAGCGCGCGCGTGTCCTTCGGGAAGCACGAGCCGCCGAAGCCCGGACCGGCATGCAGGAACTTGGCGCCGATGCGGTTGTCGAGACCGATGCCGCGCGCCACCTCCTGCACGTCGGCGCCGACCTTCTCCGCGAGATCGGCGACCTCGTTGATGAAGGTGATCTTGGTGGCGAGAAACGCGTTGGCGGCGTATTTGATCAGCTCGGCGGTGCGCCGCGCCGTGTACATGACCGGCGCCTGGTTCAGCGACAGCGGCCGGTAGATGTCGCCGAGCACCTTGCGGCCGCGCTCATCGTCGGTACCGACCACGATACGATCGGGCCATTTGAAATCGCGGATCGCCGCACCCTCGCGCAGGAATTCCGGATTGGAGGCAACCACGACATCGGCCGCCGGATTGGTCTCGCGGATGATGCGCTCGACCTCGTCGCCGGTGCCGACCGGCACGGTCGATTTGGTCACGACGACCGTGAAGCCCGTCAGCGACGCGGCGATCTCGCGCGCCGCGGCATAGACGTAGGTGAGGTCGGCGTGACCGTCGCCGCGCCGCGACGGCGTACCGACCGCGATGAACACGGCGTCGGCTTCCGCGACCGGCTGCTTGAGATCGGTGGTGAAATCGAGCCGCTTGGCCTTCACGTTGGCCGCGACCAGCGCATCCAGCCCGGGCTCGAAGATCGGGATTTCTCCGCGATGCAGCGCGGCGATCTTGCTCTCGTCCTTGTCCACGCAGGTCACCTGGTGACCGAAATCGGCGAAGCAGGCACCGGACACCAGACCCACATAGCCCGTGCCGATCATCGCAATTCGCATCGAAACCCATCCTTCAAGGTTAATACTTTCGCGTCTTAAACCATTTGCGGTTCAAGGGGAATTTAGAAAACGGCATGACGTTTGGATGACAGAGAGGAGTATTAACGGCTCTGCCCGACAATGCGGCAGCTCCGCGCCAAAGAGGGACAGCATGACCGCGAATGGTACGCCGAAAACGGCCGGAACCGAGACGCGCATCGACTGGGTGGACTACGCCAAGGGTATCTGCATCATCATGGTGGTGATGATGCATTCGGTGCTGGGCGTCGAGCTCGCCGCCGGCGAGACCGGCTTCATGCACGCCGTCGTCGCCTTCGCCAAGCCGTTCCGGATGCCCGACTTCTTCCTGATTTCCGGCCTGTTTCTGCCACTGGTCATCAACCGCGACTGGCGCACCTATCTCGACCGCAAGGTCGTGCATTTCGCCTATTTCTACGTGCTGTGGGTGACCATCCAGTTCGGCTTCAAGGCGCCCGGCTTCGCCGCCGCGTCCGGCTGGCCGCACGCCGGCTATATGTATCTGGAATCCTTCATCGAGCCGTTCGGCACGCTGTGGTTCATCTATCTGCTGCCGATCTTCTTCGTCGTCATCAAACTGACACGGAGGCTGCCGGCGCCGGTGATCTGGGGCATCGCGGCCGGCCTCGAAATGGCGCACATCGTTACCGGCTGGACCGTGATCGACGAATTCTGCGCCCGCTTCGTCTACATCTATTCGGGCTATCTGTTCGCGACCACCATCTTCGCAGTGTCGGACCGGGCCCGCGCGCAGCCCATGCTCGCGATCATCGGCCTGCTCGCCTGGGCTGTCATCAACCAGTCGCTGGTGAACCTCGGCGTCAGCGAGTGGCCGGCTGTCTCCCTCATGCTCGGCTATGCCGGCGCCGTCGCCATCATCATCGCCGGCACGCTGCTGGCGCGCGCGCAGCTCCTCAACGCATTGCGGTTCTGCGGCGAGCATTCGATCGTGATCTATCTCGCCTTCTTCCTGCCGATGGCGGCGACGCGTACGGTGCTGCTGAAGACCGGGATCATCACGGACATCGGAACGATCTCGCTGCTCGTCACCATCGCCGGCGTGCTCGGCGCGCTCGCGATCTGGCGCCTCGCGCTGCGTACCGGCGCCCGCTTCCTGTTCGAACGCCCGATCGCGTTCTGGATCGCGCCGCCGAAGCCGAAGGCTGTGTTGCAGCCGGCGGAGTAGCCACATCCATGGTGTCGTCCCGGGCGAAGACCCGGGACCCATAACCGCCGTCCTCCATGTGAGGCACGCTGTGGCTCCAGCATGCCGCCTCATCACCGCCTGGGAGTGTAGGTCCCGGGTCGGCGCCCCGCCAGCGCTTCGCGCCGTCGGGGCTTGCCTGGGACGACAGCGGAGTTTTTGGCGCGAGCACGGCTCGCAGCCGGCGCCGATTTGCGTGGGGAACGCGCCGGATTCTGCCGTTCCGAGGGTGTCAATCCCGGCCAAATTCCCTACATTGCGGCCATGCCCAAAGCTCCCCAGAAAGCCGCCGCCACACCCGCCGCCCCTGTGCCTGCCGCCGCCAAGAATTTGGCGAAGGGCGCGGCCAAAGGCGATCATGTGTTCCTGGTCGACGGCTCGTCCTACATCTTCCGCGCCTATCACGCGCTGCCGCCGCTCAACCGCAAATCCGACGGTCTGAATCTCAATGCCGTGCTCGGCTTCTGCAACATGCTGTGGAAGCTGCTGCGCGACATGCCCGAGACCGACCGGCCGACGCATCTGGCGATCGTGTTCGACAAGTCCGAGGTCACGTTCCGCAACAAGATCTATGCCGACTACAAGGCGCACCGGCCGCCGGCGCCCGACGACCTGATCCCGCAATTCGCGCTGATCCGCGAGGCGGTCCGCGCCTTCGACCTGCCGTGCCTGGAGCAGTCGGGCTTCGAGGCCGACGACCTGATCGCGACCTATGCGCGGCTCGCCTGCGAGCGCGGCGCCACCACCACCATCGTGTCCTCCGACAAGGACCTGATGCAGCTCGTCAACGACTGCGTCACGATGTACGACACGATGAAGGACCGACGCATCGGCGTCGCCGAGGTGATCGAGAAGTTCGGCGTGCCGCCGGAGAAGGTGGTCGAGGTGCAGGCGCTGGCCGGCGATTCCACCGACAACGTGCCGGGCGTGCCCGGCATCGGCATCAAGACCGCGGCGCAGTTGATCACCGACTATGGCGACCTCGAAGGCCTGCTGACGCGCGCGGTCGAGATCAAGCAGCCGAAGCGACGCGAGGCTTTGATCGAGAACGCCGAGAAGGCGCGGATCTCGCGCCAGCTGGTGCTGCTCGACGACAAGGTCGCGCTCGAGGTGCCGCTGGACGATCTGGCCGTCCACGAGCCCGATCCGCGCAAGCTGATCGCCTTCCTCAAGGCGATGGAGTTCTCGACGCTGACGCGACGCGTCGCGGAGTATTCGCAGATCGATCCGGCGGATGTGACGGCGGATGAGCAGTTGAAAAGTGGCGCAGGCACTGCTCCCTCCGTTCCCTCCCCCCTTGTGGGGGAGGGTCAGGGAGGGGGGCGCTCCACGAGCGGTCCCTCCGGAGCACCCCCCTCCCCAACCCTCCCCCACAAGGGGGGAGGGAGCCCTCGCACCGGAGATCCGCGGATAGACAAGTCCGCAATGAGCAAGGGCACGCCCGCTGGTCTCGCCGAGACCAGGGCGGAGGCGGCCAAGAGCGCGCGGATCGATCGCGACAAGTATCAGACTGTCCGCAGCCTGCCCGAGCTGAACGCCTGGCTGGCGCGCGTGCACGATCTCGGCCGCGTCACGATCGATGTGAAGGCCAGCTCGATCGATCCGATGCAGGCGAGCCTGTGCGGCCTTTCGCTGGCGCTGGCGCCGAACGAGGCCTGCTACATCCCGCTGGCGCATCGCCAGGCCGGCGATGGCGGCGGGTTGTTCGATGCCGGGCTCGCGCCCGACCAGATCAAGGAGAGCGATGCGCTTGCGGCGCTGAAGCCGATCCTCGAATCGGCCGGGTTGCTGAAGATCGGCTACAACATCAAGTTCCTCGCCGTGCTGCTGGCGCAACACGGCATCATCCTTGCGAATGTCGATGACATCCTGCTGATGAGCTACGCGCTCGACGCCGGGCGCGGCTCGCACAAGCTCGACTCGCTGGCCGAGCACGTGCTCGCCCACGCCCTCCTCAGCGAGAGCGAGCTGATCGGCAGCGGCCGGAACAAGCTGACCTTCGAGCAGGTCGCAATCGATCGCGCCACCGCGCATTCCGCGGAAGCCGCCGATGTCATCCATCGGGTCTGGCGCGTGCTGAAGCCGCGCCTCACGGCCGAGCGCATGACCGCCGTCTACGAGACCTTGGAGCGGCCGCTGATCTCCGTGCTCGCACGCATGGAGCGGCGCGGCATCTCGATCGACCGGCAGGTGCTGTCGCGCCTCTCCGGCGACTTTGCCCAGACGGCGGCGCGCGTCGAGGCCGAGCTGCAGGAGCTGGCCGGCGAGCCGATCAATGTCGGTAGCCCCAAGCAGATCGGCGACATCCTGTTCGGCAAGATGGGGCTTTCGGGCGGCACCAAGACCAAGACCGGCGCCTGGTCGACCTCCGCTTCGATCCTCGATGACCTCGCCGAGCAAGGCAACGATTTCGCGCGCAAGATCCTGGAATGGCGCCAGGTCTCGAAGCTGAAATCGACCTACACCGATGCGCTGCCGACCTATGTCAACCCGCAGACGCATCGCGTGCACACCACCTACGCGCTGGCGGCGACCACGACGGGGCGGCTGTCGTCGAACGAGCCGAATTTGCAGAACATCCCGGTCCGGACCGAGGACGGCCGCAAGATCCGCCGCGCCTTCATCGCCGCACCCGGCCACAAGCTGGTGTCGGCCGACTACTCGCAGATCGAGCTGCGGCTGCTGGCGGAGATCGCCGACATTCCCGTGCTGAAGCAGGCGTTCAAGGACGGGCTCGACATCCACGCGATGACGGCGTCGGAGATGTTCGGCGTGCCGATCAAGGACATGCCGAGCGAGGTCCGCCGCCGCGCCAAGGCGATCAATTTCGGCATCATCTACGGCATCTCCGCCTTCGGCCTCGCCAACCAGCTCGGCATCGCCCGCGAGGAGGCCTCGGCCTACATCAAGCGCTATTTCGAGCGCTTCCCGGGCATCCGCGACTATATGGACGAGACCCGCGAGTTCTGCCGTAAGAACGGCTATGTCGTCACGCTGTTCGGCCGCAAGTGCCATTACCCGGAGATCAAGGCGTCGAACGCCTCGGTCCGCGCCTTCAACGAGCGCGCCGCGATCAACGCGCGGCTGCAGGGCACGGCTGCGGACATCATCCGCCGCGCCATGACGCGGGTGGAAGAGGCGCTGGCGCAAAAGAAGCTGTCGGCTCAGATGCTGCTGCAGGTGCATGACGAACTGATCTTCGAGGTCCCGGACGACGAGGTCGCGGCAACTCTGCCAGTCGTGCAGCACGTCATGCAGGACGCCCCGTTCCCGGCCGTGCTGCTGTCGGTCCCGTTGCACGTCGACGCGCGCGCGGCCGACAATTGGGACGAGGCGCATTGAGCTGATAACACGGCGCCCTCCTGCATCATCGATGGTTGGTGGAGGCCTCGCTGTATCGCCGCCCCCTTCTGTCGTCCCGGCCTTGAGCCGGGATCCATACCCCCAGGGAATGGTTTGAGGCGCACTGGTCATTGGCCCTTTGCCCGACACGACCGCCGCGGCGTATGGGTCCCGGATCGGCGCCGTGCCGCGCTAGCGCGCGTCACGGCTTGTCCGGGACGACAGCGGGGCGAGAAGACGCATTCACGTTTCAAACAACTGACGACAGAATAAGGACAAGGCTTTGCATTCTCGCGGCACATCGTGCCCGAGGCTTGCGATCAGTCGGCCCTTTTGCAACGGCGCAAAGGGCGCAGGGAAGGCCGGGCCCCGACTGAGGCCCGTGGCCCGCCTGCTCAAAAAAATGCAGGCGGCAGGTACCACAGGTTCAGCCGGACAGACCCGGCCCTCCCTGCGCGATGGGTTGAACGTCTGCTCCGCGCTCTCCCCGGGGACCGGCTTGTTTGCCCCCGTCACCAGCGCGACACGTGATGTCACGCAGGCTTGGCGCCAGCTTCGGGGCGCCAGGACCACACGGCTTGAACGTCCGCGAGCTGCCAATCGTCCAGCGCATCAGCACCTGACAGGCCCGCGGCCACCGCTCCCCGCCTCTACGTATCGTGACGACGCGTACGCCCCTCTGCATGAGGACGGGATGCACGGATCAAACCATGATTTCGGAAAAATAGCAACAAGAAAGTTTTGGGGCGAGAACGTTGCTTGATGCGGCGGCGACGCCGGCCTCCAACCGAGGTCACTCGGCCCCCGCGGCGATTTTACCTGTCGTTAGGCACGATGAGATCGCGCCTGGTCATCCGGACGACCGGTAACACGGCGTGCAGCGTGCCCTGGCAGAGTTGGAGGGGCACCGCGTGCGCGTGATCGCGTGACGGCATCGACCAACCCTACGCCACGACTGCGCCGATGGCGCCGAACACCCTGGCCTCGACAGGCTCCCATGACCGCGATCTCATCCGCAGCCCACCCCGAGATGCGCGACCGGCGCGCGCTGCTGATCGTGCTGGTCGCGCTCGTGCTCTACAATGGCGCCTATCTCGTCAGCTGGGCGCTGTCCTCGCCGCAGCCGGCGTTCGGTGACTTCTTCGGCCTGTGGTCGTTCGGCAAGTATGCCGCGCTATCTGGCGCCGGCATCTACGATCCTGTCGCGCTCGCGCGCTACCAGCAGACGCTGGATCCCGCCCTCGGCGGCGGCGGATTTCCCTATCCTTACCCGCCGACCTTCCTGCTGGCGTTGATCCCACTGGGGATGCTGGCGCTGCCTGTCGCCTATGTCTCGTGGATCTCGGTGACGTTCGCGCTGCATGGCCTGGCGACGCTCGGCCGCGACTGGCGCTCGCTGTCGGGCCTTGCGCTGCTCGCCGCGCCGACGACGCTGATCAACGCGATCACCGGCCAGAACGGTTTTCTCTCGGCGGCCTTGCTGATCGGCGGACTGCGCCTGCTCGCGCGCCATCCCGTCATTGCCGGCGTCCTGCTCGGCCTGCTCGCCTACAAGCCGCAATTCGTGCTGTTGATGCCGGTCGTGCTGCTGGCGTCGCGCAACTGGCGCGCCATCCTGTCGGCCATCGCCACGACCGTGATCGTCGCGGTCGTTACCAGCGCTGCGCTCGATCCGTGGATCTGGCTCGAATGGATCGTGAAGTTTCCGAGCTATCAGGCGCAATTGCAGGCCAACCAGCCCAGCCTCGATCACATGATGCCGACGGTCATCGCGGGCCTGCACACGCTCGGCGCGCCGCCGCCGATCGGCTACCTGGTTCAGCTGCTGTTGTCCTGCTCCATCGTCGTGATGGTCTGGGATGCGTGGCGACGCGGCTCAACGCAGCAGGCGATCGCGCTGGTCGCGGTCGGCAGCATCATCGCCACGCCCTATGCGATGATCTATGACATGCCGATGGTGGCGGCGGGGATCGCGATCCACTGGAAGGCGCGGAGCGACGCCGGAGAGCCGATCGCGCCGCTGGAGATCGGCGTGGTGATCGCGCTGGGGGCCTGCCTGCTCGCCATGATCGGGCACTCCGTGCCGCTCGCGGCGGCCATTCTGCTGGTGCTGCTGGCATTGAGCATCGCCGGTGTGTTCGACCGCTCCGGCAGACGGCTGCCGGCGCTGAACGCCGCGCCGCCGCCGGCGGGCTGATTGCTCTCGGTGCAATCGATCGGATGACGATGCGCGATCGTCCGCGCTAAAGCAGGCGGCAGAGATCCCGATCATCGAGCCAGTCATGCCGCACACATCGTCCCTGCTCGCCTTCGCGCTCGTCTCGCTCGGCATGGTGCTGACGCCCGGGCCGAACATGATCTATCTGATCTCGCGCTCGATCACGCAGGGCCACGCCGCCGGCCTGATCTCGCTCGGCGGCGTCGCCACAGGCTTTCTGGCCTACATGCTGGCCGCGGCGTTCGGCATTACGGCGCTGCTGTTTGCCGTGCCGTTCGCCTATGACGCGCTGCGCCTCGCCGGCGCGGCCTACCTGCTTTATCTGGCCTGGCAGGCGGTGAAGCCGGGCGGACGCTCGCCATTCCAGGTGAGGAAGCTCGCCATCGACAGCCCGCGTCGGCTGTTCCTGATGGGGCTCGCCACCAACCTGCTGAACCCGAAGATCGCGATGCTGTATCTGGCGCTGCTGCCGCAGTTCATCGATCCCGCTGTCGGCAGCGTGCTGACGCAGTCGGTGGTGCTGGGCGCGATCCAGATCGTGATCAGCGTCAGCGTCAACGCCATGATCGCCATGGCGGCGGGATCGATCGCGCTGTTCCTGGCGACACGGCCGAGCTGGGCGCTGGTACAGCGCTATCTGATGGGCACGGTGCTCGCGGGACTTGCGGTGCGGATGGCGCTGGAGGCGCGGCGCGGGTGATTTCCATCGGCTCCTCCGTCCTGTCCGCCGAAGCTCCCTTTAGCGACGGGGGATGTGGAAGAGGCCGGCTCGGCGCCGGCATGCGACGGGGCGGGCATGTTCGCGCTAGAGCGATACCGCCCGCGTGGCTCCCCCTCCCCGGCCCTCCCCCGCAAGCGGGAGAGGGAGCGCACCGCCGGCGCGGAAGACAGCATCGCCCCCCAGCGACAGAGCAGCGGCCATCAATCCAGCTTCGCCTCCATGCCGCGCTTCACGGCGGGGCGGGCCATCAGGGTATCGTACCAGCGCTTGACGTGGGGGAAGTCGGCCAGATCGACCTTGTGGCGCGGGTGGCGCCAGGCCCAGCCGAGAATGGCGAAGTCGGCGATCGAGAGCGCGCCTGCGACGAACTCGTGCTGCGCCAGCCGGCGGTCGAGCACGCCATAGAGCCGGACCGTCTCGGCCATGTAGCGCTTGAGGCCGTAGGCGCGGTCCTGTTCGTCGGTCAACGCGATGAAATGGTGCACCTGGCCGGGCATCGGGCCGAAACCGCCCATCTGCCACATCAGCCATTCATAGACCGGGATCCGCTCGGCGACGGATCTCGGCAGGAACTGGCCGGTCTTCTCGGCCAGATAGAGCAGGATGGCGCCGGACTCGAACACGCTGACCGGCTTGCCATCCGGGCCGTCGGGATCGACGATCGCCGGGATCTTGTTGTTGGGGCTGATCGCCAGGAACTCCGGCGCCATCTGGGCGCCCTTGGTGATGTCGACCGGAATGACGCGGTAGGGCAGCGCCATCTCCTCCAGCGCGACCGAGATTTTGCGCCCGTTCGGGGTGTTCCAGGTGTACAGCTCGATCGTCATACGGGCATCCTTCCCAATCGTCCTTGCTTGGTCGCGGGCTCCCATTAGCTCGAAACTGCATCCGGCTTCAAACGTAGCGTTGTTGATGGGACATCGTGGCGGCTGGTCTCCGCCGCCCGCCCCCGATAGATTGCGCCACCCAAGAATCCACCCTCAGGGGAAACGCCGTGTCCAAATCCGCCTCCCGCGCCCGCCTCCTCGAGATCATCCGCAGGCGCTCGTTCGGCCGTGGCGAGATCACGCTGGCCTCCGGCCGCAAGAGCGACTTCTATTTCAACCTGAAGCCGACCATGATGGACCCGGAGGGCGCCACGTTGCTCGCCGAGCTCACCTATGAGGCGCTGAAGGACGAAGGCTTCGATTATATCGGCGGCCTGGAGATGGGCGCGGTGCCGCTGGCCGGCGCCATCGCCCAGATCTCCTGGATCAAGGGCCATCCGATCGCGGCCTTCTTCGTGCGCAAGAAGCCGAAGGAGCACGGCGCCAGGCTGGCGATCGAGGGCCTCGCCCGGGACGAGACCCTGGCGGGCAAACGCATCGTCGTGGTCGAGGACGTCACCACCACCGGCGGCTCGGCGATGAAGGCGGTGGAAGCCCTGCGCGAGGCCGGCGCCGAGGTGGCGCTGGTGTTCACCATGGTCGATCGCGAGGAAGGCGCCGCCGAGACCTTCGCCCAGGCCGGCCTG
Organism: Bradyrhizobium sp. HKCCYLRH2047; assembly: GCF_051168175.1. Taxonomy (NCBI): domain Bacteria; kingdom Pseudomonadati; phylum Pseudomonadota; class Alphaproteobacteria; order Hyphomicrobiales; family Nitrobacteraceae; genus Bradyrhizobium; species Bradyrhizobium sp. HKCCYLRH2047. The sequence continues at coordinate 86,914 of NZ_JBNPUM010000013.1, forward strand.
CCGTTCCAGGCGCTCTACAAGGCGCGCGAATTCCTCTGAGGCGCCTGGCGCGCGGCGCAATTCACTGCCCGCGCATACCGCTCATTTACCAACGCCCGTTAAGGTTACCGCAAAGCTGATGGCGCCGTGCCTTGGGCATGGCGCGTTCGATCGCACATGATCGGGCGACGTGGGTTGCCGCGTCACGGCGTGGCTTTGCGGTGAAGATCCTGGCGATGGAGCGGGCGTTGCGTAGCGTGTTGTCGTTTCGGCGGAGGTCCCGCCACGTCGCTGTCGCGGCGACGGTCGGCCTCGTCGCCGCCGGCGCGCTGGCGCCGCGGATGGCGTCGGCCCAGGGCCTGTTCGACTTCCTGTTCGGCGGCTTCAACAAGCCGCAATCGCAGCGGCCAGCGCAGGGCAGCTCCTTCGATCCGTTCGGCACCAACCCGCAGGCCGCCCCACAGCCGCGCGTGGCGTCTGGATCAGGCGCGGCGTTCTGCGTGCGCACCTGTGACGGCCGCTATTTTCCGCTGACGCGCGGCCTCGCCTCGCCGGCGCAGATGTGCCAGGCGTTCTGCCCGGCGAGCCCGACCAGGATCTATTACGGCTCCAACATCGACTACGCGACCGCCAGCAATGGCGAGCGCTATGCCGACAGCGAGACCGCGTTCGCCTATCGGCAGGCGCTGCGCGCCGACTGCACCTGCAACGGCCGCGATCCGGCCGGGCTGGCGCCGGTCGACCTGTCGCTCGACACCTCGCTGCGTCCCGGCGACGTGGTCGCCACCAGCGACGGCCTCGTCGCCTATTCGGGCACGCGCGGCAGCGGCGGCCAGCCGGCCGACTTCAAGCCGGTCGCCTCCTATCCCGGGCTGACCTCGGACACGCGGGCCAAGCTGAGCGAGATGAAGGTGGCGCCGGTGCGCGCCGAGATGCTGGCGGCCGATGCGCTCGCCGCCATGCCGCCGCCCGAGGCCAATGCCGGCAATGTCAGCGTCGCGCCGCCGATGGCAATCGCGCCGAAGCCGGCCACGGGCCGCGCCAAACGCGCGGACGTGGATTGAATTTTAGTCCTCGTCATTGCGAGCGCAGCGCAGCAATCCAGAGTCTCGCACTCCACCCTGGATGCTTCCGCCTTCGCCCTGCGGGCTTCGGCGGACACGTCGCTGCGCTCGCAATGACGGAACGCTGACCTAGCGTCCCACGATCACGCCGATGACGTTCGGCGCTTCCAGGTACTTTTCCTCGATCGCCGCCCGCGCGGCGGCGCGGTTGTCCGGCGTCAGCAGGCCGCGCTTCTCGGCGAGGATCATCCAGCAGAAGCCCCACCAGTCCGACAGCATGCCTTCGTCGTCGACCAGATCGTAGCCTTGCTCGGCGGCAAAGATGCGCGCCCGCGCCTCGTCGAGGCCATCGAGGAAGGTGTGGTCGGTGGCCGAGAACAGGTCGTCGGAAATGTCGTCGGTGGTGTAGCCCCAGACCGACATGCACACCGCGTTGAACGCGCGGTCGATCTGGTCGTCGTCGACGGCCCGCCGCCGCGCGGTCTTGTGCAGCCGCGTCAGACTGCGCGCGAAGTCGGCAATGCGGGTCAGGGCCAGAGGATCGAAGGCGATATTGGACATGGGTGTGCTCGCGGGATGCACTGATGCCGGGGGCTGGCGGATCGAATCGCTGTAGGGATAACGATCGCTTGCTAAATTGTTCTTAATTTGTTCTATTTGAAAAAGGAAGTCAATTGTCGTCGTCCCGGCCCCCGAGCCGGGACCCAGACCCACCGCAGCCGATTGCTTGGCACGCGCTATGAGCACTGAGGCCGCATGGACGGTCTACATTCTTGCCAGCGGCCACCACGGCACGCTGTACATCGGGGTGACCAACGATGTCAGGAAGCGCCTTGAAGACCACCGTGCCGGGCGAGGGTCCAAGTTCGTCAGCAGGTACAAGGTTTTTCGGCTTGTCTATGTCGAACGTTTCGCGCGCCCGCTAGAGGCGATCGCCCGCGAGAAGCAGCTCAAGAATTGGCATCGCGACTGGAAGGTCGAGCTGATTGAGACGGACAACCCTGATTGGAGTGACTTGTCGGGCCTGATCGTAGGCCGGTGAGTCTGGATCCCGGCTTTCGCCGGGATGACGACGGTCGAGAGACCTCGATCCATCTCTCCCACGCACCCGCAGCAACAGCCTTCCGCGTTCCCTGCCCGGAACCCGGCCTGAACTTTGCATCATTTTCCATCACCTTGCTGTGCGGACCAGCCTTTCCCCGGGTTTCGGACCGCGCGCAACCATCGTATGCTTTTACCGGTTCCTCGTAGCATCACAGGTTTCCAAGGTGACAGATCAGCCGTCCCAGCGCAGCTTCGTAAGCACCGGCCAGCCCGTCGACGAATTGGCGGTCGCTGAGATCAAGAGCGACATCCTGGCCAAGCTTCGCCTCGCCATCGGCAAGGAGGCGAGCCAGGCGACGCAACAGGACTGGTATCACGCCGCGGCGCTGACCTTGCGCGACCGCATCGTGCATCGCTGGCTGACCGCGGACAAGGAGAGCTACGATGCCGGGCGCAAGCGGGTCTATTATCTCAGCCTCGAATTCCTGATCGGCCGTCTGTTCACCGACGCGCTCAACAACATGGGCCTGATGAAGGTGTTCGAGACCGCGCTCGGCGATCTCGGCGTCGGCCTGATGGACCTGCGCAAATGCGAGCCGGATGCCGCGCTCGGCAATGGCGGCCTGGGACGACTGGCGGCCTGCTTCATGGAGAGCATGTCGACGTTGCAGATCCCGGCGATCGGCTACGGCATCCGCTATGATTTCGGCCTGTTCCGCCAGGTCATCGTCGACGGCTGGCAGCACGAATATCCCGACGTCTGGCTGTCGTTCGGCAATCCCTGGGAGTTCCAGCGCCCCGAGGTGGTCTATCACGTCCATTTCGGCGGCGGCGTCGAGCATGTCGACGACAAGGGCCGCGACCGCGCGATCTGGCATCCCGGCGAAACCGTGCAGGCGGTCGCCTATGACACGCCGATCGTCGGCTGGCGCGGCCAGCATGTGAATGCGCTCAGGCTGTGGTCGGCGCGCTCGCCCGACCCGCTGAAGCTCGACGTGTTCAACTCCGGCGACTATCTCGGCGCCTCCGCCGAAGAGGCGCGCGCCGAGGCGATCTGCAAGTTCCTGTATCCGAACGACGAGAGCCCGGCGGGCCGCGAGCTGCGGCTGCGCCAGGAATACTTTTTCGTCTCGGCCTCGCTGCAGGACCTCGTCAAGCGCCATCTCGGCTCCGACGGCCAGCTGCGCAGCCTGGCGCAGAAGGCCGCGGTGCAGCTCAACGACACGCATCCTTCGCTCGCGGTCGCCGAGCTGATGCGGATCCTGGTCGACCTGCACAATTTCCGCTGGGACGAGGCGTGGAAGATCACCATCGCGACCTTGTCCTACACCAACCACACGCTGCTGCCGGAGGCGCTCGAGACCTGGCCGGTCGAGCTGTTCGAGCGGCTGCTGCCGCGGCATCTCGAGATCATCTACCGCATCAATGCGCAGCATCTCGCGCTCGCCGAGCAGCGCGCACCGGGTGACATCGACTACCGCGCCTCGGTGTCCCTGATCGACGAGAAGAGCGGCCGCCGCGTGCGCATGGGCCAGCTCGCCTTCGTCGGCTCGCACCGCATCAACGGCGTCTCGGCGATGCATTCCGACCTGATGAAGGAGACCGTGTTCCACGATCTCAATCATCTCTATCCCGGCCGCATCACCAACAAGACCAACGGCATCACCTTCCGCCGCTGGCTGACCCTGGCCAATCCCAAGCTGACGAACCTGTTGTGCGAGGCCTGCGGCGACGCCGTCGTCGACGATCCGACCTTGCTCTCGAGCCTCGAGAGCTACGTCGCCGACGCCGGCTTCCACCAGAAGTTCCGCAGCGTGAAGCACCACAACAAGGTGCTGCTGGCGCGCCTGATCGGCGAGCGCATGAACGTGCGCCTCGATCCGGGCGCGCTGTTCGACGTGCAGATCAAGCGCATTCACGAATACAAGCGCCAGCTCCTGAACATCCTGGAAGCGGTCGCCCTGTACCAGGACATGAAAGATGATCCGCAGCGCGACTGGGTTCCGCGGGTGAAGATCTTCGCCGGCAAGGCCGCGGCGAGCTACCGCTACGCCAAGCTGATCATCAAGCTGATCAACGACGTCGCCGAGGTCGTCAACAACGATCCCGCGATCGGCGGCAAGCTGAAGGTCGTGTTCATGGCGGACTACAATGTCAGCCTGGCCGAAGCGATCATTCCCGCGGCGGATCTCTCCGAGCAGATCTCGACCGCCGGCATGGAGGCCTCCGGCACCGGCAACATGAAGCTGGCGCTGAACGGCGCGCTTACCATCGGCACGCTGGACGGCGCCAATATCGAGATCCGTGACAATGTCGGCGCCGACAACATCGCGATCTTCGGCATGGAGGCCGACGAGGTCATGCTCCGCCGCAAGCAGGGGCTGGACGCGACCGACGTGATCCACCGGTCACCGCGGCTGGCGCGCGCGATCGATGCGATCGCGACCGGCGCGTTCTCGCCGGACGAGCCCGGCCGGTTCGAGCCCATCGCACATGCGCTGCGCCATCTCGACCACTACATGGTCTCGGCCGATTTCGATTCCTACTACGAGGCCCAGCGCGGCATCGATGCACGCTGGCAGACCGTGCCGGCCTGGACCCGCGCCTCGATCCTCAACGTCGCGCGCATGGCGTGGTTCTCCTCCGACCGCACCATCCGCGAATATGCCGACGACATCTGGAACGTGCCGGTCGGCCCGGTGATGGCACCGGTGCACGCGCAGCGGGCGTGACGGGCCCTTCCCCTCGCCTTCAGCAATGACCCATGACGTCATTGCAGAGGCGTTCCATTGCGTTTCACCTGACGGCCATCATACGATGACCGTCGGGAGGAATGCATGACCGAACCGCCAGCTCACCTGTTCGACGACGCCACCCGCGTCACCGCCGGCGACAGCCGCTGGCAGGGAAGGACCAGCCCGGATTACTGGGCTTTCGTCGGCCCGTTTGGCGGCGTCACGGCGGCGACCGTGCTGCGCGCCTTGATCCAGCATCCGCAAATCGCCGGCGATCCGCTGGCGCTGACGGTCAACTACTGCGCGCCGATCGCGGAAGGGCCGTTCGATCTCGACGTCCGGCTGGTGAAGGCCAACCGGTCGTCGCAGCATTGGTGCGTCGAGCTGAGCCAGGGCGATGCCGACGCGGCCACGCTGGCGACCGCTGTCTTCGCCGAGCGCCGGCCATCGTGGTCGCACCAGCCGGCCGTCAAGCCCGACGCGCCGCCGTTCGATCAGGTCAGGCGCTATCCTGATGCGGGAATGTCCTGGACCAAACAATACGACTTCCGTTTCGTGGAGGGACGGCCGGACTTCGGCAACCGTTCAGACGAACCGCGCAGCGCCTATTCGCGGCTGTGGATCTCCGACCGCAAGCCGCGCAAGCTGGATTGCCTGTCGCTGCTGTCGATGTCGGACGCCTTCTTCGGCCGCGCGTTCCACGTCCGCGGCGAGTTGATTCCGTTCGGCACGGTGTCGCTGACCACCTACTTCCACGTCAGCCGCGAGGAACTGGCCGCCGAGGACATCACGCATGTGCTCGCGACCGCAGACGCCAAGGTGTTCAACAGGAGCTACCAGGACCAGCATGGCGAGCTGTGGTCGCCGTCCGGCCGGCTGCTCGCGACGACGACGCAGATCGCGTATTTCAAGGCGTGAGCCTGGACGCCGGCCAAATGAACGGTGTCGTCCCGGCCTTGAGCCGGGACCCATAACCACCGTCGGCAATTTGGCGAAGGCTGGAGCGGCCAGCATGCCGCATCACACCGCCCTGTGGTTATGGGTCCCGGCGTTCGCCGGGACGACGGCGGTGGATGGGGCTTGAGTTCGCCCCTCTCGTGCATCAGCAGAGGGAGCGGGAAAATAGTAAGAGCCAGCCGCAATGCGGCTGGCCCATTCGCATTTGCAGCCCTACTCCGCCGCCAGCTTCAGATCCGGCGCCGCAGCGCGGACGTCGGCGTCAACCTGGGCTTCGAACTTGGCAAAATTCTTCTGGAACATGCCGACCAGCGCGCGCGCGGTCTTGTCGAACTCGGCCTTGTCCTTCCAGGTGTTGACCGGGTCGAGAATCTCGCTCGGCACGCCCGGCAGCGCGGTCGGCACCGCGAAGCCGAAATATTTGTCGGTGCGGAACTCGACGTTGCGCAAGGAGCCGTCGAGCGCCGCCGTCAGCAGCGCACGCGTCACCTTGATGGGCATGCGCGAGCCCGTGCCGTACTTGCCGCCGGTCCAGCCGGTGTTGACCAGCCAGCAGTCGACATTGTGCTCGGCGATCAGCTGCCGCAGCATGTTGCCGTAGACCGACGGATCGAGCGGCAGGAACGGCGAGCCGAAGCAGGTCGAGAATTCCGGCTGCGGCTCGTTGCCGAGGCCGCGCTCGGTGCCGGCGACCTTGGCGGTGTAGCCGGACAGGAAGTGATACATCGCCTGCGCCGGCGAGAGCTTTGCGATCGGCGGCAGCACGCCGAAGGCGTCGGCGGCGAGCATCACGACGTTCTTCGGATGCGGCGCGCGGCCCGTGCGCGAAGCGTTCGGAATGAAGTCGAGCGGATAGGCGGAGCGGGTGTTCTCGGTCTTGGAGCCGTCGTCGAAATCGGCAACGCGGGTGTCCTCGTCGAGCACCACGTTCTCGAGCACGGCGCCGAAACGGGTCGAGGCCGCGAAGATCTGCGGCTCGGCTTCCTTCGACAGCTTGATGCACTTGGCGTAGCAGCCGCCCTCGAAGTTGAACACGCCGGACGGGCCCCAGCCGTGCTCGTCGTCGCCGATCAGGGTGCGGTTCGGATCGGCCGACAGCGTGGTCTTGCCGGTGCCGGACAGGCCGAAGAAGATCGCGGTGTCGCCCTTCGGCCCGACATTGGCCGAGCAGTGCATCGGCATCACGCCGCGCGCGGGCAGATAGTAGTTGAGCGTCGTGAACACGCTCTTCTTCATCTCGCCGGCATAATAAGACCCGCCGATCAGGACGATCTTGCGGGCGAAATCGATCGCGACGACGTTCTGCGAGCGCACGCCGTGACGTTTCGGGTCGGCGCGGAAGCTCGGCATATCGATGATCGTGAGCTCCGGCACGAAGGTGTCGAGCTCGATCTTTTCGGGGCGGATCAGAAGCGTGCGGATGAAAAGCGAGTGCCAGGCGAGCTCGGTGAAAACGCGCGTCTTGATGCGGAAGGTGGGGTCGGCGCCGCCATAGAGATCCTGCGCGAACAGGGTCTTGCCTTCGGCGTGCTTGATGAAATCCTGATGCAGCGCCTCGAACTGCTCGGGCGTGATCGCCTGGTTGCCCGCCCACCACATTTTTTCGGTGGAGGCGTCGCGCACCGTGAACTTGTCCTTCGGGCTGCGACCGGTGAACTCGCCAGTATCCGCGCAAAGCGCCCCGTCGGCCGACAGCACCGCCTCGCCCGCCGCCAGCGAATACTGATAGAGCTGGGGAGCGCCGAGATTCCAGTGCACCTGCTTGAGGTTCTTTAAGCCGAACTTGTCGGCACCGAAGGCGCCGTTGCGAATACCCGTCTCTTGCACGAAGATCCCTCCTGAGAGCCCGCATCTGTTGCGCGCAGTCGCGCGCGTTGCGCGGTGACCGTTGCCGTTACATCGCCTTATCGAAGCGCGGTCGCCGACCTAATACTGATCAACGCTGGTCTTGCCAAGACGATCCGGCCTAATTGGTTATTGGCAATTCGTGATGCACGTAGCTCATCTTTTGCCGCGTCATGCACATTCCAGCAGCAGCCACCCGCGCTGCGCTGAGATGCTGCAACGCAACAGATATATCAGCGCGGTTGGGTTTCACAAGGAACGATGAACGACGCTCGAATCGACGGATTCGCGCAGGCAAACGAAGACCAAGCGACGACCGAGCATCCGGCAGCGGCTGTCGCAGCGCCTCGCGGAAACCGATCAAGGGAGGCCGCCCGAGCCGACGGAATGTGCCGGTGATCGGCCGTGTCGTCGCCACACCCGATCAGCCAGCTTCCCTTCACGATGGCCTCGCGCCTGCGGGATCACATCGTCCGATTCTCCCGGCCGCGACGTCAACGAGCTCACTCGCGCCCACGCCACGAAGTTTGCGCGACGCTCACCCCTCTGCAGGACATGGAGCGCGCACATCGAGATTCACCACAAGCTGCCTTCATGCGTGAACTTCGCCGTCTTCCGTCACGGGAGATGAGCACAGTCATCAAAGTGGGCTCGAACTACACCTCACTTCGCGCGGGCCTCGTCAGCAAGCCGCACCAGCATCTTGCGCAACGCCCCGGGCGTGGTCACGCGCTCGGGAAACTCGAGCCGCAGCGTCCTGCCGTCGGCCATCAGATCCAATCCCTCCGGGTCACAGCCGCTACACCGCCACTCCGCTGCTTCGGCGCCGAGCAGCTTCGTCGCGTAGAGGGCGAGCGCCTCGCGGTGATCTTCGTTCATGTGATCGACGGCGCCCTGCTCTGCCAGAATCAGTTCGTCAGCAACGGATATATCCGTGAGAAACTGCTCCGGCTTGAGATCGACGATGCGGCCGAATCCGGCGACGAGATGCGCGCCTGACGGACGAATCACGAAGAACGAGAAGTCGGCGAATTCAGCATAGTCCGCAGCGGACGGATGCGCATTGAGATACCGACGGCGCAGCACCTCGCGATTGTCGTCGGCGGCCTGCTCGGCCTTGCCCGACAGCATGATGCGAGATCCCTCGAGCGGATCGCCCGGCGCGCGTTCATCGAGCATCAGCGACACGCGCGAATCGGCAAGTAGATTTCTGGTGTGCACAGCTAATCGCGAAATCAGGATGATCGGAGCACCATCGGACGCGGTGGCGACGTTGACGAGGGAGCAGTAGGGATCGCCAGAACCAACCATCAAGGTCGCAAGGGCGCCCTGCCGGCTTCGGCGCAGCAGGGAATGCGTGACGCGGTTAGGGTTAAAGCTCGCAGACATCGTCTTTCCCTCGTCCATCCAGTTGCAATGAAGGCCTTTTTTCGGCTAAACGGGCCACAAACCTGGGCACGGCACAAGACTTTGCCATGGTATTTGTGGAACTCGGTCACACTTCAGCCCAGCTTGCATTGCTCGTTGACCATGTTCGAAGCCCAAATACGCGGCCCTTATCTTGATTCTCGAAGTCTCGGCGTAACCAGACTCTGAAAGCAGGCTCATGCCCACAATCGCCTTGGTCGATGACGACCGCAACATTCTGACATCCGTCTCCATCGCGCTCGAGGCCGAGGGTTATCGGATCATGACCTATACCGATGGTGCGTCGGCGCTCGACGGTTTTCGGACCAGCCAGCCTGATCTCGCCATCCTCGACATCAAGATGCCGCGCATGGACGGCATGGAGACCCTGCGCCGGCTGCGCCAGAAGTCCGACCTGCCGGTGATCTTCCTCACCTCCAAGGACGAGGAGATCGACGAGCTGTTCGGCCTGAAGATGGGCGCGGACGACTTCATCCGCAAACCGTTCTCGCAGCGCCTGCTGGTGGAGCGCGTCAAGGCCGTGCTGCGCCGCTCGCAGCCGAAGGATCCGACGGCGCTGCCGAAGGAGAACGACGCCAAGGCGCTCGATCGCGGCCTGCTGCGCATGGATCCGGAGCGTCACACCTGCACCTGGAAGAACGAGCCGGTCACGCTGACCGTCACCGAGTTCCTGATCCTGCAGGCGCTGGCGCAGCGTCCGGGCGTGGTCAAGAGCCGCAATGCGCTGATGGACGCGGCCTATGACGACCAGGTCTATGTCGACGACCGCACCATCGACAGCCACATCAAGCGGCTGCGCAAGAAGTTCAAGATGGTCGACGAGGAGTTCGAGATGATCGAGACCCTCTACGGCGTCGGCTACCGCTTCAAGGAAACCTGACGCCAAGTCCCTGAAGCAGGGACCTGAAAGCATTGCCTTGCGCGACGTCATGCGAAATTGCGCGCTGACGTCGCGGTCTCGATTGGATAGGCTACGCCTCCTGCGCGTTTGTCCGAGCGCAGCTGCCGGAACGGGGCCATTGTTGCGGCGAATTCGGGTGCGGCAAGTCGAGTTCTCACGGGAATTCGCCGCACACTCCCTACGAAATTCGGAATCGGAGCACTCACATTGCTCGATCGCACGCAGCTTGACCCAGCCGTGAATGGCCACGACGCCGCGGCAACGATCGCGTCCGACGCGGCGGAAGAGACCCCGAAGGTCTCCGGCTGGCAGCGTCCGCTGAGCTGGCTGCGCCGCGCCGGACAGTTCCTGTTCGCGCTGTCGTTCTCGAGCCTCACCCGCCGCATCGTCTCGCTGAACATCGCCGGTCTGCTCGCACTGGTTGCAAGCATTCTGTATCTGTCGCAGTTCCGCGCCGGCCTGATCGACGCGCGCGCGCAGAGCCTGCTGGTGCAGGCCGAGATCATCGCCGGCGCCATCGCCGCCTCGGCAACGGTGCAGACCAACACCATCACCATCGATCCCGAGCGCCTGCTCGATCTCAAGCCCGGCGAGAGCTACGGCGCGCCGGACGAATATTCGCCGCTCGACTTCCCGATCAATCCGGAACGCGTCGCGCCGGTGCTACGCACGCTGATCTCTCCGACCAAGACGCGGGCGCGCATCTACGATCCGAATGGCGGCCTTCTGCTCGACAGCCGCAACCTCGAGAACGTCCTGCGCTTCGACCTGCCGCCGCCGTCGAGCGAGAAGCCCGGCTTCGTCGAGCGCGCGCTGATCTCGGTGCGCACCTGGCTCAATCGCGGCGACCTGCCGCTGTACCGCGAATACGGCCCCGAGAACGGCAACGGCTACGAGGAAGTCGCCGACGCGCTCAAGGGCCAGAAGCGCAGCATGGTCAGGGTCAACTCGCGCGGCGAAGTGATCGTCTCGGTCGCGGTATCGGTGCAGCGCTCGCGCACCATCCACGGCGCCCTGATGCTGTCGACGCAGGGCGACGACATCGACCAGATGGTCACCGCCGAACGTCTTGCCATTCTGAAGGTCGGCGGCGTTGCCTCCGCGGTCATGATCGTGCTGTCGCTCTTGCTCGCCAGCACGATCGCCGGTCCGGTGCGCCGGCTCGCCGACAGCGCCGAGCGGGTCCGCCGCCGCATCAAGACCCGCGTCGAGATCCCGGACTTCACCCGCCGCCGCGACGAGATCGGCCATCTCTCCGGCGCGCTGCGCGACATGACGGACGCGCTCTACAACCGCATCGAGGCGATCGAGATGTTCGCCGCCGACGTCGCCCACGAGCTCAAGAACCCGCTGACCTCGCTGCGCTCGGCGGTCGAGACCCTGCCGCTGGCCCGCAACGACAACAGCCGCGCCCGCCTGCTCGCCGTCATCGAGCACGACGTGAAGCGGCTCGACCGGCTGATCTCCGACATTTCCGACGCCAGCCGGCTCGATGCGGAGCTGCAGCGCCAGGACATGACGCTGGTCGATCTGCGCCGGCTGCTGAACACGCTGACCTCGGTCGCCAACGAGACCAAGCTCGGCACCGACGTCACCGTCGAGGTCCGCTTCGAGGGCCGCGGCGCCAACGACACGTTCTCGGTGCCCGGTCATGATTCGCGGCTCGGCCAAGTGATCTCCAACCTTCTGTCGAATGCACAATCGTTCTCCGCCGCCGGCGGCAAGGTGCGCATCACCTGCCGGCGCGTGCGCTCGGAGATCGAGATCACCGTCGATGATGACGGTCCCGGCATTCGCGAGGACGCCCTGCAGCGCATCTTCGAGCGGTTCTATACGGACCGGCCGCACCAGGGCTTCGGCCAGAATTCCGGCCTGGGCCTGTCGATCTCCAAGCAGATCATCGACGCCCATGGCGGGCGGATCTGGGCCGAGAACCGGCCCGGCCCTGTCGATGCCGACGGACATCCGACCTCGGCCGGGGCCCGCTTCATCGTCCGGCTGCCGGCGTCGTGACGAACGAAACGGCCAGCATCCATGCATCTGCCGTCCAGGTGGGGGAGCAGGCCGTCCTGATCCGGGGTCCCTCCGGTTCCGGCAAATCCCGACTCGCCTTCGATCTGATCCTCGCCGGACGCGCAGGACAGCTGCCGGCAACGGTTCTGGTGGGCGACGACCGTGTTCATCTCGCCACACGCGGCGGGGAAATGTGGGTGAGCCCCGCGCCCGCCCTGGCCGGGCTGATCGAGATCCGCGGCCTCGGAATCCGCGCCTGCGACCATGTGTCGGAGGCGAAACTTGGGCTTGTGGTTGACCTGATGGCTGAGGACGCTGCCCGCCTGCCGAACGCCGAATCGCTTCGGGTTCACCTCACCGGTATCGAATTGCCACGGATACCCGTCGGGCCCGGCTTTTCACCCTTCCCGATGGTTGTGGCGGCACTTATTACCACCCAGACTTTCATGTTCCGGTAATCTTTCGGCCGATTGTGTGGAGCAAATTGGTAACCATATCAGCCCCACTATCGCGACCGATGAGACCGCCGCCCCCTCCCATTCTGTATGCCAGAATCCGGGAGACTCGCGAATATGCCCTCTTGCGCGGGGGCTCCGGATGGTCAAAGTGGCGCGTTCGTGCGGTGCACCCAAGGCGCCCGCGAGGAGTATCCGATGATTGGCCTGGTACTGGTGACCCATGGGCGCCTCGCCGACGAGTTCAGGGCGGCGCTGGAACACGTCATGGGTCCTCAAAAACAAATCGAAGCGGTCACGATTGGCGCCGACGATGATTCCGATCTCTGTCGCAGCGACATCATCGAAGCCGTGAACCGCGTCGACACCGGCGACGGCGTCGCCATCCTCACCGACATGTTCGGCGGCACGCCGTCGAACCTTGCGATTTCCTGCATGAGCCGGCCCAAGGTCGAGGTGCTCGCGGGCATCAACCTGCCCATGCTGGTCAAGCTCGCCAAGGTGCGCGAGGAGCGCTCGCTGCCCGACGCCATCGCGATGGCGCAGGAGGCGGGGCGCAAATACGTCACCATCGCCAGCCGCGTGCTCGCCGGCAAATGAGCGACGAGGATGCTCCGCAGGACAACGTCGCCGGTCCGGCCGTCCCTGCCGGGGCCCTCTCGCGAGAGCTGCTGATCACCAACAAGCGCGGCCTGCATGCGCGGGCCTCGGCGAAATTCGTGCAGATGGTCGAGAAGTTCCAGGCCGAGGTCTGGGTGACGCGCGGCGGCGAGACCGTCGGCGGCCGCTCGATCATGGGCCTGATGATGCTGGCGGCGGCGCCGGGAACCAAGATCCTGGTTTCCGCCACCGGCCCTGAGGCCGAAGCCGCGCTGCAGGCGATCACCGACCTGGTGAACGACAAGTTCCACGAAGAAGGCGTGTGACCACCTAGGATCGTCATTCCGGGTTCGCGCTTCGCGCGCCCCGGAATGACGTCCTCTGGGTTACCTGCCCGGTCCCTGAATATACACCTTCCAAACGATTGCAGGGCCCGCCTGGCCGTGGAAGAAGCGCTGCGTGGTCATGACCAGGGGCTCGGCCTGGGGTGCCTCCTTGGCCATCCAGGCCTCGCAGGCCGCGATCCGGTTGTCGGTGGTGTCGCAGATGCCGATGAACCCCTCGCGCTCGAGGTCTTCCAGCGTGCTCAGGCCGGAACTCCAGGTCTCCTCCGCCGTGTAGGGCACGGTGAACGGCCGCGGGTGGTCCGGGCTGTAGAAGGTCATCGGCGTGTTCATCTCGGAAAAGCCGGCCACCAGCGGCCACGGCGTCCCGAATCGGGCGTGCCAGGCCTTGGTCAGCTCCCGCGCCAGCTCCGAGCGGGCGCCGTAGCCGGTGGCGCCGTTCGGATTGGCAGCCATCTCGCGCCGGGCAATCCAGGGCGAGGCGATCAGCGTGAGCAGGGACAGCACCAGCCAGACGGCGGCCAGCCGCGGCAGCATGACCGATCGCAGCCGCAGCGCGGGAATCGCGACCAGCGCCAGCGGCACCAGGAAGAACAGCGAGATGCCCCAATCGGTCTTCATGTAGATCGTGAAAGCGAGGCCGCCGAGCGGCGGCCCGACGGCAACGATCGCCTGCACCAGCCAGACATTGATCGCCTGGCTCACATTCACGCCGGGATTGGGACCGCCGCGCCAGTTGCGGAAGGCGAAGCGCGGCGGCCAGGCCATCACCAGCGCCGCCAGCGCCAACGGCAAAGCCAGCAGCGCCAGATTGTGGCCGACATAGCCGAGCACGAGCTCGGCGGCCCGGCCGCGGTCCGACAGCGTATAGACATCCCCGGCATAGGTGATGGCGACGAAATCGACCCGCCACAGCCACACCAGATGCGGGATCATCGCCACCAGCATGGCGACGATCGCGACCCACGGCGCGGGCGACGCCAGGAAGCGCAGCCGTTCCGGGTGCAGCAGCGCGGCAAGGCCGATGGCGCCGATCATGGTCAGCACCCAATATTTGGTCATCAGCGCCGCCGCGCCGGCGAGGCCGAGCCACAGGCCGGAGGCGGCGCTGCGCTTTTCGAACGCGTTGAGATAGGCCAGCACCAGCAGCGGCAGGGTCAGCAGCTGCACCAGGTCGGCGTTGTACTTGAAGCCCTTGAAATTGAAGATCGGGTACAGCGCGACCATCACCATGACGAAGAAGGCGCGGCGGCGGTCGACCACCTTGAGGCTGGCGAGCCAGACGATGACGAGGCCGCTGCCGTTCACGGCCATCGCCAGCGCATAGGTCGCCCAGTCCTTGACCGGAAACACCGCGAACCACAGCCCGGCGATCCAGCCCGACAGTGGCGGATGCTTGCCGTAACCGAACAGGAAGCGGCTGCCCCAGGCATAGGCCTCGGCAACGTCCATGTGGACGTCCTGCGCCGCCTTCAGATTGGTCAGGATCGCGGTCCACAGCACGGCATGGACGACCACGAAGGCGATGACCACCCAGGCCGACGTTGCAGGCGCCGTGGCGCGCGCCACCAGCCAGGCGGAGATTCGCCGCGGTCCGAGACGGCCGCGCATGCGCGCCGCGAGAGGCGGAAGAGAGGTACTCGACATCCGCCCTCGGTAGCCTGTTTTCGGGCCACGGGGAATCAGCTTGGCGTGAAGAAAGGCCCTGGAAATTCAGCAATATGGTTGCTGGTTGGGGGCTCGGGATGCTATCTGCGCGACCCATGACGACCGTCCCCATTCCCAACATCCGCAACTTCTCCATCGTCGCCCATATCGACCATGGAAAGTCCACGCTCGCCGACCGCCTGATCCAGATGACGGGCGGCCTGTCGGACCGCGAGATGGCGGGCAAGGAACAGGTGCTCGATTCGATGGATATCGAGCGCGAGCGCGGCATCACCATCAAGGCGCAGACCGTGCGCCTGCAGTACCGCGCCAAGGACGGCAAGGACTACATCTTCAACCTGATGGACACGCCCGGCCACGTCGACTTCGCCTACGAGGTGTCGCGGTCGCTCGCCGCCTGCGAAGGCTCGCTGCTGGTGGTCGACGCCAGCCAGGGCGTCGAGGCGCAGACGCTCGCCAATGTCTACCAGGCGCTCGACAACAACCACGAGATCGTTCCGGTCCTCAACAAGATCGACCTGCCGGCCGCCGAGCCCGAGAAGATCAAGCAGCAGATCGAGGACGTGATCGGCATCGACGCCTCCGACGCGGTGATGATCTCCGCCAAGACCGGCCTCGGCATTCCCGATGTGCTGGAGGCGATCGTCACCCGCCTGCCGCCGCCCAAGGGCGACCGCGAGGCGACCCTGAAGGCGCTCTTGGTCGACAGCTGGTACGACGTCTATCTCGGCGTCGTCGTTCTCGTGCGCATCGTCGACGGCGTCATGAAAAAGGGCCAGCGCGTCCGGATGATGGGCACCGGGGCCGCCTATGACGTCGAGCGCGTCGGCTTCTTCACGCCAAAGATGCAGCAGGTCGATGAGCTTGGGCCCGGCGAGATTGGCTTCATCACCGCCGCGATCAAGGAGGTGGCCGACACCCGTGTCGGCGACACCATCACCGACGACCGCAAGCCGGTCTCGGAGATGCTGCCGGGCTTCAAGCCGGCCATCCCGGTCGTATTCTGCGGCCTGTTCCCGGTCGACGCCGACGATTTCGAGACGCTTCGCGCAGCGATGGGCAAGCTACGGCTCAACGACGCCAGCTTCTCGTTCGAGATGGAGACATCCGCCGCGCTCGGCTTCGGCTTCCGCTGCGGCTTCCTTGGCCTGTTGCACCTCGAGATCATCCAGGAGCGGCTGTCGCGCGAGTTCGATCTCAACCTGATCGCGACCGCGCCCTCCGTCATCTACAAGATGAAGCTGACCGACGGCGAGGAGATCGAGATCCACAACCCCGTGGACATGCCCGACGTGGTCAAGATCGCCGAGATCCAGGAGCCCTGGATCGAGGCCACGATCCTGACCCCGGACGAATATCTCGGCAGCGTGCTGAAGCTGTGCCAGGACCGCCGCGGCAATCAGAAGGAGCTCACCTACGTGGGCGCCCGTGCGATGGTCAAATACGACCTGCCGCTGAACGAGGTCGTGTTCGACTTCTACGACCGGCTGAAATCGGTCTCCAAGGGCTACGCCTCGTTCGACTATCATTTGACCGACTACAAGCCGGCCGACCTCGTCAAGATGCAGATCCTCGTCAACAACGAGCCGGTCGATGCGCTGTCGATGCTGGTGCACCGGACCCGCGCCGAAGGCCGGGGACGCGCCATGGTCGAGAAGATGAAGGACCTGATCCCGCCGCACATGTTCCAGATCCCGATCCAGGCGGCGATCGGCGGCAAGGTGATCGCGCGCGAGACCGTGCGCGCGCTGCGCAAGGACGTCACCGCCAAGTGCTACGGCGGCGACATCACCCGCAAAAGAAAGCTTCTGGAGAAGCAGAAGGAAGGCAAGAAGAAGATGCGGCAGTTCGGCAAGGTCGACATCCCGCAGGAAGCCTTCATCGCCGCGCTCAAGGTGGATAGCTGAGGCGCGGGTCCGCCCCCTGTCCTGGTTTCATCAGCACCATAGGCTGAAGAAAAACCGGATTCCAAAGCGGAACCAGCGCTCCCGTGCAACTACGGTATCTGTTCCTTAATGGTATTCTGGGACCCTTGCTGCAAAGCAAGGAATGCCCCGAATGTCCCGTCTCCGGTCGATCTCCGCCCGCCTGATCATCGCGCTGTCGCTCACCGTCGCCATCGCCTGTGCCGTGCTCGGCACCTTCTCCGTCATCCAGCAGCGCGCGCTGACCCGGCTGGCGCTGGAGCAGCAGCTCAAGCTGCAGTTCGACAGCGTGTCGGCCGGCATCGACTATGAAGGCCGCGCCGCGCTGGCGGTCAGCTCCACCCTGGCGGCGCTGCCGCCGATCGCCGACGCCTACCTCAAGGGTGACCGCGACGCGCTCGGCGCCCTGCTCGGCGGCGCCATGACGTCGCTGAAGGCGCAAGGCATCCCGCTGGTGAACGTGTGGGCGCCGCCAGCCACCAATTTCTATCGCGTGCATGAGCCGAAGGTGTTCGGCGACGACACCTCGAAGCGCCGCATCACGGTGGTGCAGGCCAACCAGACCGGCCGCCTGATCGCCGGCGTCGAGCAGAGCCGGCTGTCGCTCGGCATCTTCGGCATGACCCCGATCGTGCGCGACGGCAAGGTGATCGCGACCGTGGACGTCGGTGCCGCCTTCGGCAAGGAATTCGTCGAGCGCGCCAAGCAGCGCTTCGGCATCGATCTCGCCGTCTACTGGATCAACGACGGCCAGCCGAAGCGGCTGTCCTCGACGTTCGGCGACGAGACCGTCGCCACCCCGGACGAGGTGCTCGCAGTGTTCAAGGGCACGGCGCTGCTGCGCGATGCCACCCTGGCCGGCAAGCCCGCGGCCGTCTATGCCGGCCAGATCAGGAACTACGCCGGCGACCCGATCGCCGTGCTCGAGCTGATCAAGGACACCACGGCTTACGAGGCCGCCGCCGCCAGCGCGCAGCAGCAGCTGATCATCGGCACGGTCGTGATCCTGCTGCTCGCCGTCATCGTCGCGCTGTTCGTCGCCCGCGGCATCTCGCGTCCGCTGGTCGCGATCACTGCCGTCATGCACCGGCTGTCGAGCGGCGACACCGAGGTCGCGATCCCCGGCGGCCAGCGCAAGGATGAGCTCGGCACGATGGCGCAGGCGGTCGACGTGTTCCGCCGCAACATGATCGAGACGGCCAGCCTGCGCGAGTCGCAGGAGGCGACGCAACACCGCGCCGAGCAGGAGAAGCAGGCGCTACAGCGACAGATGGCCGACCGGTTCGAGGCCGACGTCAAGGGCGTGGTGTCCTCGGTCGCCAAGGCGACGGCGGACATGGAGCGCGTCGTCCACGAGATCACGATCAGCGTCAACGGCACCTCGCAACGCACGGCGGCCGCCGCGGCGGCGTCCGAGGAAGCCTCGAGCGGCGTATCGACCGTCGCCGCGGCCTCGGAGGAGCTCGCCTCCTCGGTGACCGAGATCGGCCGCCAGGTCGCGCATTCCAGCAAGGTGGCCGATGCCGCGGTCGTCAAGGCGCGGCAGACCACCGCGATGGTCGAGAGCCTCGCCGCCGCCGCCGAGCGGATCGGCGACGTGCTGCGCCTGATCGACGCGATCGCGAGCCAGACCAACCTGCTCGCGCTCAACGCCACCATCGAGGCGGCGCGCGCCGGCGAGGCGGGCCGCGGCTTCGCGGTCGTCGCTGCCGAGGTCAAGGAGCTGGCGGGCCAGACCGCCAAGGCGACCGAGGAGATCGCCGGCCAGGTCACCTCGATCCAGGCCGCGACGTCCGACTGCGTCACCGCCATCGGTGGCATCAGCGGCACGATCCAGGAGATCAGCGGCATTGCCGCGACCATCGCCGCCGCCGTCGAGCAGCAGAGCTCGGCGACGCGCGAGATCGCGCGCAGCGTCCAGCAGGCGGCGTCCGGCACCAACGAGGTGTCGCAGAACGTCGTCGGCGCCAGCGACGCCGCCGAGCAGTCACGCCAGCTCGCCGATCACGTCATGGTCGCCACGCGCGACCTCGGCAAGCGTGCGAACGACCTGTTCAAGAGCGTCGACACCTTCCTCGCGGGCTTGCGCAAGGCGGCGTAGTGATAGTTGCCGACGCTGCGCCTCCGAAAACCGGTGTCGTCCCGGCCCCTTGAGCCGGGATCCATAGCCACCGGCTGGCGTGAGGCAGACAACTGCCAGCCCCCGTCCCTCGATAGTTCCCGCGGTATGGATCCCGGCGTTCGCCGGGACGAGACGGAGGATGGCGTAAGAACCGGGTGCTCAAGTTCGATCGCCGGTCGTGAGCGCAAAGCCCTCGTCCAGCCAGCCGGTGATGCCGCCGATCATCATCTTCACGGGAAGCCCGAGCCGCGCAAGCCGGATCGCGGCGCGGTTGGCGCCGTTGCAGTGCGGGCCGGCGCAGTAGACCACGAACAGCCTGTCCTTCGCGTACTCGGCCATCCGCTCCGCGGTCATGGTCCGGTGCGGGATATTGATGGCGCCGGCGATATGCCCCCTGGCAAACGAGGCCGGGCCCCTGACATCCACCAGGATGAAGTCCGGAGCTGTTGCATGCAGACTCTCGTGCACGTCCCAGCAATCGGTCTCGAATGAGAGCATCGCCTCGAAATGGGCGAGCGCCTGGGCTGACGGGGCTGCGGGCACCTCGGTGACATGGGTCGTCATCGTCTCTCTCCTGCGACGTTGCGCGAGCTCCAATCTCGCGCGCTGCGCCGGGCGACCCAAGTGACGGATCGGACAAAGTCCGGTAAGTTTCCGCCAATGCCGTCAGCCGCAGCCAGCAGCCCTCCGCACGATCCCGGCCTCGTCGCCGTCATCGCCTATGACGGGCTGTGCACGTTCGAGTTCGGCATCGCGGTCGAAGTCTTCGGGCTGCCACGACCGGAGTTCGATTTCCCGTGGTACCGGTTCAAGGTGGTTTCGGCCGAGGGACGAAGGTCACGCGCCATCGGCGGCATCGTGGTGGAGGCCGGCGCGCCGCTTGTGCGCCTGAAGGATGCCAGCACGATCATCGTGCCGGGGTGGCGCGATCGCAATGAGCGGCCGCCGGAGCGCCTGCTGCGCGCCATCGCGCAGGCGGCGGCGCGCGGGGCGCGGTGCCTGTCGATCTGCTCGGGCGTGTTCGTTCTGGCGGCGGCAGGGCTGCTCGACGGCAGGCGCGCCACCACGCATTGGCGGCACATCCCCGACCTCAAGCGGCTCTATCCGAATATTCGCGTCGAGGAGGACACGCTCTACGTCGACGAGGGCAATGTCGTCACCTCGGCCGGCAGTGCGGCGGGCATCGACGCCTGCCTGCATCTGGTCCGGCGTGACTTCGGCAGCAAGGTTGCGAACAGCGTTGCCCGGCGCCTGGTGATGCCGCCGCACCGGGACGGCGGGCAGGCGCAGTACGTCGTCGCACCGGTCCAGATCCGCCCGGGACGGACGATCGGCGACGTCATGGATTGGGCACGCGCGCGACTGGCGCAGCCGATCGCGATCAGCGCGATGGCCAAACGCGCCGGAATGAGCGAGCGGACCTTGCTGCGGTCGTTCAGGGACAGCACGGGCGCGAGCCCTGCGGCCTGGCTGCAGCAGGAGCGCATGACGCGGGCGCGAGAGCTGCTGGAGAATGCGACGCTCTCCCTGGCGGACATCTCCGCGCAGTGCGGCTACCGGTCGCTCGAAACCTTTCGCGTCGCTTTCCGGCGCATCGTCGGAACATCACCCGCGGCTTATCGGCGGCGCTTCGAGGCGCGTCCAACAGCGGCGGGCGTCGCGCGCTCAAGCCACCAGCGCGTTGCCGGGTGAGGCGCCGTCCATGGCATCCCGCTGCGCCTGCAACAGCCGGACGATGTCGGCATCGGGCCGGGGCCGGCTGAACAGATAGCCCTGCCCTTCATGGCAGCCCTCGGCGCGCAGACAGCGCAGCTCCGCCTCCGTCTCGACACCCTCGGCCGTGATCGTCACGCCGAGCCCCTTGCCGAGGCTGACGATCGAGCGGACGATCGCCTGCGCCTCGCGATTGGCGGCGAGACCGCGGATGAAGGACTGATCGACCTTGATCTTGTCGAACGGAAAGCTGCGCAGATAGCTCAGGCTGGAATAGCCGGTGCCGAAATCGTCCATCGAAATGCGGACGCCCAGCGCGCGCAACGCATGCAGGGTGGCCAGCACCTGGCCGCTCTTCTCCAGCACCAGCGTCTCGGTGATCTCGAGCTCGAGCCGGCTCGCCGGCAGGCCCGACTGCTTGAGCACGTCCATCACCAGCGACAGCACGTTGCCGACGCGGAACTGCAGCGGCGACATGTTCACGGCGACACGGACGTCGTCCGGCCATTTCGCCGCGTCGTTGCAGGCCTGGCGCAACATCGCGCGGCCGAGCGCCGAGATCAGGCCGGTCTCCTCGGCGACCGGGATGAACTCCGACGGCGGGATCATGCCGCGCTCGGGATGCGGCCAGCGCGCCAGCGCCTCGAAGCCGGTGATGCGTCCGGTCGAGAGGTCGATCAGGGGCTGATAATGCGGCTGTAGCACGTCGCGCTGGATGGCGTCGCGCAGCTCGGATTCGATCTTGCGCCGGCTCTGCGCCCGCGCATCCATGCCGGGTTCGAAATAGCTGAAGGTGCCGCGCGTCTCGTTCTTGGCGCGCGACAGCGCCATGTCGGCATTCTTGAGCAGCTTCTCGGCGTCGTCGCCGTCGTTCGGCGCCATGGCGATCCCGATCGTGGCGCCGATCGTCACCGAGCTGCCGTCGATGAGATAGGGATCGGCGATCGCCTCCAGCAGCCGGCGGCAGAGCTGGGCCGCATCCTCCGGCCGCGCCTGCCCGCCCTGCACCACCGCGAACTCGTCGGAGTTCAGCCGCGCGACGATGTCCTCCTGGCGCAGGACCGAGCGCAGCCGCTTGCCGACCCCGCGCAACAGCCGGTCGCCGACCGCGTGGCCGAGGGTGTCGTTGATCGACTTGAAACTATCGAGGCCGAGCACCAGCACGGCGATCTTCTCGGAGCCGCGCCGCATCTGGGCGAGCTTGTCATCGATCTTCTGGCGCAGCAGGTTGCGGCTCGGCAGGCCGGTCAGCGCGTCGTGCTGGGCCAGGAAGGCGAGCCGCGCCTCGGCGCGCTTGCGCTCGGTGATGTCCATCAGCGCCAGCAGCACCGCGGGCTGGGCGTTGTGGACGAGATGGCGTGAATAGATCGCGAGATCGATCAGGGCGCCATCGGCGCGGACATGCTTCCAGGTGCGCGCCGCCTGCTCCTCGCTGGACTGCTCGCCGGCCCAGGGCGGCTCGCTGTCATAGGCCTGCAGGCTGCGGATGCTGAGCCGCTCGAAGGCGCTACGACTATAGCCGTAATGCTGGGCCGCCGCTTCGTTGACGCCGAGCACGCGCCCGTCATCGGTCGCGCAGACGATCATCGGCACTGGATTGCCGTCGAACAGCAGGCGGAACGACTCCTCGCGCTGCTTCAATTCGGTAATGTCGACGCGCAGGCCAACGATGCCGCCATCGCCGGTCAGACGCTCCTCGATCAGGATGGTGCGGCCGTCCGACAGCTTCTGCTCGTGGCGGCCGCTCGGATGAAACAGCTTTTCGAGCCGTTCGGCGATCCACGCCTCCTCGCGGCCGGCGGCTTCCGGATAGTCGCCGCGGGCGACGCCGATCCGGATCGTGTCCTGCAGCCGGGCGCCGGATTCGAACAGGTCCGAGCTGCGGTTGTAGATTTCGGCGTATTTCTTGTTCCAGAGGATGTAACGGCCGTCGGCGTCGAGGAACACGATCCCCTCGGGAAGAAGGTCGATCGCTTCGATCAGCCGATCATGCGCCTTCTTCGCCTCCGCCATCGCCATTTCGGCGCACTTGCTCCCATCGCCAGGGCCAAGCTTGCGCAGGTTGTGCCGCCGCAATTTGGGGCTTGGCTTGACCGGGTGAACTGCATCGCGGGCGCTTGGCACGCGATTGCGCTTTTTTGCCGTGGGTGGCCGAACGGGCCGCATCGCGTGCCTCACTCTCCTTCTCAAAAGGCAGTTTTCAGCCACGTTTCTGAAAAAATGGTATCTTGATGCAGAACACGACAGCCATTGGTTACGGGAATAGGGAGATGCACTCGCGTATTTGGAGAGTTGAGCCTTGCGCCGAGGATCAACCAAGGGCTGCGGTACAACCAGCGATATGTGACGTCGGTTGCCACCGGCCAGAAAAGACCCGCATACCGTGCAGTGGCCTTGCGCTTATTGTTCATTTACCGAACGAACTCACGCAATTGAACCGAGTTCAGCCAGTTCCGCCAATCCGGCAGCAGGGTTAGAGCCAGGTTAAAATAGCTTGAATGACCTGCTGTTGACGTAGAATTGGGCAACTCGGCCGGTCGGCAAACGCTACACTGGCTTCATGCATGTCCGCCTGATTCTGGTCGCCATCATCAGTTCGGCCGTCATTGCCGCGGCGACCCCGGCCCATGCCCAGGACAAGGGCAGCGTCGAGCCAAAGGCCCTGCCGCCATTGGCGCATCCGGACGATCCGAATACGCCGGCCAAGGAGCTGTTCGCTCGCAGGATCCTGCCGTCGGCGCAACCGACCAAGGTGATTGGAACCTACAATCGCGGCTGCATCGCCGGCGCCGAGCGAATGCCGATCAATGGCGAGGGCTGGCAGGTGATGCGGCTGTCGCGCAACCGCAATTTCGGCCATCCCAACCTGATCGCGCTGCTGAAGCGGCTGGCGACCCGCGCGCACAAGGATGCTGGCTGGCCCGGCATCCTGGTCGGCGATATCGGCCAGCCGCGCGGCGGTCCGGCGCTGAGCGGCCATGCCAGCCATCAGATCGGGCTCGACGCCGACATCTGGCTGACGCCGATGCCCGACCACAGGCTGTCGCGCAACGAGCGCGAGGAGATGTCGGCGGTCATGATGGTTCGGCCCGATCGCCTCGATGTCGATCCGCGCGTGTTCACGAAGGGCCACCTCGCCGTGATCCGGGCCGCCGCCCAGGAGCCGTCGGTGCAGCGCATCTTCGTCAACGCCGCGATCAAGAAGGCGCTGTGCCGGGACGCCAGGGGCGACCGCAGCTGGCTCACCAAGGTGCGGCCGTGGTGGGGCCACGACTATCACTTCCACATCCGCATGGTGTGCCCGCCGGGCAACCCGGACTGCCACGGCCAGACCAACCAGGAGGGCGGCGATGGCTGCGGCGACCTCGACTATTGGTTCTCGGACGCGGTGCTGCATCCGCTGCCGCCGAAAGAGCCACCCAAGCCGCCGCAACCGATTACGATGGCGCAACTGCCGCCTGGCTGCCGAGCGGTGCTGCATGCGCCGGACGCCAAGAATTGATTCAGCGACGGCTGACGCGGCGCAGGAATCGCAGTAAGGCTGAATCGCAGTAAGGCTGGATTGCTTTAGGATGACATCGTTCGCGCCGTGAGCGCGACGATCGAAGGGGATGACGGTCCCTCCACCTCCTGTTATCGCGGTATCGAAATGCCGCGCGCCGCTGCGCGGCGCAACAGTCGCGAGTCCGTCATGATCCTGATCCGTCCCGCCACGACTGCCTTCCTCCTCACGCTGGCCGCGAGCTCGGCTGCGGTTGCCGCCGAACCGAGCGGCTGCGACAAATTCAAATGGGACATCGCGCGCGAGCGTGCCGCTCTGACCGCGGCCAACCGCGAGAAGCTGGTATCGGGCGCCGAGATCGCCGCCATCCCGGCCACCGGTATGGTGCTGGAGCTGCGTCCGACGGCCGAGGCCAGGCTGGCGATGCCACCGGAACGCGCGCCCAAGGACGGCACCTTCGCCGGCCTCACGCGGATCACCGCAGCGCCCAAGGCCGGCGTGTACACGATCAGCCTGTCGGCCGCGGCCTGGATCGACGTCGTGCAGGACGGCAAGATCCTCAAACCCGCCGGCTTCAGCGGCGCCACCGATTGCGACGGCATCCGCAAGACCCTGAAGTACGAGCTGGGACCGCATCCCCTGGTGTTGCAGGTCAGCGGCGCGCCGGACAATGCGATTTCGATCGCGGTCCTGCCCGCGGCAGAGTGACGCTCACACTCCCGCAACCGACGACCAGACTTCGGCCAGTCTGCGCTTCATCCGCTCTTTGCGCGTCAGCACCGGCACCTCTTCTTCGTCCTCCGGCAGGCGCAGGCCGACCACGTTGACGCGGCCGCCGGAGATCGAGCGGGCGACCAGCACGATGGTGTCGAGCGCCACGGTCGCGCCTTCCTTCGGCGCGTTGTCGAGGTGGATGTCGAAATAGTCGGCCAGCGTCAGCTTGTCCTCGCCCTCGCCGAGCTTGACGCCATAGATGCCGGCGACCTCGTCGAGCGTATGCTCGGCCGAGACCATGAAGTCGCCGAGCAGATGCGGGTCGGGCGCCGCCGACGGCGGCATGTCGACGAAGAAGCGGTCGAGCGACTCGGCCTTTTCCGGCGGCGCCAGCAGATAGAGGTAGTCACCCGGCGCGATCGGCTCGGCCTCGGGCGGCGACAGGATCTGCTGGTTGCGGATCACCAGGGTCGGCTTCGACCAGGACGGGATCAGGCCGCGGCGGAAGTACAGGCTCTTGGAGCGGATCGAATAGCCGACCAATTGCTGCTCGAGCTGGCCGGGCAGATCGAGCTCGATGCGGCGCGGGCCGCGATCGGTGCGCGGCAGCGCCACGTGCAGCTTGCGCGCGGCAATGCCGAGCGTCCAGCCCTGCGCCAGCAGCGAGATGATCACCACCACGAACGCGACGTCGAAATAAAGATAGGCGTTGGACAGGCCGACCAGCAGCGGGATCGAGGCCAGGAAGATCGCGACCGCGCCGCGCAGGCCGGTCCAGGCGATGAACGCCTTCTCCCGCCAGTTGAACCGGAACGGATAGAGGCAGAGAAACACCGCGACGGGTCGCGCCACCAGCATCAGCATCAGCGCGACGGCAATCGCCGGCAGCAGGCTGTCGAGCAGCCGCTGCGGCGACACCAGCAGCCCGAGCAGCACGAACATCACGATCTGGGCAAGCCAGGTCGCGGCATCGAGGAAGGTGACGACAGAGTTGTGCGCCCGCGTCGGCCGGTTGCCGACGATCAGGCCGGCGAGATAGACCGCGAGGAAGCCGGAGCCGTGCGCGATCTGCGCCATGCCGAAGATGACCAGCGCAGCGGTGGTCACGAACGGCGCGTGCAGGCCCTGCGGCAGCGAGACCCGGTTGAGGCCGATGACGACGAGGCGGCCGCCGACGATGCCGAACAGCGTGCCGAGCACGGCCTCGCGGACCAGCTCGAACACGAAATGTCCGATACTGCCGTGACCGACCGAGATCAGCTCGACCAGCATCAGGGTGAGGAACACGGCGAACGGATCGTTGCTGCCGGACTCCGCCTCCAGCGTGGCGCCGACGCGCGGGCGCAGCCGCAGGCCCTGGGCGTGGACCAGCAGGAACACGGCCGCCGCATCCGTTGAGGCGATGACGGCGCCGACCAGCGTCGCCTCGGTCCAGCCGAGGTCGAGGGCATATTTCGCCACCGGTGCGGTGATGAAGGCGGTCATCAGCACGCCGACGGTCGCAAGCACCATCGAGGGCGCCAGCACGGTGCGGATGCTCTGGAAACGCGTGCGCAGGCCGCCGTCGAACAGGATCAGCGCCAGCGCGACGGATCCCACCAGATAGGTGGTACGAACGTCCTGAAACTCGATATGACCAGGGCCGGAATCGCCCGCCAGCATGCCGATCACCAGGAACACCAGCAGCAGCGGTGCGCCAAAGCGCAGCGCCAGCAGGCTCGACAGGATGCCGGCCATGACGAGGACCGCACCGAGGAGGATTGCAATGCTGACGGCGTCGAGGGATGTCATGAAAAAACGTTGATGAATCCGAGTTTTACATCCTTATCGTCGCCACACTTGCACGCCAACCGGATTTGCTCTTATCGCGGCGATATGCCCATTTTTCCATCCTTGCCCGCGTTCGGGGTATATTTCGCGGCAATCGCCCGTGACGAAAACGAACTAAATCCCGCTGATCCGGCCAACCCGCGCCCCTGTTCCCCTCCGAGACCCCGCTGATGGACCTCGACCTGAAAGACGTTCTCGAATTCCTGCAGACCGTTGGCCGCTCGATCGGCGCCGAGGTCACTTCGCCGTGGTTCTATCTTCAGCTCGGGCTGGTGCTGAGCGGCGCCGGCATCGCCTTTGCCGCCAGCGCTGCCGTGCGCGCTCGCATCGACATGACCTCGCTGGCGATGGGCTGGCCGGGCCCGCTGCGGCAGCTGCTGCGGGTGCTGCTGGAGAGCGTCACCACGGTCGTGTTCGTGATCCTGATGCGGATCGCCCGCACCGGCATGTTGCTGTGGACCTGGCCGAGCCGCAGCTACCTGCTCGCCGTCGCGCTCAAGCTGGCGCTGGCCTGGCTGGTGATCCGGCTGATCACTTCGGTGATCCGCAGCACCTTCATCGTGCAGATCGTGTCGATCTCGGCCTGGCTGGTCGCGGCGCTCAGCATCATCGGCCAGCTCGACAATGTGGTCGACGCGCTCGATTCCATCTCGGTCGTGCTCGGCGGCCTCAGGTTGACGCCGCTGCTGGTGATCAAGCTCGGCGTGCTGCTGCTCGCGGTGCTGTGGCTGACCAACGTCGCCAGCAATTTCGTCGAGAGCCGTATCACGCGTTCGACCGACCTGACACCGTCGATCCAGGTGCTCCTGATCAAGATGGTCCGCATGGGCCTGATGATCCTCGGCGTTGCGATTGCGATCAGTGCGGTCGGCATCAACCTGTCGGCGCTCGCGATCTTCTCCGGCGCCGCCGGTGTCGGTATCGGCCTCGGCCTGCAGCGCATCGTCGCCAATTTCGTCGCGGGCATCATCCTGCTGGCTGACAAATCGGTGAAGCCGGGCGATCTCGTCACCATCGGCGACAGCTCGGGGCGCATCAGCGCGATGAACACGCGCTACATCTCTGTCGCCGCCGGCGACGGCCGCGAGTTCCTGATCCCGAACGAGGATCTTGTCACCCAGAAGGTGACCAACTGGACCTACACCGACAAGAACACGCTGGTGAAGGTCAATTTCGGCACCAACTACGACGCCGATCCCCGCGTCGTCTGCAAACTCGCCACCGAGATCGCGGCCGAGACGCCGCGCACCTTGAAATCGAAGGCGCCGAACTGCCTGCTGACCGAGTTCACCGAGGCCGGCATGAAGTTCTCGCTGACCACATGGATCGCCGATCCCAGCTACATGGACAGCGTCAAGAGCGAGGTGATGCTGGCGCTGTGGGAGGCCTTCAAGCGCGAGGGCATCAGGGTGCCGTATCCGGTGCGAGAGCTTCGCGTTCGCGGCGGCGCGCTGCCGGTCGAGACCACGCTCGAGGTGCCGACCGGCTAGGGCGGCAGATTCAACCGTACAGACCCGGCTTGCACCGGGCGGCACGATCATTAAATTAGACGATCACCCCGCGACATGTTCGAGAACGAAACAGGCCCATGAACTATATCGAAGCGACCGACGCCGCTGCGCGCAAGAACGGCCAGATCAAGCTGCACGGCCCGAGCGGCTTTGCCGGCATGCGCAAGGCCGGCGCGCTGGTGTCGAAGTGCCTCGATGCGCTCACCGACATCGTCAAGCCGGGCGTGCCGACCTCGCGAATCGACGATTTCGTCCGTGACTTCGCCTTCAGCCATGGCGCCTATCCGGCGACGCTGATGTATCGGGGCTATCGCTACTCGACCTGCACGTCGATCAACCACGTGGTCTGCCACGGCATGCCGAACGACCGGCCGCTGAAGGAAGGCGACATCATCAATGTCGACGTCACCTTCATCGTCGACGGCTGGTACGGCGATTCGAGCCGCATGTATGCGATCGGGCCGATCGCGCGCAAGGCCGAGCGGCTGATCGAGGTGACCTACGAATCGATGATGCGCGGCATCGCCGCGGTGAAGCCCGGCGCCACCACCGGCGATATCGGCCATGCGATCCAGAGCTTCGTCGAGCCGCAGGGCATGAGCGTGGTGCGCGACTTCTGCGGCCACGGCCTCGGCCGGCTGTTCCACGACGAGCCGAACATCATCCATGTCGGCCGTCCCGGCGAGGGCGTGCTGCTCAAGCCCGGCATGTTCTTCACCATCGAGCCGATGATCAATCTCGGCAAGCCGCATGTGAAGATCCTGTCCGACGGCTGGACCGCCGTCACGCGCGACCGCTCGCTGTCGGCACAGTTCGAGCACTCGGTCGGCGTCACCAATGACGGCGTCGAGATATTCACGCTCTCGGAGCGCCATGGCGAGAAGCCGCTGACGCAGGTGTGAGCGGGCTGCCTGGCCCAATGGTCACCGGGCGTCCGATTGTTGCCATGCCGGGCTGATCGACTGCCGCTTCCATCGCATGCGACCGCGGGAGGCTGCTCTGACCAACGCAACACGCCGTGGCGTTCTCGGCCTGCTCTCGGCGGGCGCAGCGCTGCTGACGCCGCCGGCCCGCGCAGCGTCGGAGACGGCTCCCGCGTCGGCGAATGCCGACGAGGCCTGCTTCCTGACGCCGCAGTCGGAATCCGGTCCCTATTATCTCGATCCCAAGCTGGTGCGTGCCGAGATCGCCGAGGACCGGCCGGGCGTGCCGCTCAGGCTGCGCCTTCGCGTCATCGAGGCCGGCACCTGCGCGCCGGTACCAGGCGCGCGCGTCGACATCTGGCACTGCGACGCCCGCGGGATCTATTCGGGCTATCCCGGCCAGAGCGACACCCACAAGCTCGACCAGAGCGGCAAGACGTATCTGCGCGGCACCCAGATGGCCGATGCCGCCGGCTGGGCCGGCTTCAGGACGATTTATCCCGGCTGGTATGCCGGCCGCGCCACCCACATCCACTTCAGGGTGTTTGTCGACGAGACCACGGTGCTGACCGGACAGACGTTCTTTCCCGAGGCGCTGAACGAGTTCATCTACACCAACGTGCCCGACTATACCGGACGGCCAAAGCAGAGGCTCGTCATCAATGCCAATGACCGCGTCGCGACCGAAGCCGATCCCGAACACCGCGCGCATTGCGCGGTGAAGGAGGAGCGCGACCATTATCTCGCGACCCTGACGCTCGCCGTGAGCCGCAACCCGGCCGCCGCGGTCGAGATGCCCACCGGAAAGCTGCCGCCGGCGCCATGGATCAAGGACCGGCTCGCGGCGCTGGTGCCCGGGCTCAAGCGCAGCCCGTTCTGATCATTTCGGCTCGGTGAACTGATAGGCCAAAGCGGCGAGCGGCAGCGCCGTGCCGAGCGCGGCGGCGGCTGTCCAGCCGCCATAGGCGTATGCCCAGGCACCGAGACCGGAGCCGGCGGCGCCGGCGACGAAGAAGGTGGTCATATAGAGCCCGTTCAGCCGGCTGCGCTGGCCGGCGCCGAGCACGAACAGCACGCGATAGCCGAGGATCAGGCTGAGCTGCGCGCCGCAGTCGATCGCGATGGCGGCGATCACCAAAGTCGCCAGCGACCAATGGGTTCCGAGCGGTGCCGCCAATGTCAGCGCGAAGCCGAGCGCGCACATCAGCATCGAGGCGATCGTCGCCGGCCGGGTCCAGCCGCGGTCGGCGATGCGGCCCGCGACCGGCGCCATGATCGCGCCGGCGACGCCGGCCAGCGCGAACAGTGCGATGCCGGTCTGCGACATCCGGAAATCGGGCCCGGCCAGCAGCAGCGGGGACGTGGTCCAGAACACGCTGAAGCCGCCGAACAGCGCGGCCTGGTACAGCGCGCGGCGGCGCAGTGCCGGCGTGCCGCGATAGAGCTCGACCATCGAGCCGAGCAGCTGGCCGTAGCTCAGCCGCGCCTGCGGCTCGCGCGGCGGCAGCGCGAGGCGCAGCACGACGGCCAGGATCAGCATGGCGAGCGCCGAGGCCGCATAGATGACGTGCCAGGAGGCATGCGCCGCGACGAAGCTCGCCAGCGGCCGCGCCAGCATGATGCCGAGCATCAGGCCGGTGGTGACGTTGCCGACGGTGCGGCCGCGGATCGCCTCCGGCGCCATGTGGCCGGCATAGGGGATCAGGATCTGCACCGCGACCGAGCCGAAGCCGATCAGCAGCGCCGAGAGCAGGAACGTCGACGGGCTCGTCGCCAGCGCCGCACAGCCGAGCGCGGCCGCGCCGACGATGATGGTCGTGATGACGAGCTTGCGGTTCTCGATGAGGTCGCCGAGCGGCACCACGAACAACAGACCCGCGCCGTAGCCGATCTGGCTCATCGTCACCAGCAGTCCCGCGAGCTGCGGCCGCAGCCCGAGGTCGGCGCTGATCGGCCCGATCAGCGGCTGCGCGTAATAGATGTTGGCGACGATCAGCCCGCAGGAAAAGGCCAATAGCAGCGTGATCCAAGCCGACAGCGAGTCGCCGGAATCGGACGTGATGGTGGTCAACGTGGATCTCTCTCGGGGAGGAACGGCAGGCCATAGGGCCCGATGAGAACGGAGGCTGTCGATCTGCGATTTTGCATCGCAGCATTCAAGCCCGACATAGGTGCTGAGGTCCCCCGCTCCAATTCACGTCTGCGTGGGCGCTGCATCGAGCAAGTCCGCAATCAAAGGCGAGCGCGCTCGACGAGGCCCTGGCGACGTCGAGCCCGCGCCGGCTACTGCGCGCCGTGCGCCTCCGTCTCGGTCTCCGCGGTCCGCCGGCCGCCGATCAGCCGCGGCAGCAGCATCGGCACCTGC
Source organism: Bradyrhizobium sp. HKCCYLRH2047 (assembly GCF_051168175.1). Lineage (NCBI taxonomy): Bacteria > Pseudomonadati > Pseudomonadota > Alphaproteobacteria > Hyphomicrobiales > Nitrobacteraceae > Bradyrhizobium > Bradyrhizobium sp. HKCCYLRH2047. The sequence continues at coordinate 118,552 of NZ_JBNPUM010000013.1, forward strand.
CGGCGATAGCGCTGGTAGGTGTCACCGAACTGGGCGACCAGATCGCGCTCCTCGAGCTGCAGCCCGACCAGGATGTAGGCCGTGCTGAGGGCGGCGAATAGCAGGTGGCCGACCGACATCTCCGGCGTGGCCCAGAAGGCGAGCAGGAAGCCCAGCATCAGCGGGTGGCGCACCAGCCGATACAGCAGCGGCGTTCTGAAAGGCTGCGCTGTCCCGGCGCTGCCGCGGAGGGCGAGCACGGCCTGGCGCAGGCCGAACAGGTCGAAATGATCGATCATGTAGGTCGAGGACAGCGCGATGATCCAGCCGAGCCAGTGGAGGCCGGTCAGCACGCCCGCGGCGGCACCCTCGACGTGCCAGACCGGATTCGGGATCGGACGCCATTGCCAGAACAGCAGCAGCAGGATCAGGCTGGACAGCAGCACATAGGTGCTGCGCTCGGCGGCCGCCGGAATGATGCGCGTCAATGCGCGCTTGAAGGCCGGCCGCGCCATCACGCTGTGCTGGATCGCGAACAGCGCGAGCAGTAGCACGTCGACGACGACGGCCTCGGTCACGGCGCTGGACACGCCGACGTCGATCGACTTGGCCGTGAGATAGTTGTAATTGCCGACGAAACCGACCGCCCATACGAACGACCCAAGAAAGACGGCATAGCTCGTGATGGCGTAGAGCATGATGAGGAGGCGTCCGGACATGAATGTTTCCTTGTTGCATCGAGGACGGCATGGCCGTGATCGAGACGCCCGATCCTGGGATCGGTCACGTCTCGTGCGAGCCTGAGCCCTTACCAATCGACCGTCCCCCGAGCGTCCCCTGGACGCAGCCATGCAGGTCGCATCCCGATGGTTCAGTTCCGCGTCCGGACATTTGGCTTCCCCGAGCTGCATCGCGACGGTCAGCCATGCCCGCTGGCGCTGCGCAAGGGCCTCGCCCTGCTGGTCTATCTGGCGGAAGCCAAAGGCCCCGTCGCGCGGGACGTGCTGGCGACGATGCTCTGGCCCGAGAGTTCGGAAGAGGTGGCGCGCGCAAGGCTGCGCCGCCTGCTGCACCGGCTCCAGCTCACGCTCGGCGACGGCTGCCTCACCATCGATCGCGCGACGGTTCGATGGGCCGCCGCGGTCGAGCTGGAGGTCGACTCGGGGTTGTTCGAAACGGCCTGCGACCGCGGCGAATTCGAGCTGGCCTGCCGCCTCTATTCCGGCGACTTCCTGGACGGCTTCACGCCCGGCGACTGTCCGCAGTTCGAGGAATGGGCGTTCTTCCGGCGTGAAGCCCTGCGCGGCCGGGCAGTCCAGGCGCTGGAGCGCGTGGTGCAGGACCGAAGCGCGGCCGGTGATCATGGCGCCGCCACGGTCCATGCCGCACGCCTCGTCGCGTTCGATCCGCTCAGCGAGGTCTATGGCCGCGCCCTGATCCGCAGCCTGCTGCTGGCCGGCGACCGCGCCGCCGCCGAGCGCCATCTCGGCGCCCTGACACAGCGGCTGCGCGACGAGCTCGGCGTGCCCCCCGAGGCGGAGACGCTGGCGCTGCTGGCGCAGGGCGTCGCGGCCCACGGCGAAAGCGCGCCGCCGACGCGCTATGTCCTCGGCGACGGCGTTCATCTCGCCTATCAGACCTACGGCGCCGGTCCGCTGGACATTCTGCTGCTGCCCGGCTTCGTCTCGCATGTCGAACGGATCTGGGAGGAGCCGCGCTGCCGGGCCTTGCTGTCCGCGCTCGCCAGAATCGGCCGTCTGATCCTGTTCGACCGCCGCGGCATCGGGCTCTCCGACCGGGTCGGTTTCAGCCCGAGCGTCGAGGCGACCGCGCGCGACATCGCGACCGTGCTCGACGCCGCCGGCAGCCGGCGCACGGTGCTGCTCGGCGCCTCCGAAGGCGGACCGGCCTGCATCACCTTCGCGGCCGACCATCCCGAACGTGTCGCCGGGCTGATCCTGTTCGCCTCGCTCGCCAAGGGCAGCGCTGCGGCCGACTATCCGCATGCGCTGCAGGCCGGCCAGTACGGCATCTGGCTGCGGCAGCTCGTGGCCGGATGGGGCGGACCGGCCGGCATCGAGACGTTCGCGCCGAGCCTGGCCGGCGATCCCCAGGCGCGCGCCTGGTGGGCCGGACTGCTTCGCGCAGCATCCAGCCCCGGCGCCATCAAGGGCCTGCTCGAAGCCTTCAGCGATATGGACGTGCGCCACCTGCTCGCACGGATATCCGCACCGACCCTGGTGCTGCACCGTCGCCACGATCGCGCAGTGGTCGTCGGGGCCGGGCGGCATCTCGCCGGCCAGATCCGCCACGCACGTTTCGTCGAGCTCGACGGCGCCGACCATTGGATGTTCGCCGGCGACCAGAGGCCCGTCCTCGCCAGCATCGAAGCCTTCCTCCGCGGTCTGCCATTGTAAGCAGGATCGCCGGACTGGCAAAATGGACGTCGTCCGGTGCCCCAGGAGGACTCGATCGCGATGGCCGAGGATGCAGCATTCCATCGCGAGCAGACCCAGGTCGCCGCCGGCATGGCCGCAGCCGCGCTGATCGCGATCGCGGCCATCGGCGTCGCGCTGTGGCGAGGCGACGGCCCTGCGGAGCCCGCCGCAGAGCGCCTCGCCATCGCGCTGCGGCTCGATCTGTTCGTGATCGTCTGGCTGCTCGCCGCGATCGGCAATGTCGCCCGGCTGCGCTTCTTCTCGGCCCAGGACATCGCCGGCAGCGCGACCACGGTCGCGAGCGATGCGGTCCGCAGGGGAAATGCGATCCTGCAGAACACGCTGGAGCAGGCCGCGCTCGCGGTCACGGTGCATCTCGGCCTGGCGGCGACGCTGCCTCATCCCGCGCCGCTGCTGCTCACGCTCGTGATCCTGTTCGGCCTCGGGCGGCTGCTGTTCTGGCTCGGCTATGCCTGGGGCGCGGCGGGCCGCGCCTTCGGCTTTGCGCTCACCTTCTATCCCACAGCGTTTTCGCTCATCGTCGGCCTCGCCGTCGTGCTGACGGGACGCGCGGCCTAGCAAGGCGCGCCCCATGGCGCGCGAGCACTTCGAGGTTGCAAAAATGCGGCATCACGGCATGCTGACGCCGATGCCCGAGAAAGCCCCTCCTCCCAACGATACGCCGCCGGACACGCCGCACTATCACGGCCACCGGCAGCGGCTGCGCGAGCGCTTTCACAGCGCCGGCCCCGACGCGCTCAACGACTACGAGCTGCTGGAGATGGTGCTGTTCGCCGCGCTGCCGCGGCGCGACGTCAAGCCGCTGGCGAAGGCGCTGCTGAAGACGTTCGGATCGTTCGCCGAGGTGATCCACGCGCCGGAGCCGCGGCTGCGCGAGATCGACGGCGTCGGCGACGCCTCGATCACCCAGCTCAAGCTGATCGCCGCCGCCGCGCACCGCATCGCCAGGGGCGAGGTGCGGCAGAAGCACGCGCTGGCGTCCTGGCAGGACGTCATCACCTATTGCCGCACCAGCATGGCGTTCGCCGACAAGGAGCAGTTCAGGCTGTTGTTTCTCGACAAGCGCAATCAGCTGATCGCCGACGAGGTGCAGCAGACCGGCACCGTCGATCATACGCCGGTCTATCCACGCGAGGTGATCAAGCGGGCGCTCGAATTGTCGGCCACCGCGATCATCCTGGTGCACAACCATCCCTCGGGCGATCCGACGCCGTCACAGGCCGACATCCGGATGACCAAGACGATCGTGGAGATCGCCAAGCCGCTGGGAATCACGGTTCACGACCACATCATCGTCGGCAAGAACGGCCACACCAGCCTGAAGAGCATCGGGGTGATGTGAAGGCTACGCGGATGCGATGACCTCCTGCCCGACGGCGGCGCAGCTCCGAGCGGCATTTGCGATGCCTCGTACGGCGAAGGCGGCTCAGGCTATGTCAGCGCACCCGCGTCCTCGAGCGCCGGCAGGTCGTGCACGATGATGCTGCCCTCGCTGATCGTCAGCATGCCACGATCGCGAAACTGCGCCAGGATGCGGCTGACGTGAACGGTGGTAAGGCCGACCGTGTCGGCGATGTGCTGCTGGCGCAGCGGCAGCGAATATCTTCGAGATTGATCGAGCCGGCCCGCGTTAGCCCGTCTCATCAGGCTGAGAATGAGAAAGGCGATCCGGCCTTCGGCGGGGCGCTGTCCCAGAACGCTCGCGAGCTCATACGCGTCCGACCTCTCCTGCAAGAGCAGCTCGAACCCGAGCGCCACCAGGGAGGGATCAGTCAGGCACTTCCTGCGCAAGGCGCCGGCGTGGAAAGCGCAAACTTGGACATCCGAGAGCGACTTGACGGAAAAATCCGCGCGCGACGGCACGTTCGAGAAGATCATCCGGACGGACGCAAAATCTCCCGTGAACAGGAACTTCACGATCTGCCGCCTGCCGTCGCTGAACGGCAGATAGCGGAACGCCCATCCACTGCAGAGGACGATGATGTCCGAGTCGGTTCCTACGGGATGGCCGGCCGCGACCGTGAAGAAGCGTTGATCCAGCTCCTTGAAAGCCGCTCGATCGCCGCACGACGCAAAGATAGCTCCGCAAAATCCCTTGTCGCTGGCAGGACAAGAGGCACATCTCGTCGGCGGTCCGATGTCCTGTCTCCCCATCAGGGGCGCTTCTCTGTGCGCATCACGGCAGCATTAAATCAGGAACGATCCCGAGCACAAGTGCATAACATTCGTTAAACGCCGAAGCGCAAATCTTAAGAAGATTTCGCCACTTTCGTCGATGTTAGCTGGCTCGCGAACGACGCGAATCTCCCCTGCTAAGAGCCGAGATGCTGTCGGCTGAATTAGTTCAGTGTGCCGGAAGGTTCGACGGCAGGTCGTTCGTTCGAGCCGTCCCCTTCTCTGCCGCCGGTAGATGCGTACAGCTAACAACCCGCAAATACCATCATCGAATTCGCTCCCATCTGGAAGGACTCCGCTCGATGTTCGCTCGCAAGACCGCTGGAGGCGCAGAGGCTCAACTCGCTGCCATCAGCCGCTCCCAAGCCATGATCGAATTCGACATGGACGGCACTATCCGAACGGCGAACAAGAACTTTCTCGACGCACTTGGCTACCGTCTCGAGGAGATTCAGGGCAAGCATCATTCGATGTTCGTGCCCGCGGATCAGCGCGAGAGCGCGGACTATCGCGCGTTCTGGGCCGCGTTGAACAAGGGAGACTTCCAGGCTGCGGAATTCAAGCGGATCGGCAAGGGCGGCCGCGAGGTTTGGATCGAAGCCTCGTACAATCCGGTTCTCGACGCCAAGGGCAAGCCCTGCAAGATCGTCAAGATCGCCATCGACATCACGGCCAAGAAGATCGCCCACCTCAAGGACAGTGGCAAGATCGCCGCGCTCGACTTCTCTCAGGCCGTGATCGAGTTCAACATGGACGGCACGGTCACCACGGCCAACGAAAACTTCCTGAAGGTCATGGGTTATGAGTTGCGGGAAATCCAGGGCAAGCACCACAGCATGTTCGTCGAGCCCGCCGAGCGCGACAGCGCGGCCTATCGCGACTTCTGGGCCAAGCTCAATCGCGGCGAATACCAGGCGGCCGAGTACAAGCGGCTCGGCAAGAACGGCAAGGAGGTCCGGATTCTCGCGTCCTACAATCCGATCCTCGACGAGCGGGGCAAGCCGTTCGCGGTGGTCAAGTTCGCGACCGACGTCACGGCCGCGAAGCTGAAGACCGCCGATCTGGCCGGCCAGATTGCGGCGATCGGAAAGTCGCAGGCGGTGATCGAGTTCAACATGGACGGCACGGTGATCACGGCGAACGACAATTTCCTGGCCGCGCTCGGCTATGCACTCGGCGAAATCAGCGGCAAGCACCACAGCATGTTCGTCGAGCCAATCGAGCGCGACGGCGCCGGCTATCGCGACTTCTGGGCCAAGCTCAACCGAGGCGAATATCAGGCCGGCGAATACAAGCGGATCGGAAAGGGCGGCAGGGAGGTCTACATCCAGGCGTCGTACAATCCGATCCTCGATCTGAACGGCAGGCCGTTCAAGGTCGTCAAATACGCGACCGACGTCACGAAGCAGGTTCTGGTGCGAATGGGCAACGAGCGCGTGCGCGGCATGATGGAATCGGTTGCGGCCGGCGCCGAGGAGCTCAACGCCTCCGTGCGCGAGATCTCCGAGGCCATGACCAAGTCGCGGGAAACCGCGATGGGCGCAGTCGATCGCGTCGGGGCGGCGGACACCCAGGCGCAGCATCTCTCCGCCGCGACGCAAGCGATGAGCGGCATCGTCGAGATGATCGACAACATCACCGGGCAGATCAATCTGCTGGCACTGAACGCGACGATCGAATCCGCCCGCGCCGGCGAGGCCGGACGCGGCTTCGCCGTCGTGGCCTCCGAGGTGAAGAGCCTCGCCAATCAGGCCAAGCACGCCACCGACAAGATCGGGCAGGAGATCGAAGGTCTCAACAACATCTCGGGCGAGGTGGTGCTGGCGCTCGGCGAGATCAAGCAGGCCATTCACAATGTGAGCGAGTATGTGACCTCGACGGCGGCAGCCGTCGAGGAGCAGAGCACGGTGACGACCGAGATGTCGAACAGCATGCAGCGCGCGGCGAGCGAAGCCGCCAAGATCGCCGCGGGATAGACGAGCGGGATAGACGAAACGTCGGGCCGGTTTGAACCGGCCGTCTTCCCGCGCCGGCTAATGCTGGCGAAGCGTGGAGAGGAACGACGGATGCGCGCGGCCTTCATCGGACTGATCCTGGGCGTCCTGCCCCTCACGGCGGCCGCCGCCTACGACGCCAACGATCCCGCCAATTGCAATGGCGTCGGCTGGGATGATGCGCGGCCGCTCGTCGTGGCCAAAGTGAGCGGCCAGCCGCGGGTGAACTTCGTCAAGAGCCCCTATGACGACGACTTCAAGGCCGCCAGCTGTCCCGCTGCGACCGACGCCTGCCGGAAGAAGGCTTACCTCGTCCGCGACGACCTCGTGCTGGTCGGCAGGACCCGCGGCGCTTTCGTCTGCGTCAGCTACCAGCAGCCGCATGCGAAGGCACAGATCTGGACCACCGGCTGGTTGCCGCGCGCGGCCCTCACCGCCGTCGAGCCGATGGCCGCGCCGGCGACGGCCGACTGGACCGGAAGCTGGGAGCACCCTGGAGGGGGGCTGACGATCAGGAAAGAGGCCGGCAACCGGCTCCGGATCGAAGGCGATCAGGTGCTGCCGGCCGGGCGCGAGTTGCGCAATGGATCGCTCGGCGCCACGGCAGAGCCGAAGGGCGGCCTCATTGCCTTTGTCGACGACGGCAGCACGCCGTTCGAGCGGCCGAATGCCGGCGACGAGTGCCGCGTGCGCCTGCAGCGAATCGGCGCGCTTCTGCTGGTCGAGGACAACAATGATTGCGGCGGCGCCGGCGTCAGCTTCACCGGACTCTATCATCGCAAATAGCCGCCGACGGCTTACGCCCAGCGGCGCGCCATCGCCACGCAGACGACGACGATTCCGGCTGCGGCAATCATCGTTGCCGACACCGGCTCATGCAGCAGCAGGCTCGCGAAACCGAGGCCAAGGAAGGGCTGCAGCAGTTGCAGTTGGCCCACCGTCGCAGTGCCGCCACGGGCGAGCCCGCGGTACCAGAAGGCGAAGCCGACGAACATGCTGAAGACGGAGACATAGGCGAGGCCCAGCCACGCCGCGGCCGTGATGTCACGGGATGCGGCGGGCAGCGTCAGCACCGCCATCAGCAGCATCAGCGGCGCGGACAGCAGCAGCGCCCACGAGATCACCTGCCAGCCGCCGAGCCGGCGCGTGAGCATGGCGCCCTCGGCATAGCCCAGGCCGCAGACGATGATCGCGGCGATCATCGCGAGATCGCCGATCGGCGACGCGACGCCATCCTGCGACAGGGCGAAGCCCGAGACCGCCGCAGCCCCGAGCGCAGCGAACAGCCAGAACAACGGCCGCGGCCGCTCGCCGCCGCGCAGCACGCCGAACAAGGCGGTCGACAACGGCAGCAGACCAACGAACACGATCGCATGGGCCGAGGTGATGTGCTGGAGCGCCAGAGCGGTGAGCAGCGGAAAGCCGATGACGACACCGAGCGACACGACTGCCAGCGACACCAGATCGCGCCGGCCGGGGAGCGGCTGACGCAGCAGCATGAGACAAAGCGCGGCCAGCACGGCCGCGAGCGTCGCGCGTGCGCCGGTCAGGAACAGCGGCGAAAAACCCTCCAGTGCCGCCCGCGTCGCCGGCAGCGAGCCGCTGAAGATCGTCATGCCGACGATGCCGTTCCCCCAGCCTTCGATCGATCCCTTCATGCACGGCTCCTCCTCGCAGATCCCATAGCCCGACCAGGCTTGTTGCGGCAGCGACAGACCGATACAATTTCCACAATCTGTATTGGTGCAAAGGGCGACACACTTGGGAGAAGTGACGCGCGATTCCCGCCGGGGCGGCACGCGGACCATCGCCGTGGTCGATGCGATCCGGCAGCGCTTGGCGACGCGCGCGCTCAGCGCCGGCCAGCGTCTGCCCTCGATCCGCGCCTTCGCCGCGGCGATGGGGGTCTCGCCAGCCACGGTCGTCGAGGCCTATGACCGACTTGCCGCGGAAGGCGTGATCCGCGCCCGGCGCGGCTCCGGCTTCTATGTCGCCGATACGGCGCTGCCGCCGCTGGCCCTCGGCGATCGCGAGCCGCGCCGTCCGCGCGGGGTCGACCCGTTCTGGGTGTCGCGGCAGTCGCTCGACGCCGGGCCGGGAACGCTGACGCCCGGCTGCGGCTGGCTGCCGGCCGAGTGGATGCCACAGGACGCGCTGCGGCGCGCGGTCCGCGCGCTGGCGCGCGGCGGCGGGCCGGTGCTGAGCGACTACGGCGCGGCGCGCGGATCGGCGGCGCTACGGCGGCTGCTGCAGGGCCGCCTTGCCACTATCGGCATCGACGCGTTCAGCGAGCAACTGGTGCTGACCTCGTCCGGCACGCAGGCGATCGACCTGATCTGCCGCATGCTGCTGCGTCCCGGCGACGCCGTGCTGGTCGACGATCCCTGCTACTTCAACTTCCTCGCCCTGCTGCGCGCGCATCAGGCGCGGATCGTCAGCGTGCCGATGACGCCGGGCGGCCCCGACATCGCCCGGTTCGAGGCAGTGCTCGCGGCCGAGCGCCCGCGGCTCTACATCACCAATTCCGGTCTGCACAATCCGACCGGGGCGACGCTGTCGCTGCAGACGGCGCATCGGCTGCTCAACGCCGCGTCAGCGCATGACACCATCATCGTCGAGGACGACATCTACGGCGATTTCGAACCCGCGCCGTCACCGCGGCTCGCCGCGCTCGACGGGCTTGCGCGGGTGATCCTGGTCGGCAGCTTCTCCAAGACGCTGTCGGCCTCGGTGCGCTGCGGCTACATCGCGGCGCGCGCGGACTGGATCGAACCGCTGATCGACCTGCAGATCGCGACCGGCTTCGGCGGTCCCGGACAATTCGCCGCGGAGACGTTGACCCAGGTGCTGACCAGCGGCAGCTACCGCAAGCACGTCGAGGAGCTGCGCGCACGGCTTGCGCGAGCGCGACCGCGCGTGGCGGCACGGCTGCAGCGCATCGGCATCGCTCCATGGCTGATGCCACGCGGCGGCTTTCATCTGTGGTGCAGGTTGCCGGACGGCCGTACGGCGATCGAGGTGGCCCAGGCCGCGCTCGACGAACACGTGGTGCTCGCGCCCGGCGACGTCTTCAGCGCGGCGCAATCCGCCGCGACGATGATGCGCTTCAACGTCGCGCATTGCGAGGATCCGCGCGTCATCCAGGTGCTGGAGCGCGCAACCAAGTCGCCGGCCGCGCGTTCATCGCGCGGCCAAGCGGCCAATTCGGCCGACGGATAAGGCTTAGTAGCAGTAGCGCGGATGCGCGCGAACCCAGGAGCCGTCGCCGCGTTGCAGATAGCAGCCGTTGCGATAGGAATAATAACCGCCACGACGGCGCTCGCCGTCGGCCGCGATGGCAGCTCCGGTGCCGGCCCCGATCACCGCGCCGATCGCAGCACCACGGCCGCCGCCGATCGCGCCGCCCAGAATCGCGCCGCCGGCGCCGCCGAGGATGGCGCCACCCAGCGCGTCCTGCGCGGCAGCTTGATGCAGCGGCGCTGCGACCGAAAGCATGAGCAGCGCGGCAGCGCCAAGGCGGGTGGCGAAAGGAATCCCCAGACGTCGGATCATGAACAGGTCTCCGTTTCGGGCACGCTATTCCACCCGGCGAGGCCGTTCTTGATGCAGATCAAGGCGACGTCAAGGCGGGGGAATCCCGGACGTTGCCAGTGACGCATCATGCTGCCGCGCGCTGATCCTGCGTGCGGTCCTCGATGATGCTGAGCAGATATTTCGGCTCGCCCTCACCGATCGAGACTGGCAGCCGGCGCACGACGATGTCGCGCGGACCGTTTCCGGGCGTGAGAATGCTATGGGCTCGCGGCTCATCGTCGCCGCGCCCTGCGAGCTGTTCGCGGGCGGCTTCCTCGAGGATCGCGCCGGTCGGCGGGGAGAACAGCTCGGCCGGCGTGCGGCCGATGATGTCCGTGCGTGGCACGCCGAACAGACGCTCGGCGGCGCGATTGACGAACATGTAACGCAGCGACTGCGCCTCCTTGGCCAGCACCGCCTGCGGGATGTTCTCGAGCAGTGCGGCGAGGAAGTATTCGGCGCGCGCGAGCTTGCGCTCGGCCCGGCGCTGCGCGGTGAAGTCCTCGTGCGTGGCGATCCAGCCGCCGCCATCCACAGGGCGTTCCGAGATGCGGATGATGCGGCCGTCGGCGAGCTCGACCTCGAAGATCTCGGCCCGGCGCTCCTTCATGCGCTCGCGGAGCGCGGCGAGATATTCCGACGGCTTCTCCCGCAGCAGACCGACCTTGGCGCGATGCGCGAGGATCTCGCGCACATGTGCACCGGGTTTTGCGATCGAAGCTGGAACGTTGTATAGCCTGCGGAACTGGTCGTTGACCATCAGCACGTAGCCGAAGCTGTCGAGCATGATCAGGCCCTGGGCCATGTTGGCGACCGCCGCATCGAGCCGCTGCTGGCTGCTGATCGCGCCCTGCTCGAGCTGCTCGTGCTGGCGCAGGATGTCGGTGTACTGGCGCTCGATCTCGACCTCGTGCTGCTCGAGCTCATGCAGGCGGAATGCACCGTCCTGATAGGTCGCGACGGCCTGCGCGACCCGTCCGATCTCGTCATGGCGCCGCGCGTGCGGAATCTTGAGCTTGATGCGGCCGGCGGCGATGCGGTCGGTGACGCGGGCGATGTCGAGCAGCGGCATCAGCACGCCCCGGCGCAGCGCCAGCGCCGCGGCCGCGATCAGCGTGATGATCACCGCTCCGAGCGCCCCCAGATAGAACGCGGCCATGCCGCGCGCATCGGCCGTCTCGCCGAGCTCGCGGGTGCGGTCGGCATAGAGCCGCGACAATTTCTCGAGGTCCTCGTTGAGCGCGGTGCGCACCGCGCGATTCTCGTCATTGTCGCCGAGCTCGCGCGCCGCGGACGATCCGACCGAAATCGTCTGCCGCGCCATCTCGGTGCGGAATGCGACGAATTGTTCGATCCGCTTCTTGAATGGGGCGAACAGCGCGGCGTCACCGTCGGCGACCTGGGCTTCCCACTCCTCCACCACCTTGCTCAGCTGCGCCAGCTTCACGAGCTGCGCATCGGCATAGCGCCGCGCGACGGTGCGGTCCGCCGACATGTAGATGCCGCGCGATTCCATCACGACTGCGTAGATCAGCGCGTTGGTCCGCTCGGTGTTGCGGGACGCCGCGGCAAGCGCTTCGAGTCGGTCGTAGAACAGGCGCTGCTCGCGCAGCGCCGACAGCGCGCCCAAAGTGGACAGCATCACCAGGACGGCGAATGCGGCCGCAGCCGCCGAGATCTTGTCGTTCAGGCTGAACGACGGCAGCGACCTGTTGAACCGGCGCAATAGCTCACGCATGGCGGGCTCCCTCGATGAAGCGCAACCATCAGACGCAAGATGCGTAAACAACAAGTTCCGATTGGTGGAACAGGCACGCAACCAATCGTTAACCAAGTCCGATGCCGGACGAGGCCTGACTGCCGCGGGGCAGGGACGCTCAGCAGCGCGCGTGTCGTCTACTGCCTGAGCATGATCAGCGGATTGGCGCTGTCGGGCACGAGCCGCCACTGCGCATTGTCGTCCGCTTCGAACCGCCAGGTCTCGCCACGGTCCGACATCAGCATCATCTGGCCATGCTCGAGCCGCCATTGGCTCGGTGCGAACGCCGCGACGGCGGGATCGCATTTCGGCTTCACGAACACCTGGAAATTATCATTGCCGGCGTCGTTGTTGGTCAGCACCAGGCTGCAGATCGTGGCGCCGTTGCCGCGGACCATGGCCCAGTCGCCGATCATCTGGTCCATGGATTTCGCCAGCGACCGCGCCGCCGCCAGGTTCTGCAGGATGTAGACGCCCTCGCCCTGACGCAGGCCTTCGAAGATGCCGGCCTCGACCTCGGTGAAATCGATCACCGCCTCGCCATTGGCGGCCTGGAGGCTGACGATGTCGAGGCCCTTCACGTTCCAGCCGGCGATGTCCTTGGTGAAGGGCAGCGCCGTGGCGCAGCTCGGCTCCAGCTCGAGCTTCTGCCCGCGCGGCGCGACGTCCGGCTTCAGGGTCACGACGCAGGTCTTGCTGCGCTCGGTGGTCGCGAGCTCCCACTGCCCGATCATCGCCTTCTTCAGGCTGGCGGCGTCTTGTGCGACGACAGGGACGCCCGCCACCGACAGCAGCGCGATCAGCAATGGGAGCAGACGTTTCATCGGCGACCTTTCACCGGCGTTTCCGGAACGGGCGTCAGCGGCGGCTTGCCGGCAAACCAGACCTTGAGGTTGTCGACCACCAGCTGATCCATTGCGTTGCGGGTTACGATGGCAGCCGAGCCGATGTGTGGCAGCAGCACGACATTGTCCATCGCCTTGAGCGCGTCCGGCACCGCTGGCTCCTTCTCGAACACGTCGAGGCCGGCGGCGAGAATCGTGCCGGACTTCAGCGCTTCGACCAGAGCCTGCTCGTCGATGACCGAGCCGCGGGCGACGTTGACGACGACGCCGCGCGGTCCGAGTGCCTTCAGCACCTCGGCGTTGACGATTTTGTTGGTGCCGGCACCGCCAGGCACGATGACGACCAGCGTGTCGACGTCCTTGGCCATCGCGAGCAGGTCGGGATAGTGTTTGTTGGCGACGCCCGCCGCCGGGTTGCGCGAGTGATAGACGACGGGGACGAGCGACGCTTCGAGCCGGCGCGCGATCGCCTGGCCGATGCGGCCCATGCCGACCATGCCAACGGTGCGGTCGCGCAGCGAGCCGACGCTGAGCGGATAGGGCTTCTCGCTCCACTCCCCCGAACGAACGAAGCGATCGGCCTTGATGAATTCGCGGCACGTCGCGATCAGGAGCCCGAGCGCCACGTCGGCGACCTCCTCGGTCAGCACGTCCGGTGTGTTGGTGACGATGATGCCGTGCTGTCCGGCGTGCGCGGCTGCGATGTGGTCGTAGCCGACGCCGAAGCTTGCGATCATCTCGAGCTTCGGCAGCATCGCCATCACGGCGGCGTCGGTCTTCACGGTGTGGAAGGTCACGGCGATGCCGCGGATCCGGCCCTTCACGTCCGCCGGCAGCGCTTCGAGATCGGCCTGCGTCGTCGCATGGTGCACGTTGAAGCTGTCCGGGAATCCTTTTTCCAGGATCGGCCGCAGCGGCCCATAGACCAGAACATCGATCTTGTCAGACGAAGTCGCCGCCATCAGTTGTCCTTTCCAAGCGCGCTCTCATGCCAGCGCCGTAAAACGAGGTGCGAAACTAGCGCCAGCAAGCCATAAATGACAATCCCGGCGACCGACAGCAGCACCAGCGCTGCGAACATGCGGGGTATGTTGAGACGATAGCCGGATTCCGCGATGCGATAGGCGAGACCGGATCCGGCACCAGCGCTGCCCGCCGCGATCTCGGCGACGACCGCGCCGATCAGCGACAGGCCGCCGGCGATGCGCAGGCCGCCGAGAATGTAAGGCAGCGCCGCCGGCAGCTTCAGATAGCGCAAGGTCTGCCAGCGCGAGGCGCCATAGAGCTGGAACAGCCCGGCGAGATTGCGATCGACCGAGTTGAGGCCAAGCGCGGTGTTGGACAGCACCGGGAAGAAGCCGACGATCCAGGCGCACACGACCACCGCCGTCTGCTGCGGCAGATAGATCAGGAGCATCGGCGCAATCGCGATGACCGGTGTCACCTGCAGCACGACGGCATAGGGAAACAACGCCCATTCCAGCCATTTCGACTGGTTGAACAACAGCGCCAGCGCGATGCCGCCGAGCGCTGCGGCGATGAAGCCTTCGAATGTCGTGATCAGGGTCGTCAGCAGCGATTGCGCGAGAATGTCCCAATCGGCGACAAGCGTCTTCAGCACCAGCAGCGGCCCGGGCAACACATAGGGCTGGATGCCGTTGAGGCGCACAACCAGCTCCCACGCCGTCATCGCAGCGACGAACACGATCGCGGGAAAGGCGAGGCTCGCAAGCCGCGCGCCCGAGAGGGACGATTCTCGACCCTGCATGCTCACAGCGCATGCACTCCGGTATAGGCCGGTGCGAGCGCGTCAGAGACCCGGCGGCAATCATCGGCATAAGCCGGCGAGGCACGGAACGCATCATCGCGCTGGTCAGCGTCGATCCTGATCTCGGCACTGAGCCGGCCGGGTCGCGCCGTCATCACCAGCACGCGCTGCGACAGATAGACCGACTCGAACACCGAATGGGTGACGAACACGACCGTCATGTTCAGCCTGCGCCACAGCTCCAGCAGATCATTGTTGAGGCGGAAGCGCGTGATCTCGTCGAGGGCAGCGAACGGCTCGTCCATCAGCAGGATGCCGGGGTGCGTGACGAGCGCGCGCGCCAGCGAGGCGCGCATCTTCATGCCGCCGGATAGTTCGCGCGGAAAGGCGTCGGCAAAATCAGCGAGACCGACCTGCTCGAGCGCCGCATCGATCCTTGGACGCGCCTGGCTCGCCGGCACCCGCGCAAGCTTCAACGGCAGGCCGACATTGTCGCGCACGCTGGTCCAGGGCATCAGGGTCGGCTCCTGGAACACGAAGCCGACGCGATCGCCGGGATGCGCCTCTGACGAGGCGGCGACATCCACCGTCCCGGCGCTTGGCGCCACCAGACCCGCAATCAGGCGCAGCGCCGTCGACTTGCCACAGCCGGAGGGGCCGAGCAGCGAGACGAATTCGCCTTTGGCGATGGTCAGATCGATCGGCCCCAGCGCGGCGACGCCGGACTCGTACACCTTGGTGACGCCGCGCAGGCATACCGCGGTCGCAACGGCGCGCTCGGACGAAGGGGGTGAGCTCATTTGCTGAAAAGCGCCGCTCGAGCGTCCTACTTCTTCGGCCGGAGATCGATGCCGACGCCCTTGTTGACGAAACGCAGCGTATACGACTTGCGATAGTCGATCGTCGACTTGACGACGCCGGCCCGCACCATCTTGTCGAAGAAGCTGGCGACGCGCTCGTCCGTCATGGCGCCGATGCCCTTCTCCACGCTGTCGCCGGAATCGACGATGCCGTACTCCTTCATCTTGGCGACCGAATAGGCAAGGAGATCATCGGTCATCTCCGGGTTCATCTTCTTGATCAGCGCGTTGCCCGCGGAATTGTCGCCGTAGATGTAATTGTACCAGCCGATGATCGAAGCATCGACGAAACGCTGCACCAGGTCCGGCTTGCTCTCGATGAGGTCGCGCCGCGTCTCGATCAGGGTCGAATAGGTGTTGAAGCCGTTGTCCGCGAGCAGGATCACGCCGGGCTTGAAGCCGGCGGCGCGCTCGACCGCGAACGGCTCCGAGGTGACATACCCCTGCATTGCGCTCTGCGGCGTAGCGATGAAGGGCTGCGGATTGAACGTGTAGGGGCGGACATTCTTCTCGGAGAAGCCGTATTCCGATTTCAGCCATTGATAGTAGCTGGAGATGCCTTCCTTGGAGACGAACAGGGTCAGCGGCTTCAGCTCCTCGAGCTTGGTGATCCTGGACTCCGGATGGGTCAGGAACACCTGCGGATCCTTCTGGAACATCGCCGCGATCGACACCACCGGCACGTTGTTGGCGACGGCGTCGAACGACATCAGCGTATTTGCGGCCATGAAGAACTCGATCTTGCCGGAGATCAGCAGCATGCGGTTGTTCTCGTTCGGACCGCCCGGCACGATCGTCACGTCCAGTCCGTAGCGCTTGTAGGTGCCGTCGGCGACCGCCTGGAAGAAGCCGCCATGCTCGGCCTCGGCAACCCAGTTGGTGCCGAACGAGACCTTGTCCAGCATCTGGGCCTGAGCCGCCGACATCAGTCCGGCTACGACCAGCGATGCCGCCATTAACGTTCGCGACAGAAGCGCCTGCGCCATGTCTGGTCTCCCCGGTTCTTTCTGGCTGAACATGCTAAGATCAATCGGTGATAACTACCCTGCCCGACGGACGAAGGAAATGGCCCGCGCGATGACCGTGCCGCCCCGCGACTGGACCGAGCTGCACTGGCCGGATTTTGGAGCGCCCGACTCGGGAACGCCCGAGACCGCGCGCTGGATCGCGGTGCTGCCGCTCGCCGCCACCGAGCAGCATGGGCCGCACCTGCCTCTCGGCACTGACGTCTACATTGCCGAGGCTTATCTCGCGCGCGTCCGCGCGCTGCTGCCGCCGGCGCTGCCGGTGACGGTGCTGCCGGTGCAGCCCGTGGGGATCTCGACCGAGCATATCGACTATCCGGGCACGCTGACCGTGCCGACGGAGGTCGCGCTGCGGAGCTGGCGTGCTCTCGGCGACAGCGTCGCGCGCGCTGGACTCAGGAAGCTCGTGATCGTCACCAGCCATGGCGGCAACAGCGCTGCGATGACCCTGGTCGCGCAGGATCTGCGCGCTGATCACCGCATGCTGGTGGTGACGACGTCATGGTCGCGCTTCGGTGCGCCCGATGGGTTGTTCTCGGCCGATGAGCTGCGGCACGGCATCCACGGCGGCGCCGTCGAGACCTCGATCATGCTGGCCTGCCATCCCACGCTGGTGCGCACCGATGCCATCGCCGCTTTCCCCTCGCGCGGCGCTGAAATGGAAACCACCTGCAAGGTGCTCTCGACGCAGCGGCCGGCGCCGATGGCCTGGCAGACGCAGGACCTGAATGCGAGCGGTGCGGTCGGCGATGCCACGCAGGCGTCGGCGGAGAAGGGCGAGCGCGTGCTGGACCACGGCGCGCGGGCGTTCTGCGCGCTGCTGGAGGACGTCGATAACTTCGACGTGAACACGCTTCGCCGCGGCCCGTTGCCGGGCTGCTGAACCGAGGCCAAGCCCCTGTATCAACGAACGAATTTTCAGGGCGCCGGGCACCTCATCCGGCGATTCGAACCGGTTTCGAAAAGGCTCCGTCCAATTTGGCAAGCGGCCGACGCCGGCCGCCCCAATAGCAAACAGGAGCCTTCGACCATGTCGATCAAGACCAAGATTGCCGCCCTCGCACTGACCGCGCTCGCCGTCACCGGCAGCATCGCGGCGACGTCGACGCCCGCTGCGGCCAACGGCTTCCACCATCATCACTGGGGCTGGGGCGTCGGTGCCGGCCTCGTCGGAGCCGCCGTCGTCGGCAGCGCCATCGCCGCCAGCA
Source organism: Bradyrhizobium sp. HKCCYLRH2047 (assembly GCF_051168175.1). NCBI lineage: Bacteria > Pseudomonadati > Pseudomonadota > Alphaproteobacteria > Hyphomicrobiales > Nitrobacteraceae > Bradyrhizobium > Bradyrhizobium sp. HKCCYLRH2047. The sequence goes on from NZ_JBNPUM010000013.1 coordinate 136,197, forward strand.
ACGACGGCTACTATTACGGCGGTGGCTATCGGTACTGCCGCTGGGTGCCGCAGTACAACGTCTACGGCCAGTATGTCGGCCGCGTCAGGGCCTGCGGCTATTGATGCTGGGCGTTCGCCTCGCCCCGCCCAATCACGGCCAAGGCCCGCCTCACCCATCCGCCACGGCCGGGCTTCCACCTGCCCCGATCCGCGATCTCGACAACCCGCCCGGCCGCCCCGGGCGGGTTTTTTGTTGCGCAGGCGCCACACCCGCAATCAGAAACCGAATGAACCAGCCCTGCGCTTGCTGTTGCGAATTAATCGCAACATAAATCATCCACAAATTGCCGCGTACCGTCCACACTTCCGATCGAACATCGTCGACTCCGTAATCTTCTCGTGACTGTGCGCGGGCAATCAGTTGTGACGTTGCCTGTGTCGTCGTGTGCCTCGCCTTGGGAATCTGCCGCCATGATCCGTTCGAACTGCACCAGGGAGATGATCGCGGCCGGCGCCATGATCGCTTCGCTCACCGCCTCCGCCGCTGCCGCCGACCTGCCGGTCAAGGCCCGGATGGCACAGACGGTGTTCGACTGGACCGGCCTCTATGTCGGCGTCCATGCCGGCTATACCCGTGACCATGCCCGGGCGACCCTGACCGACCCGAGCGGGACGGCCAACGCCGGCAGCCCGTTCAGCGGCCTCACCGGCGGCGTACAGGCCGGCTACAATTGGGTCACCCGCTCCGGCCTGCTGCTCGGGCTCGAGGGCGATTTCAGCTTTCCGAACTATCTCACCTCCAACCACACCGTCGCGATGCTGGGCACGCCCGGCTCGAACGTCTCGGAGCTCTGGGACTATGTCGCCACCGCTCGCGGCCGCGTCGGCTACATCGGGGGCGACTGGCTGGTCTATGCCACCGGCGGCCTGGCCTGGACCGGCGGCCGCTTCATCAACACCAACGCAGCCGGCGACACCGAGAAGCTGCTGACGACGCGGCTCGGCTGGGCCGCCGGCGCCGGCATCGAACGCAGCTTTGCGCCGCATTGGAGCTGGCGCCTCGAATATCTCTACAGCCATTTCGAGAACGGTGGCGTCCGCTTTTCCAACGGCGCCAGCTACAATTCGCAGCTCGACTTCCAGACCCTGCGGGTCGGGCTCAACCGCAAGCTCGACTTCGCCGGCGGTCCCGAGCTCAAGCTCAAGAGCGATCCGTCCGATCCCGAATCCGAACGCTGGGAGATCCACGGCCAGGCGACCGTGATCGGCCAGGGCTATCCCGCATTCCGCGCCGCCTACACCGGCGCCAACAGCCTGACACCCGCGCGCCAGTTCCAGGAGACCTGGAGCAACAGCCTGTTCATCAATGCGCGGCTGTGGGACGGCGGCGAGGTCTACTACAATCCCGAGCTGCTGCAGGGCTTCGGCCTCAGCAACACCGTCGGCCTTGCCGGCTTCTCCAACGGCGAGGCGCAGAAGTCGGACTTCCCCTATCCGCATTACAACACCTCGCGCCTGTTCCTGCGCCAGACCTTCGGCTTCGGCGGCGAGCAGGAGCAGCTCGGCAGCGGCCAGTTGCAGCTCTCCGGCAAGCAGGACATCTCGCGTCTGACGTTTCAGATTGGCAAATTCCCCGTGCTCGACGTGTTCGACGGCAACGCCTACGCCAAGGATGCGCGCAAGGACTTCATGAACTGGTCGGTGTGGGCGCCCGGCGCCTTCGACTACGCCGCCGACAAGCTCGGACTGACCTACGGCGCGACAGCCGAGCTCAACCAGAAGAGCTGGGCGCTGCGCACCGGTTATTTCCTCATGGACGCCGTATCGAACTCGAACAATTTCGACATGAACGTCTTCCGCCGCGGCAGCTACGTCGTCGAATTGGAAACGCGCTACCAGTTGTTCTCGCAGCCAGGTCACCTACGCACCATTGGCTGGTTCAACAGCGTGTTCTCCGGCAGCTATCGCGAGACGCTCGACGATGCTGCGCTCAATCTCGACATCAGCCAGACGCGGCGCGGCCGCAGCAAATACGGCTATGTCGTCAGCTTCGACCAGGCGTTGACGGACGATGTCGGCCTGTTCGGGCGCTGGAGCTGGAACAACGGCAAGACCGAGATCATGGCGTTCACCGACATCGACAACAGCCTGTCGCTGGGCACTTCGATCAAGGGCACCCGCTGGGGCCGTCCCGACGACACGATCGGCCTCGCCGGCGTGACCAACGGCCTGTCGCGCGACCACCGCGCCTTCCTCGCCGCCGGCGGCCTCGGCCCCTTGATCGGCGACGGCGCGCTGAACTACCGGCGCGAGAGCATCATCGAGGCCTACTACGCCTATTCCATCAACAAATACCTGACCTTCACCGCCGACTACCAGTTCGTCAACAACCCCGCCTACAACGCCGACCGCGGCCCGGTGTCGATCTTCTCGGGGCGCTTGCACGGGGATTTCTGAGGAGCGGTCGCGCAGGCGTTGCGCCCTGCGGCCTGACGCCAGTGAGAGCCGAAACTGGCGCTCCACAAAAGGTGTCGTCCCGGCGAACGCCGGGACCCATACCGCGGACGCCATCGAGGGACCTCGCTGGCAGTTGTCCTGCCTGATCGTCAGCGCCCGTGGTGGCGGCAATTCGTCGCCGTTCCGAGTGCCTTCGATAGATCGCGCGGTATGGGTCCCGGCGTTCGCCGGGACCACACCGGAGGTTCAGGAGCTGCCCGTGCCTCAAGCGAACCAGCCTCCCACTTTCAGCCCTCCCATGCACGCCACCTCCGCACACCGGCATTGGGCGCTTGCCGTCCCCATATGCTAGGACCTGTCCCCATCCTGCCCCTCCGGGCGCCAGACAAGGTCGAAATGCTCTCCGTCGAACTCGCCATCATCGTCGTCCTCATCGTCGTCAACGGACTGTTATCCATGTCCGAACTCGCGATCGTGTCGTCGCGTCCCGCGCGGCTGGCGCTGCTGGCGGAAAAGGGCGTTTCCGGCGCCCGTCGGGCGCTCGCGCTGGCGTCCGATCCCGGCCGGTTCCTCTCGACGGTGCAAATCGGCATCACCCTGGTCGGGGTGCTCTCCGGCGCATTCTCCGGCGCCACGCTCGGCCAGCGCCTGACGCAGTCGCTGCTGGAGCTCGGCCTGTCGGCTTCCGTCGCCGACATCGTCGGCGTCGGCCTCGTCGTCACCATTATCACCTATGCCACGCTGATCGTCGGCGAGTTGGTGCCGAAACAGCTCGCGCTGCGTGATCCCGAGGCGATCGCCGTCCGCGTCGCGCCGGCCATGCAGTTGCTCGCCAAGGTGTCGCTGCCGCTGGTGGTGCTGCTCGACCTTTCCGGCAAGCTGATCCTGACGCTGCTCGGCCGCTCCGGCGAGGCCGAGGAGAAAGTGTCGGAGGAAGAGATCCATCATCTGGTGCGCGAGGCCGAGACCGCCGGCGTGCTCGAGCCAGGCGAGAAGGAGATGATCGCCGGCGTGATGCGGCTCGGCGACCGTCCGGTCGGCGCCATCATGACGCCGCGGCCCGAGGTCGACGTCGTCGACCTCAACGACGACCCCAAGGCCATTCGCGAACTGCTCGCCAAGAGCCCGCATTCGCGCCTGCCGGTGTCGGACGGCGAGCGCGACCGTCCGATCGGCGTGCTGCAGGCCAAGGACCTGCTGGCGGCGTATCTGCGCGATGAGACGCCGGACCTGCGCAGCCTGGTGCGCGAGGTGCCGATCATTCCGTCCACCGTCGATGCGCGCGACGTGATCGCCATCCTGAAGGTGGCGCCCGTGCATATGGGGCTGGTGCACGACGAATACGGCGCGTTCGAAGGCGTGGTGACCGCGGCGGATATCCTGGAGTCGATCGTTGGCGCGTTCTCCTCCGAGGAGGGCCCGCCCGAGCCGGCCTGCGTCCGCCGTGACGACGGCTCGCTGCTGGTCTCCGGCTGGATGCAACTCGACGAGTTCGCCGACGTGCTGGCGATCGAGGTGCCGCCGCATCGCGGCTATCACACCGTCGCAGGCCTCGTGCTGCAGCACTTCGGCAGCGTGCCCGAGGTCGGCCAGAGCTTCGAGCTGCAAGGCTGGCGCTTCGAGATCATCGACCTCGACGGCCGCCGCATCGACAAGATCCTGGCGACGAGGCTCGCGCCGGACGGCGGCGAGCCGAACGTGGGGTGATTGAGCCCCACTGCTGCGGCCCGACCAGTGCGCTCCCTCTCCCGCTTGCGGGGGAGGGTTGGGGTGGGGGCGCCACAGCGGCAGTCGCTCCCGGAGCATTCCCTACCCGCATCGCACCTGACGATGCGATGCGACCTCCCCCGCAAGCGGGGGAGGCGCTGACCGTCGTCGGCGCGACAGATGTGACCCGGCGTCTCCGTACCGATGGAGCCCCAAGCCAAGCCGCATCTGCGTTCGACTAGCCTCGTCGCGGGAACGTGAAGAGGCTGCCTGCGTATCCTTTGATAGGCCGGACCGAGAGGCCGGATCCCGACCGCTCCGCTTGATATCAAACCATCACACAGGGCACTTAGGGTGCGGATTCGGCCGGCACTGTCCGGCCGACCAGCCCTCAAGCCATGACACGGCCACGTCCGCAGCCTCCGCCGATGGTTGCGGCCGACCAGACGAGACATGCCGATGCTGCTCCGGGACATCAGGACGACCGTGCTGCGCGAAACCGTGCGCCCCAATATCTGGGACGTCGTCGCGCTGATCATCGTGGTCGGCGCGATGGTGCTGATCGTCTATGGCGGCGAGCAGACCACCCAGCCCTTGTCCGCGCTCGACACCGCCCCTGTCTCGCTCGATCCGTCCAACCTGCCGCTCTACGCGCTGCGCACCACCTTGCGCATGCTGCTCGCCATCGCGTGCTCGCTCGTCTTCACCTTCGTCTATGCGGCGCTCGCGGCCAAGAGCCGGCGCGCCGAGATCGTGCTGATCCCGCTGCTCGACATCCTGCAGTCGGTACCGATCCTCGGCTTCCTGACCTTCACCGTCGTGTTCTTCATGAACCTGTTTCCGGGCCAGGTGCTGGGCGCCGAGCTCGCCTGCGTGTTCGCGATCTTCACCAGCCAGGCCTGGAACATGACCTTCAGCATGTACCAATCGATGCGCAACGTGCCGAAGGACCTGGAGGAGGCGACGCGCAGCTTCCACCTCTCCGGCTGGCAGCGCTTCTGGCGGCTCGACGTGCCCTATGCGATGCCCGGCCTGATCTGGAATGCGATGATGTCGATGTCCGGCGGCTGGTTCTTCGTCGTGGCGTCGGAGGCGATCACGGTCGGCAACACCACCGTCACCCTGCCCGGCATCGGCTCCTATGTCGCGCTCGCCATTCAGCAGAAGGATCTGGCGGCGATCGGCGCCGCGCTGCTGACCATGCTGCTCGTCATCACCGCCTATGACCAGCTGCTGTTCCGCCCGATCGTGGCCTGGGCCGACAAATTCCGCTTCGAGCAGACCGCCTCCGGCAATCCGCCCACCTCCTGGATGCTCGATCTGTTCCGGCGCACCCGCGCCCTGCGCTCGCTGTCGATGCCGTTCGCTGCGCTCAACCGCACCTTCTCGAACCTGCGGATCAACTGGCCGAAAGCCTGGAGCGGCCCCGTGCGCCACGCGCCGCCGTCGCAGATGGTCGACGGTCTCTGGCTTGCCGTGGTCATCCTCGGCTGCGTCTATGCCGGCTGGAAGACCTATCTCTATCTCTCGGCGACGCTGGCGCTCACCGACGTCCTCACCGCGATCGGCTACGGCCTGATCACGCTGATCCGCGTCGCGGTGCTGATCGCGCTGGCGTCGCTGATGTGGGTGCCCGTCGGCGTCTGGATCGGGCTGCGGCCGAAGCTCGCCGAGCGCATCCAGCCGCTGGCGCAATTCCTCGCCGCCTTCCCGGCCAACCTCGCCTTCCCGGTGTTCGTCGTGCTCATCGTGCGCTTTCGCCTCGACGCCAATGTCTGGTTGAGCCCGCTGATGATCCTGGGCACGCAGTGGTACATCCTGTTCAACGTCATCGCCGGGGCCAGCGCCTTCCCGACCGACCTGCGCGAGGCCGCCGCGAGCCTGCATCTCACCGGCTGGCGCTGGTGGTTCAAGGTCGTGCTGCCCGGAATCTTCCCCTATTACATCACCGGCGCCATTACCGCCTCCGGCGGCTCGTGGAACGCGGCGATCGTCGCCGAGGTCGCGAGCTGGGGTGATACCCATCTCACCGCAAGCGGGCTCGGCGCCTACATCGCTGCGGCCACCGAGCACGGCGACTTTCCGCGCGTCGTGCTCGGCATTGCCGTGATGTGCATTCTCGTCACTCTGTTCAACCGGCTGCTGTGGCGGCCGCTCTATGCCTTCGGCGAACGCCGGCTGCGGCTCGGCTGACCGGGAGAATTGTCATGCGCGACCAGGTCAAGGACTCATCGCTGATCGAGATCAAGAGCGTCAGCCGGCTGTTTCCCAAGGGCAGCGGCGAGGATCTCGTCGTGCTGGAGAAGGTTGACCTCACGATCCGCGCCGGCGAGATCGTCGGCCTGCTCGGACGCTCCGGCTCCGGCAAGTCGACGCTTCTGCGGATCATCGCCGGCCTGGTGTCGCCATCCTCGGGCGAAGCGCGCTGCCGCGGCGAGATCATCGCCGGCCCGCCCGTTGGTGTCGCCATGGTGTTCCAGTCGTTCGCACTGTTTCCCTGGCTGACCGTGCTGCAGAACGTCGAGCTCGGCCTCGAGGCGCTCGGTGTCGACAGCGCCGAGCGGCGCAAGCGCGCGCTGGCCGCGATCGACCTGATCGGTCTCGACGGTTTCGAATCCGCTTTTCCAAAGGAGCTCTCCGGCGGCATGCGCCAGCGCGTCGGCTTCGCCCGCGCGCTGGTGGTGCATCCCGACCTGCTGCTGATGGACGAGCCGTTTTCGGCCCTGGACGTGCTGACCGCCGAGACACTTCGTACCGACCTCGTCGATCTCTGGACCGACGGGCGGCTGCCGATCAAGTCGGTGCTGATGGTGACGCACAACATCGAGGAAGCGGTGCTGATGTGCGACCGCATCCTGGTGTTCTCGTCCAATCCCGGCCGCGTCGCCGCCGAGTTCAAGGTCGACCTGCCGCATCCGCGCAACCGGCTCGATCCGGCGTTCCGCCAGCTCGTCGACAGTCTCTATGCCCGCATGACGCAGCGGCCCGAGCCGAAGCTGCCGAGCACCGCCAGCGCCGGCGTCGGCATGGTGCTCAGCCACGTGTCGTCGAACTCGATCTCGGGCCTGATCGAGACGCTCGCCGGCGAACCTTATAATGGGCATGCCGACCTGCCGGTGCTGGCGGGCCATCTGCAGCTCGAGGTCGACGAGATCTTTCCCTTGGCCGAGGCGCTGCAGCTCCTGCGCTTCGCCCAGCTCAGCGAAGGCGATCTGACCCTGACCGAGGCCGGACGGCGGTTCGCGCATCAAGAGACCGACGAGCGCAAGAAGCTGTTCGCACAGCATCTGATGGAGAACGTGCCGCTGATGGGGCTGATCCGCCGGGTGCTCGACGACCGCCCGTCGCATGCCGCCCCGGCGGCGCGCTTCCGCATCGAGCTCGAAGACTACATGTCCGAGCACTATGCCGACGAGACGCTGCACACCATCGTGTCATGGGGCCGCTATGCCGAGCTGTTCGCCTACGACGAGCAGTCGGAAACCTTCAGCCTGGAAAACCCGCACTGAGGCCAGCGGCGTCACGGCGCGATGGTCAGGGTCGCCTTCATGTTGGGGTGAAAGCGGCAGTAGTAGTCGACCGTGCCCGCCTTCTTGAGGACCGAGCTCACCGTCTTGCTCGGCGGCAAAATGACATCGAATGCGCCATCCCGCGCCGTCGCCGTATGAGCCAGCGCATCCGTGTTGACCCATTCGACGGTGTCGCCGACCTTGGCCGAAGCCGCGGCCGGCGAGAATTCGAGCTTGTCCACCACGATCCGGATCGTGGCCGCGCGCGCCGGAACGCTCACGGCGGCGAGCACAACCATGCTCACGAGAGTGATGCGTCCCGACAGCATCGGATCGTCCTACTTCAGATCCGCCGCGACATGCTCGGCGTGCTGCTCGTGGCCCTGGAACAGCTTCAGGCCGGTCTGCAGCAACTCCTTCAGCTCGGCGTTGGTTGCGGACGGAATGAGCTGCGTCTCCAGCGCGCCGTTCACCGTCTTGTGGTAGGCGACCTCGTTGGCGATATAGGCCTTGTCGAAGGCCGCGCCCTTGAGCTTGCCGAGCTCGTCGAGCTTCTCGCTCGCCTGCTTCGACAGTGCGCGGCTGGTGTCGTTATCCTCAGGCGTGACTTTCAACTTCTTGACGAGGGCGAGGGCCTGCTTGTTGACCGCCTCGTGGTCACGCACCATGCCTTGGGCGAACTCCTTGACTTCCTTGCTCCCGGATTTGTCCAAGGCCTGCTTCGCCGCCTTGATGTCGATTTCGCCGGCTGTGTAGGCGATATGCGCGATCTGCGGATCGCTGAGCTTGGCGCCCTGCGACAGGGCGGCGCTGCTCGTGACGCAGAGCGCGACGGCGATCGTGCCGATATGCTTGAACATGGTTCTCATCTCCTGTGGCGCCGGACCTCGTGGCCGGCGGGTGAATGGCTGCACAGGGATTGGATGAAAAGCGGGAGCCGACGTTCCCGGGAATCTTCACGCCGGACGTCGAAGACGATCGAGCACGGCGTCGGTCAGCCGCTCGCAACGCGGGCCGGCGAAGGGAAACGCGTCCAGAAGGACGGGACCGATCTCCTTTTCGACGTTCTCGCGCAACATGCCGCGGGCGCGATGCAAGCGCGTCTTCACGGTCTCGGGCTTCAATCCGAGCAAGTCCGCCGTCTCGTCGATGCTCATCTCCTCGATCACGCGGGCGATGAACACCAGGCGAAACGGCTCGGACAGGTCATCGATCGCCCGTTCGACGACGGCCTGGATCTGGCGCTGCGCCACAGACTTCTCCGGATCGCTCGACGTGGCGGGAAATTGGATCACCTCGGCCCCTGGCCTGTCTTGGTGCTGCACATCCAGTTGCAGTGCGGGCCGTTGTCCGCGCAGGCGTCCCATCGCCTCGTTCATTGCGATGCGGACCAACCAGGTCGACAGGCTGGACTGGCCGCGAAACTCGTCGAGATGGGTGAGCGCCCGGACATAGGTCTCCTGCACGACGTCCTCCGCCTCACTGTCATTGCACAGGATGCCGCGGGCGATCCGGAACAGGCGACGGTTGTTGGCCTGGAGGATGGCCCGGATGGCGGTCTCGTCCCGGGCTTTTGCCCGTCGGATCAGGTCATCCTCGCCGCTCGTCGCCGCGGAGACTGTGGTCGCTGTGGTCCAAGGCATTGTCGATCATCCAAGCTGAGCACGCGTGGCTTAGATGGAATTGGAGCCGGAAGGTTCCCAAAAACAATCACGCAAGGCGTTTTACTGCACCGCCGCGAACGTATCGGCTCGCGCCATCGCCCAGGCGTCGCGGAAGCGGACGTCCTGGGTGCCGTCGAGCAGCTCGCCAGGACGCAGCGCCGGATACAGCTTGGCAAACGAGGACACCTCAGTGGTCGACGTCCGCTGTGAGAAGTGGATCGGCCGCAGGTCCTGCGGATGTTCGAGACCGGCGGCGGCGAGCAGCTCGGCCAGCGCATGCAGGGTCGCGTGATGATAGTTGTAGACGCGGTCGAGCTTGTGCGGGACGACCAGCGCGCGAGCGCGCGTCGGATCCTGGGTGGCGACACCGGTCGGGCATCTGTCGGTATGGCAGCTCAAGGACTGGATGCAGCCGAGCGAGAACATGAAGCCGCGCGCCGCGTTGCACCAGTCGGCGCCGATCGACATCGCGCGCGCCATGTCGAACGCGGTGGCGATTTTGCCGGAGGCGCCGATCTTGATGCGGTCGCGGATGCCAAGGCCGACCAGCGCATTGTGCACGAAGCTGACGCCCTCGCGCATCGGCATGCCCAGATGGTCCATGAACTCGAGCGGCGCGGCACCGGTGCCGCCTTCATTGCCGTCGACCACGATGAAGTCGGGATAGATGCCGGTCTCCAGCATGGCCTTGCAGATCGCGAGGAATTCCCAGGGGTGGCCGATGCACAGCTTGAAGCCGGCCGGCTTGCCGCCCGACAGTCGCCGCATCTCGCTGATGAACTGCATCATGCCGATGGGCGTCGAGAACGCGCGATGCGCCGGCGGCGAGATGCAATCCTCGCCCATCGAGACGCCGCGGATCTTCGAGATCTCCTCGGACACCTTGGCGGCCGGCAGCACCCCGCCATGGCCGGGCTTGGCGCCCTGGCTGATCTTGAGCTCCACCATCTTGATCTGGTCGTGGCTCGCGACCCGCGTGAACGCCTCGGGATCGAACGTGCCATCATGACGCCGGCAGCCGAAATAGCCGGAGCCGATCTCCCAGATGATGTCGCCGCCCATTTCGGCGTGATAGGGACTGAAGCCACCTTCGCCGGTGTCGTGGGCGAAGCCGCCCTTCTTCGCCCCGCCATTGAGGGCACGCACCGCATTCGGGCTCAGCGCGCCGAAGCTCATGGCGGAGATGTTGAACACCGAGGCCGAATACGGCTTGGTGCAATCCGGACCACCAATGGTGATGCGGAACTTCTCCTCCGCATGCGGCTTGGGCGCGATCGAATGGTGCATCCATTCGTAGCCCTCGCGGTAGACGTCCTCCTGGGTGCCGAACGGGCGCTTGTCGAGCTCCATCTTGGCGCGCTGATAGACCACCGCGCGGGTGTCGCGCGAGAACGGCATGCCGTCCTTTTCGCTCTCGAAGAAATACTGCCGCATCTCGGGCCGGATCTCTTCGAGCAAGAACCGCATATGCGCCGAGATCGGATAATTGCGCAGCACTGCGTGGCTCTTCTGCACGAGATCGCGGATGCCGAGCAGGGTGAGCGCACCGAAGATCAGCAGCGGGATCAGGACGAGATCGAAGATCTTGCGGTCGTAGATACCGAGGATCAGCAGCAGGGCGGTCGCCGTGGCGCAGATCGTCAGCACGATGAAGCGCGGCGAAAACGGGAGCAGCAGCGTATCCATGGGAGGCCTCGGGGCAGCTCGTGGAAGATCCGGTGTCACGATAGTACTGATATCGCGAAGCAATCGTTACACAAGCGCGCGCAATCGGCCATCGATGATATCACAACGTCGATAGCCCTAGGCTATCGGCTGCGGCACTGCGAGATCGGTCCGCAGCGCCGTAGCGGCCTCGGCGCCTCCCCGCCGAGACACGCGATCGCCAAAGGCAGCTGCTTACCCCTCCGCAAACAGCCCCGAATGCGCCTCGCGCAACTGACGCTTCAAGAGCTTGCCGCTGGGATTCTTGGGCAGCGCATCGACAAACACGATCCGTTTCGGCGTCTTGAAGGTGGCGAGCCGTGCCGAGGCCTGCTTGAGCACCACCTCCTCGGTCAGCTCGCAGCCGGACTTGACCACGACCATCGCCACGACCGCCTCGACCCAGCGTGGATGCGGCAGGCCGACGACGGCGACCTCCGACACTTCCGGAATCAGATACAGCGCCTCCTCGACCTCGCGGCTGGCGACGTTCTCACCGCCGGTCTTGATCATGTCCTTCTTGCGGTCGACGATGGTGATGTAGCCTTCGTCGTCGATGGTCGCGAGATCGCCGGAATGAAACCAGTCGCCGTGGAAGGCGGCGGCAGTGCGCTCGTCGTCATGGAAGTAGCCGAGCATCAGATGCGGCGAGCGGTGTACGACCTCGCCGACCTCGCCCGGGGCGACATCATTCATGTCGTCATCGACGATCCGGGTCTCGACGTTGAGCACGGCGCGGCCGCAACTGCCCGGCTTGCGCAATTGATCGTCGGGTCCGAGCATCGTCGCCAGCGGCGCGATCTCGGTCTGGCCATACAGGTTCCACAGACGCACCTTCGGCAGCCGCTGCGCCAGCTCGCGCAGCACCTCGACCGGCATGATCGAGGCGCCGTAATAGCCCTTGCGCAAAGTGGACAAGTCGGTGGTCTCGAACAGCGGCGAGCGCAGAATCGAGATCCACACCGTCGGCGGCGCGAAGAACGAGGTGATGCGATATTTCGCGATCAGCGGCAGCAGATTGTCCGGCGTCGGAAACGCGGTGATGATGTTGGTGGCGCCGACATAGATCGACGGCCCGAAGAACACGTCGAGCTGCGCGCAGTGATACAGCGGCAGCGCGTGGAGGGTGACATCGTCGGCGGAAATGCCGGCATCGACGATACAGCTGACATACTGCCAAATGACGGCGTCATGGGTCAGCATCGCGCCCTTCGGCAGCGACTCCGTGCCGGAAGTGTAGACGATCTGCGCGACGTCGCCTCCGGCGATCTCGACGGCAGGCACCGTCGCCGTCGAGGCCGCGAGCTCGGCAAAATCGATCATGTCGGCCTGCCGCTCGCTCGAACCTTCCGACGGCAGCCAGATCAATTGCTCGACCGCCGGCACCAGCGCCTTGGCAGCACGTGCCACGCCGGCAAAGCCGCTGTCGGTCGCGAGCAGCCGCGCGCCCGCATGCTTGAGGATGTAGGCGACCTCCTCCGGCTTGAGCATGAAATTGATCGGCACCAGGACAGCGCCGAGCCGCGCCAGCGCGAAGCGCAGGGCGGCAAAGGCATGAGAGTTGCGCGCGAGGATGGCGACCCGCTCGCCCTTGCCGACGCCGCGCGCGGCGAGGCCGGCCGCGAGGCGGTCGACGATGGCGTTGAACTCGGCGTAGGTCCAACGCGTATCGCCGCAGATCACCGCCGTCTTGCCTGGCGTGCGCGCCGCGCTCCGCCGCAGGAGGTCACCGAGCGTCTGTCTGCGAACGATGGAATCCATGGCCGTACCCCTCATTGTATCGGGGATGGCCGCCGCTCGGGCAATCCAAGTCCCCTCCCTGTGTCGCGCCGGACGTCTGCAGGTCCGGTCTTGCTGCCGAAAATCGCACGGCCGCTTCGAAACGCGCAAGGAGGATATTGCCAACGAAAAGAGCGCCCCGATTGCGTCGAGGCGCTCTTTCGAAAGTGTCAAAGTCGGAAGCTTGGCGGCTCAGCGCTCGACGAACGCTTTCTCGATCACGAAATGGCCGGGTTCGTTGCCGCTGCCTTCGAGGAAGCCGCGGGATTCGAACATGGTCTTGAGCTCCTCCAGCATCGCCGGGCTGCCGCACATCATGATGCGGTCCTTGGCGATATCGAGCTCATGCTGGCCGATATCGTTGAACAGCTGCTGCGACGAGATCAGGTCGGTGATGCGGCCGCGGTTGCGGAACGGCTCGCGGGTGACGGTCGGATAATACTGCAGCTTGCCGTCGAGCAGCTCTCCGAACAGCTCGTCCTCGCGCAGCTTGGCGACGACGCTCTCGCCATAGGCGAGCTCGGCGACCTGGCGGCAGCCGTGGACCAGCACGATGCTCTCGAAACGCTCGTAGACGTCGGGATCCTTGATCAGGCTGGCGAACGGGGCAAGGCCGGTGCCGGTCGACAGCAGCAGCAGCCGGCTGCCGGGCAGCAGGTTGTCGGGGATCAGCGTCCCGGTCGCCTTGCGGCCGACCAGGATGGTGTCGCCTTCCTTGATCTTCTGCAGCCGGGAGGTCAGCGGACCGTCCTGCACCTTGATGCTGAAGAACTCGAGTTCCTCCTCGTGATTGGCGCTCGCCATGCTGTAGGCGCGCAGCAGCGGGCGGCCCTCGACCTCAAGGCCGATCATCGCGAACTGACCATTCTGGAAGCGGAAGCCCGCATCGCGGGTGGCTCGGAAGGAGAACAGGGTGTCCGTCCAGTGGTGAACGGAAAGAACTTTCTCTTTATAGAACGCGCTCATGTCGTTTGTTTTTTCACGTGGGCTGAAGTTGGAAGAAACAAGTCGTGACGGAGGCAGGACCGCAAAAACCCTATAGATCCAGCGATTTCGGCGCCTGATGTACGTGAAAACAGCGAATAATCAACCCGCGTGGACGCACCATTGATCACGATCAAATGCATGCCGGCTGATGCCCGGAATCGCCTCGATCGGCCGTTCATTCGTACACAAACGATATGGGTAATTTACTTGCCGAGATTCCGATTTTCCAGCACTTTAATTCCGCACCTCCGGCCCAATCCTTGAGCAATGATTAACCATCCGCAGACCCAGCTCGCCGCCATCACCCGCTATTGCGCCGAACGAGGCATCGCGCTCGACGTGCGGGAGGACGGCTGGTTGCTGGTGCTCGAGGATGCCACCCGGCGTCACCTGATCTTCGGCTATGATCTCGGCCTGAACAGTGCGGTGGCGCACAGGCTGGCCTGTGACAAGGCGGCGACCTCGGCGCTGCTGAGAGCCGACGGGATTGCCGCGGTTCCACACGCATTCTTTCTGGCGCCGGTCCTTGGCGGCCAGTCCGGCCAGACGGCCGAGGCCGTGCTGGCGCTGCTCGAAACGCATCCGCGCGGGCTGGTGGTCAAGCCCAACGAGGGCACCTCGGGGCGGTCGGTGGTCCGCGTCACGGCGAAGGATGACCTGCTGCGCGCAGTGAACGGCATCTTCGAGACCGACGCGAACGTCGCGATCGCGCCGCTCATGGACATCATCGACGAAGTCCGGGTCGTGCAGCTCGATGACGCAGCCATGATCGTCTATCGCAAGCAGCGCCCCATCGTGATGGGCGATGGCGTCAAGTCGCTCCGCGACCTCGCGCTGGCGGCCACTCCGGCCGCGGGACACGCGCAACTCCTGCGGCGCCTCGACGCGGAATTCGACGCGTCTGCGCTGCGCGCCGTCGTGCCGCGTGGCGAGCAGCGCCTGCTGAGCTGGCGCCACAATCTCGAATTCGGGGCTCAACCCGAGCTGCTCGAACCCGGCGCGCAACGGGACCTCTGTGCTGCGCTCGCCACCGCGGCGGCGCGCGTCATCGGCATCCGCTACGCATCGGTCGACCTCGTGCTGGCCGATGGACGCTGGCAGGTGCTCGAAATCAATTCGGGCGTGAAGATGGAGGCGCTCGGCCGGCATGCGCCGGAGCTGGTCGAGAGCACTTATTTCGCCGCGCTCGACACCATCTTCGGCAGAGGCCCACCGAAATGACGCGCGGCCGGCGGCCCGATCTCCAGCAATAAGATTTCTCTGGCCTCGATCAGGATGAGGGATTAGTCTCCGGTCCAAAATAAACAGTATACTGTCAATATGGAGGACGTCCTTGCGCATCGCCGTGCTCGGCGGCGGCCCTGGCGGGCTGTATTTCGCCTATCTCTGGAAGAAGCGGCACCCCGCCGCCGTGGTCGATCTGTTCGAGCAGAATCCGGCTGGAGCGACCTGGGGCTTTGGCGTCGTGTTCTCCGACCAGGCGCTTGAATTCCTGCGCGCCGACGATCCCGACACCGTGGACGCGATCGCGCCGCGCATGGAGAGCTGGCGCAACATCACGCTCAATCTGCGCGGCGAGACCGTCGAGATCGACGGCGTCGGCTTTTCCGCGATCGGCCGGCTCGAGCTATTGAAGCTGCTGCAGGCCCGCGCGGAGAGCGTCGGCGTCGTCGCCCGCTACGGCACGACCGTCCAGTCGCTCGACCAGCTCGCAGGCTACGACCTCATCGTCGCGGCCGACGGGCTGAACTCGCTGGTCCGCCGCAGCTTCGAAGGCGATTTCGGCTTCTCCGTGTCCTACTCCAGCAACAAGTTCGCCTGGTACGGCACGTCGAAGACATTCGCGACGCTGTCGCAGACCTTCGTCGCGACCGACCACGGCAGCTTCAACGCGCACCATTATCGCTATGCGCCGGACATGAGCACGTTCCTGGTGGAATGCGATCGCGCCACCTGGCACGCTTATGGCTTCGCCGAGATGTCGGTCGATGAATCCCGGCGCGTCTGCGAGCAGGTGTTTGCCGCCACGCTCGATGGTCACGCGCTGGTCTCCAACCGATCGGTATGGCGCAATTTCCCCTGGGTCTGGAACGAGCACTGGTGGCACCGGAACATGGTGCTGATCGGCGACGCGCTGCATACCGCGCACTTCTCGATCGGCTCCGGGACGCGGCTGGCGATCGAGGACGCGATCGCGCTCGCCAAGGCGCTCGATGCCGAGAGGAGTCTCTCCGACGGCCTCGCCCGCTATCAGGCCGAGCGGCAGCCAATCGTGAAGAAGCTGGTGACGGCGGCCCGGACCAGTAGCGACTGGTATGAATCCTTCCCGGCCCACATGACGCTCGGCCTGTTGGATTTCGCCTACAGCTATATCACCCGGTCCGGGCGCATCGATGATTCCAGGCTGCGGGCGATGGCCCCGCAATTCATGGCCCGCTACGAGGCAGCTCGGCGCACGGGAGCGCACGGATGACGAACGAGATCGCCGACAAGGTTCCGCGCGACAGCGCCGGCGCGCGCGAGATCGGCTTCGCGATTCCAGCCCGCTACAATGCCAGCCGTGTGCTGTTCGACAATCTCGCCAGAGGCAACGCCGACAAGGCTGCGCTGATCGGTCCCGCCGGCCAGCGCAGCTATGCCGAGCTGTGTGCCGACGCCTGCCGTTGGGGCAACGGCTTCACCGCGCTCGGACTCAGCCGCGGTGACCGTGTCCTGCTGTTCCTCGACGATACACCAGCCTATCCGGCCGCGTTCTTCGGCGCAGTCCGCGCCGGCTTCGTGCCGCTGCTGATCAACACGCTGACGCCGCCGGATCTGCTGCAATTCTATCTGGCTGATTCCGGCGCCAAGGTCGCGGTCGCCGACGCCGAGTTTGCCGCACGGTTCGACGCCCAGGCCTGCGCCGAGACCGCGCTGCGCACGCTGATCGTCGTCAATGGCGAGGCGCCGGCCACCGCCGTCGCGACGACGGTCGCGGCCGATGCCTGGCTGCCCGACTTCACCGATGAGCTGGCGGAGGCCGACACCCACCGCGACGAGATGGCGTTCTGGATGTACTCTTCCGGCTCCACCGGTCGCCCCAAGGGCATCGTCCATCTGCAGCACGACATGGCCTATAGCGAGCAGGCGTTCGCGCGCAACGTGCTGCGGCTGACGTCGGACGACATCTGCTTCTCGGTGCCCAAGATCTTTTTCGCCTACGGTTTCGGCAACACGATCACCTTTCCATTCTCGGCCGGAGCGACGACGCTGCTGCTGCCCGGCCAGCCGAAACCCGCCGCCATCTTCGATGCGATCAGCCGCTTCCGTCCCACCGTGTTCTTCGGCCTGCCGACGCTCTACACCGCGCTCACCAAGGCCGAGGGTGCGAAGGAGGCGGACTTCTCGTCACTGCGGCTCGCGGTCTCCGCGGCCGAGGTGCTCTCGGCCGAGGTCTTCAACGGCTGGAAGAGCCTGACCGGCCTGGAGATCGTCGAAGGCCTCGGCTCGACCGAGGTGCTGCACGTCTATCTCTCGAACCGCGAGGACCGCAAGAAGCTCGGCGCCGCGGGCCTGCGCGTCCCCGGCTACGAGATCGCGCTGCGCGACGGCGAAGGACGCGAGGTCGTCACCGGCGAAGAGGGCATTCTCTGGGTACGCGGCGACTCGAACACGCCGCTCTACTGGAACCGTCCGGACAAGACCGCGGAGACGATCCGCGATGGCGGCTGGATCTACACCGGCGACCGCTTCGTGCGTGATGCCGACGGCTTCCATTTCTTCCGCGGCCGCGCCGACGATCTGGTCAAGATCTCCGGACAATGGGTCTATCCGCTCGAAGTCGAGCTCTGCCTCGCCGAGCATCCCGATATCCGGGAGTGCGCCGTGTTTGCGCACGAGTTGCCGGATCGTCGCATGAGCCTGAAGGCCGTGGTGGTCACCAACGGCAGATCCAGGGACGAGCCCGCAACCGTCAAGGCGCTGCAGGATTACGTGAAAACGAAGCTGCTGCCTTACAAATATCCGCGCGAGATCGTGTTCCTCGACGAGTTGCCGAAGACGGGCACGGGCAAGATCGATCGCCAGGCGGTGATGCGGCTGTGAATCGACGCCGTCCGCCCGAGAGCCGCGGAACTCCGCGATCAGCCGGCCTTGCCAAGATGCTCCAGTGCATCCTCGGCGCGCAGCGGCACCCGCGAGACCCCGTTGTTGAGATCGACGAGTTGCGCCAGCAGGGCCATCAGCATCTTGCGATCCGCGGCCTTCAGCGGCGCCAGCATGCGGGCCTGGGCGCGATCAACCGCCGGCATGATCGCACGGAGCAGTGCGCCACCCGTTCTGGTCAGGTAAAGGAGCTTGACGCGCTTGTCCTCGGCCGACGGTTTGCGCTCGATATGGCCCTTGCTCTCCAACCGCTCGATCACGCTGCCGAGCGTCGAACGGTCGAAGGCGATCACCGCCGACAACCGGGTGGCATCGATGCCCGGGTGCGTCTGGATCGCGACCAGCGCTGCGTATTGCACCGGCGTCAGGTCGAACTCCCGACACTCCTCGACGAAGATCGACACCGCAATCTGCTGCATCCGCCGGAACAGATAGCCCGGCTTGGTGTAGACTGCGTCCATCGTGATGTCGGGCGGCCTACTCGGCATCGGGCTGACGCTCCGGAGCAGCATCGGCGAAGGCCGGCAGCGCCTTCGCCGCGGCTTCGGCCTGCAGCAGGCGCGGGAACGCTGCGACATCGACGCCGAAGCGGCGTGCATTGCCGAGCTGCGGCACGAGACACAGATCCGCCAGGGTCGGCGCGGCACCGAAGCAGAATAGTCCGGGCTCATGCTTGATCAGCGCTTCGCAGGCAGCGAGCCCCTCGCGATTGGCCCAGCCGGCCCAGGCCGTGACCTTGTCCTCGGGCAGGCCGAGCTCCCGGAGCCGCGCCAGCACCTTCAGGTTCTGCACCGGATGGGTGTCGCAGGCGAGCACCTGCGCGAAGGCGCGGACCTGGGCGCGCCGCAACGGATCCTTCGGCAGCAGCGGTGGCTCAGGATGGGTCTCGTCGAGCCATTCGATGATCGCAAGCGACTGGATCAACGCGACGCCGCTGTCGTCCTCGAGCGCGGGGACCAACCCCTGCGGGTTGAGCGCGAGATAGGCGGGCGCGCGCTGCTCGCCCTTGCGGAGGTGATGCGGCAGATGCTCGGCCGTGAGACCCTTGAGGTTGAGCGCGATCCTGACTCGATAGGATGCGCTGCTGCGGAAATAGCCGTGCAGCTTCATCATGGCAGTCCTCCCGATGCGATGGCTCTGGTTGTATTTGACGGTAATCAAATTGGCAGTATACTGTCAATTAAGAACGACATCTGATCATGGGAGGGACGCATGGCCGCGGTTTCGACACCAGAGCGCGAGGCGTTCTACAAGAAGATCGACGGCGAAAACATGACGGCGCTGTGGACGGTGATGAGCGATCTCATCACGCCCGAGCCGAAGAGCGCCTGTCGCCCGCATCTGTGGCAGTTCGCGGCGATCCGCGACTATATGATCGAGGCCGGGCGGCTGATCACGGCGAAGGAGGCCGAGCGGCGCGTGCTCATCCTGGAGAATCCCGGGTTGCGCGGGCAATCCAAGATCACCACCTCGCTCTATGCCGGCGTTCAGATGGTGATCCCGGGCGACGTCGCCCCCGCCCATCGGCACAGCCAGTCCGCATTGCGCTTCGTGCTGGAAGGCAAGGGCGCCTTCACGACCGTCGAGGGCGAGCGCACCCTGATGGAGCCGGGCGACTTCATCATCACCCCGTCGATGACCTGGCACGATCACGGCAATGAGACCACCGAGCCGATGTTCTGGCTGGACGGCCTCGACATTCCGCTGGTGCAGTTTCTCGACGCATCGTTCGCGCAGGGCGCGCAGGA
The DNA here is from genome assembly GCF_051168175.1 of Bradyrhizobium sp. HKCCYLRH2047. Taxonomy (NCBI): domain Bacteria; kingdom Pseudomonadati; phylum Pseudomonadota; class Alphaproteobacteria; order Hyphomicrobiales; family Nitrobacteraceae; genus Bradyrhizobium; species Bradyrhizobium sp. HKCCYLRH2047. The sequence goes on from NZ_JBNPUM010000013.1 coordinate 155,876, forward strand.
GGACCAGCAGAAGGTCGCGCGCCCCGCGGGCGACAGCTTCGCGCGCTACGGACATAACCTCCTGCCTGTCGACGCCAAGCGCAGATCCAGGACATCACCGATCTTCAACTATCCCTACGTCTATACGCGCGAGGCGCTGGAGAACGCGAAGCGCAGCGAGGAATGGGATGCCTGCCACGGGCTGAAGCTGAAATTCTCAAATCCCGAGACCGGCGATTTCGCGATGCCGACGATCGGCACCTTCATCCAGCTGCTGCCGAAGGGCTTCAAGACCGCGCGCTATCGCTCGACCGACGCGACCGTGTTCACCGCGATCGAGGGCAAGGGCCGCAGCCGCATCGGCGACCAGACCTTCGAATGGGGCCCGCGCGATCTGTTCGTCGTTCCGAGCTGGCAATGGGTCAGCCACGAGCCGGACGAGGATGCGGTGCTGTTCTCGTTCTCGGATCGCCCGGTGCAGCAGAAGCTCGACCTGTTCCGCGAGGATCGCGGCAACGCGTGACGCCGGTCCGTCACCGCCAGCGCAGCAGCCGCGCTTCGAGCATGCTGATCAACCGGCCGACGGCGAGACCGAACAGCGACAGGATCAGGATCCCCGCCATCAGCTGATCGGTCTGCATCAGATTGCCGGCCTGCAGCACGAAAGTGCCGATGCCGGTCTCGGCGCCGATCATCTCCGCCGAAACCACCAGCATCAGCGCCACCGACGCGGTGATGCGGAAACCGGCGAGGATCGATGGCAGCGCCCCGGGCCAGATCACGCGGCGGACGATGGTCGGGAACGGCACGTCGAAGCTCTGCGCCATGCGGATCAAATTGCGCGGCACCGCATCGACGCCGCTATAGACCGAGATCGTGGTCGAGAAGAACACGCCCAGCGCGATCGTCGCGATCTTCGGCTCCTCGCCGATGCCGAGCCAGAGAATCAGCAGCGGCAGCACGGCGATCTTCGGAATCGGAAACAGCGCAGAGACGAACGTGATGCCGATGCTGCGCGCGATGCGCCAGAGGCCGATCGCGAAGCCGACGACGATGCCTGTGGCGGTGCCGAGCGCCCAGCCGGATACGATGCGCACGAACGACGCCGAGACATGCTGCCAGAGCGCGCCGCTTTCGGCCAATCGATACAGCGCGCCCAGGATCGTCAGCGGCGCCGGCAGGAACAGGGGATTGACCAGCCCGAGGCTGCCGACCAGTTGCCACAGGCCGAGAACCGCCGCGAGCGCCAGCCAGCCGGCCCAGCGGCTTGCGGCCGGCGTGAAGCCGCCGCCGCGGAACGGCACCTTCTTGCCCTGCTTGCCGGCGACCTCGGGCGGTTCGGCCGGGGACCGTTCAAGCATTCTGGACCTCGCGCTCGGCATCGATCGCCTCGCTCCGGATCAGCCCCCAGAGCTCGTTCTGCAGGTCCAGCAGTTGCGCGCGCACTCCGGCATCACCGCGGCTGCGCCGCGTCGCCGGGACGCTGACGACCCTCCGGATGCGGCCAGGACGGCGCGACAGCACGACGATGCGATCGGCGAGCCGCACCGCCTCCTCGAGATTATGCGTGACATAGATCGCCCCCATGGTGCCGTCCGCGAGCAGATCGACGAAATCCTCCATCAAGAGTTCGCGGGTCTGCGAGTCCAGCGCCGACAACGGCTCATCCATCAGCAGGATCGCCGGGCGGACCGCCAGCGCCCGGGCAATGCCGACCCGCTGGCGCATGCCGCCCGACAACTGCTTGGGATAGACGGTCCGGAAGTCGGCCAGCCCGGTCCGCTGCAACGCATCGTCGACGGCGGCGGCGCGCTGCTGCGTCGACAGCGATGTATGGAGGAGCGGAAACGCGACGTTATCGGCGACGCTCGCCCACGGCAGCAGCGCGAAGTCCTGGAACACGAACGTCAAGGGATTGAGGCTGCCGGGCGGCGGGGCTCCGCGCAGCAGCGCCTGCCCCTTGCTCGGCTGCAACAACCCGCCGAGGATCGACAGCAGCGTGCTCTTGCCGCAGCCGGACGGTCCAACGATGGCCACCACCTCGCCGGCTCCCACCGTGAACGACACGCCATCGAGCACTTCGAGCGCGTCGAAACGGTGGCTGATGGCCTCGGCGATCAGGTCCATGTCAGATGATCCCGCTGCAGGTCCGCACCGCGCCTGCCCTCATCAATCCGGCTTCACGAGGTCTTTGGCGATGATCGCAGCCGCATCATAGCCCTGGTCTGCGAAACCCTGCGCCTGAAGCCATTTGATCTGGCTGTCGATGTTCTTCACGTCGAGCTTGCCGTCGGGATCGATATAGGCGCAATTGCCCACCACCTGCTCGACCGGCAGGTTGGTGTATTTGCCGATGATCTCCAGCAACGGCCTGGTCTTGTCGTCGATGGCGGCAGTACCGTCCTTGACCGAGGCGAGCACGACATCATGATATTCGCGCTCGGCGCGCTGAAGCGATGCGAGCAACTTGCCGACCAGGGCGGAGTTGGCCAGTGTCTTCGGCCCCGCGAACACGCCGGAGACCTGCCACGGCGTCTCGTCGCCGACCCAGCCGAGATGCTTGACGGCACCCTCCTCCATCAGCTTGCGCGCGACGGAAACCGGCATCAGCGCCGCGTCGACGGTCTCGCCCTTGATCGCGGCCGACATGTTGGACATCGACTGAAGCGGCACGATCTTCACGTCGGCGAGCTTGAAGCCGTATTTGTCGGCCAGCAGCCCCACCGAGTAGTGAAAGCTCGACCCGACCTGGGTCATCGCCACGCGCTTGCCGGCAATGTCCTTCGGCGTCCTGAGACCTGCCTCATAGGCCTTGTTGCTGGCAAAGTAGCCGATCAGCGGAAAGCCCGGGCGGTCGCGGCTCATGCCGGCGATGATCTTCAAAGCGCCCTTGCCTGCGAGGTTATACAATCCCGCGGTGAAGGCGGTCACCCCGACATCGACGTCGCCGGTGGCCGTCGCCACGGCGATCGGTTGCGCTGCATCGAAAAACTTCAGCTCGACATCGAGGCCGGCTTCGCGGAAGTAGCCTTTGTCCAGCGCGATGAACACCGGCGCGGACGAGGATAGCCGGAGAACGCCGATCCGGAGCTTGGCGTCGTCGGCCAGCGCAGTGCCGATTGCTACGAGGCTCCAGAGCAGCCCCAGGACGAAGCCAACGCATCGGAACATCACACTCTCCAAGATCTGGCGACCCGCACACCCGGCCCAACGATGACGCCGACTTGTTGCAATATTTCGAGCCTGATGTCGCGCCAAATTTTCAGGGGATCGCAGCCTCAGAGGCCGGGCATCTTGCTCCCAGCCGCCTTGGTGCCGGCTGCCTTGGACTCGGTTGGCGTGGTCTCGACTGCCTTGGTCTCAGCGGAAAACCCATCTTCGAACCGCCCAGCTTCACTGCCCGCCCGACAGGTCAAGCCCGACAGAGCGCCGGCCATATTTTTCGCGCGGCACATCCCCTTGGCCGTGAGCTTGCGGATGTCACCATCCACCTTGAAGATGATCATATCGACGGGATAGGCGCGCGCGTTCGCGGGCTGCCGTTGTTCGACATCGCCGGGGCTCGAGACGGTCATCATCCCTCCGTCGAGCATCACGAAATAGAAGCCGGCTCGTCCATCACTGTAGCGCGTATTGAGCAAGGCACCCTTGCAGTCGGCGGTCCGGTCCTTTGCCGCGAGTACCACACGGTGGCCGAATGACGATGGGCGACGTCGCGACGAAGCCTCCCGCTGGTTCATCCTGCTTGTGCACAGGGTGACGGCCTCAGAACGTCTGCATCACCGGCTTCTCGCCATTGGACAGAAACAGCCCTTCAAAGCGGCCGATCTCGCTGTCGGCCGCGCATTCGATCAGGTCGGGTCCCTTGAATGGATTGCCGTGGCGGCACTGCCCCTTGGCCATCACCCTGTTGATCGCCGTCCGACTTTGGCCAAAGATCATCATGTCGACCGGTGTGACGAACTTGTCGGGGCCAGGTTGCTCCTGCAGATCGCCACGATTCGAGAACGTGACGATGCTGCCGTCGAGCAAGGTGAAGTAGAAGCCGGTGCGCTGATCGTCATAGTCGGTATTGAGCAGCGCGCCCTTGCATTCCGAGCTGCGATCCTTTCCAGCGACGATGAGCTTCTGGCAAGTTCCCTTCACGGTCACCATGGCGGTCAACCGGGCATCGGCGAACGATGGAGTTGCAGATTGCATCAGCACGCCGAGCGCACACACCGACACTGCCAACACCGCTGACTTCATCGGACTCCCCTCCCATGCCCTTGAGTACGACTATGCCTCAACCTCTGACGACATGGAAGTTCTATTTTTGTTCTCATATCACTTTTTCAGAAACGGCCGCTGCGGGGCGTCAGCCGGCACGGGCTTCGAGCGCCTGAAGCCACACCGCAAATGCCCCCGTCAATTCGTCCATGACGGCCTGATCATTCCGGCCGGAGCGCGCAGGCACGTGGAAGGCGTGGTCGGCCTGATCGAGCCAATGCAAGGTCGCGCGCGGTCCCAGCCGCCTCACGACGGGCGCGAGCAGCTCCATCTCCGCAAGCTTGTCGCGCGTCCCCTGCAGGAACAGCATCGGGACCTCGATCGCGTCGAGATGATCGGCGCGCGCAATGGAGGGCTTGCCGGCGGGGTGAAGTGGAAAGCCGAGAAAGGCGAGCCCGGCCACGCCCGGCAGCGGCGCTGCACTCTGCGCCTGCGACGTCATGCGCGCCCCGAACGACTTGCCGCCCGCGACGAGCGGCAGCCCCGGACAGAGCCGCGCGGCCTCCGCCACGGCCGCCCGCACCGCGGCGTGGGCGAGCACGGGCGGATCAGGGCGCTTGCTTCCCTTCTCCATGTAGGGAAACTGAAAGCGCAGCGTCGCGATGCCGCGTGCGGCAAGGCTTGCGGCGGTCTGGCTCATGAAGACGTGGCTCATGCCGGCGCCCGCGCCGTGGGCGAACACGAAACAGGCGCGCGGCCGAGGCGGGGCCATGAACAGCGCGGACACGACGCCCGCGCCGTCGACGGGAAGCGCAAGGGAGCGCGGCTGGTGCTCGGTCATGCCCCAGAGTGCGAGCCGGCGTCCCCTGCGTCAACTCCAGTGACCACCGGCTTTGCGGCTCAGGCCGCGGTCCGGATCGTCTGCAGGAAGTCGGCGACATTGCTCCTCAGCGAAGCGGCCTGCTGCTGCAGCGCGGCGGCCGCCGCCAGCGCAGCTTCAGCGCCGGCATCGGTCTGCCCGGCCACGTTGCGCACGTCGCCGATCTCCTGCGTCACCGCCGCCGTGCCGCTGGCCGCCTGTTCGACGTTGCGGGCGATCTCGCTGGTTGCGGCCCCCTGCTGCTCCACCGCGGCGGCGATGGCATTGGAGATCTCGGCGATCTCCCGCACCGTCGTTCCGAACTGGGCGATCGCGCCGACCGTCTCCTGCGTCGCGCTCTGGATGGTCGCAATCTGGCTCGAGATCTGCTCCGTCGCCTGCGCGGTCTGCGACGCCAAATTCTTCACCTCGCTCGCGACGATCGCAAAGCCGCGGCCGGCCTCGCCGGCACGCGCCGCCTCGATGGTGGCGTTGAGCGCCAGCAGGTTGGTCTGGCTCGCGATCGCCTGAATCAGTTGCACGATGGTGCCGATCCTCTCCGCCGCGCTGGACAGCCCGTCGATCAGTTCGGACGTCCGCTGGGTCTCGTGCGTCGCCCGGGTCGACACCGTGACCGAGCGCTGCACCTGGGAGGATATCTCCCTGATCGAGGCCGCGAGCTCCTGGGTCGCCGAGGCCACGGTCTGCACATTGACGGACGCCTGCTCGGCCCGGCTGGCGACCGCTTCCGCCAGGCCGCGGCCGCGTTCGGCGACGCGTGCCAGCTCGCTGGCGCTCTCGCCCATCTCGGTCGCACGCCCGCCGACGCCGGTGATGACACCCTGCATGCCCTGCTCGAACCGGCCAGCCAGATCGGACATCATGCGGGCGCGCTCGGCCTCCGCAGCTTCACGCTGTGCCGCGGCCTCCTGCTCCATGCGGCGGACAGCAAGCGCATTGTCACGGAAAATCTCCACGGCGCGCGCCATCCGGCCGATCTCGTCGCGCTGTTCACCACCGGGAATCGGCTGATCCAATTCGCCGGCCGCCAGCGACTGCATGCGGTCGGTCATGCCGCGGATCGGCGCCGACACGCTGGCGCCGATCAGCCAGGCCAGCACCGCTCCGAATATCACCGCTGCGGCTGCCGTCACGACGACGGTCTGCTTGGTATCTTCGACCGCGACGCCGGTCCTCGCGGCCTGCTCTGCACGCGCGGTCCCAAGCTGCCGGTTGATCTGGCTGACCTGGGTATCGATCGAGGCGCTCGCCTTGGCGAGTTCCGCCTGCTTGGCGCGCAGGTCCGCGGCCACCTTGATCACCTCCTCGAGCGCAGCGGCATCGGCCGTCAGAGCCTCTTTCAGCGCAGCAACCAGCGCCTTCAGCTTGGCATCATCGACACCCGCGATCTCGGCTTCCGTATCGGCAATCGCGAGCTTCGCATAGACGAAGGTGAGCCTGGCATCGTCGGCATCGCCATTCGACAACGTGTTGGTATAGCGCATCACCGCGATGCGAACCGCGTCGACGACGCTGGCCAGACGCAACGGATTCATCAGCGGCTCGCTGCCAGCGCGATTGGCGAGGGCCACCTGGATGCCGCCGATGTTGATGCCGGCAACGGCGCCCAATGCGTCGGTCTTGGTGGTCGCCGCGCGCAGCCGGTCCACGGCCTCGGCCGCGGCAACGAACGATGCGCGATAGGCGGCCAGCGCGCTTCGCACCGGTCCCACGCCGTCAGCCAGCACCTTCAGACGGCCGGACTGCTTCTCGACCTGATCGGCGAGACCGCCGACGGCGTCGATCGCCTTGCTGGCCGCATCCTTGTCACCGACGTTCCAAGTGCGGATGAATCTCTCGACCGCGCCGTTGGCACCGAGCAGCGCGGCCCGCACCTGCGACATGCCGGCGTCCCCGGCCGCGCTGGTGACGAGCTCATCCACGGTGCCGCCGATGCGCCCGACCTGGATCATGGCGAAAACGCCGAGCAACACCAGGAAGCTCAGGATTAGGGCGAAGCCGCCGAAGATTCGCGGGCGGACACCGATCCAAGACATCAGAGAAGACAGTTTCATCGATTTGCCCGGCTGTTTCACGGAGTGGACCTGATGGTGGCGAGCAGCTCCTTGCCGAAGCGCTTCTCGAAGTCGGCATCGAGCGGCTTGACCGCGTCGACGAAGGTCTTGCGGTCGAACGTCTCGATCACCTCCATGCCGGCCTTGCGCAACTCATCGAGCTTCTGCGCATCGAGCTGGGCCTGCCAGGTGACCTCCGCAGCCGCCTTGGCGGCGGCAACCAGCGCATCACGGTCCGCCGCATCGAGATGGTCGAACATCGCGCGGTTGGCGACGAAAGCGATCGGCGCGAAGAAATGCCCGGTGAGCGTCAGATATTTCTGCACCTCGTCGAAGCGATTGGCCGCGATGGTGGCGACCGGATTTTCCTGACCGTCGAGCCGGCCGTCCTTGAGCGCGGCATAGACCAGTGGGAAATCCATCGGCATCACGTCGGCGCCCAGCGCCTTGAAGGTCATCTGGTAGACCGGATTGGGGATGACGCGGATCTTGAGGCCCTTGACGTCATCGACGGTACGGACCGGACGCTTTGAGTTGGTGAGATTGCGAAAGCCCTGCTTGCCGAGCGCCAGCAGCACCAGTCCCTTGTCGGCGAACTTGGCGCCGATCGCGGCGGCGACAGGCCCTTGCGCAACCGCCTTGGCATGCGCGGTGTCACGAAACAGGAACGGGATGTCGAAGACGCCGAGCTCGGGCACCACCGCGCTGGCGATGCCGCCGGACACCACGGCCACGTCCACCGCGCCGCTCCGGGTTGCAGCCAGCACCGCCGCCTCGCTGCCGAATGCGTTGCCCGCACGCTCATCGATGATGAGCCGCTTGCCGGCCAGCGCCTGCAGCTTCACGCGAAATTCGTCCGACCCGACCTGCTGCGGATTCTGAACCTGCGAGTTGAAGACCAGCGACACCATTCGCGGAGACGCCGTCGCCGCTTGGGATCCGAGCAGGGTTCCCACCAATGCCAAGAAACAAAATTCAAGCAGCTGTCTGCGCATGAAACACCGGGCTCGTTTTTCCTCGATGCACAACTAACAGCCAGATATGGTTAAGATGTTAAGACCCCGACAGTCGCAGGCGATGAGCCGTATAACTACGGAGATCGCCGAACCCACCAATCGAATTCGATTTTTCATAAATGGCGAGACCAGGCCGCTACGCAAGAGCGGCAGGCTCGATCATCGGCGCATGGCCCCTGACAGCATCACTCGCTTGCCGGCAACTGTAGGAACAGCCATGAGCAGCGCGTTGGCGACGTCCGCCGCGGCGATGGGCTTGTAGTTCGCCGGGATCAGGAAGCCGATGATGTTGTTCAGCCTGTTGCCCCATTCCTCGCCCGGCCGGCTCGGCTGTCCCAGCTCCGTCCGCGCGCCGACCAGCAGCGAGGGCCGCGCGATCACCAGCCCCTCGAAGGGCAGCGCGGTGAGCTCATCCTCGAGCTCACCCTTCACGCGACTGTAGAAGACGCGCGACCTGCTGTCGGCCCCCATCGCGCTGACCAGACCAACCCGCCTGGTGCCGCTCGCGAGCGCGGCCTTGGCGACGGCGAGGTTGGCGTCGTGATCGATGGCGCGGAAGGCGGCCTGGCTCCCGGCCACCTTGATCGTGGTCCCCAGAGCCAGATAGAGCTCGTCGGCCGGCGGCAGGGACGGCAGCGCGGTGAAATCCACGACATGGGCCGTCAGCTTGGGTGAAACGTCAGGGGGCGCGCGGCGGCCGACGACGTGCACATGACCCACGGTCGGGTCGGCAAGCAGACCGCGAAGCAGTTCCCGTCCCACCAGCCCGGTCGCGCCTGCAATGATCACGGTTCGGTTCGTCATGCGCGGTCCCCACTCACAGCCCGCCGACCAAGGTAAGCGCAGCCGCGGAGATGGGGAAGACGGCAACGACCCGACGCCGAATGCCATGGCGCCGCAGGCACGACGCCACGGAAGGGACTTGTCCTCCGCGGCGCCTCGTCACCATCCGCCTCAGGCGCCCTTGCGCCGCTCCGCGGCCTTGGCCATCGCCGCGGCGAACGCGCCGCCGCCGGACGGCTTCTCCTCACGCGTGGTCATGCGCCCCGCAGGCGGCCGTGCGCTGGTCCGCTTCTCGCCCTTGGCCGGCAGCGGATCGGACAGCCGAAGCGTCAGCGAGATGCGGTTGCGCGGCACGTCGACGTCGAGCACCTTGACCTTCACGACCTGCCCCGGCTTCACCACCTCGCGCGGATCGTTGATGCGCTTCTCGGACATCGCCGAGATGTGGATCAGGCCGTCCTGGTGCACGCCGATATCGGCAAAGGCGCCGAAAGCCGCGACGTTGGTGATGGTCGCCTCCAGGATCATGCCCGGCTTGAGATGGGTGATCTTCTCGACGCCCTCCTGGAAGGTCGCGGTCTTGAACTCCGGACGCGGATCGCGGCCCGGCTTCTCCAGCTCCTTGATGATGTCGGTGACCGTCGGCACGCCGAAGCGCTCGTCGGCGAACTTCGCCGGATTGAGCGTCTTCAAGGTCTTGGTGTCGCCGATCAGCACCTTGATGTCGCTCTTTGTCGTCTCCAGGATCTTCTTCACGACCGGATAGGATTCCGGGTGCACGCCGGAGGCATCGAGCGGGTTGTCACCGTCGCGGATGCGCAAAAAGCCGGCGCACTGCTCGAACGCCTTCGGACCCAACCGCGGCACCTCCTTAAGCTTGTCGCGGGTCGGGAACGGACCGTTGGCATCGCGATGCGCGACGATGTTCTGCGCCAGGCTCTCGCCGATGCCCGACACCCGCGCCAGCAGCGGCGCCGAGGCGGTGTTGAGATCGACGCCGACGGCGTTCACGCAGTCCTCGACGGTGGCATCGAGCGCGCGGGCCAGCTCATACTGGTTGAGATCGTGCTGATACTGGCCGACGCCGATCGAGGCCGGCGGCACCTTGACGAGTTCGCCGAGCGGATCCTGCAGGCGGCGCGCGATCGAGACCGCGCCGCGGATCGAGACGTCGAGATTGGGGAATTCCTTGGCGGCGAACTCCGAGGCCGAATAGACCGACGCGCCGGCTTCCGACACGATCGCCTTGGTCAGCTTGAGATCCGGCTTCAGCTTCATCAAATCGTTGACCAGCTTCTCCGTCTCGCGCGACGCGGTGCCGTTGCCGATGGCGACGAGATCGATGCGATGCTTGATGCAGAGCTGCGCCAACGTCAGCATGCTCTCGTTCCACTGCCGCTGCGGCTCGTGCGGATAGATCGTGGCGTGATCGACGAACTTGCCGGTGCGGTCGATGACCGCGACCTTGACGCCGGTGCGGAAGCCGGGATCGAGCCCGAGCGTGGCGCGGCCGCCGGCGGGGGCGGCGAGCAGCAGATCGCGCAGGTTCGCCGCGAACACGCGCACCGCCTCCTTCTCCGCCTCCTGCCAAAGACGCATGCGGATATCGAGCGCCAGCGAGGTCTTGATGCGGGTGCGCCAGGCCCAGCGCACGGAGTCCGACAGGAACTGATCGGCGGGGCGGCCCTGGCGCGAGATGCCGAACGTCACCGCGATGCGGTTCTCGTACAGCGACGGATCCTTCGAATCCTCCGGCTCCCCATCGCCGAAATCGAGCTGCAGCACCTCTTCCTTCTCGCCGCGCAGCATCGCCAGGATGCGGTGCGACGGCAGCTTGGTGAAGGGCTCGGCGAAATCGAAGTAGTCGGCGAACTTGGCGCCCTCGGTCTTCTTGCCGTGCCGCACGGACGATTTCACAGCGCCGCGAGTCCACATCTCCTCGCGCAGCGAGCCGACGAGGTCGGCATGCTCGGCGAAGCGTTCGACCAGGATCGCGCGGGCGCCGTCGAGCGCGGCCTTGACGTCCTTGACCGGATTGTCGCCGTCCTTCTTGATGAATGCCTTCGCTTCGTCTTCCGGATTCTTCATGGGATCGCCGATCAGCATGTCGGCAAGCGGCTCGAGCCCGGCTTCCTTCGCGATCTGCGCCTTGGTGCGGCGCTTCTCCTTGAACGGCAGATAGATGTCCTCGAGCCGGGCCTTGGTGTCGGCGGTCGCGAGCGCCAGCTCGATCTCCGGCGTCATCTTGCCCTGCGACTTGATGCTCTCGATGATCGCGGTGCGCCGTGCATCCATCTCGCGCAGATATCGCAGCCGTTCCTCCAAGGTGCGCAACTGCGTGTCGTCCAGCATGCCGGTCGCCTCCTTGCGGTAGCGCGCGATGAACGGCACGGTCGCGCCGCCGTCGAGCAGGTCGATCGCGGCCTGGACCTGGGCATCCCTGACGGCGAGCTCAGCGGCAATGATGGAGGCAAAATTCGACACGGTGTTCTTCCGAGATTCGTGACGGGGCTGATTGGATAGGAGTGCACGCGCGCCAGCGCAAGCGGCTGGCGGACGCTCTGTGGGCAACCGTGGCAAAAAAGACCGGTTGCGAATCATGTAAAACGCTGCCGCGACCGGGCCATCGCGTTGCACATGCGGCGCAAATCACTGATTCTTGCAGGCTGAGGGACGATTCGTGCAGGCCACGGCTGCGACATATCTCGACGATCTCAATCCGGAGCAGCGCCGCGCCGTCGAGCATGGCGGTGCCTGCGCCGTGCCGGGCCCGCCGCTGCTGATCATTGCCGGCGCGGGCTCGGGCAAGACCAACACGCTCGCGCATCGCGTCGCGCATCTGCTCGTCAATGGCGCCGATCCGCGCCGCATCCTGCTGATGACGTTCTCGCGCCGCGCGGCGAGCGAAATGAGCCGCAGGGTCGAGCGCATCGCCCGCAAGGTGCTGGGCGGCCAGGCCGAGGCCGTTACCGCGGGCCTGACCTGGGCCGGCACGTTTCATGGCCTCGGCGCGCGGATGCTGCGCGACTACGCCGAGCGCGTCGGCCTCGACCCTGTGTTCACGATCCATGATCGCGAGGATTCCGCCGACCTGATGAATTTGGTGCGGCATGAGCGCGGCCTGTCCAACACGCAGCGGCGCTTCCCGACCAAAGGCACTTGCCTTGCGATCTACTCGCGTTGCGTCAACGCCGACATGCCGCTGGAGGAAGCGCTGGTGCGGCATTTTCCGTGGTGCGCGGAATGGGCCGGCGAGCTGAAGGGCCTGTTCGCCGCTTACGTCGAGGCCAAGCAGGCCAATGCCGTGCTCGACTACGACGATCTGCTGCTGTACTGGGCGCAGATGATGGCGGACGACACGATCGCGCGGGAGATCGGCGATCGATTCGATCACGTGCTGGTCGACGAATATCAGGACACGAACCGGCTGCAGTCGCAGATCCTGCTCGGCTTGAAGCCGACTGGGGCGGGCCTCACCGTGGTCGGCGACGATGCGCAGTCGATCTACGCCTTCCGCGCCGCCACGGTGCGCAACATCCTGGACTTTCCCGATCAGTTCAGCCCGCGCGCCGACATCGTCACGCTCGACCGCAACTACCGCTCGACCCAGCCGATCCTCACGGCGGCCAATGGCGTGATCGGGCTGGCGCGCGAGCGCTTTACCAAGAATCTGTGGACCGACCGCACGAGCTCGCGCAAGCCGCAGCTCGTGACCGTCGGCGACGAGACCGACCAGGCGCGCTACATCGTCGAGCAGGTGCTGGCGAAGCGCGAGGAAGGCATCGTGCTGAAACAGCAGGCCGTGCTGTTCCGCACGTCGTCGCACAGCGGTCCCCTGGAGTTCGAGCTCACGCGCCGCAACATCCCGTTCGTGAAGTTCGGCGGGCTGAAGTTCCTCGATGCCGCTCACGTGAAAGACGTGCTGGCCTGCCTGCGCTTCGTTGCCAACCCACGCGACCGCATCGCCGGCTTCCGCGTGCTGCATCTGATCCCGGGCATCGGCCCGGCGTCGGCGCAGCGCCTGCTTGATGCCGTGAGTGAAAGCGCCGACCCGATCGCGCGGCTGTGCGAGCAGCCAACGCCGGCGCGCGCCGGCGAGGACTGGACCGCGTTCGTGCGCACGCTGGAGCAGTTGCGCGTCTCGCAATGGCCTGGAGATATCGAGCGCGTCAGGCACTGGTATCAGCCGCATCTCGAGCGCGTCCACGACGACGCCGAGGTCCGCACCGCCGATTTGCTGCAGCTCGAGCAGATCGCGAGCGGCTATCCCTCGCGCGAGCGCTTCCTCACCGAGCTGACGCTCGACCCGCCCGACGCCACCTCCGATCAGGCCGGCGTGCCCCTGCTCGACGAGGACTATCTGATCCTCTCCACCATCCATTCCGCCAAGGGGATGGAGTGGAATTCCGTACACGTCCTCAACGTCGTCGACGGCTGCATGCCATCCGATCTCGGCGCCGGCTCCAGCGCCGAATTGGAGGAGGAACGCCGGCTGCTCTATGTCGCAATGACCCGCGCCAAGGACGATCTGCATCTGCTGGTGCCGCAGCGCTTCTTCGTCCACGGCCAGCCGGTGCGCGGCGATCGTCATGTCTATGCCTCCCGCACGCGGTTCATTCCCGAAGCGCTGGTGCCGCTGTTCGAGCGTACCAGCTGGCCGCGGGTGCAGAGGGGCGCGGCGGTGGCGAGCCAGGGGCCGCGCATCGATCTCGGCGCGCGGATGCGTGAGCGGTGGCGGTGAGCTGACGGCACGGCGAACATTACCGCGGGCGCCAATGACTGAGCCTCCCCCATAAGGCGGGTGCCGGGAAGTAGCGCACCGGTCGAGTGCAATGGTTTGCCGAAATCTTTAGCGACGTGGTCGGTCTGCGCCTCCCCCGCTTGCGGGGGAGGTCGCATCGCATCGTCAGATGCGATGCGGGCGGGGGATGCTCTGGAAAGACTGCCGCTGTGGCGCCCCCACCCCAGCCCTCCCCCGCAAGCGCAGGGCTATCGCATATGGCCACTCTGAGTGTGTCGCGAAACCGTCTCCACATCGTCATGCCCGGGCTCCGTCCCGGGCATCCACGTCGTTCTCAGCATGCCGGACGACGTGGATGGCCGGGCTTGACCCACGGCTGTCCGGTTCAGACAGACTGGACATGGTGCATGGCGTGGATTCTTCTGCGGTCTTGAGC
>NZ_JBNPUM010000014.1:0-154822 GCF_051168175.1 Bradyrhizobium sp. HKCCYLRH2047
TTCGAAAGCGATTCGTCAGTCACTCGACCGAGGAATCATCCATTTCCGGCAGCAAAATGGTAAGTTAGCGCCAATGGTGGCTGCCCCTCACCCCAACCCTCTCCCCGTGAAGAACGGGGAGAGGGAGCGCACCGTGCACGCCGTGCGAGCTTCCTCTCGACCTACTTCGCGTAATCCCAATCGGGCCGGATCGCGCCCTCGACGCCCTCGAACGCGCCCTCGATCAGCTCGTTCACCAGCAGCCGGTTGTAATCCACCGGTCCCGGCATGATCGCCCTGCCCCTCGGCACCGGCTTGAAGCCGACGCGTGTGTAGTAGGCCGCGTCGCCCACCAGCAGTATCAAGCGGTGGCCCTGCGCCCGCGCGTCCGCGACCGAACGCTCCATCAGCATGCGGCCGATGCCGTGCTTGCGGAACGGCGGCTCGACCGTCAGCGGCCCGAGCATCAGCGCCTTGGTGTCGCCGACGCAGATCGGCAGTTGCCGCACCGAGCCGACCAGCAAAGTGCCGATATGAGCGGTGAACGACAATGCGAGCAGATGATCGACATGCTCGCGTAAGCGGTAGGCGCTCAGCACGAAGCGGCCGGGGCCGAAGGTGCGCTCATGCAGCCGCTCGATCGCCTGCGCGTCGCCCGGCTTTTCGGCGGAGATCGTAATGGACAGGTCACTCATGTGGGGTGGCGAGATAGCATTCTGGAGCGGCGCGGTCCATGGGCGGGCCGTCCACGTGTTGACAGCATTCTCCTGCTCCGGGGGGCACCGATGCTAATTTTCTGAGCATTCGCGCGGCATGACCGAAGATTGTGCTAAGATGTCAAGTTTCCGGAGCTGCCCTCGCTTAACCTGTCCCAGGTCATGAGCGTTGTGGTCGCCGTCGCGGCCGCTTGGACCGCTCTGACGCAACACGAGCAGCAGGTCGAAGATGACGGGTGCGTTCAGGTCGCGCCGTCGCGGCGAAACTCATGTGTTCGATGATCTCAAGACGCTGCTGGCCTGCGCCTCGCCGCGCCGGTCCGGCGATGAGCTGGCTGGCATCGCAGCCGACAGTGCCGCGCGGCGGGTTGCAGCGCGGATGGCGCTCGCCGACGTGCCGCTGCGGCGTTTCCTCGACGAGCCGCTGATTCCCTATGAGAGCGACGAGGTCACGCGCCTCATCCTCGACAGCCACGATGCCGCCGCATTCGCGCCCGTCGCATCGCTGACCGTCGGCGAATTGCGCGAATGGCTGATGTCCTGGGAGGCGGATGCCGGCCGGCTGGCCGCCCTCGCGCCGGGACTGACGCCGGAGATGGTGGCCGCGGTCTCCAAGCTCTGCGGCAATGGCGATCTCGTCGCCGTCGCCGCCAAATGCCGGGTCGTGACCCGCTTCCGCTCCACGATCGGCCTGGAGGGGCGGCTGTCGTCGCGGCTGCAGCCGAATGATCCGACCGACGATCCCCAGGCGATCGCCGCAGGCACGCTCGACGGCCTTCTGTTCGGCATGGGCGATGCGGTGATCGGCATCAATCCCGCGACCGACAATGTCGAGGCCTGCATCCGCCTGCTTACGATGCTCGATGATCTCAGGCTCAGATTCGAGGTGCCGACGCAGTCCTGCGTGCTGAGCCACGTCACGACCTCGATCCAGGCGATCGAGAAAGGCGCGCCGCTCGATCTCGTCTTCCAGTCGATCGCCGGCACCGAGGCTGCCAATGCCGGCTTCGGCGTGACCCTGAAGCTGCTGGCCGAGGCCCAGGACGCAGCCTTGTCGCTGAAGCGCGGCACGGTCGGCAACAACGTGATGTATTTCGAGACCGGCCAGGGCGCGGCGCTGTCGGCCGACGCCCATCACGGCCTCGACCAGCAGACCGTCGAGGCCCGCGCCTATGCCGTCGCGCGCGCCTTCTCGCCACTGCTGGTCAACACCGTCGTCGGCTTCATCGGTCCTGAATATCTCTACGACGCGAAGGAGATCATCCGCGCCGGCCTCGAGGATCATTTCTGCGCCAAGCTGCTCGGCGTGCCGATGGGCTGCGATGTCTGCTACACCAACCATGCCGAAGCCGATCAGGACGACATGGACGACCTGGCGCTGCTGCTTGCGGCGGCGAACGTCAACTTCCTGATCGCGGTGCCCGGCGCCGACGACATCATGCTCAACTATCAGAGCCTGTCGCATCACGACGTGATGCGGCTGCGGCATCTGCTCGGCCGCCGCCCGGCGCCGGAGTTCGAGGCGTGGCTGGCGCGGATGGGTCTCCTCGACCACAGCGGCCGCGTGCCGCCATTGCCGGGCAGCGCGCCTTCCGTAGCCCGGCTGATCGGCCAGGGGGCGCGGGCATGAGGGACGATCCGTTCGACCTGCTGCGCAGGATGACGCGTGCCCGCGTCGCGCTCGGCCGCGCCGGCGACGGGCTTCCGACGGCGGCGAAGCTGGAATTCCAGATGGCGCATGCGCGCGCGCGCGATGCCGTATGGGGCAAGGTCGATTTCGACGGCATCGCCGGCGCGCTCGCGCCGCGCGAGGTGATCAAGGTCGCGAGCGCAGCGCCGGACCGCGCCAGCTATCTGCGCCGGCCCGATCTTGGCCGCCGTCTCGCCACGGGCGAAGCGTCGCGGCTGCCATCAGGCCCATACGATCTCGTCTTCATCATTGCTGACGGGCTGTCGGCGGATGCGGTCGAAAGCCATGCCGCCGCTGTCGTGATCGCCACCGAGGCGCGTCTGACGGGCCTGTCCATCGGACCGATCGTGCTGGCTTCGCAGGCGCGCGTGGCGCTGGGTGACGATGTCGGTGCCGCGATGCGCGCCCGGCTCGTGGCGGTCCTGATCGGCGAGCGTCCGGGTCTGTCGGCCGCGGATTCCCTCGGTGTGTATCTGACGCTGCACCCGGCCCCGGGCCTGCGCGACAGTGCCCGCAACTGCATGTCCAACATTCACGGCCACGGGCTCTCCGCCGAGCGCGCCGCCGACAAGCTGGCCTGGCTGGTGCGCGAGGCGCTGCGGATCGGCGTCACCGGCATCGGCCTCAAGGAGGCGGCGCCGGACGCCGCGATCGCGACGACACAACCAACAACACAAATCACCCATCACAAGCCGACAGGAGCGAATGGACATGAGTGACGAGGCCAAGCCGACGCTTTCGAAGAGCCTGACCGGACTCCATCTGTGGGGCATCGCGGTCGGGCTGGTGATCTCCGGCGAATATTTCGGCTGGAGCTACGGCTGGGACAAGGCCGGCACGCTCGGCTTCCTCATCACCACGATCTTCATCGCGGTGATGTATACGACCTTCATCTTCTCCTTCACCGAGCTCACCACCGCAATCCCCCATGCCGGCGGTCCGTTTGCCTATTCCTACCGAGCCTTCGGCCCGCTCGGCGGCTTCGTCGCCGGCTTCGCGACGCTGATCGAGTTCGTGTTCGCACCGCCTGCCATCGCGCTCGCCATCGGCGCCTATCTCAACGTCCAGTTTCCGGCGCTGTCGCCCAAGACCGCCGCGCTCGGCGCATATCTGGTGTTCATGGCCCTCAACATCGCAGGCGTATCGATCGCCGCAACATTCGAGCTGTTCGTCACCGTGCTGGCGATCGCCGAGCTCCTGGTGTTCATGGGCGTCGTGTCGCCCGGCTTCTCCTTCGCCAATTTCGCCGCCAACGGCTGGGCCGGCGAGAATTCGTTCTCGCTGGCGAGCATCGGCGGCATCGTCGCCGCGATCCCGTTCGCGATCTGGTTCTTCCTGGCGATCGAAGGCGCCGCCATGGCCGCGGAAGAGACCAAGAATCCGACCAAGACGATTCCGCTCGCCTACATCGCGGGGATTCTAACGCTCGTCGTGCTCGCCTTCGGCACCATGATCATGGCCGGCGGCGTCGGCGACTGGTCGAAGCTCGCCAACATCAATGATCCGCTGCCGCAGGCGATGAAGATCGTGGTCGGCGAGAACTCCGGCTGGCTGCACATGCTGGTGTGGATCGGCCTGTTCGGACTGATCGCCTCGTTCCACGGCATCATCATGGGCTACTCGCGGCAGATCTTCGCGCTGTCGCGCGCCGGCTTCCTGCCGGCCAAGCTCGCCGCGCTGCACCCGACCTGCCGCACGCCGCATTGGGCCATCCTTGCCGGCGGCGTGATCGGCATCGCCGCGATCTACTCCGACGAGCTGATTCAGTTCGCCGGACAGACGCTGACGGCGAACATCGTGACGATGAGCGTATTCGGCGCGCTCGTGATGTACATCATGAGCATGGCCGCTCTCTTCCGCCTGCGGGCCACCGAGCCCCATCTCATCAGGCCGTTCAAGGCGCCAATCTATCCCGTGCTTCCGGCCGTGGCGCTGGTCTGTGCGACGCTCTCGCTGCTCACGATGATTTGGTTCAATCTGCAGGTGTTCGCGGCCTTCGTGGTGCTGTTCGCGGCCGGCCTGCTGCTCTATCGTCTGACCGCCGGCAAGCGCAGCATGGCGGCGAACGACAGCCTGCTCGACATCGCCTTGACCGAAGCCCGCGCCATGGCCGACTGATCCGGCCGGATCGCGACAGTCTCGATCGAGGACCCTCCGCGCCATGTGATTGCGCGGAGGGGTCATGAATGGCCGCTCCGGCAGGCACGTGACTTGCATAACTACGAGGTGTGAAACAACGGCGCATTTCCTCAAAGGTGAGGATTTCATGGCACAGCATCCGACAGCCGAAAGCCAGCATCCGCGCGATCGGAGCCGCAACATTCTGGCCGCCGCGGCCACCGGCGTCGCTGATTTCATCGCCCAGACAGGCGGCCGTCCGGAAGCGGTGTTCGAGCGGATCGGCATCGATGCCAGCTGCCTCGGCGAGACCCGCCGCGCGCTCGACCTCGCCGACTATGTCGCGATGATGGAAGACGCCGCACAGGAGACCGGCAACGACAATTTCGGCCTTTGGTTCGGCCAACGCTACCAGCCGCGGATGCTCGGCCTGATCGGCGAGATCGCGCTGGCGGCGCCGACGCTGGGCTCGGCGATCGAGCATCTCGCGCTGTGGTTTCCCTGGCATCAGCAGGCGACCGAAACCCGCCTGACGCGCCACGACGGCCTTCTGCGGCTCGAATATCGCATTCTCGACGGCTCGATCGTCGATCGCCGGCAGGACGCCGAGCTGACCATGGGCATGTTCGCGAACGTCTTCCGCGCCTGCCTGCCATCGGGCTGGGCGCCCGACATGGTGCTGTTCGAACATGCCCGGCCCGCCGCCTGGCGCGACCATGAGGCAGCCTTCGATGCTGACGTCGGCTGGTCACAAGGCACCAATGCGCTGGTGTTTCGCGACCGCGGCCTGGACCGCGCGATGCCCTTGGCCAATCTTTCGCGCCTGCAGCGGCTGACGACGGATCTCGCCGGCGTCGCCGGCTCCTGCGGCACGCCGGCGTTCCTCGATCTGGTCCGTGGCGAGATCCGGCGGCGGCTGTCGGCCGGCGCGCTTCATCTCGAGGAGGTCGCCGACGCGCTGACGATGACGCCCTGGACGTTGCAGCGCCGGCTTGCCGAGTTCGGCGCCACCTTCTCCGACCTGGTCGAGGCGACGCGGCTCGACCTCGCCCGCCACTATCTGCGCCAAGCGCATCTGCCGCTCGGCGACGTCGCCTTCCTGCTCGGCTATTCCGAAGCCTCAGCCTTCTCCCGCGCGTTCTCGCGCTGGACCGGCTGCAGCCCGCGGCATTGGCGCCAACGGTCATTGCAGGCGACGGCTCGCAGCTAAAGCCGCGCCACCGGCATCAATCTGCCGGCATCGTCTTCTCGACCAGCCGCACCCAATAGGAGGCGCCATGGCCGAGGATGTTGTCGTTGAAGCGATAGGCCGGATGGTGGCAGTCCTTGCCGTCGCCCATGCCGAGGAAGACGAAGGCGCCGGGGCGGGCCTGCAGCATGAAGGCGAAGTCCTCGGCGCCCATCAGCGGCGGCGCATTGTCGACGACGCGCTCCGCTCCGACCACGTCACGCGCGACGTCGGCGGCGATCACGGTCTCGCGTGCGTGGTTCATCGTGATCGGATAGAGCCGCGTGTACTTGGTCGTCGCGGCGCCGCCATAGGTGCGGGCGATGCCGTCGGCGACCTCGGCGATGCGGCGCTCGACCAGGTCCTGCACCTCGGGATCGAGCGTGCGCACGGTGCCCTTCAGCTCGACCGTCTCGGGGATCACGTTCATCGCCTTGCCAGCCTCGACCATGCAGATCGAGATCACGGCCGATTTGACCGGGTCGACGTTGCGCGACACGATCGACTGCAGCGCGGTGATGATGTGGGCCGCGATCAGCACGCTGTCGACCGCCTTGTGAACACCGGCGCCGGCGTGGCCGCCCTTGCCGTGCACGGTGATCTCGAGCTGATCCGACGACGCCAGCATCGGACCCGGCCGCAGTGCGAACACGCCCTCCGGCACGCCCGGCGCGTTGTGCAGGCCGTAGACCTCCTGGATGCCCCAGCGGGTCATCAGCCCATCGTCGACCATCGCCTTGCCGCCGGCGCCGCCCTCCTCGGCCGGCTGGAAGATCACGATCGCCGTGCCGTCGAAATTGCGGGTGTCGGCGAGATGCTTCGCGGCGCCGAGCAGCATCGCGGTGTGGCCGTCATGGCCGCAGGCATGCATCAGGCCCGGCGTCTTCGACGCATAGGGCACGCCCGAGGCTTCCTCGATCGGCAGGGCGTCCATGTCGGCGCGCAGGCCGATGGTGCGACCTGAGCTGGTCCGACGGCCGCGGATGACACCGACCACGCCGGTGCGTCCGATGCCGGTCACCACCTCGTCACAACCGAATTCGCGCAAGCGCTCGGCGACGATGCCGGCGGTGCGGTGCACCTCGTACATCAGCTCGGGATGTTCATGGAAATCATGGCGCCAGGCGGCCATGTCGTCGGTGAGCGCGGCGATGCTGTTCAGGATGGGCATGGAGGCGGTGTTCTCGTTCGGGACGGTGACGCCCGAACCATGACCGGAACGGCGGATGGACACAAGCTCTCGCCCGCATCAGCCCTCGATCGGGGCGTGTGACAGGTACGCCAGAAGCTTCATCTCGCGGCGGCCGCGGGTGACGGTGTCGAGCACGAGGCCCGAGGAGGCCGACAGCAGCGCCATGATCATCAGGCCCATCGACAGCACCGCGGTCGGCAGCCGCGGCACCAACCCGGTCTCGATATAGGTGACGAAGATGGGAATCGCGAAGCCGATCGAGACCAGCGCGAGGAAGATGCCGATCGCACTGAAGAAGCGCAGCGGCTTCTCCGAACGATAGAGCTTCAGGATCGTGCCGAGGATGCGGAAGCCGTCGCGCCAGGTGTTGAGCTTGGAGACGGAGCCTTCGGGCCGCGCGTAGTATGGCGTCGCGAGCTCGGCGACCGGCAGCGCCAGCTCCAGCGCATGCACGGTCAGCTCGGTCTCGATCTCGAATCCGTCGGAGAGGACGGGGAAGGATTTGACGAAGCGGCGCGAGAACACGCGGTAGCCGGACAGGATGTCCTTGAAGGCCTGGCCGAACACCTCGGCAAGGAAGCTCGTCAGCATCCAGTTGCCGGTGCGATGGCCCATGCGGTAGGCGGCCTGCTCCTGGTCGACCCGCAGGCCCACCACCATGTCGAGCCGCTCGCTCACGAGACGCGCGATCATGCCGGGCGCGCTCGGCGCGTCATAGGTCGCGTCACCATCGACCAGCACGTAGATGTCGGCATCGACATCGGCGAACATGCGCCGGACGACGTGGCCCTTGCCCTGCCGCCGCTCGCTGCGCACCTCGGCGCCGGCCGCGCGCGCGACCTCGATGGTGCGGTCCTTGGAATTGTTGTCATAGACGTAGACGGTGGCCGTCGGCAGCGCCTGCTTGAAATCGCGGACCACGGTGGCGACCGCGGCCTCCTCATTGTAGCAGGGCACCAGCACGGCGATCCGCATCGAAGCTGAACTCATCGACCCCTCTCCCCCAGGGACGGGAGACTGCCCTCATTCGGTGCAGAAATTCATAATGATCCGGCGACAACGCGCTGTTCCGGCCGCCAGGTGGGAATGACCTTAACGCCGTCCAGCACCTCCCGCAGGCGGGACCGCGTGCCGAGCGTGGTTCCCTCCGGCAGCGCGTCCGGTGCGAAGAAGCCGGTCTCCACGATCTCGAGGTTCGGTTCCGGCGGCCGGTCCTGCGTGAACCTTTTGATAACGAAGACGGCGACGTGGTCGCGCGGCGAGACGTGGCTGTTGAGGAAGATGCCGTGCAGCTCCGGCTCGCCTTCGAGCGCGATCCGGCCCTCCTCGAACAGCTCCCGCGTCAGCGCCTCGATGAACGTCTCGCCGACCTCGACGCCGCCGCCCGGCAGGTGCCAGCCCGAGACATAGCCATGCCGGACCAGGAACACGCGGTTCTCGGCATCCAGCACCACGCCGCGGACGCCCAGCGTCATGCCGCGGGCGAAGCGCCAATAGAGGTGGAAGCCGCGCCGGAGCACCGGCTCGAACCGGATCCGCAGCCGGCTCAGATGTGTCGTCATCGCTGTCGTCGTCCTGGTTGTTCTTGCGCTCGCAGGCGGGGCTTGTCATGAGAGCCGGGGCATCACGAGGGATAGCACGAGATGACATCTGCTGGGCGCGCCTGCATCCGCCATCGGCACCGAGGGGCGTAATGGCTGCCTTCACCCTCGCCCACCTGTCCGACCCGCACCTCGCCCCCCAGCACAAGCCGCGCCTGTCGGAGCTCGCCGGCAAGCGCGCACTCGGCTATCTCAACTGGACGCGCAATCGCTACAAATATCACCGCCGCGACATCCTCGATCTGCTCATCTCCGATCTGCATGCGCAGATGCCGGACCAGATCGCCGTCACCGGCGATCTGGTCAATTTCGCGCTGGAATCGGAATTCCCGCTCGCCCGGGCCTGGCTGCGGACAGTCGGGCCGCCGGACAAGGTCACCGCGATTCCCGGCAATCACGACGCCTATGTGCGCTCGACGCGGCTGCGCTTCGCCGAGAGCTTTGCCGACTATTTCGGCGGCGATGCCGAGGGACCGGCTACGTTCCCGTCGCTGCGCCGGCGCGGGCCGCTCGCGCTGATCAGCCTGTCCTCTGCCGTGCCGTCGGCGCCGTTCATGGCGACGGGACGGCTCGGCAGCGCACAGCTCGCCGCGCTGGAGCAGATGCTCGAATCGCTGGCCCACGAGCAGCTGTTCCGCGTGCTGCTGGTGCATCATCCGCTGCGCTCGGCCCACCGGATGAAGCGGCTGACCGACGCCGGCAAGCTGATCGCGCTGCTCGCGCGCCACGGCGTCGAGCTGATCCTGCACGGCCACGACCACGTGCATTCGACGATCTGGATCGACGGCCCGGAGCGCAAGATCCCGGTCGTCGGCGTGCCCTCGGCGTCGTCGATGGCGCATGGCCACTATCCGGCCGCGGCCTACAACATGTTCGCCATCAGCAGCGACGGCAATCACTGGCGCTGCGACATGAGGGTGCGGGCGGTCAACGAGGCGCTGCGGGTGCGCGAGATCCGCGAGGTCCGCCTGCTTTGAGGCGCGGCCACGCCGTCAGATCTGCTGCAGGCTCGCATAGAATGCGACGCCGAACAGCGACAGCGCGCCGAGCACGAAGCCGAGCACGAACGGCCAGACCCCACCGCGCCGCCGCGGCGCCTCAGCGCTCGTCTTCGCCTGAGCCCTTGCGACGCTGAAGGCGCGCTCGCGCTCGACCATGCGGCGGGCGACGTAGTCGGTGACGGCCTTCACGATCGCCGCGATGTCGTGCGACTCGGCGAGCACGACGCGGCCGTTTCGGGTGTCCTGCACGAAGCGATACTGCCGCTTGTCACGCCCCATCACGACGTGGGCGACGACGTCGATCCACAGCCGCGGCGTCTCGCCCTGGCTGATGCCGCGATCGAACAGATCGAGCTGGCTCGGGATCTCCGCGAACAGCGGGTCCAGCGCGTCGTTGAGAATTTCGAGCCGCGCCACCTCGGCGTCGCGCAGGTCGACCACCACGCCCGTTCGGTCTGCGGCCTCGATCCGGGCCTGGCGCAGCGCCTCGCGCAGGCGCACGGGGCGGGCTTCAGTGCTGCTGTCGGCGGCCTCGGACATCGGTCACGCTTTCACGGTTCGGCCCTGGTTTCGCCAGGTTCCCACCGTGTTAACGTAGCAGTAACCCAGTATTCTGCAATCCCCTTTCATCTTCAATGGGTTATAAGCACGCTGGCGTAACCACGAAACGGACGTGGGCGGCCTCCTCCGGCATGACCCGGCTGAGACCGCCCCGTCCTTGGGCTCTTTCCTCGAGCTTAATCAAATACCCGGCAATGCATTCCTTCCCAGCGATCAGGCCGCCGGCGCGCGCTGCGGCTCCTCGACGATCGAGAAGCGGACGCCGGCCTTGTGGCGGTTCTCCTCGGACACCTCGCGCCAGCAGTCCTCGGCCTCCTTGCGCGACTTGAACGGCCCCTTCACCTGGGCCGAGCCTTCCACCAGCTTGTGGAAATTCATCGAGCCGAACTCGCCGCCGATCACCCAGAAATTGCTGGTCATGAGACCCTCCTTCAACCGTCACAACTTTGACAGTGCATTGCGAATTGCGTGACAGGAGATAAACGCGAAACCGGCAGCTTCGTATAGAGGCCTTGTTTTCGAATGGTGATGTCATGTAACATCATCACTTGTCATAAATGTCATTTTGTAAATTTTGTCACAATCCGAAGGCCGGTCGGCCATGAGGGGATCGCGATGCCCGGTGAGTCCGGAAAGAAGCTGTTCGTCGGGCCCCGCTTCCGGCGCATCCGCCAGCAGCTCGGGCTGTCCCAGACCCAGCTCGCCGAGGGCCTCGGCATCTCGCCGAGCTATGTCAACCTGATCGAGCGCAACCAGCGCCCGGTCTCGGCCCAGATCCTGCTGCGGCTGGCCGAGGCCTATGATCTCGATCTGCGCGATCTCGCCACCGCGGACGAGGACCGCTTCTTCGCCGAGCTCAACGAGATCTTCTCCGATCCGCTGTTCCGGCAGATCGAGCTGCCCAAGCAGGAGCTGCGCGACCTTGCCGAGCTCTGCCCCGGCGTCACCCATGCGCTGCAGCGGCTGTACGCGGCCTACGCCGAGGCCCGGCGCGGCGAGACCCTGGTGGCGGCGCAGATGGCCGACCGCAACGACGGCGCCCGCTTCGAAGCCAACCCGATCGAGCGGGTGCGCGACCTGATCGAGGCCAACCGCAATTATTTCGCCGAGCTCGAGCAGCAGGCCGAAGCCTTGCGCGACGCGCTCGACGTCCCGGCCGAAGGACTCTATGCCGCGCTCGCCGCGCGGCTGCGCGAAAAACATTCGGTGCAGACCCGTGTGATGCCGGTCGACGTCATGCGCGAGACCTTGCGCCGCTACGACCGCCATCGGCGTCAGCTGCTGATCTCCGAGCTGGTCGACGGGCCCGGCCGCACCTTCCAGCTCGCAGTCCAACTCGGCATGGCCGAATGCCTCCCACAGTTCGAGATCATCATCGGCCGCGCCGGCGCGCTCGACGACACCTCGCGCCGGCTCTACCGCATGACACTCGCGAGCTATTTCGCCGCCGCCGTGATGATGCCCTACGCACCGTTCCTCACTGCTGCCGAGGCGCTCAGCTACGACATCAACGTGCTGGCGCAGCGCTTCAACACCGGCTTCGAGCAGGTCTGTCACCGCCTCACCACGCTGTCGCGCCCGAACGCGCGCGGCATTCCGTTCTTCATGCTGCGCGTCGACAATGCCGGCAACGTCTCCAAGCGCTTCTCGTCGGGCACCTTCCCGTTCTCCAAGTTCGGCGGCACCTGCCCGCTGTGGAACGTGCACTCGACCTTCGACACGCCGGACCGGCTGCTGAAGCAGATCATCGAGCTGCCCGACGGCTCGCGCTATTTCTCGATTGCCCAGATGGTCCGCCGGCCGGTGGCGCCGCATCCGCTGCCGCAGCCACGCTTCGCGATCGGCCTGGGCTGCGAGATCCGCCACGCGTCGCGCCTCGTCTACGCCGCCGGCATGGATCTCGAGACGGCCGAGGGCACCCCGATCGGGGTCAACTGCCGTCTCTGCGAGCGCGAGAACTGCGCCCAGCGCGCCGAGCCGCCGATCACGCGGACGCTGATTTTGGATGAGACCACCCGGCGCGTCAGCTCGTTCGCGTTCAGCAATGCGAGGGAGTTGTGAGGGCTCCACTCTCGCCTCCGTCATTCCGGGGGCGGAGTGTGTAGCCCCGCTCTCGCAATGACACTGAAAAAACAACGCACGGACGCGAGCACACGTCACGCGGAGACACGTGAAGCTCGGATATCCGGTGCGGAGAGACATGCAGTCACCTCCTCGCGGCGCATCTGCGCCCGAGCTTTTCTGTTAGTTTGCCCACTTTGAACATAGAGGGCGCAGGGAAGACCGGGAGCTCGCCGCCCCCATGGCCCCCGTGCGGAAAAAATGCACGGGGCAGGAACCACAGGTTCGGCTGGGACATCCCGGCCTTCCCCGCGCGATGGCTTTACGGCTTACTCCGTGCTCTCCCCAGGGACCGGCTGTCTTGCCCCTGTCATCAGCGCCATCGCAGGCGCAAACTTGATCTCAGCACCGGGAGATCAGGACCACACGGCTTGACCGTGCGCATCGAACCGTTCGTCGGCACGATCGCTCGCGCTGCAGTTCGATACGCCCATCGCATCCCGCACCCAACGCTCGTGACGACCGCGAAACGCCCCTCAGATCGAGGCGGGACAAGCGGAGTGAACATCAAATTCTGAAAAATGGAAACAGCAATATTTTTGCCGATAGGACTGGACACGAGTGATCCAGCTGAACTCGCTGACGAAATCAGTCCATCGGCGCACACGGAATTGACAGCTCGACAGGCCATGAGCCGGTAGCGCGCGCCGCAAATCCAACAAATATGCGCGGCCGATTTGCCCGACGGGCGGGCGGGGTCGCGTAACAAGAGACGCGAGGGGAGGAGACCAGATCGCGCTGGAGCTGAACGTGATCAAGAACTCGGTATCGATAAGGCCTCCAGCTCCTCGATGCCGACAGGAGGCCTGCTTCGCCACCCCATGATGAAAGCGCGCTTGGCCAGGCCGTCCTGAACACGAGCGATCTGGGTCCGCTCTCTGGCAATCCGCGCTTGCAGCAGGGGATCGCGAGTTCCGGAGGCGGCGAGGCATTTGTTGATCACCCAACCGAACGGCTCGATGCCGGCGCGCCGCAGGTCCTCTTGGAGAGCGGCGGCCTCCGAAACGGGCGTCGTTTCCGGCAGGGTCACCAGGATGATCTGCGTGTAGCTGGAATCCTGCAATCGCATCAGCGGCGTGATCAGCCGGCCAGCGGCGCTCGGCTCCAATTGGCTCGTCATCTGGCGATGATAGGCCCCGGTCGCATCGAGCAGGAGCAGAGTATGACCGGTCGGCGCCGTATCGAGCACCACAAAGGCGCTCCGGGCTTCCGCAACCACGTGCGAGAAGGCATGGAAAACGGCGACTTCCTCCGTGCAGGGCGAAGCCAGGTCCTCAAGCAGGAGCGCCTTGCCCTGCTCATCCAGGTCGCGGCCACGGCTCGCCAGTATCTTCGCGACATAGCGCTCCGTCTCGCGCCGAGGATCGATCCGATCCACCGTCAGCCCGGGCATCGCGGCATCAACGACATCCGTGACGTGGGCCGCTGGATCGGTCGTGCTGAGATGGACGGCATGTCCGCGTCTCGCAAGGCCGACAGCGATGGCAGCGGCAACCGTCGTCTTCCCGACGCCGCCCTTGCCCATGACCATGATGAGGCCGCTATTGCGGTGAGCAATGTCATCGACCAAACGGTCGAGGCCCTGCAGGCCGACCGGCACTCCGACTTGCTCGCCAGTCGACGTCTCAAGCCGTGGACTGGACGACGACAACACGGCCCTGAGCGCCGCGAGACCCACAATGTCGAACCCAACCAATGGGACGTCGTCCCGCGGCAGCTTTCGCAGCGAATCCGGCATCGAGGCGAGCGCCTCATCCTGATCCCGCTCGAGTGCGCTTGCGACCGCGTCGGCAGGGTCAGTGGCGTGAAAGCGTCCGTTCACGACGAGTGTCTGATTGGAGAGGTTGAGTGCATCAAGTTCGCTCGACGTTCGCGCCGCCTCCCGGATTGCACTCCGGTCGGCGCGGGTCACCAGGACCACGGTCGTCCGCCGAGGATCGCCCAGCGCTTGAAGCGCTTGTCGAAAACGATCCTCCTGCATCTTCAAACCCGAATGTGGGCCGAGGCACGATGCTCCGCGGTCGTTGTCCTTCAGGAAACCGGTCCAAGCCTTCGGCAGGCTCAGAAGCCGCAAGGTGTGGCCGGTCGGGGCCGTATCGAAGATGATATGGTCGTAACCCGCTCTGTCCCCGTCCAGCAATCCGACGAACTCGTCGAATGCGGCAATCTCGGTGGTGCATGCGCCGGAAAGCTGCTCGCGTATGGTCGATCTCTCCTGATCCGTCACCGTGGGCTCGAGCTGTTCGAGCACGCGAGCTCGGTAGCTCTCGGCTGCGGCCTCAGGGTCGATATTCATCGCGAAGAGCCTTGCCGCGTTCGGCACCGGCACCGGGCTGTCAGTTAGTTCAACTTCCAACATCTCGTCGAGGTTCGACGCAGGATCGGTGCTGACCAGAAGAACACGCAATCCACGGTCCGCGAGACTGATGGCGGTCGCACAAGCGAGCGACGTCTTGCCCACACCGCCCTTGCCAGTGAAAAAGAGAAAGGGCGTCGGAGCGTTCAGCGCGCGCAATCGAAGCATTCAAATCCCTTCCAAGTGATCGTGTGCGGCATTGCCGACCCGGGAGTCGGTAAGATTTTTCTCGCCGGCGTTCGCTCGATTCGGTGCATGAACTTGGCGCGGAGTGCTAAACCGACTTCGACGTCCTTTCGGGTCACCAATCATGGTCCCTTTTCGTGCCTTGATCGGTTGCCGCAGACCAGTCGATTCGTAGAGCCCCGGCTGGAAACCTTGTTGCGATGGATCAACAATCGTGTTGCGGAAGCGCACCCATCGTCGGCATTGCGGCAGCCGCCGTGTGCGAGTCAGGACGTGGAAGATCCCAGCCCTGGATGTAGCCCCGCACCTTCCGGCGTAAGACACGAGAAGCAAAATTGCTGTGGCTGACGCGAGCAGGTCGAATGCTCACGTCTCGGCTCCATGTCCGTCACGCGGGACCGTCGCTCACGCTGCGTTCAGAACGCCGCGCACATGCTCTGCACGCGCCGGACGGATCGCCGTTGGCGCATTCAGCAGGTCGGAACTCCAAAGCCGCCTCTTGTTGGCTTGCGGTGGAACCGGAGGCCTCCAGAAGGGTTGCTCCGCAGTTCCACGCAACAGAGTGAGAATAAGTTGAATCGCCGTCAGTTCATTCAATCTGCGGCTGCGATCCCGGTCGCCGCGTCCCTGGCGCGGAGCGCGTCCGCAGCGCCGCCTGCGGCTCAGCCGTTCAGTGCAGCCACCGTGCGCGACCTCGCACGCGCCCTCGCGGCCAAGCCATTCGCCGCGCCGGACGACAAGCTGCCGGACGCGCTGGCGAAGCTCGACTACGATGCCTATCGTTCGATCCGCTTCCTGCCGGACCACGCGCTGTGGCGCGGCGACGACCTGCCGTTCCAGGCGCAGTTCTTCCATCGCGGCTCGATCTACAAGGACCGGGTCGACATCTACGAGGTTGCGGACGGACAGGCCAGGCCCGTGGCCTATCGTCCCGAGGACTTCGCATTCGGCCAGCAGGTCGCGGCGTTCCCGGCGGCCGACCTCGGCTTCGCCGGCTTCCGCATCCATGCGCCGATGAACCGGCCGGACTACTATGACGAGGTCTGCGTGTTCCTCGGCGCGAGCTATTTTCGCGCGGTGGCCAAGGGTGAGATCTATGGTCTCTCCGCGCGGGGACTTTCCATCGACACCGGCGAGGCGAAGGGCGAGGAATTCCCCGTCTTCAAGGCGTTCTGGCTGGAGAAGCCGACGCCGGGCGCCACCGCGATGGTGGTGCACGCGCTGCTCGACAGCAAGAGCGCGACCGGTTCCTACCGCTTCACCATTCGTCCCGGCGAGACCACCGTGTTCGACGTCGAGGCCTCGCTGTACCCGCGCGTCGAGATCGGCCATGCCGGGCTGGCGCCGATGACCAGCATGTTCTTCTTCGGACCGAACGACCGCAACGAGGCCGACGACTTCCGACCCGCGGTGCATGATTCCGACGGGCTTGCGATGTTCAACGGCAAGGGCGAGCAGCTGTGGCGTCCCTTGAGCAATCCGCGCGACCTGCAAGTCAGCGTGTTCAACGACCTCAATCCGCGCGGCTTCGGCCTGATGCAGCGCGAGCGCAGCTATGCCGCCTATCAGGATCTGGAATCGCATTTCGAACGGCGGCCGAGCCTGTGGATCGAGCCGATCGGCGACTGGGGCGAAGGCGCCGTGGTGCTGTTCGAGATTCCGACCAAGCAGGAGATCCACGACAACATCGCCGCATTCTGGCGGCCGAAGACGCCGCTCGCCGCCAAGGGCGAGCACAACATGACCTATCGCCTGCATTGGGGACAGGACGCGCCGAAGCCGCACGCGCTGGCGCGCTTCACCCGCACCGGCGTCGGCGTTCACGGCGAAGGCCGGCTGTTCGTGCTGGAGCTCGAGGGAGACGCCTTGAAGGAGCTCGATCCGGGCCAGGTGAAAGGCGTGGTCAGCGCCGACAAAGCGGAGGTGAGCAACATCGTCACGCAGCCCAACCCCGAGACGGGCGGATGGCGCCTGAGCTTCCAATGTGCCGTGAATGGCGCACCGGTCGAGTTGCGCGCGGAGCTGACCGCCAATGACAAGCTCGTCTCCGAGAGCTGGATCTACCGATGGACGCCGTAGCCTCAAGGCATATGCACGCGCCTCATCGCTCGGCGCTCACCGGCTTCCTTCCCGCAGAAGCGCCGCTCACGATGGAGCCGTCGCCGCTGCATCACGTTCCGGCGGCGCGACAGGCGGTCACGAGCGGACCGCGCATCGCGGTGCGCCGCGCGCTGATCTTCGCCGGCACGGCCGCGTTGACACTGGCGGGCTGCTATAAAATGTACGAGGTGGTGGAGGTCGGCGGCGTGACCGTGCTGGAAGGCATGGTGCTGGTGCTGTTCTCGATCCTGCTCGCCTGGATCGCTTTTGCTTTCATGTCGGCCCTGGCCGGCTTCTGCCTGATGTTCGCACGCCGTCGCGATACGATCGCCATCGATGTCGACGGCCCTCTGCCGGATCTTTCCAGCCGCACGGCGATGCTGCTGCCGACCTACAATGAGTATCCGGGTGCGGTGATGGTGCGGCTGCGCGCCATGATCGAGTCCGTGGCGGAGACCGGTCAGGCCGAGCGCTTCGACTGGTTCCTGCTCAGCGACACCACCGATCCCGACATCTGGATCGGCGAGGAGGCTGCGTTCCTGGCGCTGCGCGAGGCCTGCGGCACCGATCGCGTGTTCTACCGGCACCGCGCCGACAATGTCGCCCGCAAGGCGGGCAACATCGCCGAGTGGGTACGGCGCTTCGGCGCGGCCTATGATCACATGATCATCCTCGACGCCGACAGCCTGATGAGCGGCGCGACCGTGGTACGGCTGGCGCACGCGATGGAGCATGCCCCTCAGGCGGCGCTGATCCAGACCCTGCCCGTTATCGTCAACGGCACCAGCCTGTTCGCGCGATTGCAGCAATTCGCCGGCCGGCTCTACGGACCCGTCATCGCCGCCGGCAATGCCTGGTGGTACGGCGCAGAAGGCAATTACTGGGGCCACAACGCCATCATCCGCATCGCCGCGTTCGCGCAGGACGCGGCCTTGCCGGAGTTGCGCGGGCGAAAACCGTTCGGCGGGCATATTCTCAGCCACGACTTCATCGAGGCCGCGCTGATGCGCCGCGCCGGCTGGGGAATCTACATGACGGTCGACCTCGACGGCAGCTACGAGGAAGTGCCGCCCTCGCTGATCGATCACGCCGCGCGCGACCGACGCTGGTGCCAGGGCAATCTGCAGCATCTGGCGGTGCTGCCGGCGCGCGGCCTGCACTGGGTGTCGCGGCTGCACCTGTTGATCGGCATCGGCGCCTACATCACCGCGCCGCTCTGGTTCGCGTTCCTCGTGCTCGGCATCCTGATTTCGCTGCAGGCCAATTTCGTCCGCCCGGAATATTTCCCGAAGGGCTTTGCGCTGTTTCCGAGCTGGCCGGCGCAGGATCCGGTGCTCGCCGCCCAGGTCTTTGCCGCGACCCTCGGGCTCTTGATGGTGCCGAAGCTGCTCGCCTGCCTCGCGACCTTGTTCACGCCGGCGCGGCGCCGCGGCTTCGGCGGCGGGCTGCGCCTCTGCGTCGCGGTGTTGGCGGAGACCGTGCTGGCGGCGCTGATCGCGCCATCGATGATGATCTTCCAGTCGATCGCCGTGATCGAGATCCTGCTCGGGCGTGACGCCGGCTGGCAGGTGCAGCGCCGCAGCGACGGCGGCGTGAGCCGGCACGAGATCTACCGAAAGTTCGCGCTGCCCACCCTGTGCGGCCTCGCAATGGCTGCCAGCGCCTATGCGGTGTCGCTGCCCCTGCTCGCCTGGATGTCGCCGGTCATCGCCGGCCTCGTGCTGTCGATCCCGATCGGCGTTCTGACGGGCGGCCGTAGCGCCGGGGCCGGACTGTTCGTGACGCCCGAGGACCGGACGCCGCCGCGCGTGCTGATGCGGGCGCGGGAGCTTGCCGGTGAGCCCGAGCCTCGCCGCGAGGCCGCGCTGGTCGCGCTGCAGCGGAATGCCGAGCTGCGGCGGCAGCACGTCGATGCCCTGCCCGTGCCGCGGCGGCGCGAGCCGGGCGACATCGATGTCGAGCTGACGACGGCGAAGGCCAGGATTGCCGACGCGGCCTGCTTCAGCGACGCAATCGACTTCCTCTCCCGCCGCGAAACGCTCGCCGTGCTCAACGATCGCACCACGATCGAGCGGCTCGTCAAGCTGCCGGCCTCCGAGGCATGAGCCGGGGCTACTTGGTCAGATGCGCCGAGGCGATCGCCTGCTGGAACAGAGCGGTCAAAGCGGCGCCGATGCTGCCGCTGGAATCCACCTCGTAGTAGTAGCCGGGGCTGGCGCAAGACTTCATGATGTTGCCGATGTCGCTGCGCCACGGGGCGATGTAGGTCGTGTACCAGCTGTTGTTGGTGATCGCGAGATAGGTGGTATAGAGCACCGCGATCTTGATGCCGCGCGCCTTCAGGGAGGTGCAGGTCGCGGTGTTCAGCGGCTCCTGGCAGCGTCCGCCGGAAAGCACCGTCTTGCTGCACGTCGTCGGGTAGGAGTAGTCGGCGACGCCGTCGGCGACGAAGAACAGCCATTTCTGCGGCTTGGTCGACGAACCGTCGCCCTGCGTCGGGATCACGCCGTTCATGGCGGACATCGCGCCGTCGTAATCGGTGCACATGTCGTTGTTGTAGCCGCTATAGGGGATCGTCATCAGGTCCAGCGAGCCGACCGACGACTTCACCGACGACATGCTCGACGACAGGCTGGCGATGGTCGTGAGGCCGAGCGAGCCGCAATCGCTGCCCAGGCTGTAGACCGCCATGCGGTACTGGTTGCTGACGACCTGGCTGGCGGTCGCGGTGTCCGTGAGCGACTGCGTCGCCGACCTGACGACGTCGATTCGCATCGTCACGCCCTTCTTCTTGGCGATGGAATAATAGCTGTTGGTCTGCAGCGTCTTCTTCGTGCTCGACGTATAGGTGTCGTGGCAGGCGAAGGCGCACTTGTCGGAGGTCGCATTCTGCAGCGTCGTCATGTCGGCCGTCGTTGCGCCGAGGCCCTGCGACGGCGAGTTGTCGAGCAGAACGTAGAAGTCCATGTAGGTCGGGAACGAGGCCGAAGCCGACGACGAGGCCGAGACCGTCATGGTCGGGTAGCCGAACATGTGCATGAAGGCCGTCTTGACCACCACGCTGGCGCTGCCGGTCACGGTCCGCGCGGTGACGCTATCGCTGATATCGATGTTCAGCGAGTCCGCTGCCAGATTATGCGCCGCCATCTGGCCGTTGAACATGTTGGTCGCCGCCGTCTTGGCGTCCGACGCGGCGCCGCGCATGGCGGTATAGCCAGTCGCAGCCAGCATCGCGGCGTCCATCGAAGCCGACAGCTTCGCCTTGGCGCGCACGGCCATCGAATAGTCGATCGCCGAGCCGACGAAGGCGAGGATCGGGAGCAGGGCAAGCGCGAAGATGATCGCGATGTTGCCGCTCTGGTCACGACGGAACCGCGACAATAGCGTGAGGTATCTATTTCCGGCCAGCACGGCCACACTCCAACAAACACGGTGATGTTGCCGAGGATGTTGCGGATCAACCGTTGCATTGGAATTGATGGAATTGCAGAGAATTCGTTACGTTGCGTTTCCGATTGTCGTAAGCGGTGTCGATGCACCACTCGAAGCGACATGACCGCCATGCGGACGGTTTTCGTGGGCCGGCACGACACCGAATGACGGACGGGTCTCGTCCGCCCGCCCGCCCGATCTGCGCGGCGCCCCTCCTCTGGTACCCCGATTGCAAAGCGGCTGCGCCGATTGCATAGTCCGCGCGGTTTGCAGCGCCGGGGCGCGCTGATTCTCTGGGGGAGTTGGGGACGACGATGGCGGATGCCGATCTTGATGCCGTGATCCGGCAACTGGCCAAGCAGCAGAACAAGGCCATTCTGGCCGCGGCGAAAAAGCGCAAGGACCGCTTCAACGGCATGGCCGTCAAGGCCAAGGACAAGGACGCCAAGGAGCGCTTCAAGCTGCTCGCGCGCGAGGCGGTCGAGCAGGCCAATGCCGCCGCCCGACGGCTCCTGATCTCCGCCGACAACGTCGCGGACAGCTACGCCCGCGCGATGCGCCAGGCCGCCGCCGCGGAGCTGCCCAGGAAGCCGGAGACCAAGCAGCCGGAGAAGAAGGCCGACGGTGCGGCGGCCAAGCCGCAAGGCGGCAAGGCGACGAGCAAGGCGGCCGGGAACGATCCAGCCAAGCCCACACCGAAGAAGGCCGCGCCGAAGAAGGCCGCCAAGAAGGCTTGAGCCGGGCTCCGAACGTGGGAGCCTCCCTCCGCAAGATTGCGCCCTCGACAACAACCTTCGCCGGGCCTTTCGACTTGCCTCCGCAACAATCTGTCCGGATGACTGCATGAAGGTGCTGGTTTGGCATGTGCCAAGCAGATGTTCATACTCATCGTGAAGCTACGGCTTCAGGACGACAGAGAACAGGCGAAAGCCCGCGATCTTCGGAAACGCCTCCGCGGCCTCGGGCGAGACCAGGGCCACCACGGCCGCGCTCACCTCGCCATTGTTCAACCGGGTGATCGCGGTGGCCTGCCCTTCCAGCAGCAGCACCTCCGTCGCACCGGCCGCATTCATGGCCGCGGTGATCTTCGCGTTGGACTTGGCATAGCGCTCGTCGATCGCGATCACCTTGCCGCTGAGATCGCCTACGCCACGCACGGTGGGACGCGCCAGCAGCACAGCGACGAGAGGACTTTCGCCGGGTCCTTCGGGGACACGCAGCGCGGTCATCCGCTCGGCGAGCTCGGCGGCCACCGTCACCGCAGCCACCATGACGTCGTTCTGGACCTTGGCCGGACTCGGCGTGTCCGTCGTGGCGGCGGGGGTCTTGATCACCGGCGAAGGTGCTCCGTCAGCCGGCGCAGGCGAACCGGGCCGCGGCGTTCGCGCCGGCGCCGCGAGCGGCTTCTCGATCGGTTTGTCAACCGGCCTTTCAGTCGGCTTCTCAGCCGGCTTGGCGGTGACGATTTGCGACTTGACCCGGCGCTTTGCGGCACGGGCGTGCTTGCGCTGCAGAGCCGCGCGGCGCGCGACCGCAGGCTTGTGGATCGTGGTGATAGGCTCCAATGATTGCGGCGACTGGTCGGCGACGGGACCGTCCACGCATGGCCTTCCGCTCAGATCGACGCAAGACGATGCCACCTGCGGCGTGACCTGGTGGCTGCAGCCGGCCAGCGCCAAGGTTGAAACGACGGCCAACGCGCCGAGACAAAGCGCTCTCACTTTTCCGCTCCTGACGACTCTCCCGCGCACGAGACGCGCCTCTGCTCTGGCCTGCCATTTCAAGGGCCATCCGTTAAACTCAGACTTAAGTGCCGATCTTTGCGCGCGGACTCGATCCGGCGTGGTTAATGTCGCGCGCACAAGTCGGCGGCATTGGCCGGCCTCGACCGCGAGTCTCCGGCATTCCCCCCAGCGGATATCAAACAGGCTTCACGCCGCCGCGGGGGGCAGGCACGAATTCCGTTGATCGGATCGCCGCACGCCGCCATGTTGCGGCAGGCTCGTCGCGACGCGCCGCGTTCCCTGCGCCCGCATCGGCGGAACGAAGCGCCGCCGCAGATGTTTCTCGAACTTGCGAAGGATGCTCCATGGCCAAGACAGACCCCGCAGCCGGCAAGCCGATCGCCAATGCCGCGCTCGCCAACATTCCGCGGCTGATCACGGCCTATTATGCGCTGAAGCCCGACCCGCACGAGCCGACCCAGCGCGTCGCGTTCGGCACGTCGGGGCATCGCGGCTCG
The DNA here is from genome assembly GCF_051168175.1 of Bradyrhizobium sp. HKCCYLRH2047. NCBI lineage: Bacteria > Pseudomonadati > Pseudomonadota > Alphaproteobacteria > Hyphomicrobiales > Nitrobacteraceae > Bradyrhizobium > Bradyrhizobium sp. HKCCYLRH2047. The sequence goes on from NZ_JBNPUM010000014.1 coordinate 22,524, forward strand.
TCGTTCAAGACCAGCTTCAACGAGAACCACATTCTCGCCACCAGCCAGGCGCTCTGCGACTACCGCCGCCAGCAGGGCCTCGACGGCCCCCTCTTCGTGGGCATCGACACCCACGCGCTGGCCGAACCGGCGCTTGCCAGCGCGCTCGAAGTGTTCGGCGCCAATGGCGTCGAGGTGATGGTCGACAAGGACGGCGGCTACACGCCGACCCCGGTGATCTCGCACGCCATCATTTCCTACAACAAGGGCCGCACGGCGCATCTCGCTGACGGCGTCGTCATCACGCCGTCGCACAATCCGCCGGAGGATGGCGGCTACAAATACAATCCGCCGCATGGCGGCCCCGCCGACACCGACGCGACGGCCGAGATCGAGCGGCAGGCCAACGTGTATCTGGCCAACGACCTCGATGGCGTATCGCGCATCAGCTACAGCCAGGCCAAGCAGCGCGGCTCGGTGCACACCCACGACTACATCACGCCCTATGTCGCCGATCTCGCCAACACCGTCGATCTCGAAGCCGTCAAGTCCGCCGGCATCAAGATCGGCATCGATCCGCTCGGCGGCGCGGCGATCGCCTATTGGGCGCCGATCATCGAGCGCTACGGCCTCGACGCCACCATCGTGAACGAGCTCGTCGATCCCACCTTCCGCTTCATGACCGCGGACTGGGACGGCAAGATCCGCATGGACTGCTCCTCGCCCTATGCGATGGCGAGCCTGATCGGCATGCGCGAGCGCTTCGACGTCGCGTTTGCCAACGACACCGACGCCGACCGCCATGGCATCGTCACCCGCTCGGGCGGGCTGATGAATCCCAACCACTATCTGGCGACCGCGATCTCCTATCTGTTCGCGCACCGGCCCGACTGGCGCAGCGACGCCGCCATCGGCAAGACCATCGTGTCGAGCTCGCTGATCGATCGCGTCGCGCAGAAGCTCGGCCGCAAGCTGGTGGAGACGCCGGTCGGCTTCAAATGGTTCGTCGAAGGGCTCGGCTCCGGAAGCTTCGGCTTCGCCGGCGAGGAGAGCGCGGGCGCTTCGTTCCTGAAGCGCGACGGCACGGTGTGGACCACCGACAAGGACGGCCTGATCCTCGGGCTGCTCGCCGCCGAGATCATGGCCAGGCGCGGCCGCGATCCGAGCGAGCTCTACAAGGAGCTGACGGCAGAGCTCGGCGCGCCGGTCTATGAGCGCATCGACGTGCCGGCGAGCCCGCCGGCAAAGGCGGCGCTGAAGGCGCTGACGCCGGAAATGCTGAACCTGAAGGAGCTCGCCGGCGATCCCGTCCGCATGGTGCATACCAAGGCTCCGGGCAACGGCCAGTCGTTCGGCGGCATCAAGGTCGAGACCGACTACGGCTGGTTCGCGGCGCGCCCCTCCGGCACCGAGGACGTCAACAAGCTCTATGCCGAGAGTTTTCGCGACGCCGAGCATCTCAAGCGGATCCAGAGCGAGGCCCAGGCGGCGCTGGCGAAGGTTGGGTGAAGAGGGCGAGTAGCGAATGGGGGCTTCCTCATCCCCTATTCGCTACTCCCTATTCGCCATTCGCCCCTTTCCACCATTCGCTTCCCCCTCGCCTTTTCCTTTCCCTCCGTATCGGATATCGATGGATGGACAAGGAATTAGACAGCCATCGGTGAGACCGGATGCGAAGCTCTTCGACTGCCTTGCGCGTCACCTTCAGCGCGCTCGCAACCTCGTTCATGCTGGTTGTCAGCGCCACCGCGCAAATGGCGCCGGAGGCTGCGGCGCCGCGGCCCAAGCCGGCGCCATCGATGCGCGCCGCGGCCTGCCATAACGGCCAGAGCTTCGACCGGTTTCTCGCCGAGCTGAAGCAGCGTGCCATTGCCGAAGGCGTGTCTCAGCGCGCGATCGCGGCCGCCTCGCCCTACCTCACCTACAACCAGGGCATCGTCAATCGCGACCGCGGCCAGCGCGTGTTCGGCCAACTGTTCACCGAGTTCGCCGGCCGGATGGCCGCGCCCTACCGGATGCAGAACGGCCAGCAGCACATCAAGGCGCACGCGGCAGCGTTCGCGCGCGCCGAGAAGGAGTATGGCGTGCCCCCGGCGGTCATCGCCGCGTTCTGGGGTCTGGAGAGCGATTTCGGCGCCAACATGGGCAATTTGCCGGTGCTGCCGTCACTGGTGTCGCTGGCCTATAACTGCCGCCGCAGCGAGCGCTTCCAGAACGAGACCATCGCCGCATTGAAGGTCATCGACCGCGGCGATCTCACGCCGTCAGAGATGATCGGCTCCTGGGCTGGCGAGCTCGGCCAGACCCAGTTCCTGCCGACCCACTACGTCACCTATGCCGTCGACTATGACGGCGACGGCCGCCGCGATCTCCTGCGCAGCGCGCCCGACGTGATCGGCTCGACCGCCAACTACATCGCGACCGGACTGAAATGGCGCCGCGGCGAGCCGTGGCTGGAGGAGATCCGCGTGCCGCAGACGTTTCCCTGGGAGCAGGCCGACCTCACCGTCAAGGCGCCGCGCAGCAAATGGACCGCCCTCGGCGTGACCTATGCCGATGGCCGGCCGCTGCCGAACGATGCGCTCGAAGGCTCGGTGCTGCTGCCGATGGGCCGCAACGGCCCGGCGTTCCTGGCCTACGCCAATTTCGCCGCCTACACCGAGTGGAACAACTCGCTGATCTATTCGACCACGGCGGCCTATCTCGCCACCCGCATCGCGGGCGCAGCGCCGATGCGCAAGCCAGCCGGTCCCGTGGCGCAACTGCCGTTCAACGAGATCAAGGAGCTGCAGCAACTCCTGGTGAAGGCCGGCTTCGACGTCGGCAAGGTCGACGGCGTGCTGGGACAGCAGAGCCGGACGGCGGTCAAGACGATGCAGCTGCGGCTCGGGCTGCCGGCGGATTCCTGGCCAACGGCGGAGCTGCTCGTACGCATGCGCGGCGCGCCGCGCGCGCAGGCCGCACCAGCTTCGGCAACAGCAACGCGCTAGGTGAACCCACATCGGCGCGCGACGTCGGGCGTCGCCCAAGAGCCAAATGATCGCTCCGGATCACGACCTGTCGTCCGTCATGTCGGCCCTAGCTAGTCCGGACAGTGGACTCCCAAGGCCGGGATGCCAGGCGGCTGCCTTGGGCCAACAAGAGACATGGTAGCCGCAAGCACGGTCTTACTCGTGCCGCCAGACCTTTACCGCTGAGATCACCAAAATCGCGGCAAGTCCCGGCAGGAGAATTGCGCTCGGCACAGAGCCAAGAAGGAAGGCGCCGATGAACGTGCCAAGCATTGATCCCGCGGACATAGCGAGCATGAACGGCCAATTGGCGCGCAGTGCTGAAAAGCTTTGGTCGCGGCTGTAGCGCGCGAAACCCACCACCATCGTCGGAAGGCTTACCGCAAGCGAAAGGCTGCCCGCCAGCTTCACGTCGGCACCGAACAACAGGATCAGCGTGGGGATTAGAAACTCTCCCCCGGCAACGCCAAGCAACGACGCGACAACACCAATGGCGAAGCCCGCGACCGCGCCCGCGATAATCAAGTATGCACCGGTCAGCGGCGGCATGGTGGCCGTTGTGGCATCGTGCGCGAACAGCAGCACGCCAGCAATCACGACCAACAGAACGGCAATGATTTTGTAGAGCGTTTCGGACTTGAGGCGTGTGGCCCAAGATGCCCCGACATATGCGCCGATGAGGCTGCCAGCCAGCAAGTTGAGGATGATCGGCCAATGCGCACCAATCGCGGCGAACGGTACGGAGCGAGCCCGGAACGGCAGTGCGGTCGCCACCACGACGAGGCTGGTCGCCTTATTCAAAATCACAGCTTCGAGACCGCGAAACTTGAACGCGCTGATGAGCAGCGGCAGACGAAACTCGGCACCGCCGAGGCCGATAAGGCCGCCTAGGGTGCCAATGGCTGCACCGCTGCCGAAAGCGGCGGGATTGCTTCTCATGGGAACACGACCGAAAGGGCGCCAGAATGCGCCAAGCATCACTTGCCCATGTTCCGTCGTGGCGGGGAGCTTCACACCTGCTTACGGCAGGGCGTGGGGCTTACGGATACTAAGCCAAGTCCGAGGTGTTGGCAAACACAGTGGCCCCCAAAGTCCGTTGCCATGAGTTGGTCAATGAGGTCTCTCCGTCGGACATGCGGCCGTCCATTCCGAACGGTCGGCGGCTCGTTCGCATGCCCGCGCCCCCCGTTCTCGCGGATATCACCCCTTCCATGCGAGTGGTCGACAGAGCGGAGCTCTCGCAGGCCGCCAAGGTGAAGCGCGCGGCGGCCCCAAAATGCGAGAAAGATGCAGTTGCATTCTCTTGAACGCCGCCCCATCTCCGAGGGCGCGCGCTTTCGTCGCGACGTCTCCTGCCAAGAGAGAGCATCACATGTCCTTCTACGATTCGACCGTCCCGGCCTACCTCCAGATCCTCGGCAGCCTGTCCGGCCTGCTCAGCAAGGCCGAGGCCCATTGCGAAGCCAGGAAGATCGCCCCCGAGGTGCTGCTCGGCGCACGCCTGTATCCGGACATGCTGCCGCTCTCCAAGCAGATCCAGCTCGCCTGCGACTTCGCCGCCAAGGGGTGCGCGCGGCTGTCCCACAGCGAGATCCCCAGCACGCCCGACACCGAGACGACATTCGCCGAGCTCCGCCAGCGGCTCGCCAAGACCGTCGATTACCTCAAGGCGTTCACGCCGGCGCAGTTCGACGGGGCCGATAGCCGCGACGTGACCTTTCCGAGCGGGCCCAACACCACCCTGACCCTGAAGGGGCAGGACTTCGTTAACCGCGTCTCGTTTCCCAACTTCTATTTCCACGCTGCGATCGCTCACGGCATTCTCCGCCACAACGGCGTCGACATCGGCAAGCGGGACTTCCTGGGCGTGGCCTGATCCCCTTTCGTGTACTGCGACAGGCTGTCCAGCGGACGGCCAGTCGCGGCCGCTCCATCGCGCGGCTCGTCTGCGCCGGACGGATACCTCCCGGCATTGCGCTGTTCGCGGCAATGCACAACTGACCTGAATCCCCTCCTCCCCTCCCCCTCTTCTGGAAAAACCTCGATGAGTGCATCCAAACTGTTCGAGTCGTACAAGCTCGGTCCGATCACCCTTGCCAACCGCGTCGTGATGGCGCCGCTGACGCGCAACCGCGCCGTTGAAGGCCTCGCCGCTGGTCCGCTGACGGCCGAGTACTACGCCCAGCGCGCCTCGGCCGGCCTCCTGATCTCCGAGGCGAGCCAGGTCTCGCAGCAGGGTCAGGGCTATCAGGACACGCCCGGCATCTATTCCAAGGCGCAGATCGCCGGCTGGCGCAAGGTGACCGACGCGGTGCACGCCAAGGGCGGCCGCATCTTCATCCAGCTCTGGCATGTCGGCCGCATCTCCCATGTCTCATTGCAGCCGAACGGCGGCGCACCGGTCGCGCCGTCGGCCGTTGCCGCCAAGACCAAGACCTTCGTCGGCGGCGCCTTCACCGACGTCTCAGCGCCGCGCGCGCTCGAGCTCGGCGAAATTCCCGGCATCGTCGCGGCATTCAAGCAGGCCGCATTGAATGCCGTCGAGGCCGGCTTCGACGGCGTCGAGATCCACGGCGCCAACGGCTATCTGCTCGACCAGTTCGCCAAGGACGGCGCCAACAAGCGCACCGACGCCTATGGCGGCTCGATCGAGAACCGCGCAAAGCTGATGCTCGAGGTCGCCAAGGCCGTCTCGGAGGCGATCGGCGCCGACAAGACCGGCATCCGTCTGTCGCCGGTGACGCCGGCCAACGACATCTCGGATTCCAATCCGCAGGCGCTGTTCGACTACATCGTCGACCAGCTCGCGGCACTGAATCTGGTCTACATCCACGTGATCGAGGGGGCGACGGGCGGCCCGCGCGACGTTGCACCGTTCGACTACGCCTCGCTGCGCAAGCGCTTCAAGGGCGCCTACATCGCCAACAACGGCTATGACCTCGCGCTCGCGAACAAGCAGCTCGATGCCAACGCGGCCGACCTGATCGCCTTCGGTCGGCCGTTCATCGCCAATCCCGACTTGGTCGAGCGGCTCAAGACGGGCGCAGCTCTCAACGAGCTCGACCGCGCCACCCTCTATGGCGGCGGCGAAAAGGGCTACACCGACTATCCGACGCTGAAAGCGGCGCAAGCGGCGGAGTAATCATCATCTCGTAGGGTGGGCAAAGCGCTGCCGCCAGGCGGCGCGTGCCCACCGTGCATCCGCGCAAGCGGAGGGAATGGTGGGCACGGCGCGCAAGAGACCGCGTCTGACGCAGCATGTCGCTTGCGCGCCTTTGCCTACCCTACAGCCCTGCGATCCAGCACATCCCCACCTACATCATGCTGCCCGGCAGGAAGCAGCGCACATCGATGCGCAGGCCCGTATTCAGCTCGCGATAATACACGGGCCATACCATCGTCCGGCCGGCGCGATTGGGCTCAGTCACCACGGCCTCTTCCGGAACGACCCACCATTGGCCTTCAATGCGGACACGATAGCGGCCATCCTTCGTGTCCCAATCCGTGTCCGAGAGCGCGGTGCCATCCGCATCCGAGCAGCACGGCCCCCTGCCCGAACGCAAACTCTCGAACCAGCCCTTGAGCGGAGAATTGGCATAACGCCCGTCGAGATCGCGCGCCGTCGCATCGCCAAGCAGCAGAGAATGCGCACCTATACCGCCGGCGAGAGTCGCGACCGAGATTGTCGCTCGTACCCAACGGCGGACGTGGGGCCGGCGAACGGCATCCACCAATAATGAGACGATCGATACAAGGCTTGAAGATCTACGACTCATGTGCACACCTCGCTGCTCGATACGATGCGCAATAGCTGGTCGGCTTCTGTGGCGGAAGTTCGTAGTTGACGGAGGCCAGCAGCAACTAATCGCGATGCTTCGTAAATTCCAAGAGCAGGCAACGATCCCGCTCACGAGGCCAGCGGGATAATTGCCCGAGACCCGGCGTGAGCAGGCCCCTCGACGATTCATGCAGGCTGCGTAGGGTGGGCAAAGCGGCCGCCCCGCAGGCGTCGCGTGCCCACCGTGCACCCGCGCAACCGGAGGGAATGGTGGGCACGGTGCGCGATGGAGTTCAGCTCGCGGCATGCAGTGTCGCGCGCGCCTTTGTTCACCCCACGGCAGCGGAGACGCGTCGCGCCGCGCGCTGCGACGATGCAGCGACAAAAAGGCCGGGATTGCTCCCGGCCTCTTCGACGTCGTGCTTCGCAGGCTCTGCCAAAGGCGGACTCTTCAGAACTCCGCCCGCACCTTCAGCACCGCCGACTGCTCGAGATACTGGCTGCCGACCACGGCGTTGTAGCCCAGCGAGATCGACTGACGCTCGCCGAATGCCACCAGCTTGAGCGCGGCGCCCAGCTCGGCCAGGTTGCGTTCGGGCGACGGTCCGACGGCGAAGAAGGTCGCGCCGCCGCCGGCGAAGCTTGCGGTCACGTTCTGCGCGGTGTTGCCGAACTCGTGCCGCCATGCCGCCAGCGTCTCCAGGCCGAAGCCGTAGGTCGAGGTCACCAGCAACGGAACCGAGGCGCGGAGGCCGAGGTTCGAGCGCACCGAATTGGTGGTCTGCTTGGCGATCGCGAGCGCAGCACCTGCGGTGCTGGTCTCGGTGTAGGCCTGCTGATCGAGGCGGGCATAGGTCACGCCGGCAAACGGCGTCAGCACGGCCTGATCCACCTTCACGGGCAGACCGAATTCACCGCGGAGCAGCGTCAGCCACCCCTTGTGGCTGCCGGAGGCGGTATCGGTGAAGCCCGCGAAGTTGATGCGGCGCGTGGTGGTGTAGTCGACCAGCGCGACGCCGGCGGAGCCGTTGACGTACCAGGACGGCTGGACATAGGCACCGTACACCGTGCCCTGATAGTGCTGCATCCCGACCGCATCGCCGGCGGCGGTCCGATCGTCCATCGCGCTGGTGGCATAGCCGAACGCGGCACCGACGCGGAAGGCACCATCGATCCGCTGATCGATGCCGGCAACGAGCCCCCCGGTATTGCCGCTGTAGCCGGCAACACCGGCCACGTCGCGCTGCGACGCATTGGTGCCGATCAGGCTGCCCCAGACGGTGCGTTCCGGTTCGGGCGCGATGGCCGGAGCCAGCGCTGCCTTCACCGTCGGACGGGCCTTGGTCGCATTGAAGGCCATCAGCATCGAGGTGAGCGGATCGGTGTCGTCGGCGAACGCCGAGGCGACGCGCGAATTGGGCGATGCGGCCGCGGCCGTCAGCCGGTTGTCGATCTGGTTCTGGAACAGCGATGCGGTGCTGAGCGGCACCTGGACCTGGGCGCCGTTCACGAACGGACGCAACTGATCGCCGGCGCTGCGCACCTCCCTGTCGGTGCCGAGGCTCTGCACCGCGCCGCCGAGCGCCTGCACCTGCGCGTTGCTGCCGCTGTAGCCAAGCAATCCGTTCAGCGCGGCGAGGCTGGAGGGCGAGATGCCGGCGATGGTCGCGGGCGACCGCACGGATGCATTCAGCAGCAGAGCCCCGGTGGACGTATCGGCCGTGAAACCGACCAGCGCGCCGGAGAAATCGACGTCGAGCGGCGTCGCCGACACCACCGTCGCGACGCGGTAGACATCGCCATGGCGCACGATGCCCTGAAGCGTCGGCGCGACCGTGCCCGCGCCCGCAAAGGTCACCGCGCCCGTGATGTTGCCGATCCTGGTCGACGGCGCCGCCGCGGTGCCGCCAGATCCGAAGATCGTGGTCCGCAGCACGGCGCCATCGACGAGCTGCACGCCGGCCCCGCCGCTCACGGTGACCTGCGACTTCATCAGGTCCAGCATGCCGAAATTGACGATGCTGGCGAGGCTTGTCACGCCGTCGAGCGTCAGCGAATTGCTGCCGAGGCCGTTCTGCGCGACGACGTTGCCGCTGAAGCCGGTGCCCTTGAGCAGGATGGCATTCGTGGCGCCATCCTCGTCGTTGATGGTGATGTCTCCGCCGAGCGTGCCCGTGTTGACCAGATTGAATGTGCGGGCGCCGAAGAACGTCGCCGCCTGGTTGTTGCTGGCGGCGCAGAGCGGGTCCGTGGTGTTGGTGCCGGCCGTCGGACAGGCGTTGCCGTTGGCATCCATGCCCGAGCCGGAACTGCTATAGGTGCCGGCGACGGTACCCGCGGTCGCCTTGGCAAAGGAGCCGCGCGAGGCGCTCTGGTCGACCGAGATCGATCCCGAGATCGTGCCGCTGTTGGTGATGTCATGCTCGCCCGAGCCGAGATAGAGGTTACCCTGGATCAGGCCGGCATTGGCGATGACGCTGTCGCGCGGGCCAGAGTTCGAACCGCTGCCAGTCAGCGGGAAGGTCGATCCTGCGGCGAGACCGGCGGCGGTGGTCAGCGGATTGGTATCGAGCGCCAGGATGTCGCCCTTGATCACGCCGCTGGCATTGTTGGTCAGCGTCAGCGCCTTGGTCTCCGTCACCGTCACGTTGCCGCTGGAGTCGAACTTGTAGAGCGGCGAATCCGGATTGCTGCCGGGGATGGTATCGAACTCGGCGCCGGCGAACGCTGCGATCGCCCAGTGACCGTCGTAGAAGCGGCTCGCCGCCGTCCAGCTCGTGTTGGCGATGGTGCCGGAGTTGGTGATCGAGGTGTCGGCCCGGCCGTAATAGGCAGCGGCATAGTTGCCGGTCGCCGAGATCGTACCGCCGGCGCGGTTGTTCACCACGAAGCTGTTGGTGTTGTCGTCGGAATAGAGCGCCGAGATGACCGCGAGGTTGGTGCCGTTGTACCGGCCTGTCGCCGTAGCGCCGATCGAAACGCTCAGCTTGCTCGCATCGAACGCGCCGAAGACATTCTGGGTGACGGCGAGCGTCCCGGTGTTGTTGACGGTGAACTTGTTGACCTGGCTGTCGGCGACGACGACGTGAAGCCGGCCGGCGCTGAGCTGGCTGGTGGTGAGGCTCAGCCAGCCGGCATTGTTGATGATGACGTTGTTGACCGCCGGATCCTCGGCATTGGAGAAATTGGCCGCGATCATGCCGCGATCGGCCAGGCCGGTCTGGGTGTTCGTAGTGAGATTGCGAACGGCCGTGGAGTCCAGCGTGACGATCGTCGTGGGAGGGTTGGGATTGTAGCCGGTCGCTGGAAAGACCGGGTTCGCCGGCGTATAAGAATTGCTGCCGCTCGAGGGCGTCGCTGTTGCCGCAGCGGCGTCGTACACGGTGATCGCGGAGGAGATGCTCCCGCTGCAGGTGACCGTGACACCCGGCGTCGTGCACTCGGCCCTTGCCTCGCCGACGACCATCCATGTCGACAACAACACGAAACTAGCGGCAGCCGCCTCGCTGCGCTTTTTGCTTTTTGATTTCACCTGACGCCCCACGTTACGCAATACACGGCTTCTTGTTGATGACCGATTGCATCGAAACGTTGGCAGGAACCAGCAAGGCGAACTTTTCTATGAACGCACGGGACATTGTCCAGCTAACAGCGGAATTAGTCCCATAGTAATTCGATTAATCATCATAAGCGGCTTCGCTTGAAGCACCGCTCTCCCGCCAGGTCTGAAACTTGACGACGAGGACGGCAGACCGCTCCACCGCGAAGGACATCGCAGAGATGAACTCCGCGCTCGCGGTTCCGGCACCTGCAAGACCCCGACCAGCAAATGAAAAGGCCGGGATTTCTCCCGGCCTTCTTGCCACGGTGGGGGCTGCCGTGGCGCGGCGCGGATGCGCCTATGCGTCGCTGGTCGTCCGTGGCTGAGGCTCAGAACTTCGCCCGGATGCCGGCATAGGCCGCGAGCGGCATTCCCGGCACCATGCTGCGGGGATCGTTCAACGCGAACGCCGTTCCGCCGCCGGCGGTGTTGAAGCCGGCAGGGTCGAACACGGTGCCCGCCGAGTAGTAGCGCTGGTTGAACAGGTTCTGGATCAGGCCGAACACCTCGACGTTCTTGGTCACCTGATAGGACGTGTTGACGTTCACGACCCAGTAGGCCGGAACCTTCGGATAGACGTTGGTTTCGTCGTGCAACAGGTACTGGCTGCCGACATAGTTGACGCTGGCGCCTACCTTCCAGGCGTCGGTCACGGCATATTCGGCGCCGAGCTTCAGGCGATGCGCCGGAATGCCGGGAATGTGGTTGCCTGAGACGACGCCGACCGGCACCCGGAGGAACGGATCGTTGACGTCGAAGGCGCTGCGGAATGTGGCGTCGATGAAGGTGTAGTTGGCGTAGGCGGTCCAGCGGTTCCAGGTCAGGTCCACCTTGGCCTCGACACCCTGGCGCAGGGTGGTGCCGGCGTTCTTGAAGTAGCCGCGCACCGGGTTGAGCGGATCGACCACTTGCAGGATGTCGTCGGAATTCTCGGTCCGGAACAGGCTGAGCCCCCAGCGCAGCCGCCAGCCATCATCGACCGCCACCGACTTGATCGGCGCCTTGCGGTAGGCCGGCGGATCGGCGGCGTAGGCCGAGCGGCCGCCGGAGATCTCACCGCGCAGGCCGCCTTCGACGGTGCGCGACACCACCTGCTTGAGCGGCGGATCGGCGATCAGGAAGTTGTCGATCAGGCAGGGATTGGCAGGATCGGAGCAACCGAGCTCGAGCGGGGTCGGGGCGCGGTTGGCTTCGGAGTAGCCCGCGTAGGCGGTCATATCAGGCGTGATCTTGTAGGTCAGGCCGACCACCGGGTTGAAACGCTGAAAGTTGTTGTTGCTGTTCAACAGCGGCGCGAATCCGGTCTGGTCGCGCAAGTTGATCTGGGCCCAGTTGAAGCGGCCGCCGGCCGTCAAGGCGAGCTGCGAGGTGATGTCGAAGGTGTTGGTCGCGTAGACGCCGAGATAGGTGTTCTTGGCATTCAGGTTGACCGGGGCGAGGCCCGCATTGGGCTGGTCGATATAAACGCCGAGGCCGGTGACGAACAGGTTGTTGTCGATGGTGCCGAGCTCGGAGGTCGCCTGGAAGTTGGTGTTGCCGTGGTCGACGCTGGCGCCGACGACGAAATGGTTGTCATGGCCGAAGAGCTGCGTGGTCGAGGTCGCCTGCAGCGAGCCGCCGTAGCTGTCGGTCTTGACGGTGTTGCGGTCGATCTGGCCCAGCGCCGTGTCGGCGGCGAGCGTGTTGGCAATCGGACCGTTGCGGTTGATGTCCCACGGGGTGCCTGCGGCGTCCTGAAGGACGAACACGCCACCCCCGTCCTCGACCTCGGTGCCGTTGCCGTCAACACGCGAGGACTTGTAGTTGCGGTAGTAGCCGTTGGCCTGGACCGACAGCGTGTCGGTGGGCGCCCACTTCAGGCTCGCCTGCACCATCTGCATCTGCAGGCGCAGCGACTGCGGCCAGGTGTAGACGCTCGACCAGCGCTGGTTCAGCATCTCGATCGGCGTCGCCGCGACCGAGCCGAGCTTGTTGTCGGCGCCGGTGAAGGAGAGGTGGAATTCGGTGTTGTCGCCGCGCGCGCCGAAATCGGCATACATGCGCCGGATCTGCGAGGCCGACGAATAGTCGCGCCAGCCGCGGTCATAGGCGCCTTCCGCGGCAATGTATGTCGAATAGGTGCCATTGTTCCAGCCGTATTGCGCGCCCGACTGGATCCGGCCGAACGAGCCGCCGAACAGCTGCGCTTCGCCGCCCTGGTAGTTGAAGCCGTTCTTCATCTCGATCGAGAGCGCGCCGCCGGTGGCGTTGAGGCCGAACAGCGGGTTGTTCGGCATCAGCGTCATGCGCGCGATCGCCATTTCCGGGATCAGGTCCCAGTTGACGACGTCGCCGAAGGCCTCGTTGATGCGGGTGCCGTTCTGGTAGACGGCGATGCCCTGCGGCGTCCCGAGCACCGGCGAGGCGGTCTGGCCGCGGTAGTTCAGGTCGCGCTGAAACGCGTTGCCGGTCTGGTCGCTGAGCGAGACGCCGGGCACCGATTGCAGGATGCCGTCGAGCAGCGTCGGCGCGCGGCTGTGGTCGAGCTCCCGCGCTCCGATGGTTTCGACATTGGATGGAATCTTGTCCTTCGCAATCTCGCTGCCCTGAACGGGCGAGACGCCGACCACCTCGATGGTCTGCAGGGTTTGCTGCGCGAACGCAGCCGTAGGCAGCAACGCACACGTCGCGAGAAGCGCGCTCTTCAGCGCCGGCAGTCTGGTCAAGACGTCCCCCAGTTTCTTGTCGACCGGTTCCGGCAACAGCCCACGCCCCTGAGCCCCACCCGCACCAGAACTGGTCGATTTACCCGTTTACGAACCTTAACATTCGTAAACAGCCGTCCAGTTCGTCGCAACGGGCAATATTCTTCGGCCCCTAGGGACAATCTTCCCGGATCCGGAAAGTGGAGATCAATTCGCCGGGCTCTCTCCCAGACTCGGCCGCACTGTTGCACCCGATCCTGGTTTGCAAGGGAGCTCATTGGTAGAGGGAAGCATCGGCGCCGTCGGCGCCATAGGGGCAAGACGACGTCGGATGTATCGCGTTCTTCTCGTCGACGACCACCCGGTCGTGATCACGGCCTGCCGCTGGCTGCTGAACGAAGCCGGGATCCGCTCGCTGTCCGAGGCACACGATGCCGACAGCGGGTACGACGCCTATGTCCGTGACCGGCCGGACGTCGCGATCGTCGATCTGCGTCTGCACGGGCAGGAGCTCGGCGGCATCCGTCTGATCGAACGCATGCGGTCGCACGATCCCCGCGCCCGGATCCTGGTCTTCAGCATGCATGCCGATCCGCGCATCGTCCGCTCGGCGATCGACGCCGGCGCCAGCGGCTATCTGCTGAAGGACGCGCCGCCGCACGAGCTGCCCAGGGCGTTGGAGCAGGTGCGCGCCGGCGGCACCTATCTCGATCCGCAGCTCGCCACCCGCATCGCCCTGCTCCGCGCCGACCCCGACGGCATGGCTGCCCCTGCGCTGACCCCGCGCGAGCGCCAGGCGCTGGCGCTGCTGGCCGAGGCGAAATCCTATCAGGCGATCGCCGACCATCTCGGCATCAGCTACAAGACCGTCATCAACCTGACCTACCGGCTGCGGCAGAAGCTCGGGGCCCGCAGCCTGCCCGACCTGGTTCGTCTCGCAGTGGAAATGTCCCGCCCGAGCTGAAACGCGAGGGGCCTGCGACAGTCTCCCGTCGCAGGCCCCGTGAGTCCATGTCCTGGTCGCGTCCGATACGGACGGCGCCTCACTTCAGCAGCTTGGCGACCGACTTCAGCTCTTTCGAATCGAGCGTGCCGTCGTTGTCAGGATCGGCCGCCTTGAAGCGGCCTTCCACCAGCGCGAGATACTCGTCCTTGGTCAGCGTGCCGTCATTGTCCGGATCCGCGGCCTTGAGATCCTTGGCCGAAACGCGGCCGCGCAGCTCCTTGGCGTCGAGCGTGCCGTCATGGTCGCGATCGAGACGATCGAACAGCGCGCCGGCGGCCGTGCGGACCTCGCTCATGTCGGCGGTGCCGTCCTTGTCGGGGTCGATCGCGGTCAGCAGCTTGGAAGGGGCCGGTGCACTGACAGCCATCGTCGACGTGCCGACGATCGCGGCCATGCCGACGGCAGCGGCCGTCATCATCAGTTTCCAATTCATCGAATTGATCCTTTGTCTCCGCCGTCCGAGGCGCGGCGATGAAGGGCACGAAAACAACGTATGCGAGCGTCGCTGGTTTCATCGGCAACGCGCCACACATCGCTTTGACGTATGGGAGGCCCTGTCATTTCGCAAGTGCAAGAACGCGACGCCCGGGAAATTCCCGCAAGAGCGTCGGGACTAGAACCTCGGTCCGTGCAGGAAATATCTCCCCGGACGGTCGCGACGCGGACCGCTATCGTGGTCGAAGGTGCCTCCCTCCGCCTCGGCCCGGGCGTTGGCGACGTGGCGTCTGCGCTTGGCGACATGCCTTGCGGTTTTGGCATCGCTCCCCGACAATGCGTGTTGGGCTTGCCCAACCTGACTTCTCTTGCCGGCGTGGGTTTGACTCCACCAGGCTTCCAATTGGTCCCGCAGCGTCTCCTCCGCGAAGGCGCGTCCGTCCAGCAGCAGCGTGGGCAGGAGGAGCGCGACGATCAGCCCCAGCCGCATCAGCTGAGTGGACGAGCGGCGACGATGACCGGGTGTGCGAAGCACGGGCGTGTCCATTCTCTGGCTGATCCGGCGATCAGCAATGCATGCTGCAACCGATGTTTTCCTCGCTCTATGACCTCAATGTGTTTGCAACACGCCACATTCATCACCGTGTTGAGATTCACTCGCGAAATGGCCGCCATATTGTCTCGGTCAAAATGTCCCGTTCGACTTGCCAAAACATCCCTATTCCTCACCGAAACAGGAAAGGCCGGAGCAAATGCGGCATTCAACGACTGATCGTTTCCCGATCGCGTCATCTTTCAGCCGACAGGCCCGCATGTTTTCGCCCCGCCGACTCGCTAGCTCATCAGTTGAAGGGAGCGCGGGGACATGCAGCCGAACGGCATCGCCAGGAGTGCAAAAAGACGATCGCGATTGTACATGGCTGCCGGTGCTCTCGTGCTCGCGCCGTTCGGCGCAGCGGCCGAGGAGATCCAGGGCAATGACCCCGCCTCGCCCGGACATTTCCAGGTCGAGCAGCGCTTCGGCTATCTGACGACTTTCAATCCGCAACAGAACGGCGGACGCCGCGTGCCGCAGCGTGCGGTCACCGGCGAGACCGAGATCGGCTACTCGCCGACCGAATGGTACGAGATCGCGTTGACCTCGCCCTACGCCTTTGCCCGCACCAATGTGCCGATGGCGCTGGGCAACGTGATGGACAACGGCGTGCCCGGCTATTCATTCCAGTCCGGCGGCGTCACCATTCGCCAGACCTTCATCCAGGGCGACCGGCTCGAGCGCACCGTCTTCCTCGGCCTGGTGTCACGCACCATCCTGGCGCCGCAGGGCGGCCTGACGCCCGATCTGTGGGTCGCCAACAAGGCCGGCGCCGGCCAGCCCGGCGCGCCGCGCTTCGTGCAGGAGGCCACGCCGCGGGTGGCGCAGATGTTCACGCCGATCATCGGCGTCAACCTGCCCAACGACTATCAGCTCATCTTCAACGCCAACATGACCTTCGGCATCGACGGCGCCGGCTCGGCGTTCGAGCCGTCGGTGCGCTTCGTCAAGCGCCTCAGCGACCGCTGGACCGTCGGCATCGAGCATTTCTCCAATCTCGGACCGTTCGGCTACATCCTGCCCTGGAATCAGCAGATGCAGACGCTCTACGCAGTCGCCGACACCCGCTTCAAGGGCTTCGAGCTCAGCTTCGGCCTCGGCTACGGCCTGACCAACGCCTCGCGTGGCCTCGCCGTCAAGACCAGCATCGGCAAGGATTTCTGATCCGCGCGCCTTCATCCCGTGACCAATCATAAGAAAAGGACACTCGTCATGCGTCGCCTCGTCACCGCCTGCGCGCTTCTCATGCTGGCCGGCTCCGCCGCGTCCGCCGAGGACGGCCCGCGCTTTCTCAATCGCACCGGCCAGACCATCGTGAAGATGTACCTGGCGGCCGCGGGCACCAAGACCTGGGGCGCCGACCAGTGCAAGAACGACGACGAGGGCGAGGTCGACCACAACGAGCGCATGACCTTGGTCGGCGTGAAGTCCGGCCGCTACGACATCAAGCTGTCCGAAAAGGGCGGCCGCACCTGCGTCGCCAAGAACATCGAGCTCAAGGAAGGCGCGCAGTTCGTCGTGCGCGATACGGATCTGACCGAGTGCAGCAAATAAGCGGCACGCGGCGGCACCGGTATCGCCCTGGATGGCGCCGCGTTCAGCGCGGCCTCAGATGCAGCGGCACCGTGCGCGAGACCTGCGCCTGAGCCATCGCCGGCGGAAAACGCGGAAACGGCGCGGCGCGCTCGATGATGCCCATCGCCGCGCGGTCCAGCGCCGGTGAGCCCGAGCTGCCGGCGAGCCGCCGCGACAGCAGCCGTCCGTTACGATCGATCACGACGTTCAGCATGACGGTGCCGCTCGCGCCATTGCCGTCGGAGGGATAGGCCGCGGCGCGGCGGATCTGCGCCACCACCTCGGCGTTCCAACTGGCCTGGCCCTCGCGCGCCCCGACGCTGTCCTCGCCGGGATTGGGCGCCGACGCGACACGTGAAGGCCGGGCCGCCGGCGCCGCAGCCGGCTTCGGCGGCGCGGACTTCCTCTCGGCCTTCTTCGTTTCCTTCTTCTCGACCGGCTTGCGCTCGACACGCTCGGGCACGGGAACGGGCTTCGGCTCCGGCGGCTTCGCCTCGATCGGTTTTGGTGGTGGCGGCGGCGGCAGAACGACATCGTCCGCACGCGGCGGCTCGGGCGCGAGGGCGACCTGCGGCGCGGGCTCCGGCGAGGGAATGACATCCGGCTCTAGGTCAGGCTGGGCCACGACCTGCGGCTCCGGCTCGGAGGGAGCCGGCGGGACAGGCTCAGCGACGGCCTCACGCGCGACCGGCTCGTCCTTCACCTGCTCTTCCTTCGGCGGCTCCGCCGGCGGCGGCTCGGACGCCGGCGCATCCTGCGCCGTCGGCGCCGGCTCGCTCACCACCGCCGGGGTGAACACGACGTCGAAGGCCGGCGCCTGGGCACGCCCCTGCGGCGCGGGGCGCAGCAGCAGATAGCCGACGGCGAGCCCGACATGCAGCGCGGCCACCACCAGCGCAGCGATGGTCCACAGCGTCCGCTCACGGCGCTGCTCGTGTTCGAACGGATCGAGCGTCAGGACGCTCACTGCGCGCCCCGGTCTTCCAGTGCGACGAGTGCGACCTTGGTATAGCCGGCGCGGCGCAACGTGTTCATCAGCGCCATCACCTCGCCATAGGGCAGCGTCTGATCGGCGCGCAGCAGCACGCGCTGCTCATGATCGGACTTGGTGGCGGCATCGAGCGAGGCGGCGATGTCGGCCTGCGCCACGCTCTGGTCGCCGACGGCGAGCGAGCGGTCGGCCTTGAAGGTGACGAAGACCGGCGTCTCCGCGCGCGGCTGCGGCTCGGCCGAGATCGCCGGCAGGTTGACCGGGACGTCGACCGTGGCGAGCGGCGCGGCGACCATGAAGATGATCAGGAGCACCAGCATGACGTCGATGAACGGCGTCACGTTGATGTCGTGCGTCTCCTCGAACTCGTCGGTGCGCCGGGCGAGCTTGACGGCCATGGCTCACTCCGCCGGATTGGCGATCGACAGCATCGGCGCCTCGACCGCGCGGATGGTGCTGCGCCGCGCCTCGGCGGGCCCCGCATGCTGCCGGTCGAGATCGCGGCTGAGCAGCCGCATCACCGCCACCGATGCATCGGCGATGACGGCGCGATAGCCGCCGGTGGCGCGCGCGAACAGGTTGTAGATCACGACCGCGGGAATCGCGGCGGCGAGGCCGAAGGCGGTCGCGAGCAGCGCTTCCGCGATGCCCGGCGCCACCACCGCGAGGTTGGTCGTATGCGCATGCGAGATGCCGATGAAGCTGTTCATGATGCCCCAGACCGTGCCGAACAGGCCGACGAACGGGCCGACGGCGCCGACGGTGGCGAGAATGCCGATGCCGCGGCCGATGCGCGCCACCGCCGCCGCCTCGATCCGCTCGAACTGCCAGGAGACACGCTCCTTGATGCCGTCGGCAGGCAGGCCGCGCGACTTGTCGATCTCGTCGTCGGCCAGGGCGAGAAGTCGGCCGACCACACCCTCATCGGCCGAAATGCGTCCTGTCGCATCGGCCAAGGAGCGGGCCGCCATGGTGATGCCGAGCGCGCCGCGGGCCGTGCGCAGCGCCGAGCGGAGCTGAATGGTCTTGACGACCAGCACCGTCCAGGTTGCCACCGAGGCCAACGCCAAGCCGATCATCACCGACTTCACGACGATGTCGGCCTGCATGAACATGGTCCAGGGCGACAACGCCTCCGGCAGCGTGCTCGCGATATTGGCGATGTGCGCCTGATCCATGGCCGTACTCCCTGTAAGGGACCTTGGGGGTCCTCGATGCAGCCGCGGAGCCCCGTGCCGTCCACCGTTCTCCCCGGAGGGCTCTTGGTTTTGATACCCGGGCAGAGCTGCAATGGAACGGCTGCACTGTTCGCAAGCCGAGAGTGCCGCCTGTTCTCGGCAGCTTCAAGACACTTGCCTCATGGAATATGTCCCCAGGCCGATGGGAAGAATTCCCGGATGGAACGGGCGCGAGCGGTTGCTGCGCTACGGTGGTGCGCATCGGCCTCAAGTTCGCGCAGCTCGAGCCGGCGAGGGCACCGCTCGCATCACCGCGGACGATGAGTCCGGAGGCGGCACCCGAGTTCAGTTGTCCGGCCCGACCGTATATGATCGTGAATATGAGCGAGACCACCGAAGAGATCGCACGCCGCGCCACGGCCGCCTTCAACGCAGGGCGCGCGGCAGAGGCGCAACGGCTGTGCGAAACGGGCTTGAAGCAAAGTCCAGACGAACCGATGTTGAGCCATCTGCTTGCCGCAGTGCTGTTCGCGGTCGAGGACAACGCCGCAGCACGGTTGCGCATCGAGGCCAGTCTGGCCCGCCGGCCGGACCATGCCGCAGCTCGGCTGCTTGCGGCGCGCATCGCGCGGGTGGGGAAGGATTTCGAGCGCGCGCTCGCCCATGTCGACCGCGCCATCGCGCTGTCACCCCGCCGCGAGGTCTTCATCGAAAAAGCGCGCATTCTCGATCAGGCAGGAATGGCAGCCCAGGCGCGGGCAGCTTGGCTGGCGATTCTCAAGGTCATACCGGAGCACGACGAAGCGCTAGCGCGGCTCGGACGTCTTTCCTGGGAGAACGGCGACTTCGATACGGCACGGACCGTTCTCGAACGCGCAGCCAACCCGGCCGCGCCGGCCTCGGTCTGGTTCGATCTCGGCCTCGTGCGACAGGATGTTGCGGATCTCGCGGGAGCTGCCGCAGCCTATCGCCGCGTACTGGCGATAAGGCCGGATCACGCCGAAGCGGCGCTCAATCTCGGCATCGTCCTGCAGGAGAGCGGCGACCCCGACGCGGCAATGCGGGCCTATGCTTGTGCCTATCGGCTTCGCCCACAGATGTTCGGTGCCATCGCCATGGCGCTCACCTCGGCTCCGCATGGCCGACTTTGGATCGACCCTGCCGCGTTGAAGCGCGCCCTGAACTCAGCTGGTTAGGCGGCCGCGGCGTGCGCGAAATTTCTTGCGGTACACGTTTGGTGTCGCGAGCACCTCGGCGACCGTCCCGGCATACCTATCCCGCTGAGCATCGTCGAGCGGCTCGAACACGAGCTGCGGCGGCTCGCGCAATACTGCAAAGCATTGCGCCACCGGCGTTCCCCTGGCCAGGATGCCGGTGAAATCTGGATCGAGCCAGAGCGCCGGAAAATTGATGCCGCCGTCGTGGAAGCGATCCGCATCGACCAGGCCCGACAGGGTCCGGAACGGCAGGTCCTCGCGGTTGATCGGATGCGTCGCGAACAGCGACCACCCGGCTTCGCACTCGATCGTCCAGAAGGAATTGAACTTGATGGCCGCCTGCTTGTCCGACGCAAACGGCGCACCGGCCAATTGGGCCGCGACATGAAAGCTCAACGGCGCACGCGGATGTCCCTTGGTCGCCGGCGCCGGAATGTCCCATTCCCAGGCGAATGCGCCGCGCTCGACCCTGACGTCGCAGGGCAGCAGAATCGTCACGCCATAGGCCATCGCGTCGACAAAGGGGGGACACTGCTTGACCGTGCGGATGTCGCGCCCGTGAAGCTCCGAATGCGCCGAGGCCGGCATCTGGCGCAACCATTCCGGCAGCATGGTTCGGGCCGGCACCGGTCGCAGCAGGTGATCCGCAAGGACGGGGTCGCAGCGAAAGATCATGCGCATCGCAAATTCCAGAGCTCGACCCGGTCTCATCCGGGCCACTGGCATCCAGATCCGAACTCGCACGACCGAACAAGTCAACGAAAAAGAAGAAGGCCGGGATTGCTCCCGGCCTTCCAAACTCCCCGGGGACGACCGACCTGTCGCCGGTCGTCCGAAGGAGAGGTTGCTATTTCGCCTCGGCGCGCTTCGGAGGCGACGCCGGCCACGACTTGATCAGCGTGTCGTAGTCGATCGTCTCGCCCTTCGGCTTCTCGTTCGCGAGCTTGCGCTGCGGAGCGATGTTGCCGTCCTTCGCCGACTTGTTGAACCAGTACTCGGCCGACTCCTTCTTGTTCAGCTTCGGCCCGCAGTCGCCCTGGACCTTGGACTTCTCAAGACGCTCGAGCACGGAGTCCTGCGCGGCTGCGAGTGCGTCCATCGCCTGCTGCGGCGTCTTCGCACCGGACGACGCATCGCCGATGTTCTGCCACCACAGCTGCGCGAGCTTCGGATAGTCGGGCACGTTGTTGCCGGTCGGGGTCCACTGCACGCGCGCGGGCGAGCGGTAGAACTCGATCAAGCCGCCGAGCTTCGGCGCGCGCTCGGTGAACGACTTGTCCCAGATGTCCGATTCACGGATGAAGGTCAGACCGACATGGCTCTTCTTCAAGGACACCGTCTTCGAGACGATGAACTGCAGATAGAGCCAGGCCGCCTTGCGGCGATCGACCGGCGTGGACTTCAGGAGCGTCAACGATCCCACGTCCTGATAGCCGAGCTTCATGCCGTCCTTCCAGTAGGAGCCGTGCGGCGACGGAGCCATGCGCCACTTCGGCGTTCCGTCGGCGTTCATCACCGGCAGGCCGGGCTTGACCATGTCGGCGGTGAAGGCGGTGTACCAGAAGATCTGCTGAGCGATGTTGCCCTGCGACGGCACCGGGCCGGATTCCGAGAAGGTCATGCCCTGGGCCTGCGGCGGAGCATACTTCTTCATCCAGTCGAGATACTTGACGATCGAATAGACTGCGGCAGGTCCGTTGACGTCGCCGCCGCGCTCGACCGAGGAGCCGACCGGACGGCAACCTTCCATGCGGATGCCCCATTCGTCGACCGGCAGGCCGTTCGGGAGGCCCTTGTCGCCGTTACCGGCCATCGACAGCCAGGCGTCGGTGAAACGCCAGCCGAGCGAGGGATCCTTCTTGCCGTAGTCCATGTGGCCATAGACTCGGACGCCGTTGATCTCCTTGATGTCGTTGGTGAAGAACTCGGCGATGTCCTCGTAGGCCGACCAGTTCACCGGCACGCCGAGGTCGTAGCCATACTTGGCCTTGAACTTGGCCTTGTAGTCCGGGTTGGTGAACCAGTCGTAGCGGAACCAATACAGGTTGGCGAACTGCTGGTCGGGCAGCTGATACAAATGGCCGTTGGGCGCGGTGGTGAAGGACTTGCCGATGAAGTCGTTGACGTCGAGCATCGGATCGGTGACGTCCTTGGCGTCCTTCGCCATCCAGTCCGTCAGGTCGACGGCCTGGCCGTAGCGGAAGTGGGTGCCGATGAAATCGGAGTCGTTGATCCAGCCGTCATAGACATTCTTGCCGGACTGCATCTGGGTCTGGATCTTCTCGACGACGTCACCTTCCTGGATGATGTCGTGCTTGACCTTGATGCCGGTGATCTCTTCGAACGCCTTTGCCAGAGTCTTGGACTCGTATTCGTGGGTTGTCAGCGTCTCGGAGACAACGTTGATCTCCATGCCCTTGAAGGGTTCAGCGGCCTTCATGAACCACTGCATTTCCTTCATCTGGTCGTCCTTCGAGAGCGTCGACGGCTGGAACTCGCTGTCGATCCACTTCTTTGCGGCGGCCTCGTCGGCCTTTGCCGGAACGGACATCGTCATGCCCGCGGCAAACAGCGCTGCGGCGCTGGTCATCGCGAGGTAGCGGGCCTTGGTCAAGTGATGCTTCCTAGGCTTCAAGTGTCGCATGCTTTCCTCCTTGAGCGACAATATTCCAGGTCCGGGTTGCCCCCGGATCTGCCCCTTTTCACTTGCGTCAGACGGTGCGAAAGATCGCAACGGCGGACGCAAGCGAAATTGCGGTTGCGAGCCACAGGCTCGAAACCTCAAACCCTTCCTCGCCGATCGGCAAGGTCGTAATCGTGTCGGTGCCGACCAGGCCGATCCAGGCAAGATGGATGATCGCCGCCAAGATCAGCGAGATGAACAGACGATCGCCGCGCGTGGTCGGAATGCGCAGCACTCCGACCCGCTCGGCCTCGGGGTAGCGGGCCGCGAGCCAGGTCATGACGACCAGCGTGCAGGCCAGCGCGGCGAAGAAGATTGCTGTCGGCAGGGTCCATGCCATCCATGCGATGTTGTCCATGGCTCAGTGACTCCAGGCGGTAGCGGCCCCCCTCCCCCGCTTGCGCGGGAGGGGTGGGGTGGGGGCGCCGCGAGTCGAACTGCCCGAGAGGACAGAGGCCCCCACCCGCATCGCATCTGACGATGCGACGCGACCTCCCCCGCAGGCGGGAGAAGTGGAGCGGAGACTGCGGCGACATGAAATCATCATCACACCCGCCCCAGCGCGAAGCCGCGCGCGATGTAGTTGCGGACGAACCAGATCACGAGCGCGCCGGGGATGATGGTCAGCACGCCGGCGGCGGCGAGCAGGCCCCAGTCCATGCCGGCGGCAGACACGGTTCGCGTCATGATCGCCGAGATCGGCTTGGCTTCGGTCGCCGTCAGCGTGCGCGCCAGCAGGAGTTCGACCCAGGAGAACATGAAGCAGAAGAACGCCGCCACGCCGATGCCGCTGGCGATCAGCGGCACCAGGATCTTGATGAAGAAGCGCGGAAACGAGTAGCCGTCCAGAAACGCCGTCTCGTCGATCTCGCGCGGCACGGACGAGACGAAGCCCTCGAGAATCCAGACCGCGAGCGGGATGTTGAAGATGCAATGGGCCAGCGCCACCGCCCAGGGCGTATCGAATAGCCCGATCGCCGAGTAGAGATTGAAGAACGGCAGCGCATAGACCGCGGCCGGCGCCATGCGGTTCGACAGCAGCCAGAAGAACAGATGCTTGTCGCCGAGGAAGCGGTAGCGCGCAAAGGCGTAGGCCGCCGGCAGCGCTACGGCAATCGAGATCACCGTGTTGATGACGACGTATTTCAACGAGTTGATGTAGCCGGAATACCAGCTCTCGTCGGTGAAGATGCGCATGTAGTTGGCGATGGTCGGCTGATGCGGCCACAGCGTCATGGTCGAGACGATCTCGGTGTTGGTCTTGAAGCTCATGTTGACGAGCCAATAGATCGGCAACAGCAGGAAGACCAGGAACAGCGAGATGATGATTCGGCGGCCCGGAATCGTGTTCATCACGCGCCCCCTTCCACCGGCCGGCGCTCGGCGCCGGCATTGGTCATGATGGTGTAAAACACCCAGCAGACGATCAGGATGATCAGATTGTAGACCAGCGACAGCGCCGCGGCCTTGCCGAGGTCGAACTGGCCGAGCGCGATCTTGACCAGCTCGATCGAGATGAAGGTGGTGGAATTGCCCGGGCCGCCGCCGGTGACCACGAACGGCTCGGTATAGATCATGAAGCTGTCCATGAAGCGCAGCAGCACGGCGATCAGCAGCACGCGGTGCATCTTCGGCAGCTGGATCGCGGTGAACACCGCCCAGCGCGAGGCGCCGTCGATCTGGGCCGCCTGGTAGTAGGCGTCCGGGATCGATTTGAGGCCGGAGTAGCATAGGAGCGCCACCAGGCTGGTCCAGTGCCAGACATCCATCAGGATGACGGTGAACCAGGCGTCAGCCTCGTTGGAGACGTAGTTGTAGTCGAGGCCGATGGCGTTGAGCACATAGCCGAGCAGGCCGATGTCGGGACGACCGAAGATCTGCCAGATGGTTCCGACAACGTTCCACGGAATCAACAGCGGCAATGCCAGCACGACCAGTGCGAACGCCACGGTCCAGCCCTGCCGCGGCATCGCCAGCGCGATCACGATGCCGAGCGGGACCTCGATGGCGAGAATTGCGCCGGAAAAGATCAGGTTGCGCCACAGCGAGGCGAGGAAGCGGCCGCCGAGATCGGTCGAGGGATCGAGCAGCTCCTTGAACCAGCCGACACCGTTCCAGAAGAACTGGTTGTTGCCGAAGGTGTCCTGCATCGAATAGTTCACCACCGTCATCAGCGGCAGAATGGCGGAGAACGCCACCAGCAGGAACACCGGCAGCACCAGGAACCAGGCCTTGTTGTTGATGATCTTGTCCATCACTCAGGCTCCCTCGACGAGACGGCTGTCGGCATAGACGTGGACATAGGCTGGATTGAACTTCAGCCCGATCGCGGAGCCCTGCGGCGAGAAGCCGGCCGGCAGTCGCGCGGCGAACTTGACGTCGCCGACACGGACGCGCGCGAAGCGGATGCGGCCGAGATCGTCGACGCGCTCGATATTGGCATCGAGCAGGCCGGGTCCGGGCTGCGCGACATCGACGAATTCCGGACGGACGCCGATCTCGATCTTGGCTCCGGCCGGCAGCGCGTCGTAGCTGCGCGACAGCGTCAGCGTGTGACCGTCGATGCGGGCCTCGCGTCCCTTCACCTCGGCGGAGAGGATGTTCATGCCCGGCGAGCCGATGAAGTAGCCGACGAAGGTATGCGCCGGCTTGTCGAACAGCTCTGCCGGCGTGCCGCTCTGCACCACGCGGCCGTCATGCATGACGACGACGGTGTCGGCGAAGGTCAGCGCCTCGGTCTGGTCGTGGGTGACGTAGATCATCGTCAGGTCGAGCTCACGATGCAGCGCCTTCAGTTTCGAACGCAGCTGCCATTTCAGCTCGGGATCGATCACGGTCAGCGGCTCGTCGAACAAGACGGCGGCGACATCGGAGCGCACCAGGCCGCGGCCGAGCGAGATCTTCTGCTTGGCGTCGGCGGTGAGCCGTGTCGCCTTGCGGTTGAGGTCCGGAGTCAGATCGAGGAGACGCGCGATCTCGGCGACGCGCTTGTCGATCTCGGCCTTGGGCACGCCGCGGTTCTTGAGCGGAAAGGCGAGGTTCTCGCCGACCGTCATCGTGTCGTAGATCACCGGGAACTGGAACACCTGCGCGATATTGCGCTCGCGCGTCGAGGCTTTGGTGATGTCGGTGCCGTCGAACAGGATCTTGCCGTGCGAGGGCGTCAGAATGCCCGAGATCAGGTTGAGCAAGGTGGTCTTGCCGCAGCCGGACGGGCCGAGCAGCGCATAGGCGCCGCCCTGGCGCCAGGTCATCGTCACCGGCTTCAGCGCGTAGCTCTCGATATCGCCGCTGTTGCCGTTGTAGGCGTGGGCGAGATCGACGAGGTCAATGCGGGCCATGCGGCATCTCCCTCAGATCGCCGGCGCGGCGACCAGGCGGTCGCCGGCGTCGAACACGAACACATTGGACGGATCGAGCACCGCGTCGAGGATCTCGCCGGGCTCATATTCATGGACGCCGTGCAGCACGGCGACCCAGTTCATGCCGTCGCGCGTCAGATGCACGAAGCTCTCCGATCCCGTGATCTCGGTGACCGAGACGATCGCGGGAAAGGCATGGCGGCCGTGGCTGCCGTCGCCTTTGCCAAGCCCGAGCTGATGCGGGCGGAAGCCCACGCGGTAGGCGCCATCGGACAGATCGGCATAGAGGCCGACCGCCGGCGCCTTGACCCCGCCGGCATACTCCACGCTCTCGCCGCGCTTCTGGATCTCGACCGTGTTCATCGGCGGGTCCGAGAACACCTGGCCGACACGCAAGGTATCGGGTCGGCGATACACGGCCGCGGTATCGCCGGCCTGCAGCGCCTGCCCTTCCCACATGCAGATGGTGCGGCCACCGAGCAGCAGCGCCTCCGACGGCTCGGTGGTGGCGTAGACGAAGATCGCGCCCGAGGCTTCGAAGATGCGCGGCAGCTCGGTGCGCAGCTCCTCGCGCAGCTTGTAATCGAGATTGGCGAGCGGCTCGTCCAGCAGCACGAGGTCGGCCCCCTTGACCAGGGCGCGCGCGATCGCGGTGCGCTGCTGCTGGCCGCCGGAGAGCTGCAGCGGCGTGCGCTTCAGATAGGGCTCGAGCCGGAGCAGCCGCGCCGCTTCCGCCACGCGCTTCTCGATTTCCTGGCGCGACTTGCCCTGCACGCGCAGCGGCGAGGCGATGTTCTCATAGACCGTCAGCGAGGGATAGTTGATGAATTGCTGATAGACCATCGCGACCGAGCGCTGCCGCACATCGGCGCCGGTGACGTCCTTGCCGTCGACCAGCACGCGGCCGGTGGTCGGCTTGTCGAGGCCGGCGAGCAGCCGCATGATCGAGGTCTTGCCGGACAGCGTCGGCCCGAGCAGCACGCTCAGCGTGCCGCGCTGCAAGGTCAGCGAGACGTCGCGAATGGTGGTCACGCCGTCGACAATTCGGGAGACGTGATCGAGCGTGACGCTCATGCGCGTCCTCCCGCCTCACGCGCCGGCAAAGTGGAGCGCTCGCGATTGGCTGTGATCCACGCCTCGAGGGCGGCGATCTCAGCCGCAGACATCCGCAACCCCAGCTTCGATCGACGCCACACGATGTCCTCGGCCGTCAACGCCCACTCGTCCGTCATCAGGTACCTGACTTCACGCTCCGTCAAGGTGCCACCGAAGTCCTGGCCGAGATCGGCCAAAGATGTCGCACCGGCGAGCATGGCCGCAGCCCGCGTGCCGTAGGCATGGGCGATGCGCTTCGCATGTGCATCCGACAGGAACGGAAAGGTCTTGCAGAGATCCGCAATCAACGGCCCGACGGCCGAGACCTTCATGTCGCCGCCGGGCAGCGGCGCCTTGCCGGTCCAGCCTTCCTCCGCGTCGCCCCCTTTCAGATAGGGCGCAAGACGCTCCAGCGCCTCTTCCGACAGGCGCCGGTAGGTGGTGATCTTGCCACCATAGATCGACAGCAGCGGCAAGCCGCCGGGCGTATCGAGCTCGAATACGTAGTCGCGGGTCGCTGCCTTGGCCTCGCTGGCGCCGTCATCATAGAGCGGCCGCACGCCGGAATAGCTCCACACAACGTCGGCCGGCGTCACCGGCTTGGCGAGATATTCCCCGAGCGCGGCGCAGAGATAGGCGATCTCCTCGTCGGTCGCCTTCACCTTGGCCGGATCACCCTGATAGTCGCGATCGGTGGTGCCGATCAGCGTGAAATCCTGCTGATAGGGAATGGCGAAGATGATGCGGCCGTCGGCGTTCTGGAAGATGTAGGCGCGGTCGTGATCGTAGAGCTTGCGCACCACGATGTGCGAGCCCTGCACCAGCCGCACCTTCGCTTTCGCATTGACGCCGGCGCCGGTCGCCAGCACCTGCTCGACCCAGGGACCGGCGGCATTGACCAGCGCGCGCGCCTTGATGGTCTCGCGCTCGCCGGTCTGCGTGTTCTCGGTCGTGACCAGCCAGTGGCTGCCATCCTGATGGATCTCGGTCGCACGCGTGCGGGTGCGGATGACGGCGCCGCGATCGGCGGCATCCCGAGCGGTCAGCACGACCAGGCGCGCATCGTCGACGAAGCAGTCGGAATATTCGAAGCCCTTGCTGTAGCGCCCGGGGATCAAGGGGCGGCCGACCTCGTCGCTGCGCAGGTTCACCGACCGCGTCGGCGGCAGCAGCTTGCGGCCGCCGAGATGGTCATAGAGGAACAGGCCGAGGCGCAGCAGCCAGGCCGGGCGCAGCCCCGAATGATGCGGCAGCACGAAGCGCAGCGGACGGATGATATGGGGCGCGATCTGCCACAGGACTTCGCGCTCGATCAGCGCCTCGCGGACCAGCCGGAACTCGTAATATTCGAGATAGCGCAGGCCGCCATGCACGAGCTTGGTCGACCAGGACGAGGTCCCGCTCGCCAGATCGTTCATTTCACACAGGAAAACGGAATTTCCGCGTCCGGCCGCATCGCGCGCGATGCCGCAACCGTTCACGCCGCCTCCGACAATGGCGAGGTCGTAGATCCGCTCCAACAGACGCATCCCCCGGCAATCGCCTTGACTGCGGCGATTTCACTTTCGGTTTCGAGTTAAACACAAACGAAAGTGAAAGCAAATCGAAATTCGCATGTTGGGCCGCGGTTGGGCAAAAGCTGCCCAAACCGGGATCAAGGAGCCTGCGAGAGTGGCGGAAAGTCAGGCGCGGCGGAGCACGGCGGACCCCGCCGTTTCGGTTGCCTCTGCGGCGTCGTCGGCATCGTCGGCGGGCATCGCCGAGACCACCTCGATGCCGCGGCTATGGCAGAGGCTGGCCAGTCCGTCCGGCAGGGGGCGGTCGGTGACGAAGGTCTGGATCTGGCTGAGATGGGCGATGCGCACCGGCGCGCTGCGGTGGAGCTTGGTGGAATCGGCGACCAGCATCACGCTGCGGGCATTGGCGATGATGGCTTGCGCAACCTGGACCTCGCGATAGTCGAAGTCGAGCAGCGCGCCCTCCTCGTCGATCGCCGACGCGCCGATGATCGCATAGTCGACCTTGAACTGGCCGATCAGTTGCGTCGCGGTCGATCCGATGACGCCGCCGTCCGAGCGCCGCACGGTGCCGCCGGCCACGATCACCTCGATGCGCGGATGCGGATAGAGCAGCATCGCGACGTTGAGATTGTTGGTGATGACGAGCAGGTCCTGGTGCGACGACAGCGCGCTCGCCACCTCCTCCGTCGTGGTGCCGATATTGATGAACAACGAGGAGCCGTTCGGAATCCGCGCGGCTGCGACCGCACCGATCGCCTTCTTCTCGTCGGCAGCGACGAAGCGCCGCGCCTCGTAGGCGAGATTCTCGACCCCGGAGGCGATGATGGCCCCGCCATGAATGCGCGTCAGCGCGCGCTGCTCGCACAGATCGTTGAGATCCTTGCGGATGGTCTGGGCCGAGACCTCGAAGCGGCGCGCGAGATCCTCCACCATGACGCGGCCGGAGGCGCGGGCGATGTTGAGGATGTCGGTCTGGCGTTGGGACAGGACGGCCATGGCAAGCTTTCAGGACAAGCTGCACCATGGTGATGCTGATCGAGTCAAGCGTCAATCGGCGAAGCATTGGGCGCATCGCAGCAATCGCTCGCCCCGGAGCAGCTCAGACGCGGCCTTAGTCCGGCCTACGTCCACGTGCGCCGAGCTCGCTCAGGCGGCTGCGCTCAGCTCACCGGTCACGAGCCGAATCGCGGCGCGTTCGGCTTCGCGGGCATTGCGAAACACCTGGCCCTCGAGGGCATTGAAGCGATGGGACGCCGCGAAGAAGCGAAAGCCGCCGCGGTCGCGGATGACGATCCCCGCCGCCTGGGAGCTGACCTCGATGATATAGGTTTCGGACATTGCGCAATCCCGTCGTTCATTCCGGGGCGTATAACCGAGCTCCATGACGAATGTTCCGTGCAGGGAGCCCCGGCTATTCCGACGTGAATGCCAACAGGAAATTGTGTGGATGTTATGTTGGCTGCGCTGCACGCCCTCACGCCGTGACGCCTTGCCGAATCAGTGCGGATCATCCGGGACGAGCGTCGCCTTGTGCAGCGATGCATCGGCTCCGCCGAGACAGTGCTGATGCCGACCGAGCAACTGATAGATCGTGCGCAGATCCCTCAGCACCTCGACGTGATGTTCACGAAACGCGCTGAGCTGATGCTCGTAGACGCCAATCCTGCGCTCGGCATGGAGGAGCCGCTGCTGCAGCTTCTTCAGCACCTGCAAGGTCAGTTTCTCGTCGACGTCCGACATGGACTTCCTCCCACCCTGTTCGCGCAACATGCCCCCACCATTTCCCCTGTGCCGGCAATTTTTTCCGGCTGGCATTTTTTGCCTTGTTGGTCGGAAACGGACTGCCGTGATTGCTGTCCGTCCGGCGCGCCACTCGAAGCGCGCAATACGGCAAAGACGCGGCAACGCGCATCCAAGCAACCAGAACTTGCAAACATCGTAAAGACGCCTGCCCTGTGGACCGGACGTAGATCGCGCGAGATTGATCGGCGCAGACGCCGCGCGAACGTGCTCGAATGAACGCGCATCGCCGGATGCCGGTTCCTATGCCGAGCGAGCGGCATATGCCGCGCATTAACGGAGGTTATTTGCGGCCGCCGACCGCGAATGTGATCAGGTCGCGATCACGCCATCACGCTGGATCGGCTGCGGCCGGCCGCCGTCGTCGATCGAGACGTAGGTGAAATTGCCGTCGGTGACGAGGATCGGCTGCTCCTCTTTCCGGCGCAGCACCCAGGCTTCGAGACGCACCGTCATCGACGTCCGGCCGACGCGGACGAGATGTGCGTAGACCGAAACGAGATCGCCGACATAGACCGCCTTGCGGAAGTTCATCGCCTCGATCGCGACCGTCACCGTGCGCGACTTCGCGACCTTGGCGGCGAACACGCCGCCGCCGACGTCCATCTGGCTGAGCAGCCAGCCGCCGAAGATGTCGCCATTGGCGTTGGTGTCCGCCGGCATCGCCAGCGTGCGGATGCAGAGATCGCCGCGGGGCTCGGTCGGCGCGGCATGGGCGGTCGCTTCGGTCACGTCGGATGGTCTCCAATTGCGGGAGCGTTCAAGAAGGCGCCAAGCAGGGCCGTCAGTCCGGCCTCGCCATTTCGAACATCGCCTCCTGCATGATCTCGAAATAGTCGCCGCGACGGCCGGCGCGGACGATCGGATGCGCGAGCGCTGTCTGGTAGACGCCGTCCTTGATCAGCGTCTTGTCGATATGCACGCCGACCACCTCGCCGAGCGTCAGCCAGGCCTGGGCCTTGGTGCCGTCGGCGCCCTGCAGCTGGATGATCTGCGTCACCTTGCATTCGAACGCGACGGGGCTTTCGCCGACCCGCGGCACGTTGACGAACTTGCACGGCACCGGCGTCACGCCCGCGAGCTTGAACTCGTCGACCTCGCGCGCGACATGCGCGGCGGTCGCATTCATCTGCGTCGCAAGCCCGCGCGTCACCAGGTTCCAGACGAACTCGCCG
Organism: Bradyrhizobium sp. HKCCYLRH2047; assembly: GCF_051168175.1. Classification (NCBI taxonomy): domain Bacteria; kingdom Pseudomonadati; phylum Pseudomonadota; class Alphaproteobacteria; order Hyphomicrobiales; family Nitrobacteraceae; genus Bradyrhizobium; species Bradyrhizobium sp. HKCCYLRH2047. The sequence continues at coordinate 54,209 of NZ_JBNPUM010000014.1, forward strand.
GTGTCCTGGATGTTGGCAACCGAGTCCTTCCACTGCGTCGAGGAGAAGCCGATGATCGGCGGCGTGTAGTTGAACGCATTGAAAAAGCTGTAGGGCGCAAGGTTGACGTGCCCATCAGGATCACGCGACGAGATCCAGCCGATCGGACGCGGCGCGACGATGGCGTTGAAGGGATCGTGGCGCAGGCCGTGGCCGTTCTTCGGTTCGTAGAAATGCAAGTCGCGTTCGATCACGCCGTCGTCTCCTAAGCAGCAGTCATTCCGGGGCGCCTCGCGCGACAAAAATGGCGAAGCCACTTTGATCGGAAGAGGCGAACCCGGAATCTCGAGATTCCGGGTTCGATGCTTCGCATCGCCCCGGAATGACTGCAACCTAGACCGCAGCGCCCCTGGAACCAAGCCCTGCCAGCACGAAATCGATCATCTCGTCGATCGTCGGGCCTGGCTTGGTCGCGCATTGCGCGATCATCTGCGGATGGAAGAAGCGCATCATCGCGGTCGTCGCACATTTTGCCGCCAGCGTCAGGTCGGTGACCGCGAATTCGCCGGACGCCGCGCCCTGCCCGATCACGCGGCCGATGATCTCGGTGATCAGCAGCATGTGCGCCTCGCAGACGTCCCAGCTCTCCTCCATCGCCACCGCGACCATCTCGTGCAGCTTGTTGTCGCCGACATAGCGCTCGGTGTTCATGCGATGGATCGTGCCGAGCAGCTCGCGCAGCCGCGGTGCCGCCGGACCGGGCCGCTCCGCGATCGCGATGGCGGCCGCCTCGACCTGGGCCATCAGCGTGCGGGCGACCCCCCGGTGGATCGCCTTCTTCGAGTCGAAGAACCGGTAGACATTCGCCGGGCTCATGCGGAGCTCCTTGGCGATGTCGGCGACGGTCGTCTTCTGGTAGCCGATCTGTCGAAACAGGCGCTCAGCAACGACGAGAATGCGCTCGTGCGTGTCGGATTCGATATGGTCGGAAACCAGGGTCATCATGCCTGCGATCTTGTTGATCCTTCATTCGGCGGCCTCGGCCAGAGGAAGCGAAGGCCTCGGCACGTCAACGTGCTGCGCTGCGGAATGATCCGCGTCTTTCGCTCCGCGCTCGTCCAGACTCTTGCGGAACCATAGGGCATACAATCCAGGCAAGTACAGTAGCGTCAGGAAGGTTGCAACGAACAACCCGCCCATGATGGTGATCGCCATCGGGCCCCAGAACGCCGAGCGCGACAGCGGGATCATGGCCAGGATCGCCGCCAGCGCGGTCAGCACCACGGGGCGGGCGCGGCGCACCGTGGCCTCGATGATCGCGTCCTTGCGGGTCAGGCCATGGGCGACGTCGGTCTCGATCTGATCGACCAGGATCACCGCGTTGCGCATGATCATGCCGGCGAGGGCGATCAGGCCGAGCAGCGCCACGAAGCCGAACGGCGCGTTGGCGACATTCAGTCCGAGTGACGCGCCGACGATGCCGAGCGGCGCGGTCAGGAACACCAGGATCAGCCGCGAGAAACTCTGAAGCTGGATCATCAGCAGGGTCAGCATCACGATGACCATCAGCGGAAACAGCACGAAGATCGAGGCATTGCCCTTGGCTGATTCCTCGAACGCGCCGCCGGCCTCAATCCGGTAGGCGGGCTCGAGGTGGTTGCGGATATCCTGCAGCTTCGGCGAGATCTGGTTGGTGACATCAGGCGCCTGCACGCCATCCGCCACGTCGGCGCGCACCGTGATCGCCATGTCGCGGTTGCGCCGCCACAGGATCGGCTCCTCGTGGGAATATTCGATCTTGGCGATCTGCTGCAGCGGCACCGCCACGCCGTTCTTCGAGGTGATGGTGAGGTCGCCGACATGGGCGAGATCCAGCCGTTCGGACGGCGCCGCGCGGGCGACGACGCCGACCTTCTCGATGCCGTCACGAATGGTCGTGACCTGCACGCCGGAGATCAGCATCGCCAGCGACTGCGACACGTCCTGCGGGGTCAGGCCGAGCGCACGGGCACGATCCTGGTCGACGACCAGCTTGAGGTAAGGCGACTGCTCGTTCCAGTCGAGCTGCGGATCCCTGACATTCGGGTTCTGGCGCATGACGTCACGCACCTGATGGGCGATCTCGCGCACCTTGGCCGCATCCGGGCCAATGACGCGGAACTGGACGGGGAAGCCGACCGGCGGACCGAAATTGAAGCGATCGACGCGGACGCGCGCTTCGTTCAGCTCGCCGTTCGCAGCCGCGGTCTCGATCTTGGCCTTGATGCGCTCGCGCGCGGCGACGTCCTTGGCGACGATCACGATCTCGGCGAAGGCCTCGTTCGGCAGTTGCGGGTTGAGGCCGAGCCAGAAGCGCGGCGAGCCCTGCCCGACATAGGCGGTGTAGGTCTCGATGTCCTTGTCGTCCTTCAGCAGCGCCTCGGCCTCGCGCGCCGCCTTCTCGGTGACACCGAACGCGGTGCCCTCCGGCAGCCGCAACTGCAGGAACAGCTCGGGGCGTTCCGACAGCGGGAAGAACTGCTGCTGGACGTGGCCGAAGGCGACGATCGATGCCGCGAACACGCCGACCGTCGCGGCGACGGTGGTGATGCGGTGATCGACGCACCAGCGCACGATGGCGCGCAGGCCGCGATACATGCGCGTGTCGTAGACCGCGTGCTCGTCATGGCCGTGATGGGCCTTCATGTCCGGCAGCAGCTTGACGCCGATATAGGGCGTGAAGATCACCGCGACGAACCAGGACGCGACCAGCGCGATGGCGACGATCCAGAAGATGCTGCCGGCATATTCGCCGACCGCGGAATTGGCGAAGCCGATCGGCAGGAAGCCGGCGGCCGTGACCAGGGTGCCGGTCAGCATCGGGAACGCGGTGGACTCCCACGCAAACGACGCCGCGCGCATCCGGTCCCAGCCCTGCTCCATCTTCACCACCATCATCTCGACCGCGATGATGGCATCATCGACCAGAAGGCCGAGCGCAATGATGAGGGCACCAAGCGAAATGCGGTGCAGGTTCAGCCCCATGATGTTCATGACGATGAAGACGAGCCCCAGCACCAGCGGCACCGACAGCGCCACCACGATGCCGGTACGCCACCCCAGCGCCAGGAACGACACGAACAGCACGATCACCAGCGCCTCGACGAACGAATGCACGAACTCGCTGACGGCGTGCTCGACCACCTTGGGCTGGTCGGCAATCTGCTCGATCTCGATGCCCTGCGGCACGGCCTTCATGAAGTCGTCGGCCGCGGCGTGGACCTCCTTGCCGAGCTCCAGGATGTTGGCCTCCTTGGCGGTGACGACGCCGATGCCGAGCGCGGGCTTGCCCTCCTGCCGCACCTTGAAGCTCGGCGGATCGACGTAGCCGTGGGTGACGGTCGCGATATCGCCGAGCCGGAACACCCGACCGTTGCTTTCGACCGGCGTCTCCGCCACCGCCTTGGCGCCATCGAGCGCGCCGGTGACACGCAGCGGCACGCGCTGCGACGAGGTCTCGACCGTGCCGGCCGGTGTCACATTGTTCTGCTTGGCAAGCGAATCGAACAGCGCCTGCGGCGTGATGCCGAGCGTGGCGAGCTTGGCATGGCTGAACTCGACATAGATGCGCTCGTCCTGGGTGCCGTAGAGATTGACCTTGGTGACGCCGGCGACCTTCAGCAGGCGCTGGCGCAGGCCTTCGGCGGTCTTCTTCAATTGCGCATAGTCGGCGCCGTCGCCGGTCATCATGAACAGGATCGAATCGACGTCGGAGAACTCGTCATTGACGAACGGACCGACGATGCCCGACGGCAGCGAGGACTGCACGTCGTCGAGCTTCTTGCGGATCAGGTAGAACAGATGCGGCACCTCCTTCGGCGGCGTCGAATCTCGGAAGGTCACCTGCATCGCGGTGAAGGCCGGCTTCGAATAGGTCTGCACCTTCTCGAAATAAGGCAGCTCCTGCAGCTTCTTCTCGATGGGGTCGGCGACCTGGCTCTGCATCTCCACGGCCGTCGCGCCCGGCCACATCACCGAGACGTTGACGACCTTGACGGTGAAGAACGGATCTTCGGCGCGGCCGAGCTTCTGATAGGAGAAGAAGCCGGCGACGCCGAGCGCAATGATCAGGAACAGCACCAGCGGCGGATGATTGACCGCCCAGGCCGACAGGTTGAACCGCTTCATGGGTGCTCTCCGATGATCCGATATCGCTAGTCCAGTCCGTTACTCTCGGTGATCGTCATTGCGAGCGAAGCGAAGCAATCCAGAGTCGCACGCGGAGCCCTGGATTGCTTCGTCGCTGCGCTCCTCGCAATGACGACAATTTCGTCCGAGCTAGAACGTCAGCGCCGACACGACGCGCACTCTCTGCGCGGGGTCGATCTTCTGCACGCCGAGCGCCACGACCTTCTCGCCCTCGTCGACGCCCGAGGTGATCAGCACGTCCTTGCTGTCATAGGCCTTCACCTTCACCGGCTTCAGCGTCACCTCGCCCTTGTCGTTCACCACGTAGAGCGACGGCTCGCGGCCCTCGCTGAACAGCGCCGACAGCGGCAGCCGCGCGACGCGGGTGGTGGCGGGATCGGCGAGCGTCAAGGTCGCGGTCATGCCGAGCGAGACGGCCTCGCCGGCGTCCGGCAGCGAGAATTTGGCGAGATAGGTGCGCGTGGCGGGATCGGCGGCCGGCGCGATCTCGCGCAGCTTGGCCGCATATTTCTTGTCGGCGTCCGACCACAGCGTGACGTAGGCGCTGCCGGTCTTGGCGCGTTCGAGCAGCGTCTCCGGGATCGCGACCACCGCCTCCTTCTCGGCGAAGCGCGCGACCCGGATCGCGGCCTGGCCGGCGGCAACCACCACGCCCGGCTCGATCATGCTCGCGGTGACCACGCCGCGCGCATCCGCAACCAGCGTCGCGTAGGACAGCGAGTTGCGGGTCAGTTCGACCGAGCGTTCGGCACGGTTGAGCCGTGCCCTCGCCTCGTCGGCGGACGCCCTGGCCTGGTCCATCTGGGCATCCGTGGTCCAGCCCTTGGCCCGCAGCTCCTTGGCGCGGGTCTCGGCGGCGGACGCCTGCGCCAGCACGCCGGTGGCAGCGCGGAATTCGGCTTCAGCCTGCTCGGCCTGGAGCTTCAGGTCGACCTCGTCGAGCGTGGCCAGCGGCTGGCCGACATCGACAGTCTGGCCGACCTCGACCAGGCGCTTGGCGACCTTGCCGGCGACGCGGAAGCCGATATCGGCCTCGATGCGCGGCCGGATGGTGCCGACGAAGCTGCGTTCGGGGGTCTCGGCCTCGTAATGCACGGGCGCGACCAGCACCGGCCTGACAGGCTCGGCCTTCTGGGCGACGGTTTCATTGCACCCGGCCAGGGCGACGGCCATGGTGGCCAGCGCAAGACCGGTCAACAGCTTGGAATAGCTCGCGAAAATCAGGCGGATCAACATGGGGCACCCTCGCTGCAGTTGCGAGCAAGTGTCGAATGTTGAGTGACGATTGTCAATATTCGTCAGTGATCATGACTTCGTGAACATCTGGACACGTTGCCGCAGGTGCTCAGTCCATCGGCAGGCAGCCTGTCGGGGACTCACGTCATTCCGGGGCGACCGCGCCAGCGGTCGAACCCGGAATCCCGAGGTGGTTGGCACGATCCTCATCATCTCGAGATTCCGGGTTCGGTCGCTGCGCGACCGCCCCGGAATGACGTGGCTGATGCAGCCTCTCAACGAACGTCCGCACGGCCGCCGCGGATCGCACCCGCCTCACCCCGCGGAGCGCACGTGCCCTTGCTGGGGCAACGACAACAAAGAGCCCGGTCGAGACCGGGCCCTTCGTCGCACTCAGCCGATGGGCGGTTTCAGGTCTGCAATCGTCAGCCGATTGTGCGGTCGCTATTCCGCCGGCGCCTGGCCTGCGAATTCGACCTTGCTCTCATGGCCGCCGAAGAACACCAGCAGCCCGGCGATCAGCGGCAGCACCGACAATGCGAGCAGGCCATGGGTGGTGGAGCCGGTGGTGTCCTTGATCCAGCCGACCAGATAGGGGCCGCCGAAACCGGCGAGATTGCCGATCGAATTGATCAGCGCGATGGCGCCGGCGGCGGCCGTGCCCGACAGCCACGCCGTGGGCAAGGTCCAGAACACGCCGAACACGCAGAACACGCCGATCGCGGCAACCGTCAGCGCGACCATGGTGAGCGTGGGATCGCCGATCATGCTCGAGGCGGCCAGCGCCACCGCGATCAGGATCAGTGGCGCACCGACGTGCACGACGCGCTCGCGCGTCGCATCCGAATGCCGCGCCCACAGGATCATCGCCACGGTGCCGAACGCATAGGGAATCGCGGTGACGAAGCCGGTCTGCACATTGGTCAGTCCGAACGCCTTGACGATCTGCGGCAGCCAGAACTGCATGCCGTAGAGCGCGCCGACGAAGCCGAAATAGATCAGGCTGAGCACGATCACCTTGGGCGACGACAGCGCCTCGCCGAGCGTCATGTGTCCGGCGGCCTGCTTCGCCGCCGTCTCGGCCTCGAGCCTTGCCGCGAGCCAGGCCTTCTGCTCCGCCGACAGCCAGGTTGCATGTTCGGGCCGGTCGGTCAGGTAGAACCAGGTGACCACGCCGAGGATGACCGAGGGGATGCCCTCGATGATGAACAGCCACTGCCAGCCCTGCAGTCCCATCAAGCCGTGCATGCCGAGCAGCAGGCCCGACACAGGCGCGCCGATCACGGTCGAAATCGGCACGGCAACCGCGAAGGCGGCGAGGAAGCGCGCGCGATACTGCGCGGGATACCAGTAAGTGAGATAGAGGATGATGCCCGGGAAGAATCCGGCCTCGGCGACGCCGAGCAGGAAGCGCAGCGTGTAGAAGCTCCACGGGCCCGAGACCAGCGCCATCAGCGCCGAGATGATGCCCCAGGTCACCATGATGCGCGCGATCCAGCGGCTGGCGCCGAACTTCTCCAGCGCCAGATTGCTCGGCACCTCGAAGATGAAATAGCCAATGAAGAAGATGCCGGCGCCCCAGGCGAACACCAGCGGCGAGAACTTCAGCTCGGCGTTCATGGTCAGCGCGGCGAAGCCGAGATTGACGCGATCCAGATACGAGAAGAAATAGGCCAGCACCAGGAAGGGAATCAGCCGCCAGGAGATGGCGCGGATGGTCGCGGCCTCGATGTCGGAGCGGCCAGGCGCGGCCGGGGTGGTGGCGGACGGACTCATCGATCTCCTCCCGGGAGCATTGCAGACATTGGTAGTTGATGGGCGGTGTTGAGCATCGGTCGTGGCAAGTCAATCGGAAAACCTGAAACCCCACAGCCCGTCGGCGCATCGCGGGGGCGCGGCACGCGCATGACGCTCTCGTCACCCGGGATGCTCGCCCGCGCTGACAGGCGCCGCCGCGCAGCACGAGCGCTCGCGACGGCGCTGATCGTGATCGCGCTCGGGCTTGGCCTGCGTTTCCACGGTCCCGGCCTCGGCCTTCCCGCCTTGATCGTCAAGTATGGCGGCTCCGTGCTCTGGGCGACGATGGTCTATATGCTGCTCGTCGCGCTGCTGCCGCGAATGGCGGTGGGGCAGATCGCCGGCCTCGCGCTCGCCATCGCCGCCATCGTCGAAGCCTTCAGGCTGATCCACACGCCCTGGCTCGACAGCTTTCGCCTGACGCTGGCGGGCGCGCTGCTGCTCGGCCGCATCTTCTCACTGTGGAACATTGCCGCCTATGTGGTCGGCATCCTCATCGGCGTCTGGATCGACCGGATCGCGATGCGGCCGGCTTCGGCATAGGCTTGCCCCGGGCAAGCTACGACATCGCGCGAGAGCTCAGCCCGACGCGGTACAGACGCGGCTGAAGAAGGCGTCCAGCTCCTCGGCCAGAACGGCAGGCTGCTCTTCCGGAATATAGTGGCCGCACGAGGAGATGGTGATGCCCTCCACTTGATCAGCGACCTCCCTGAGCGGCGCGGCCATGTCCACGATCGATCCCTGGTCGGCGCCAACGGCCAGCACCGGCGGCTTCAGCCTGCCCCTGGCTTTCAGTTCGCGGTTCTGAAGCGCTGACAGTGCGGCGGCACGATAATAGGCGAGCCCGGCGCGCAAGCCGCCGGCCTTGGTCAGCACGCGGGCATATTCGTCGAGATCGCATTCGGAGAACGCTTCTGGACTGGCCCCCTTCCGCCGCAGGAACCAGGCGAGATAGTCGCGTTCGCGGCCATGGATCAGCATCTCCGGGAGATCCGCGACGGCGTGGAACGCGAAGTGCCAGGTGCGCCACGCGCGGTCTGGCGCGAACGGCAACGCCTCGGGCAAGGTGACGCCGGGAATTCCTGCATCGAGCAGGGCCAGGCTGCGCACCTCGGCTTCAAACAAGGCCGCATAGGGATAGGCCACCCACGCGCCGATATCGTGGCCCACCAGATGATAGCTGGTGAGGCCGAGCTGCTGCAGCAGGCGATGCACCGCCGTGGCCAGGGCCTGCGTGTCGTAGCCGTCGGCTGGCCGGTCCGAGTCACCCTGTCCTGGGAAATCGACGGCAATGACCCGATACCGCGACCCGAGCAGCGGCATGACCTTGCGCCAGGCAAACCAGCTTTCGGGAAAGCCGGCGAGCAGCACCACGACATCGCCAGCCGGCGGACCACCGCTGACATAGTGCAGCCGGACGCCGTCGACGGTTTCGAAGCGATGGGTGAATCCCGGCAGCGACGGCTCGGCGCGACTGAACGGCTCCGCCGCGACCAGCCGCGGCGGAGTTTTGGCAGGGATGGCGTTCATCAACTCGGGCATTGATCATTCTCCTATTATAGAACAAACGTTTCCTATTTTGGCACGACATCATGCGAGCAACGCCGCGGCCTGATTTGCGACGCTCATCATCTCGCTCCTTGCACGCCCCGTCTTGCCAACCACCCGCAGCCCTTGGATCACGCAGAAGAGCGCGCCCGCGACGGCTTCCGGGTCGAGCGCCGGCCGGATCGATCCGTCGGCCTGTCCCAACTTGATCAGGTCGCGCAACAAGGTCTCAACCCGGCGCAACGCCCCCCGGACCTTGGCGGCAGCCTCCGCATTCAAGGTAGCGAGCTCGGTCGCGCTGGTGACGACGAGGCAGCCGCGCCGGCCTTCGCTGTCGCTGGCGGATTCCGCGTAGAACTGCAGCAAGGCCTTGAGCTTGTCGCGTCCGCTGTGGTGTGAATCGAGGCAGTCGCGAACCTGCCGGTCGCGGCGCGCGATGTAGTGATCGAGCGTCGCCAGAAAGATCGCGTGCTTGTCCGCGAAGGCCTTGTAGAGGCTTCCGGTGGTGAGCTTCATGGCAGCGCGCAATTCGGCCAGCGACGCGCCGTGGTAGCCGCGCTCGCTGAAGACCACCAGGGCCCTGTTCAGGGCGGTGTCCATATCGAACTCGCGCGGCCGACCAGGGCCGCGGCGCTCGGACGAATTCGTTTGTGACCGCGTCATTCCTCCTTTTAGGAAACATTCGTTTCCAAATCAAGAGCTCGAACGATTCTCCGGCGGAAAGGTCAGTCTCCAAGTTGAAACCGCTGGAACCGCTGCAATTCGTCCTCGATCCGCCGCTTCAACGTCTTGCGCTGATCGCCCCGCGCGGCCTTGCCCTGGCCGACCCAGCTCCATTTCTGCATCAGGAGCTTGCCGTTCTGGCGGTCGGTCTTGAGGTCGAGCGCGGCGACGATCTCGTCCCCGACCAGGACGGGCAGCGCGAAATAGCCGAACAGGCGCTTGTCCTTCGGGACATAGGCTTCGAAGCGATGATCGTAGTCGAAGATCGCCTGCGTCCGCTTGCGCTGGATGATCAGCGGATCGAACGGCGACAGAATGTGCACGCGCGCCGGATCGATTTCAGCCGGCTCGTCCAACGCTGCTGGCGTCGCCCAGTGCTCCTGCTTGCCGGCGCCCTCCACCGTCACCGGCAGCAGTTCGCCGCGCTGGACCCTGGCATCGATGACCCGGCGCACCGCGGCCTTGCTTGGCGCATTGAGATGGCAGAGCGAATCGAGGCTGACGACGCCTTGCGCGCGCAAGCCGCGGTCGAGCAGATAGGCTGCGATCTCGCGATCGTTGGCGCCCTTCGGCAGCCGTTCCCAGCCGAAATGCCGGGTGGTGAGGTCGTAGGTCTTGAGCATGCCGTCGCGGCCCGACACCGTCAGCACGCCCTCGTAGAAGCCGAGTTGCAGCGCGCGCTTCGACGGCTTGCGGCTGGCCCAGGCGTGGTCCTTCTCGCGCAGCACGTCGTCGTCGATGTCGCGGATCGTCAGCGCGCCGCCTTGGCGGATCAGCCGCATGACCTTGCGCGTATCCTCCGGCTTCACGGTCGTGAGCCAGCGATGGCCCTCGCGGCGGTGGCGGCGCATCGCCGGCACGAAGTAGCGGAAATCCTGCACCGGAATATAGGACAGCGCGTGGGTCCAATATTCGAACACGGTCTTGTCCGCGCTCTGCGCCTGCCTGAGATCGGCGCGGCGATAGGCGGGAATGCGGCTGAACAGGATGTGGTGGTGGCAGCGCTCGATGACGTTGATGGTGTCGATCTGCACATAGCCGAGATGGGCGATGGCGGCGGCGACCGCCTCGGGGCCCGCGCCGAACGGCGCGTCGGCATCGAGCCGCTGCGCGCGCAGCCAGATGCGGCGCGCCTGCGGCTTGGAGAGCGGGATGGGCGTGGAAACGGCGGGCATGCCGCGCAATGGTGCGAGATTCGCCCCCGCTCCCGCAACGGCGAATCAGGCCGACGGGATCCCCTTGCGGAACCTCAAGGCTTGGACTTGTCCGGAATGCTGCCGGTGGCGATCTCGGCCTTGCAGCTGGCGCGGCCGGGATCGGGCGCACGGCATTTGTAGATGCGGCCGGTCAGGCGGTCGACCAGCCAGGCCGTATCCTCGGAGGGACTTTCCAGGCCGACATAGCGGTTGCCGACAGCCGTGAACAGCGTCGACAGCAGGATCGATGCGGCAATGATCCCTGCTCCAATCAGCGTCGACATGGAACCGGACGATCCCGCCTGATCCTGGCTGCTCGCCCGATGGGACTGATAGTCGCGCCTGTGCGATGGGTTGAACACGGCTCTGCTTTTCTGTTCGCGTTTCTTGACTACGAATCCACTCGCCGTTCGCGTCCCTTAGGTTTGCGATTTTTTCCTGGCGAGCGCTATCCGGTAGAACCGCATCTGGCCGATTTGTTGTTCGCGGACCGGCCAGCTGCCGATCGCTTTGCGGCAGCGCGCGGCGCGTCCCGCGGACCGCTCGCTTCGCCCCTCGAGGGCCGCCCGGCCCGACAACGTGACGTCGATCACATTGGACGCTTTGAACCCGTTCTATCGTTCACGCATCCAATGGCCATAGGGCATGACGACCCGAGGATAACGACGATGACCCCATATTTTGGACGTTTTGCAGTTCAGGCGGCGGCGTTCTCCGCGATGCTGGCGATCGGCGCAGGCACCGCTCTCGCCGGCGAGGCCGTGTCGGCCGACAAGATCCTCAACGCGCTGAAGCCGAAGGCCGTGACGCGCGGCATCTCGATCGGACCGCAGGCGAACCCGCAGGCCGACACGGCGACGCAGGCGAAGCAAGCGGCCTTCATCGACAGCATGCGCAACCGCAAGACCCGCTCGCTGTCGCTCGGCGAGCGCGAACAGATCGCCGAGATCGCGGCGACCAAGCCCAAGATCGATCTCGAGATCCAGTTCGACTACAATTCGGCCGACATCAGCAAGGCCTCGATGCCGGCCTTGCAGGAGCTTGGCAAGGCGCTGTCCGATCCGAACCTGAAGGGCTCGACCTTCGTGGTCGCCGGCCATACCGACGGCATCGGCAGCGACGGCTTCAACCAGGATCTCTCGGAGCGCCGCGCCGACACCATCAAGCGCTATCTGGTCGAGAAGTTCGCCCTCCCCGGCCAGGACCTCGTCACGGTCGGCTACGGCAAGACCAAGCTCAAGGACGCGGCCAACCCGGCCGATCCGCTCAACCGGCGGGTCCAGGTCGTCAACATGGACACCAAAACCGCGGCGAAGTGAGCGCTCCGCCGCGCATCGCCCCGCCTGCTTACGGTCCCTGGCGGGCGGGGCGCTTTTTGTCCGCGTTCAGATCCAGCTCTGGAACAGCATCAGCCGGGTGAAGGTCTGCATCGTCGTGCCGATGAAGGCGGCGCTGATCGGCAGCATCGCGACGAAGCCCAGGATCGCGACAGCGACATAGCTCACCAGCACCCAGCGCGGCCAGCGTCGCAGCGCATGGACTAGCGCGAGGCTCGCCAGCGTCGCCGACGGCAGGTAGTAGTAGATGAAGCTTAGCGCGCGCGGCAGCAGCGCCCAGGGCAGATAGCAGCCGAGATAGAACGCCAGGATCAGGAACGCCGTCGCGCTGCGCGTCGCGATGAAATCCCGGGCGCAGATCGCGAGCGCGGCCAGCGCCGGCCACAGCACCAGCGGATTGCCGAGCAGCACCACCGCGGCGATGTCGGTGTCACCATTCTTGTCGAACAGGAACCAGACCGGACGGACCAGCAGCGGCCAGGTCGGCCACGCGCTCATATAGGTGTGGCCGGCGATCGCCGTGGTGATGCTGTCGGCGAAGATGCGCCGCTGCGCCTCGACGATACCCATGACGGACAGGCCGTGCAGCGGGACGAAGGTCGCGAGATAGCAGACCGCAGGCATCGCGACGAGGCCCAGCACGATCTGCAGCCAGCTCAGTTGCGGCCATTGCTCGGGCCGATACCAGTCGGTCGGCTCGCCATCGCCGAACGAGGTCTGCCAATGCTGCAACAGCTTGATGAGACCGACGATGAGAAGCGCCGTCAAGAGCGGAAACAGCCCGCTCCATTTGCAGGCGATCGCAAGGCCGAACAGCGCCCCCGCCAGCGCGAACACGACCTGCGGCCGGCGCTGCCTGAACGAAAACAGGAACGCCGCGATCCCGAGCAGGCTGAAGGCGAGCGCGCCGATGTCGAGCATCGCGATGCGCGCCTGGACGAACAGCATCTGGTTGAAGGCCGCGAGCAGCGCCGCCGCGATGGCGGGCCATTGCGCCGCGAACAGCGCCAGACCGCACAGATAGATCGCGGCGACGGCGAGCCCGCCGAGCACGGTACCGGGATAGCGCCATGCGAAGGCATTGTCGCCGAACGTCCTGATCGACAGCGCGATCAGCTCCTTGGCGAGCGGCGGATGCATCGGGTTGAGCTGCGGCGTTGCCGGCGCCAGTCCCAGCATCTGCCGCGCCGCCGGCACGTAATGCACCTCGTCGAAGACGAATTTCGGCGGCGCGGCGAGCCCGATCATCAGCACGACGTGCGTGATCGCGAAGATCAGCAATGCCGTCATCACACAACGGCGGACCGACAGAGCGCCATCCTGCGCAACCTCGCCGTCCTCTTCGTCGTCATCCCAGCGAGCAGCAGATACCTTCATGGGCCTCCGCGTTGAACTGATCCCACGGTGACGGCAACTAACCACCGAACGGTCATCGAGGCAAACTTGTGCCTATTTTACAACAACGCCGCGCGCCGTCTTCGGCTAGATTGAGCAAGGAACGACCTTCGGTGTGGATATGAGTCAGCGTCGCCGAACCTGTGTCGCTGCGATCTCGGCTGCCGCCCTGCTGGGCGCGGCGGGCGGGGCAAGCGCCGACGGCCGCATCGGCGAAGCCGTGCTGGTGCAGAAGGACGTGCTGCGCGTTGCAGGCGCGGCGAGCAGCCCGATCAATGTCGGCGACGGCGTCGTGCGCAACGAGACGGTGCGCACCGGCACGGACAGCGCCGCGCGGCTCGTCATGATCGACAGCACCAATCTCTCGCTCGGCGCCAACGCCACCCTGACGCTCGACCGCACCGTCTTCAACGACGAGACCAGCTATCGCGACATCGCGATCCGGCTCGGCACCGGCGCGTTCCGCTTCGTCACCGGCCATTCCGAGAAGACCGCCTACAAGATCAACACGCCGCTCGCGACCATCGGCGTGCGCGGCACCATCCTCGACATCCGCTCGCAGCGCGGCCAGACCATGGTCGTGCTGCAGGAAGGCGCGTCGCGGGTCTGCACCCTCACCTTCCAATGCCTCGAGCTGACCCAGCCCGGCGACACGGCCATCATCACCGCAACCGGCAACGGCAGGAGCACGATCAAGAAGACCAGCAATCCGTCCTGGAGCTTTGCGGCGAGCTGCGCGTCGACATCGGGCCTCTGCACGGTCACCGATCTCGCCAGCAATGCGCCGCCGCAGGACTTCACCGGCATCCTGTGCGGGCGATGACGATGAGAACGCGCCGCGGTCAGCTTGCTCTCCTGATGACGGCCATCGCCGGCGGGCTGCTCGCGCTCGCCCTGCAAGCCGCGCCGGCCGCCGCGCAGAGCACTTGCGGGGTGGACAACTTCGCGGCGGCGCCGTGCCCGACCCCGTCGCCGTCTCCGACCTCCTCGCCCACCGCGACGCCGACGCCGTCGGCCACGCCGACATCGACCGCCAGTCCGACGCCGACGCCCTCGCCCTCGAGCACGCCGACCCCGTCGCCGTCGCCCACCGGCGCGGGAAACAGCGCCAACGCGATCAACAGCCTCGCCGACCAGCGCTTCAACCAGATGATCACCAACCGCGTGCTCGGGCTGGTGCTGCTCGGCGTCAACGAGCAGGTCAACTGCAGCGACTGCGTCAGCGCGTTCGGCTCGGCCGGCTCGTTCTCGGCGGGCATCCATGGCCGCAAGCAGCTCACCAGCAATCTGGCGCTGCTCGCCGGCCTCGCCTACACGCACTACGACGAGAACGGCTATCACGTGACGTCTGCGCCGATCGGCGCCTTTGCGCTGCGCTACGACTTCGCCGACTGGGGCTCGTCGCGGCCGTTCTTCGACGTCGGCACCATCCTGACGCCCTATGAGCGCGTGCGCTACGGCCGCAGCTATGCGACGAGCCTCGGCAACGTCACGGTGGACGGCACCACCACGGCATCGAACTACGCGGTCTATGGCCGCGCCGGCTGGATCAGCCGGTTCTCGCCGCGCGACGAGCTCGCGGCCTCGGTCGAGCTGTGGCAATTGTGGCAGCACGTCGCCGGCTATCGCGATCCCACGGTGGCCTTCAACCCGTTCGACGCGACGATCGCCGGCGGCACCGACCGCACCAGCCTGGTCAAGGTCGGCGGCCAGTGGACCCACCTGTTCGGCACGAGCATCGAGGCCAACATCAATGGCGGCTACGTCCAGTCGTTCGCGACCAGCTCCGGCATCGTCGCCACCGTCACCGGCAACGGCACGGTGACGCCGACCATGGGCAACCAGGGCTGGTTCGAATATGGCGGCCGGCTCGGCTTCCGCCTGCCGCAGGGCTGGATCGCCGACCTGTTCGTCAACGGCACGCTCGGCCCGCAGCCGGTCGGCAACACCATCCACGGCGGCATCGGCCTGCGCGTCCATTACTAGCGGGCCGCCCCGGCGCAGCGGATCACCCTGCTCCGCCAAATTTTCATGATCGGCCTGCGCCCGCGTCGCCTTGACCCGCGCCCGGCGGCGGACCTATTGAATGATGATCGTCATTTCAATGCAACGGCTCGCCAGGCGCGCGGAGATCCGATGGACGTTTCCACCCAGGCAACCAGCGAGGCCCGGCGTAGCGGCACGGCAGCTCCGGAGGCGCCAGCGCCGCTTGTCACGCCGGCCCCGGCTCCGTCGCGCGCCAAGGCCGAATCGGTCCGCACGGCATTGCTCTCCGGCCCGGTGCTGCCGGCGCTGTTCCGGCTGGCGCTGCCGACCATGACCGTGCTGGTGGCGCAGACCGCGGTCAACGTCGCCGAGGCCTACTACGTCGGCTTCCTCGGCACCGATGCGCTGGCCGGCGTCGCGCTGGTGTTCCCGATCTTCATGCTGATGACGATGATGTCCAATGGCGGCATCGGCAGCGGCGTCTCCTCGGCGGTGGCGCGCGCCGTCGGCGCCGGGCACAACGCCGATGCCGATGCCATCGCGTTCCATGCGATCGTGCTGGCGGTGATCGCCGGCGGCCTGTTCACGCTCGCGACCGCCCTGCTCGGCCCGGCCCTGTACCATGCGCTCGGCGGACGCGCAGGCGCGCTGGAGGCGGCGCTGCGCTACTCCAACTATCTGTTCGCCGGCGCCATCCCGGTGTGGATCGTCAACCTGCAGGCGGCGGCGCTGCGCGGCGCCGGCAATGTGCGGGTGCCGGCGCTGGTCACCCTGGTCGGCGCGCTGGTCATGATCCCCGCCTCGCCGCTGCTGATCTTCGGCCTCGGCCCGCTGCCGGGGCTCGGCATTGCCGGCGCGGGCATCGCCTTCGGCCTGTATTACTGCGGCGCCATGCTGGTGCTGGTGCGCTATATGGCCTCCGGCCGCTCCAGCCTGCATGTGCGCGTTGCGCCGCTGCAGGCCCGGCTGTTCGCCGACATCCTGAGGGTCGGACTGCCGACCGCGCTGAACGCGGTCATGGTCAATCTCACCGTCATCCTGGTGACCGCGCTCGCCGGCCGCTTCGGCACCTCCGAGCTCGCCGCCTACGGCATCGCCTCGCGGCTCGACTACATCATGATCCCGATCCTGTTCGGACTGTGCACGGCCACCCTGACCATGGTCGGCATCAATGTCGGCGCCGGACAGCGCGGCCGTGCGCGCCGCATCGCCTGGATCAGCGCCCTGGCGGGCGCGGCGCTGGTCGGGACCATCGGCGTGATCGTGGCGCTGCATCCGCCGCTCTGGCTCGGCCTGTTCAGCCGCGACGCCGAGGTTGTGCGCGAGGGCGCGACCTATCTGCGCACCGTAGCGCCGGCCTACGCCGCGCTCGGCTTCGGCTTCGTGCTGGCTTTTGCCGGCCAAGGCGCGGGGCACGTGCTGTGGCCGTTCGTCGGCTCCGCCCTGCGCGTGCTGATCGCGGCGGGCGGCGGCTATGCCGCCATCGTCATGCTCGGCGGCGGCATGGCCTCGCTCGCCGCGATGGTCACGCTGTCGCTCGTCGCCTACGCACTCGTTTGCAGCCTCGTTCTCTCGCCCCGGATCTGGCGCTCGCGCGCTTAGCGGACACTAACCGGCAAGAGCAATTCAAACGACCTGCAACTCACAAGCGGCCACCGCCGAATACAAGCAATTCGCGCGGCTACTACCAGTGAGTGGTGCGAACAAGCACCTCTCGATGATCCGGCAAATACACTGATAACCTTCGGCTTCCGCAACGACGTCGCAGGGTTCCTTTACGGAACCGGATTCAGCATGCGGTAATGTCTGGCCGCCACTTCCTTGCAGCACGGGCTCGCATCCGCCGGCGTCGAGCCTCGGACAGCCATCAGCAGGAAGCGTTGCACATGACCGTATCGATTTCGTCGAAGACACTTCGCGATCTGGCATGGAGATTTGGCCGCGCGAAGGACGGCCAGATCAGCATGATCTTCGCCATCACCATCATCCCCATCCTGGTGTCGGTCGGCGCCGCCGTCGATTTCGCCAAGTCCAGCGACACCAAGGCGCAGCTCCAGAAGTCGGTCGATGCCGCGGTCCTCGCCGGCGTGACCCAGGCCAGCGCGCAGCAGGTCTCGACCGCGAGCGCGGTGTTCTCGGGCAGCTTCAAGGGCCGGTTCGGCACCGGCACGTCGGCGACCTTCACGCCCAACGGCGACGGCTCGCTGTCGGGCACCGCGACGACCACGGTGAAGACCTCGTTCCTCAATGTCATGGGCACGACGTCGCTCGGCGTGACGGCGTCCGCTACGGCGAAAGCCGGTGCGCAGGCCAGGTCGCCGGTCTGCATCCTGCTGGTCAGCACCATCAACGCGCAATCGTTGCTGGTGAATTCCGGCGCCCAGCTCAATGCGCCGAGCTGCGAGGTTCACGTGCTGTCGACGCAGAGCCCGGCGGCGATGTTCAACGCCACGCTCAACGTCAAGCGCATCTGCATCAAGGGCACCAACATCACCAAGAACGGCGGCGTCACCCCGCCGGCCGAGACCGGCTGCGCGGCGATCGCCGATCCCTTCGCCGGCAAGCTGCCCGTCGTCACGGTGGGCGCGTGCACCACCAACAACAAGGTCTATGATCCCGGCTCGGTCACGCTCAGCCCCGGCGTGTATTGCGGCGCGACCAATTTCAACGGCTCCGGCACGCTGACGCTCAATCCCGGCCTTTACATCATCAAGGGCGGCGCGATGACCTTCAATTCGGGGTGGACGGTGACGGGCAGCGGCGTCACCTTCTACCTCGTCGACCAGAACGCGACGCTCACCTTCAACGGCAACGTCAATGCGACGCTGTCGGCGCCGACCAGCGGCACCTACGCCAACATCCTGATGTACGAGCCGTCAGGCCTGTCGACGACGAACCTGCCGATCAACGGCACCAGCAGTTCGTCCTACACCGGCCTGATGTATCTGCCGAGCCGCAACGTCACCATCAACTCGGTCTCGACCATGAGCAGCAACAGCGTCACGATGGTGTTCAACACGCTGATCCTCAACCAGACCAACTGGGCGATCGCGCCCGGCGCGCTGTCGATGTCGGCGACCAGCGGCCAGGCCGGCACGGCGTTTTTGTCGAAGTAGCTTGCTGCATATGAGGCACGCTCCAGCCGCAATGACGGTGCGCCCCCTCTCCCCGTTCTTCACGGGGAGAGGGGTGGGGTGAGTGGCAGCCGCACGAGCGGTTTGAGTCGATAGCCTCCACCCGTCTCACCTGAATCACAGAGATTCGGATCACATCACGAACGTCCTCACGCCAAGAAAGAACGGACCTAACAACTAAGACTTCTTGTGTGGCTGCCCCGTGGCTGCCCCTCACCCCGACCCTCTCCCCGTAAGAACGGGGAGAGGGAGCGCACCAGTCGTTGTTCTTGCAGCGTTGTTCTTGCAGCGTCGCTCCTGCAACATCGCTCAAGCGGATCGGTGTCCCGACGGTTCTAAAGCACACCGCTGAACCTGCTCTGCTCCTTGAGGCCGACGCCTGCCCCGCGCGTCCACAGCCCGCGGCAAGACCCCACGTCATCACGCCCCTCACACCTTTGTCACACACTCTCCCTTGACACCCAGCGCGACTTGAGATGATGTTATGTTATAACATAACGATTGAGGCCGCATGCCCGTTCGCCGGCACCGACCCCTTCCCCTGAAGAGGCTGTTCGATCTCGATGCGCAAACTCCCCGTCACGGTCTTGTCCGGCTTCCTCGGGGCTGGGAAGACCACTTTGCTGAACCACGTCCTGAACAACCGCCAGGGTCTGAAGGTGGCGGTGATCGTCAACGACATGAGCGAGGTGAACATCGATGCGGACCTCGTTCGCGATGGCGGTGCCAATCTGTCACGGACGGATGAGCAACTGGTCGAGATGACCAATGGCTGCATCTGCTGCACCCTGCGCGACGACCTGCTGAAGGAAGTCCGCACGCTGGCCGAGAGCGGTCGTTTCGACTATCTCGTGATCGAGGCCACCGGCATTTCAGAGCCGCTGCCGGTGGCGGCGACCTTCGACTTCCGCGACGAGCATGGCATGAGCCTGTCGGATGTCGCGCGCCTCGACACGATGGTGACGGTGGTCGACGCGGTCAACCTGCTCAAGGACTATTCGTCGTCCGACTTCCTGACTGACCGCGGCGACCAGTTCGACGGCGATCGGCGCGCGCTGGTCGATCTGCTGGTCGAGCAGATCGAGTTCGCCGACGTGATCGTGCTCAACAAGGTCGACGATGCCAGCAGCGATCAGCGCGACGCCGCGCGCAAGATCATTCGCGCGCTCAATCCGGACGCCGACATCATCGAGACCAACCAGGGCCGTGTGCCACTGGAGCGCGTGCTTGCGACCGGGCGCTTCGACTTCGACCGCGCCCAGCAGCACCCGCTCTGGTACAGCGAGCTCTACGGCTTCGCCGACCATGCGCCGGAGACCGAGGCCTATGGCGTGACGAGCTTCGTCTACCGCGCCCGGCGGCCGTTCATTCCGGCCCGCTTCGACCGGTTCCTGCGCGAATCCTGGCCGGGCGTGATCCGCGCCAAGGGCCATTTCTGGCTGGCGACCCGGCCGCAATGGCTCGGAGAGATCAGCCAGGCCGGCGCCATCGTCCGCACCAGCGCGCTCGGCTTCTGGTGGGCTGCGGTGCCGCAGAAATTGTGGCCCGAGGACCTCGACTGGCGCACGCGCATGCTCGGGCGCTGGGACGAGGTCTATGGCGACCGCCGCCAGGAGATCGTGTTCATCGGCAGCAACATGGATGAGGCGGGCCTGAGCGCGCGGCTCGACGCCTGCCTGCTGCCGGGGAAGCCTGCGATGGATGTCGCCGCATGGGCGCGGCTGTCGGATCCGTTTCCGGTCTGGCGCCGCGCCGACGAGGCGGCCTGATCGGCATTCATCCGAACTGCGGCTCGAGACAACGAACCGCGAGACACACGCGCGACAGTCGCCCCTGCTTCGCGTGTGAGAGGGAGGGCGGTATAGCCACTCCCTGCCCGGCGGAGCCGTCGCGAGACGGCTCCGCCATTTCCTTGATGGCTACGGCTTCGACTCGGCGGGATCGCGGTGCACCGGATCGATCCACAGCACCGTCTCCGGCTTCTCGACCGGCTCGATGTCGATGTTGATCGCGACCGCCTCGCCGTCGCTGCGCACCAGCACGCATTCCAGCACTTCGTCCGGGCTGGCGTTGATCTCCTGGTGCGGCACATAGGGCGGCACGAAGATGAAGTCGCCGGGGCCGGCCTCCGCGGTGAATTGCAGCCGATCGCCCCAGCGCATCCGCGCCTTGCCCTTGACGACGTAGATCACGCTTTCGAGATGGCCGTGATGATGCGCGCCGGTCTTGGCGTCCGGCCGGATCGTGACGGTGCCGGCCCACAATTTCTGCGCGCCGACGCGCGCGAAGTTGATCGCGGCCTTGCGGTCCATGCCCGGTGTCGACGGCACGTTGCCATCGAGCTGATGACCCGGAATGACGCGGACGCCGTCGTGCTTCCAGCGCTCGTCGCCGTGATCGTGGGAATGGCCGTGCGTGTGATCGTGAGAGCCTGACATGATTTTCTTCTTCTCGGATTCTTGTGTTCGGAGGAACCGGCGCGATTGTAGTCGAAATGCCGCATCGGCGCCATTGCGGTTCCACGCGAACCTTTTCGCAACGCCCGCGTTGAGTCCGCACAGTTCACACACACAATGGAGAGACATCATGGGTGCGACCATGGACAAGATCAAAGGTGCGACCAACGAGGCGATCGGCAAGGCCAAGCAGGGCATCGGCGAAGCCACCGGCAACGACCGTCTGCAGGGCGAAGGCGCGATCCAGGAAGTGAAGGGCAAGGGCCAGCAGGCGCTGGGCGATGCCAAGCAGGCGACCAAGGACGCGGTGAACACCGCCGCCGGCGCTGCGAACAAGAACCTCTGAGCAGGATCGGCGCGGTCGCTGAGGTCGCGCGATGACGATCTCCAGAAACTAACAAGACCGGCCCCTCGCGGGCCGGTCTTCGCGTCGTTGTTAGTTGACGATGAATAGCAACTATCGGCGTCCCAACCGGCGCCTATGAATGCGCCCTCTCCCCTTGTGGGAGAAGGCATGCAGGACAGCCCCCACAAGCTTCGTTGGGTGAGGGGTATCTCTCCCCGAGCGTCGCTCGCCGAAGGATACCCCTCACCCTATAGCGTTCGCGGATGGGCAGGTGATGTCCTCTCCCACCCTGGCGAAGCTCCGCTTCGCCTTGGGGGAGAGGACGCTGTATCGCACAGCACGCTTGCTGACCGAACCGCCCTCACTCTCCCAGACCTACTTCACGCCCAGCAGCTCGACGTCGAACATCAAGGTCGCGTTCGGCGGGATCACGCCGCCGGCACCGCGTGCGCCATAGCCGAGCTCGGGCGGAATGATCAGCGTGCGCTTGCCGCCGACCTTCATGGTCGCGACGCCCTCGTCCCAGCCGGCGATCACGCGCTTCATGCCGATCGGGAATTCGAACGGCTCGTTGCGATCCACCGACGAGTCGAATTTCTTGCCCTTCTGACCGTTCTCGTAGAGCCAGCCCGTATAATGCATCACGCAGGTCTGACCGCGCGTCGGCGTCGCGCCGGTGCCTTCCTTGGTGTCGATGATCTGCAGTCCGGAGGGAGTGGTCATGGTCTTTCCTGTCGGTTGGGCGGAACTGGTCTGGGCCGCGACCGCGCGGGAGCCCAGCACGACACCGGCCGCGGCCGATGCCGCCATCATCAGCGCAACTCTTCTGTTCATCGGACGCCGCATGCTCCAGACCGCCTCTGCTCGTTCACGGGAGCCGCGGTTTAGCCCAAGCGGGAGCGGCTGACCAGCCCGGCATCTGCTTCCGAAAAAAATAATCCTATTGCCAATAATCGGAAATCATGATTATCTCCGCGCATCCCGCCTCACCGCAGAGGGGCGTAGCGCGCGATCGTCACGACACGCGAGGCGGGGTGCGATGGCCGCGAGAGATCGCAGCATTCTCTTCGACGAGGATGCGGACGAACGATATCTTGCGGACGTGAAGTCGCAGCGTCCTGACACCCCGACGCTGGTGTCACCCGCGCGATGCGCAAGCATCGTCGCGGCATGGTGGCCAACAAGCCCGGCGCACCAGGGAGACTGCGTATAAGCGTGAAGACCGTCGCGCAGGGAATGCCGGAGTGTTCGGCTTTGCCTGTGGTACCTGCCGCCTGCATTTTTTTCGCAGGCGGGCCATGGGTGAGGCCTTCACCCGGCATTCCCTGCGCCCTCTGCATGATTTGCGAGGGACGTGTTCGATGCATCACTCGGGCGAAGCTCGCCGCGAGATCACGTCCTCATGTCTTCAACTCGATCGCTGTTTGAATCGTAAATCCGCCAAACCCACCGCTGTCGTCCCGGACAAGCCGTGACGCGCGCCAGCGGGTCGCGGCGCCGATCCGGGACCCATACGCCGCGGCGGACGTGATGGGCCAAATGCCCATGACCAATTTGCCTCAAACCGCTCCCTGGGGGTATGGGTCCCGGCGTTCGCCGGGACGACGATGGAGTTGGTTGAGACAGACACCCGCCATCCTCGCCGACGTGTCGGACGAGCCGCGGCGCACACGAGCGCTGCGCCGAAGCTGACGCCATGCTTCGCGGGACGGCGCCCGCCTCACCCCATCGCCAGCACCGCGACCGACAGCAGCGCCAGCATCACGGTCGAGCTCAACAGTTGCAGCGATCCCTCGGGCTGCGTGCGCCAGCGCAGCACCTTGTCGGCGAGGCCGAGCGTTGCGTCGTAGAACTCCGCCGCGTAGGCCTGCCTGAGCATGCGCTGAAAGCGCGGGCCTGCCGCCGAGGTCATGAGCACGTGGATGATGGTCGCGCTCGCGACGAAGCCGATGATCCCCGGCCGCAGCGCGGTGCAGTGCGCGAGCTTGAGGATCAGCGCGGCGCCGGCGTAGGTCGGGATGGCCTGGAACAGCGCGGTCAGCGCCATGCCTTCGAGCCAATTGAGCAGCGCCGCCTTCGGCGCGGAGGTGCTGGGGGAGGCGACGGTGAGCATGGCCTGGACATCCGGTTGCGGCGGCCCTCGGCGAGGACCAGACCGCTCCCGTCTAGCCGCCACGTCCGGCGCGGACCGTGAGACCTGTCACGCCGGGCACCGTCTCCGGGCCGGTGCGGAGGCACGCCGCAGACGAGCGGCGCGCCGCATCGACTAGGTCCGGCCCTGCCCGTTGACCTGGCCCTGCTGCTGCTGACGCTCCTGCTCCTTGGCGCGGTGACGGCCGTAGAGACAGCCGGCGGCGGCGCCGAGCACGCCGTGATGACCGGCATAATGGCCGGCGACGCCGCCGACGATGGCGCCCTTGATGCACCCCTTGGCCTCGGCGGCCTGCGTCGACAGCAGCGCCAGCGCTGCGACCGAGGCGGCCAGCATGGTCTTCGTGATCGACATCGTCATGATCGAGCTCCGCTTGGATTGGTGCGGGGTAACGGCGACGCCGCGGGCCGGTTCCCGGCTCGCAACCGGCATGACGCGTTGCGCGAACCTTGTCGCGCGCGGTGATGACCCAGAAGCTGAGAGATCAGCTGGATGAGCTGAGAGACGCCCCCCAAACATGATCGTGACGCGATCACCCGCCAAGCTTCCGTTCACCGTACCGGCGCATAGAGCTGGCCGACGGTTACACAGGTGGTTGACGGCCGCGCGCCGGCATCTCCAGAACGACATCGCCGACGCGGGTAGTCCCGTCAGTGGAGACAGGATGATCGAGCACATCAACAAGCAGCGTGTGCGCAGGCTGCTCGAGGCCCATGCCGCCGGCGATTTCGACAGCGTGCTGGCGCAGTGCACCGACGACATCGAGCACTTCGCCTCGGCGCCGATCGACATCTTCCCCCATCTCGGCCGCCGCCGGGGCAAGGCCGAGGTGCGGCAGATGTGGGAGACGTCCCGCAGCCGCTATGCCGAGGTCCGGCACGAGATCAAGACCATGATCTGCGAAGCCGACCAGGTCGCCGTCGATCTGCGCATCTTCCTGCGCAAGCGCGACAACGACCGCATCGTGCAGTACGACCTCGCCGCCTTCTATACGCTGCGCGACGGCCGCGTCGCCCGCATCCGCGAGATCATGGACACCTACGACCTGGTGCAGCAGGTGCTGGAATGCGATCTCAGCCGGCTGCTGATCGCGGGCGCCGCCCGGCCCTGACGCCGGCGCAGCCGTGGCCGACGACGGGCCGAGCCTGCCGATCACGCAAACGTCACCGACGGCTGCTGCATTGCCTTGAACCTGTGGCCCCGGCTCCGCACCCCATCAGCGGTGGTATACGGGGCATCGGTGACATGAGAATAGCATTCCTGGCGATGGCCGGACTGGTGATGGGCGTCGTCGGCGGCGCGACGATTGGAATCGGGCTTGGACTGGCCTGGATCGAGCTGTTCAACACCAGCGAGTTCGAAGGCTATGCGGGCATGCTGGTGTTCTTCACCTTCATGCCGCTCGGCGCCCTGATCGGCGGTCTCGCCGGCGCGACCCTGTTCGGCCTGGCCGCCTTCCGGGAGCACGAGGTCGCGATCGCGCAGCAGCGGTTGCAGCACGAAGGACGCTGACGGCCCCGGCGCCCGCGCGCGGGACCGGTAGCGGCGCGCATTTGTGCAATGCAAAAACAACCATTGCGCGCGCAGGTGGTTGATTTATGTGAGGCGTAAGAGAGATAGATTCGGCGCCCCGGCGCGACGTCGTTTCGACGTCGCCTCAAGGCCGGCGCGCCCCCTCGCAAGCCAGTTCAGGATCCCGACCCGATGACGGAGCACAGCCTCTGGCGTCTGTCGCGCGCATTGCATGGCGCGATCAACGACCGCCATTTCGACGATTTCGCCGCGCTTCTCGACGACGACATCGACTGGGCCATCTACGGCCCGATCGACATGTTTCCCTTCCTCGGCGCCCGGCACGGCCGCGCCGCCGTGCTCGACGCCGTCAGGCAGATCGCCGAGCATGTGAGCATCCGGCGGATCGAGCGCGAGACCCTGATGCTGGACGAGACCAGCGCGGCGACCATGGTCCGCTGCGCGATGACGGCGCAGGATTCCGACAAGCCGATCACGGCGCGGCTCGCGCAATTCATGCAATTCCGCGCCGGCAAGCTCGCCCGGCTGCGGATCCTGATCGATACGTTCGACCTGGTCGAGCAGACGCTCGGCCGCCCGATCGACCTGCCGCGCATCGGCAGCTTCGCCTGAGCCGCCCTGCCTGTTGGATTGTGGTCACAGTCACCGGCAACCCAACACATCGTGACTGGCGCAGCCATAATTTTGCGCCAAGATTCCACCATATTCCGGCACACAGGTTCGGGCGGCGGGGGTTGCTCTCATGACATCGTATGGTTGCGCGCTGGCGGTTTTCACGGCCGGCTTCGGGCTTCTTGCGTCCGCCGCCGATGCGCAGACGCTGATGCAGGCGCCGCAGCCGCTGCAGATCGCGCCGTGGCAGCAGATCGCGCCGGAGCCCGAGGACGAGGACAAGTCCGAGGACCAGGTGGCGGCAGCCGACCCGATGCAGGACATCGACGTCGAGAAGCTCGACTGGAGCCAGCTCGCGATCGACGACACCACCTTTCTCGACCGTCCCGAGGCCGCTGCCGCGGCGAAGCGCAAGGCCGCCGCCGAGAAGGCCGCCGCGCTCGACTGGTCGAACCAGAACAAGGGCAGCCTTGCCTCGGGCGTGTCGGTCAAGCAGTCGGTGTCGCCGTTCTGGGACGCCCGCGTCGGCGCCGACATGACGGTCGCGCGGCAGCCGACCACGATGTCGGAATTGCTGGCGGAGAAGGCCGAGAACGGCGGCAATGCTCCGGAGTCCGGCGGCTCGGCCTGGGCGGCCGTCACCGCGCCGGGTGCCGGCGCGATCTGGGACAAGACCGCCATCGAGGCCCGCGTCGATCCCGGCTCGGATCAGAGCCGGCTCGGCACCACCATCACCAAGGCGGTGCCGATCGATCACTACAATCTGACCCTACAGAACGGCTACAACGTCACCCAGCAGGGCATGGTGCCGATTCCCGGCGCGGCGCCGAAGACCAGCCGCAGCTTCGACACCGAGCAGTCCGCCAGGCTCTCCATTGGCGACACCGGCACCAGCGTCACCGCAGGACAGACCTTGTCGTCGGGCGACGACAAATGGCTGCGCAAGGTCGGCGCCGAGCAGAAGCTATCGGATGGTCTCAGCGTCTCCGGCTCGGTCAGCGAGACCGCGCAGGGCGGCACCAGCAAGAGCATCTCGGCCGGCTTCAAGCGGAGCTGGTGACGTTCACCATTGCGGCAGCCCGCCACGAATGATCGAACGATCGCCGCAGCTTCGCCGCGGTGCGGCCCAATTTGGCCGCACTGATAGGCTTTGAGAAGTTCGTCGTGCGGGGACACCGCGCTCGCTTGAACGCGAAATGAGGAATTAGCCGATGAATGTCATTCGTCCGGACAAGATCGATGGAACTGAAGCCGAGCTGGATACGGATCTGGCGGCGGTCTCCGAAGTCGAGGCCGGCATTCGTGATTTCGTCCGTAACGATATCGCCTATCTGCGCCGTCCCAATGCGGCCGCCACGGCCGAGGCCTCGATCGACGCCGATGCAGCGGTGAACAGCGTCACCACGCTGATCCAGCGCGTCGCCGGCACCTCGCTGTCGGAGATCGAGAACCTGATCGGGGAGCTCGAGAGCCTGCGCGAGCTGCTGCATGCCGAGGGCCAGCGGGTGCAGCGCGAGATCGCGAGCTATGCGCAGCTCAGCCAGGCGGCGATGAAGTCGACCCGGGCCATCGCCGAGAACGTGACGCAGTGGAAGCGCGCCGCCGACGGCCTGCGCAGCAGCTGATCGTTCTTTCCGGAGCTTGAAGCGGACCGCCGTGCGAGCCATCGCGCGGCGGTCTTTGCCTTTGCAGCGCCACGTCCTTGAACGCGCCGCGGCCCTCCCGCGACCAGCTCCCGCCGCTCTCGCGGCGGGCAGGTTGCGTCAGGGGGGTGTCGCTTTCATGGAAACGATCCGGCCGGACGACGCCGATCCGATTCCCCTGAGGCCTGAGCCTCAGCGGATCGGGATCATCATGGTCCGCTTCGTCGGATTGCTGCTGGTGGCCATGGCGGTCATGGTGCTCATCTGGAGCCGCTAGACCGCCTCTGCGAACAGGACCGCCCGGTCCTGTTCTGGTTAACGAGTAGTTAAGGCGCTACTCGTTGATCGTCGCTGACGTCTCCAGCGAGTAAGAACCGTCGGCATAGCCCTTCACGACCATTCCCGTCGCGAGCATCACCGCGAGCGTCACGCTGGCAAAGATAAAGCCGAGGAGTTTCAGACCACCGCGATCTGCCATACTCATCCCCCACATCCTGATCCCTGATTGGCTGTCTTATAGAGTCCGAGTTCAGAATGCGTTAGCGCGAACTTCGTTCCGTGCCGACAATCCTACGAAGCGTGACCTTTTCGCCTCAACCGTTGTTCCGCCTCGGGACAAAGGCCGACGCAAGCACCGAGAACACCAGCTCGCCGCGCTGATTGATGCCGGTGTTGCGCGCTTGCAGGATGCCCCATTCGGGGCGCGAGGCCGACGCGCGAAGCGAATCAATCTCGCTCGAGAAGCTGATCGTATCGCCTGCAAGCACCGGCTTGTGCCAGCGCAGCTCACGAAAGCCGGGAGAAGGACCTCCGAGAACGACCGGCTCGCCGCGCGAGCGCGCGATCTCCAGGAGACGCTGGTTGTCTGCGACGATCAGCTTCATGCAGACGGATCCGACGTGCCATCCCGATGCCGCGAGCCCGCCGAACAGCGATCGGCGGCCCTCTTCCTCGTCGAGGTGAAAACGCTGCGGATCGAATTGAACGGCGAACCGCTTAATCTCATCGGCCGTAAACGTGTAGGAGCCGAGCTCGCGGCGCTGGCCAACCTGAATATCCTCGAAGAAGCGCATCAGCCCACCTGCCCGCGGCTCTCGCGGCGCTCGACGATGATCGGAGAGACCATCTCGCAGAGTCTCAAGCCCGCCTCGTTGCGCACGCTGCACCTGAAGGTGACGATCCCCGTCGACGGACGGCTCCGCGACACCCGCGCTTCCAGAACCTCCACATCGAGCATCAGCTCATCGTCAGGACGCAACGGCGACAACCACCTGACCTCGTTGACGCCCGGCGAGCCGAGCGAGGCGGTGCGGCCGATGAAGCCGTCGAACATCATGCGCATCATCAGCGAGCAGAGGTGCCAGCCCGAACCGGACAGGCCCTTGAGCATCGACTGCGAGGCGGCCAGTTCGTCCAGATGCATCGGCTGCGGATCAAACTCAGACGCGAAGGCGATGATCTCATCGCGGGTGACGTGTCGCGGGCCGAAGCTGCCGAACGGGCCTTGCGGAAAATCTTCGAAGGTGAGGGTCATGAGGTTGGGAATGGCTGAAAGAAGCCCGATTGTGGCCGCACTTTGCAGCAATCACAACCGGGCCGCTCGCATGGCTGACGCCCGGTCCAGTCGCAAGAGAGTGCCAGAAGGCGCCATATACCGGAATGAATTCGGCTGCCGCCGATGCCGTCTGGCGCGCAATTCGAGCACGACTTAAAGACGGATTTGACGACCGATTCGGACGTGGCCGGGGGATCAGGATGTTGGAATTTCGCGATTTGTTCCAGTGGGACCGCTTCATCACGCCCACCATCATCAAGACGTTCTATTGGCTCGTGATTGCGCTGATCATCCTGTCGGGAATTCGCGGCATTTTCACGGGCCTCTCCGAGATGGCGATCAGCCCGTTCGGCGGTTTCCTGATGCTGCTGTCGTCCCTCGCCGGCATCATCGTCGGCATGGTGTTCTCGCGCATCATCGCCGAGTTCGTGCTGATCGTCTTCCGCATCAACGAGCACCTCGGCGCAATCCGCGAACAGGGGCGGATGTAGCCGCCATGCGGCCTTAGTTGTTGAAGCGGAAGTGCATGACGTCGCCATCGGCGACGACATACTCCTTGCCTTCGAGGCGCAGCTTGCCGCCCTCGCGCGCGCCCGCCTCACCGCCGAGCGCGACATAGTCGGCATAGGCAATGGTTTCGGCGCGGATGAAGCCCTTCTCGAAGTCGGTGTGAATGACGCCAGCCGCCGCCGGGGCCTTGGTGCCGCGGTGAATGGTCCAGGCGCGCGCTTCCTTCGGACCGACCGTGAAGTAGGTGATCAGGTCGAGCAGCTGATAGCCGGCGCGGATCAGCCGATCGAGACCTGCCTCTTCGAGCCCGAGCGTCTCCAGGAAATCCACCCGCTCCTCGCGCGACAGCGTCGCGATCTCGGATTCGATCTTGGCGGAGATCACGACGGCGACTGCGCCCTCCTCCTTGGCACGCTCAAACACCGCCTTTGAGAAGCTGTTGCCGTCCTTGGCCGAGCCTTCCTCGACGTTGCAGACGTAGAGCACGGGCTTGGAGGTGAGCAGTCCGAGCATGCCGAAGGCGCGCTCCTCCTCGGGCTTGCGCTCCAGCAGCCGCGCCGGCCTTCCGTCGCGCAGCAGCTCGAGAGCACGGGTGACGAGCTCGTACTGCTCCTTGGCGTCCTTGTCGCCGCCCTTGGCCTTCTTGGCGAGGTTGTCGACCCGCTTCTCGAGGCTGTCGAGATCGGACAGCATCAGCTCGGTCTCGATGGTCTCGATGTCGGCGAGCGGGGCGATCTTACCCTCGACGTGGGTGATGTCGGAATCCTCGAAACAACGCACGACATGCGCGATCGCATCGACCTCGCGGATGTTGGCGAGGAACTGGTTGCCGAGGCCTTCACCCTTGGAGGCACCGCGCACCAGGCCCGCGATGTCGACGAAGGTCAGCCGCGTCGGAATGATTTGGCCCGACTTGGCGATCGCCGCGAGCTTCTCGAGTCTGGGGTCTGGCACCGCGACCTCGCCGACATTCGGCTCGATGGTGCAGAACGGATAGTTCGCGGCCTGCGCCGCCGCCGTCTCCGTCAGCGCATTGAACAGCGTCGACTTGCCGACGTTGGGCAAGCCGACGATCCCGCATTTGAATCCCATGATCCGTCTCGCATCCTCTTGGGGCGACGGCCCGGGGCGCCTTACGCGGCGCCGGCATCGCCCTTGTCCAGAAAACCTTTGGCCTGCAGCGCCAGATGCACCTTGTTGGCGAAGGTGGAGTCGCGCCGGCCCGTCAACAATTCAGCATTGTCGGCCACCGCCTCGCACAGCGCCTCGACCCACGGCATGTCGGACTTGGCAAAGTCCGACAGCACGTGCCCATGCACCAGCTCCTTGACGCCGGGATGGCCGATGCCGAGCCGGACGCGGCGGTAGTCGTTGCCCAGATGCGCCGAGATCGAACGCAGTCCGTTATGACCAGCAATGCCACCGCCGACCTTCACGCGCAGCTTGCCCGGTTGCAGTTCGAGCTCGTCCTGAAA
Source organism: Bradyrhizobium sp. HKCCYLRH2047 (assembly GCF_051168175.1). Taxonomy (NCBI): domain Bacteria; kingdom Pseudomonadati; phylum Pseudomonadota; class Alphaproteobacteria; order Hyphomicrobiales; family Nitrobacteraceae; genus Bradyrhizobium; species Bradyrhizobium sp. HKCCYLRH2047. Next base: position 85,010 of record NZ_JBNPUM010000014.1, read on the forward strand.
CACGGTGACGTCGCCGACGCCGAGCTTGAAGAAGCTGGCCGCTTCCTGCACCGCGCGGCCGGATTCGTTCATATAGGTGGTCGGCTTCAGGAGAATGACGCGTTCGGAGTCGAGTGTGCCTTCGGACGTCTCGCCTTGAAACCTGCGCCGCCACGGCGAGAAGCGGTGACGCCGCGCGATCTCGTCAACGGCCATGAAGCCGATATTGTGCCGGTTGCGCGCATATTTCGCGCCGGGATTGCCGAGGCCGACAAACAGCAGCATGACGCGGCATCCGCACCCGCCGTCGCTTCGGGAAGCACGGGACCCGCCCGCGCTTCCCAGAAGCGGAACGGCTTACTTCTTCTTGTCGCCGCCAGCCGGCGCCTTGGCCGCGGCCGCGGGAGCCTTCGCAGCGGCAGCCGGAGCAGCAGCAGCGGGCGCCGCGGCAGCGCCAGCAGCAGCCTTCTGCTCCTCGCCATAGCCCGATGGCGGCACGATGGTGACGAGCGTCGCGTCGTCGCGCGACAGCGTCTTCACGCCAGTCGGCAGCTTGACGTCGGAGATGTGCAGCGAGTGGTTGATCTCGAGCGCGCTGACGTCGGCCTCGATGAACTGCGGGATGTTCTCCGCGAGGCACTCGAGGTCGAGCGTGTGGGTCACGATGTTGACGGTGCCACCGCGCTTCACGCCCGGCGCGCCTTCCGAGCCCACCACGTGCAGCGGCACGCTGACGCGAATGGTCGCGCCCTGGCCGAGCCGCATGAAGTCGACGTGGATCGGGAAGTCCTTGACCGGATCGAGATGGAAGTCGCGCGGGATCACCCGGTGCTTCTTGCCGTCGAGGGTGACGTCGAAGATCGTGGTCAGAAACCGGCCTGCGAGGATGCGCTGGCGCAGCTCGCGGTCTTCCACCGAGATCGGCAGCGGGGGCTGGTTGTCTCCATAAATCACTCCGGGCACTCTCCCGGCGCGACGCTCTGCCCGTGCGGCCCCCTTGCCGACTGACGGACGGGCGGTCGCCTTCAGTTCTCTGACGGTCGCCATCGTGTTAAGTCCTTGTTTTAAAAAGTTAAAGGCCGCGATGCGGCCCGTTGCTGGACGTCCTTCGGCAAGCCTCCAGGGGTGCGGGGGCCGCGGACGTGGCGGCGTTCTAGCGGCAAACCCGGGAAATGACAAGGAAATGAAGGGACCGGCGGCCCCTTCATCCCACCAACTCTCCGGAGGTATTTCGCGCGCGGGTCAGCCGTCCGCGCTGCCGGCGCCCGGCGGCGTGCCGGCCGCGCCACCCAGCTTGGCCTCCAGCGCCGCGATCCGCGCCTTCAGCGCCTCGTTCTCCTCGCGGGCGAGCCGGGCCATGTCCTTGACCGCCTCGAACTCCTCGCGCTTCACGATGTCCAGATCGTTCAGGATCTTTTCCGCCTGGTTGCGGATGACGGAATCGACCTCCCGCTTCATGCCCTGGGCGGCACCTGCGGCATCGTTCATCAGGCGGCCGAGTTCGTCGAAAAACCGGTTGTTGGTCTGAGTCATGTGAGAAACTCCGCGTCCCGCGACGAGCACGATGATGGAAGACAGAATGGCGATCCCTGTCGCCGCCCGCAAGATGGGCCGTCTTGTCATGCCTTGGTTTCCTTGTCATCGTACTTGTTGCGCCGGCCCGCGGCGCTGGTATGAGCAGCCCTGAGATCACATCGCGCCGCGCCCGTTCATGTGGCGGAGCTCGTTCGAAGCCCGCATCGCCCGCGGGCTTCCGGAAGCGGGACGCCGTGCCCACGAAAGCCAGTGAATGACGCCTCTCCTCATCGATTTCCCCGTGTTCGATCCGGTTGCGATCGCCATCGGCCCGTTCGCGATCCGCTGGTACGCGCTGGCCTATATCTGCGGCATCGTCATCGGCTGGCTCTACGCGCGCTCGCTGCTCAAGAAAGAGCGGCTGTGGGGCGGCCCGGCGCCGGTGTCGCTGGTCCAGCTCGACGACTTCATCCTATGGGTCACGATCGGCATCATCCTCGGCGGCCGCACCGGTTACGTGCTGTTCTACAACCTGCCGTTCTTCATCGAGCACCCGCTGGAGATCTTCCAACTGTGGAACGGCGGCATGTCGTTTCATGGCGGCTTCATGGGCTGTGTGCTCGCCGTGATCTGGTTCGCCCGCCGCAACGGCCTGCCGATCATCTCGCTCGGCGACGTCACCACCGCGGTCGCGCCCATCGGCCTGCTGCTCGGCCGCATCGCCAATTTCATCAATGGTGAGCTGTGGGGCCGTGCCGCCGATGCAAGCGTTCCCTGGGCGATGATCTTCCCGCGCGATCCGACCCACCTCCCGCGCCATCCGAGCCAGCTCTACGAGGCCGGCCTCGAAGGCATCGTGCTGTTCATCGTGCTGGCGATCATGATCCGGTTCGGCGCGCTGAAACGGCCCGGCCTGATCCTCGGCAGCTTCATCACCCTCTACGGCGTGGCGCGCATCACCAGCGAGCTGTTCCGCGAGCCCGACAAGCAATTGGGCTTTCTCTGGGGTGGCCTGACCATGGGCATGGTGCTGTCGGTGCCGATGCTGATCATCGGCGCCATCCTGGTGGCGCGGGCGCTCCGCAGGCCTGAGAGTCGTCAAGCCACTCCCCCGCCGCAGGCCAATCCGTGATCGAAACCTCTCCGCTCCACACCGAGATCAAGCGGCTGATCAAGGCATCCGGCCCGATGCCGGTCTGGCGCTACATGGAGCTGTGCCTGATGCATCCGGAGCACGGCTACTACGTCTCGCGCGATCCGCTCGGACGCGAGGGCGACTTCACCACCGCCCCCGAAGTGAGCCAGATGTTCGGCGAGCTGCTCGGGCTGTGGGCGGCCTCGATCTGGAAGGCGACGGGATCGCCGCAGCAATTCCGGCTGATCGAGCTGGGACCCGGCCGCGGCACCATGATGTCGGATGCCCTGCGGGCGCTGCGCGTGCTGCCGCCGCTGTACCAGACGATCTCGGTCCACCTGGTCGAGGTCAATCCTGTCCTGCGCGAAAAGCAGAAGGCGACGCTGACCGGCCTGCGCAACATCAACTGGCACGAGAGCTTCGACGAGGTGCCGGAGGGCCCCAGCGTCATCTTCGCCAACGAGTATTTCGACGTGCTGCCGATCCACCAGATGATCAGGCGCGAGACCGGCTGGCACGAGCGCGTGGTCGAGCTCGACGAGGAGGAGAACTTCGTCTACGGCGCGGCCGCGGATCCAACGCCCGGCTTCGAGCTGCTGCTGCCGCCGCTGGTGCGCGCCGCGCCGGCCGGCGCGATCTTCGAATGGCGGCCGAACATGGAGATGATGGCCATCGCCAGGCGCATCCGCGACCAGCGCGGCGCCGCCGTCATCATCGATTACGGCCATGTGCGCAGCGACGTCGGCGACACCTTCCAGGCCATCGCCCGCCATAGCTTCGCCGATCCCCTGAAGACGCCGGGGCTTGCCGACATCACCGCCCATGTCGATTTCGACGCGCTGGCGCGGGCCGCGGAAGCCGTCGGCGCGCGCGTTCACGGCCCGGTCACGCAGGGCGAGTTCCTGCAGCGGCTCGGCATCGAAACCCGCGCGCTGACCCTGATGCAGAAGGCCTCGCCGGAAGTCTCGGAGGACATCGCGAGCGGGCTGAAGCGCCTGACCGGCGGCGGCCGCGGCGGAATGGGGTCGCTGTTCAAGGTGCTCGGCATCTCCGATCCGGCCATTCCGGTGCTGGCGGGCATCAGCGACGAGCACACCAACGAGAAGACGGGAGGCGCGTGATGCTGGTATCATCGGATGTGATGTCCGCGGTCCCTGGCCTGCGCCATGCCTTCTTCACCCGCGAGGGCGGCGTCTCCGACGGCATCTATGCCGGCCTCAATGGCGGGCTCGGATCGCATGACGTGCCGGAGAACGTCCGTGAAAACCGCCGCCGCATGGCCGCCCATCTCGGCGTCGCGCCCGACCAGTTCCTCAGCCTGCACCAGATTCATTCGCCCGACGTCGTGGTTGCGACCGGGCCCTGGGACGGCCCCGTCAGGCCGAAGGCCGATGCGCTGGTGACCGCGACGCCGAATCTCGCGATCGGCGTCACCACGGCCGATTGCGGGCCGATCCTGTTCGTCGACCCGCATAAGCGCGTCATCGGCGCGGCCCATGCGGGCTGGAAAGGTGCGCTCACCGGCGTGCTCGAAGCCACGCTGCAGGCGATGGAGGAGCTCGGCGCAGAGCGCAGCCGGATCATTGCCGCGATCGGCCCCCTGATCCGCCAGCCGAGCTACGAGGTCGGCGCCGAGTTCGTCACGCGCTTCCTCGACGACGACGCCGAGCACGCGCGCTTCTTCCTGCCGTCGGCGCGCGACGGCCACGCGATGTTCGACCTGGCCGGCTTCATCCGGATGCGGCTGGAAAACGCCGGCGTGCTGCTGATCGACGATATCGGCCTCGACACCTATGTCGACGAGCGCTTCTTCAGTTACCGCCGCTCGGTCCATCGCAACGAGCCGGACTATGGCCGGCACGTCCATGCCATCATGCTCGAAGGCTGAAGCTGGGCGCGATTGTGGCCGCATGTGGATTGCTTAACCCTTTCTGTACAACTGAATGCACTCTGTCCCAATCTGTGGCAGCCGCGACCTAGACGTTAATCGATTTTAACGATATCGCTCCCGACGATGAGGGGAGCGCCGACACCACTTCGACGGATCAGCCGCGCTGCGCAGCACGCCTGCGTTGCCGTTTTGCTGATCACGTCCGCTGCAGCGCTCGGCGGCTGCGCGACCAGCGGTGGTCCGTCCAACGCCTACGCGATGGCGCCTGCATCGGATAACGCCACGATCGCCTTCGAGCAGATCGACGGCCCGCCGCCGCAAATCTTCGACCGCATGGTCAGCGTGCTCGACAGCGAGTCCAAGCTGCGCAGTCTCGCCATCGTGTCGCGCGAGGCCCCTGCAGCGTATCGTGTCCGCACCTATCTCTCCGCCCAGGTCGTCGGCGGCAAGGGCGTGATCGCCTGGGTGTTCGACGTCTACGATCGCAATCAGCAGCGCGCGCTGCGGCTGTCGGGCGAAGAGCCGGTCGGACGCGGCGGCCGCGATCCGTGGAACAATGTCGACGACATGGTGCTTCGGAAAATCGCGCAGGCCGGCTTCAGCGGACTTTCGAACATGCTGAACGGCACCGCGCCCGTCGACGGCGCGCCCCCGGTGGCACCGGCCACCCGCGGCCCTGCGGTCGCCGTGGCCGAGCCCGCATCGCCGGCGTCCGGCGGCACCAGCGTCGCGGCCCTCGGCTACACCGACCGTTAGGCAAGGAGGCGCATTTTGCGCCGTTTTTGACCGGGAAAAACAGCCGTTTGACCGGGAAAAACACTTGCGGCGGGTTGCCATGCGCGCGGTGTCCTTGATATCACCTCGCCCGTGCAAAACTGCCGGTTCCATGGATAGCCCGATATGCTGAACAAGGTCTCCAGCGAGACGCGAGGAGAATTCACGATGTCGGCCAAGAACGGCTCCATCAAACTCGTCGCCGGCAACTCCAATCCGGCTCTCGCCGCCGGCATCGCCGCTGAGCTCGGGCTGCCGCTGACGAAGGCGGTGGTCCGGCGCTTCGCCGACATGGAGATCTTCGTCGAGATCCAGGAGAACGTCCGCGGCTCCGACGTCTTCATCATTCAATCGACGTCCTATCCGGCGAACGACCTCTTGATGGAGCTCCTGATCATCACCGATGCGCTGCGCCGCGCCTCCGCGCGCCGCATCACCGCCGTGGTGCCCTATTTCGGCTATGCGCGGCAGGATCGAAAATCTGCCTCGCGCACGCCGATCTCGGCCAAGCTCGTCGCCAACCTGATCACCCATGCCGGCGTCGACCGCGTCATGACGCTCGACCTGCATGCCTTGCAGATCCAGGGCTTTTTCGACATCCCGGCCGACAATCTCTATGCTTCGCCGCTGATGGTGCGCGACATCAAGGATCGGTTCGATCTCTCCAACCTCATGGTCGTATCGCCCGACGTCGGCGGCGTGGCGCGCGCGCGTGGCCTCGCCAAGCGCATCAACACGCCGCTCGCCATCGTCGACAAGCGCCGCGAGCGTCCCGGCGAGTCCGAGGTCATGAACGTGATCGGCGAAGTCTCCGGCCACACCTGCATCCTTGTCGATGACATCGTCGACTCCGGCGGCACCCTGGTGAACGCGGCCGATGCGCTTCTCAAGCACGGCGCCAAGGACGTCTACGCCTACATCACCCACGGCGTGCTCTCCGGTGGAGCGGCGAGCCGCATCACCTCCTCGCGCCTGAAGGAGCTCGTCATCACTGACTCCATCATGCCGACCGAAGCCGTCCGCAACGCGCCGAACATCCGCACGTTGCCGATCGCGCCGCTGATCGCCGAGGCGATCGGGCGAACCGCTGCCGAAGAGTCGGTGTCGAGCCTGTTCGACTGATATCGTCTCTCGTACGGCAAGAACGTCATCATCAAATTCCACTGTCATTCCCCGCGAAAGCGGGGAATCCAGTACGCCGCGGCGCCTCGATCAATCACAGCCATCTCCCTTTACTGGATCGCCCGGTCCCGTCTTCGCCTTCGGCTTTGACGCGGCCAAGAGCACTTTGGGCGCGCCGCAGCTTCAGCGAAGGCGGCAAGCCGGGCGATGACGCTGGTGTTTGGGCAAAGGGCCTGCCCCACACTCCCGTCATTGCGAGGAGCGCAGCGACGAAGCAATCCAGACTGCCTCCTCTGAAGGATCCTGGATTGCTTCTCTCCGCTCGCAATGACGCCTGTGGTATCTTTCATCAGGACAATATCCGACAGGACTTGCGCATAAGCCTCCGCGATCTCGCGGCGCGTGTTGCGTCCGAGCTTTGATCACAGCATCGCCCTCTTGGTGGAGGGCGCAGGGAAGGCCGGGCGCTGGCCGCGCCCGTGGCCCGCCTGCTCAAAAAAATGCAGGCGGCAGGTACCACAGGTCTGGCCGAACACACCCGGCCCTCCCTGCGCGATGGCTTTACGGCTGCTTCGCAGTCTCCCCGGTGCACCGGGCTTTCTGGCCACCGTTGCCCGCGCGGCGCGTGAGCGCCGGCACAGGCGTGACACCAGCGTCGGGGTGTCAGGACCGTGCGACTTGACCGTGCGTGCCGGATCGTTCGTCGGCGCGGCATCCGCCACGCTGCGACCCGACCCGCCCATCGCATTCCGCTGCCGACGTCCGTGACGACCGCGATACGTCCCCTCCGACGCAACGGAACGGCCCGGACCATAATGCTGATTTGGCGAAACCTCCAGCGATTTATTTTTATCCGAAGGGCTGGACAGGACTTGCGGAGAGAAGCGTGATTTGGGCGACGGGCACGCGCTGGACCGAACGGACACTGACGCGGAGAGACGCGGCGGATTACGGCTTCGCCTAATCCGCCCTACGCTCAAACCCGTAGGGCGGATTAGCGCAGCGTAATCCGCCGATCAGCCCAACGCCTTGCACAGCTCGTCCCGTTCGGCCAAAACATCCCCTACGACGCCAAGGACAACAACAAGAACACACACCGAGCCCCGCCCCTCCATGTTCAGCGCCATCGAACGCCCCGCGGCCCCGCCGCCCGGCCTCGGCCAGATCATCAGCGATTTCGGCCCGCTGTATGCCTCGCACGGCTTCATCGGCTGGCTGTTCGCGATTACCGGGCCGGTCGCCATCATCCTGTCGGTCGGCGCCAATGGCGGGCTGTCGCAGGCGGAGATCGCGTCGTGGATCTTCGGCGTGTTCTTCATCAACGGGCTGATCACGCTCGCGCTGTCGTGGCGCTATCGCGAGCCGTTGGTGCTGTTCTGGACCATTCCGGGCACCGTCCTGGTCGGCCAGTCGCTGACGCATCTGAGCTTCCCGCAGGTGGTCGGCGCCTTCTACGGCACCGCGCTGTTGATGCTGGTGCTCGGGCTCACCGGCTGGGTCAAGCGCGCGATGCAACTGGTGCCGATGCCGATCGTGATGGGCATGGTCGCTGGCGTATTCCTGCGCTTCGGCCTCGATCTCGTCCGCGCCGTGTTCACCGACTTCGCCATCGCCGGGCCGATGGTCGTGCTCTGGCTGCTGCTGACCGCACTCCCTGCGCTGGGCCGGCGCTGCCCGCCGATCATCGGCGCGCTCGTCGTCGGCACGCTCGCGGCTCTCCTGTTCGGCAAGTATGATCAGAATGCCTCGCTGCAGATCGCGCTGATCCATCCGGTGATCCCGACGCCATCCTGGTCGCTCGCGGCCATGATCGAGCTGATCGTGCCGCTCGCGGTCACCGTGCTGGTGGTGCAGAACGGCCAGGGCTTTGCGGTGCTGACCGCTGCCGGCCACAAGCCGCCGGTCAATGTGGTGACCGTCGCCTGTGGCATCGGCTCGGCGCTCGCGGCGATCGTGGGCGGCGTGTCGACCTGCCTGACCGGGCCGACCAACGCCATCGTCGTCTCCGGCGGCGAGCGCAAGCGCCACTATACCGCGGCGATGGTCGTCGGCGTGCTGGCGCTCGGCTTCGGCCTGCTGGCGCCGACCTTCACCACGCTGCTGCTGATCGCGCCGAAATCATTGATCACCGCGCTGGCGGGCCTCGCCATGCTGCGCGTGCTGCAGACCGCGTTCGTGACCGCGTTCAGGACCAACTTCTCCCTCGGCGCGCTGATCGCCTTCCTCGTCACCGTGGCCGACGTGCCCCTGCTCAATATCGGCGCGGCGTTCTGGGGACTCGTGGCAGGCTTTGCAATCTCGTGGCTGCTGGAGCGGGCGGATTTCACCGCCGCATCGGGCGCATAACGGATTGCCGCGGCGCACCACGCGCTGTCGTCGCATCCCCAGCCGAACGGGCACCATGCTGTTGCAGCGTCGCTGGATCGCGCTACACTTCACGACCAAACAAAAAGTCTTCTGGGAGGATATGATGACCGCGATCACGCGCCGCAACATGCTTGCGGGTACGGCAGCAGCAGGCGCGCTTGCGCTTACCGGCCAGCCCGCCTGGTCGGAGCCGCAGTGGAAGAAATATGCCGGCACCAGGCTCGAGGTGATCCTCGCCAAGGGGCCGCGCGGCGACAATCTGCAGAAGAACATCAAGGAATTCACCGCACTGACCGGCATCGAGGTGGAATCCGAGCAAATCCCGGAGCAGCAGCAGCGGCAGAAGGTCGTGATCGAACTGTCGTCGGGCAAGCCGAGCTTCGACGTCGTCCATCTCAGCTATCACGTGCAGAAGCGGCAGTTCGAGAAGGCCGGCTGGCTCGCCGACATCACCGACATGATGAAGGATCCGAACCTCACCGCGCCGGACCTCGTGCAGAGCGATTTCTCCGCCGCCGGCCTGAGTTACGCCAGCAACGACAAGGGCCGCATGTTCTCGCTGCCGTGGTCGGTGGACTACTTCATCCTCTACTACAACAAGGAGCTGTTCGCGAAGAAGGGCATCGAGGTGCCGAAGACGCTCGACGAGATGGTCACGGCGGCGCAGAAGCTGACGGATGCCAAGGACGGCATCTTCGGCTTCGTCGGCCGCGGCCTGCGCAACGCCAACATGACGTTGTGGACCAACTTCTTCCTCAACTATGGCGGCGAGTTCCTGGACGCCAAGGGCAACATCCTGACCGACGGCCCGGAAGCCATCGAAGCCACCAAGCTTTATCAGAAGCTGCTGACGACCTGCGCGCCTCCGGGCGTCGCCGGCTTCAACTGGATGGAGTCGATGGCCTCGTTCACGCAAGGGCGCTCGGCGATGTGGATCGACGGCGTCGGCTGGGCGCCGCCGCTGGAGGATCCCAATGCTTCGCGCGTGGTCGGCAAGGTCGGCTACACCGTGGTGCCCGCCGGACCGAAGGGACAGTACTCGGCGACCTATGGCGACGGCATCGGCATTGCGGCTGCGAGCAAGAACAAGGAAGCCGCCTGGCTGCTGTGCCAGTGGCTGGTGTCGAAGCCGCAGGGCGCCCGCCTGGTGCAGGCCGGCGGCGGCGTGCCGTTCCGCAACTCGGTGCTCAACGACCCCGGGGTGCAGGGCGGCGTGAAGATGCCGAAGGAGTGGCTGCAGTCGGCGATCGACTCCGGCAAGATCAGCAAGCTCGGCCTGCCCGTGATCATTCCCGTCGCCGAATTCCGCGATCTCGTCGGTGCGGCGCTGACCGCCACGCTGTCGGGCGCCGATCCCGCGACCGAGCTGAAGAAGGCGCACGAGCAGTTCCGCCCGATCCTGGAGCGCAGCGAGAAAGCGTGAGCACGATCGTCGAACAGGCCGGCGCGGCAGCGGACACTGCTGCGCCGGAACGTGCATTGCGACCGCCGTCCTACTGGCCGTTCGTGGTGCCGGCGCTGGTCACCGTGCTCGCGGTGATCATCTTTCCCTGGCTGTTCACGATCTGGATGAGCTTCCAGGAGTGGAAGGTCGGTTCGCCCACGACCTTCGTCGGGCTGTCGAACTATATCCGGCTGCCGGCCGACCCGCGCTTCGTCGAGTCGGTCGGGCACACGCTGTCCTACACGGCTCTCTCCGTGCTGCTGCCGCTGGTGCTCGGCACCTTCGCGGCGGTGATCTTCCATGCGCGTTTCCCCGGACGCGGGCTGTTGCGCGCGCTGTTCATCATGCCGATGATGGCGACACCGGTCGCGATCGCGCTGGTGTGGACGATGATGTTCCACCCGCAGCTCGGCATCCTGAACTATCTCTTGTCGCTCGTCGGCCTGCCGCCGCAGCTCTGGGTGTTCCATCCGGCCACCGTGATTCCGTCGCTGGTGCTGGTCGAGACCTGGCAATGGACGCCGCTGGTGATGCTGATCGTGCTCGGCGGCATCGCCTCGCTGCCGACCGAACCTTACGAGAGCGCACAGATCGACGGCGCCAGCACCTGGCAGATGTTCCGCTACATCACCCTGCCGCTGATCATGCCGTTCCTGTTCATCGCCGCGATGATCCGCGCCATCGACGCGATCAAGAGCTTCGACATCATCTTCGCAATCACGCAAGGCGGTCCGGGCTCGGCGTCGGAGACCATCAACCTCTACCTCTACAGCGTCGCCTTCGTCTATTACGACCTCGGCTATGCCTCGGCGATCGCGGTGGTGTTCTTCGCGCTGATCGTGGCGCTGACCGCACTGTTGCTGATGCTGCGCCGGCGCGCACAGTGGAATGCGCTGGGGAGCGACACATGAGCGCGCAGACCATCCTCGGCCGGCTCGCCCTTGCGCTCGGCGTCTTCCTGATCGTCTCGCCGGCGATCCTGTTCTTCCTCTGGATGATCTCGCTGTCGGTCAAGTTCGAGGTCGACAACGCCGCCTATCCGCCGGTGTTCTGGCCGGAACACTTCGCCTGGAAGAACTATGCCGACGTGCTGTCGTCCAACCGTTTCTTCACCTACTTCAGGAACAGCCTCTTGGTGACTGGCGGCGCGACGGCGCTGGCGATGCTGGTCGGCGTGCCCGCCGGCTACGGCATCGCCCGCATGGCCGCGCACAAATCGGCGATCGTGATCCTGATCGCGCGCATCACGCCGGGCCTGTCCTATCTGATCCCGCTGTTCCTCTTGTTCCAGTGGCTCGGCCTGCTCGGCACGCTATGGCCGCAGATCATCATCCATCTCGTCGTCACCGTGCCGATCGTGATCTGGATCATGATCGGCTATTTCGAGACCACGCCGATCGAGCTCGAGGAAGCCGCACGTATCGATGGCGCGACGCGCTGGCAGATTTTCCGCCACGTGGCATTGCCGGTGGCGAAGCCCGGCCTCGCCGTCGCCTTCATCCTCGCGGTGATCTTCTCCTGGAATAATTTCGTGTTCGGCATCGTGCTGGCCGGGCGCGAGACCCGCACCCTGCCGGTCGCGGTCTACAACATGATCTCGTTCGATCAGCTCTCCTGGGGGCCGCTTGCGGCGGCCGCGCTGATCGTGACCCTGCCGGTGCTGCTGCTGACCGTGTTCGCGCAGCGGCAGATCGTGGCCGGCCTGACGGCGGGTGCGGTCAAGGGCGGCTGACGGGTATAATGCATACCAAAGAGAGCCGCGACGGAATGCCAAACTTGCCTTGGTCAGGCCATAGTCTGCCACTTGGTTACCTGCGTGGAACCGGGATTCGCCCCGCGCCTGCGGCGCGGCGGTGACCGCGTTGACGGTTTCATCTCGTCTCCGTGCCGGCTTCGTTCCAGCCGAATACCACTGCGCCGCACGATCGACCGGCTCCGGATTTGCGCTCCGCCCGGCCCGTCGTGCAATCCATCACCGGCTGAACGCCAGACCGACGAAAGCTGCATGACGTCCGATCGCGACGCCTCCGCGCCAGACCGATTGACTGCCCTGTTGCAGACCGAGCTGCTCGACTCGCCGCCGGAGCCGGGCTTCGATCGCGTCACCCGTTTGACCTCGCGGCTGCTGCAGGCCCCGGCGGCGATCATCGCGCTGGTGGATCGCGACCGGCAGTTCTTCAAGAGCTCGGTCGGCCTGTGCGAGCCGTGGGCGTCGCTGCGCGAGACGCCGCTCAGCCACTCCTTCTGCCAGCACGTCGTGACCTCGGCGCAGCCGCTGGTGATCAGCGACGCCAACGAGCATCCGCTGGTGAGGGACAATCTCGCGGTGCCGGTTCTCGGCGTGATCGCCTATCTCGGCGTCCCCCTGCGGCTGCCGAGCGGCGAGGTGATCGGCGCGCTCTGCGCCATCGATCACGAGCCGCGGCCGTGGAGCGACGACGACATCGCCCAGCTCACCGAGCTCAGCGAGATCGTGATGGACGAGATCGCGCTGCGCACCGAGAATGCGCGGCGGCGCACGGTCGAGCAGCATCATCGCGTGCTCGTCCATGAGCTCAATCACCGTGTCAAGAACACGCTGGCGTTGGTCGACAGCGTGATCGCGCTCAGCATCCGCGCCGATTCGGCGCTGGCCGAGTTCGGCGAGGTGCTGCGCGGCCGCATTGCCGCGCTGACGCGCAGCCACGCGCTGGCGCTGGATCGCGGCCGGGAGGCGATCGCGCTCGATGAGCTGGTCTGCGCCGAGCTGGCGCCGCTGCAAGGCGACCGTGTCGCGGTCGACGGCCCGGCCGTGCCGCTTGCGCCGGGCGTCGCGCTGTATCTGTCGATGGGGCTGCACGAGCTCGTCACCAACGCGGTGAAATACGGCGCGCTGTCGAACGATGCAGGACAGGTGACGCTGAGCTGGACCCATGCCGACGGACGGCTCAAGCTGTCCTGGGAGGAGAACGGCGGGCCGCAGGTCTCCCCACCTGCGAGCAACGGCTTCGGCTCGCTGCTGTTCGAGCGCATTCTCGGCGCCGCGCTGAAGGGCGAGGTCACGCGCGACTTCGCGCCGGATGGGCTCAGGGTCTCGTTCGACCTGCCGCTCGCGCCATGACGGAATTCAGCCGCGCTGGCCGCGCCGGCGCACCTGCGTGATCTCGGCCAGGATCGACATCGCGATCTCCTCCGGCGTGATGGCGCCGAGATCGAGGCCGGCGGGCGCCTTGACCTCGTCGAGCAGCGCGGCGTCGATGCCGTCCTTGATCAGCTTGTCGCGCAGGCTGTCCATCTTGCGGCGGCTGCCGACGAAGGCGTGGTAGGCCGCATCGCAGGCGAGCGCGGCGCGCAACGCCGCCTCGTCGCCCTTGCCTTGCGTCGACACGACCACGAAGCGGCTGCTCCCGGCCGGTTGGCCTAGCGCGAAGCCATCGATCAGCACATCGGCCTGCGGTGTCGTGACGAGATCGGACGCCGGCGCCGCCAGCGTCACGTGATAGCCGAGCGGCCGGGCCTGCGCGGCGAGCGCGACCGCGACCGGGCTCGCGCCGAGAATGACCAGCGCGGGATGCGGAAGCACCGGCTCGACGAAGATATCCATGGTGCCCTTGCTCGGGCACATGTTGGCGGCGAAGCGCACGCCTTCCTTGGTTTCGCCCGGCTTGACGCCGAGCTCGGCGAGCAGGTTCTCAGGCTGCACCGAGACCATGCGAGGGATGCCGTCGGCGAGCGCCTCACGCGCCGCCTTCAGCACCGCGCCGCGGGCGCAGCCGCCGCCGATCCAGCCCGCGACGATGCTGCCGTCGGGGCGGATGATCGCCTTGGCGCCGGCCTTCGCGGCCGTCACCGACACCGTGCGGACGACGGTGGCGAGCACGAAGCTTTCCTCGGCGGCCTTGAGCTGCGCGGCGAGATCGAGCAGTTCGACAGTTGCCGTCATGATTGCCTCCTGTGTCGTCGTGAGAGGCGCGGTGCAACCGCGAGGGCAGTCTGTTCCCTCCCCCCTTGTGGGGGAGGGCTAGGGAGGGGGGCGGCTGGCACCGGTGCCCGTGGTACCCCCCTCCCCAGCCCTCCCCCACAAGGGGGGAGGGAGCGCACTGCCGATGCCGTAGCAGAGTGCCTTATGGTCAGATCGATCAGGCTATTCGCCATCCTCACAACCTCGCCAGATACGGCTCCAGTGCGGCCAGCGAATTCAGCGTATGCGCGGGCGCGTAGAGATCGACGAACGGCAGCGCGGCCTTGATGCCGCGTGCGTCCGGCGCGTAGCCGTCCCAGCCGAGCATCGGATTGAGCCAGACGATGCGGCGGCAGCGGCGGCTCAACTGTGCCATCTCACGGCCGAGCAAGGCGGGATCACCGGTGTCGTAGCCGTCAGAGACGATCATCACGCAGGTCCGCGAATGGATGACGCGCGGCGCGTGCCAGCGATTGAAGGTCTGCAGGCTCTCGCCGATCCGCGTCCCGCCGCCGGCGCCCTGCGCCATCATCGAGAGACGGTCGAGCGCCCGCGCGGCGTCCTTCTCCTTCATGGCGTCGGAGACGTAGGCGAGCCTCGTGTGAAACAGGAAGGCCTCGGCCTCGCGAAAGGCGTCGAGCACGCCATGGATGAAGCGCAGGAACACCGCGGTGTAGGGGCTCATCGAGCCGGAGGCGTCGAGCAGCACCACCAGCCGCAACGGCTTGTGCTTGCGTCGCCGGTGCACCAGCGCAATCGGCACGCCGCCATGGCTGATATTGCGGTGGATGGTGCGGCGCAGGTCGAGCCGCTCGCCCGACTTCCGCTGCTGATCACGCCGGGTCAATCGCGTCCGCATCGCCTTGGCGAGCCGCGCCGCGGCCTCATGCGCCAGCGCGACCTGGTCGGGATCGGCGAGCTTGCGGAAGTCGGTATCGCTGATGGCGGCGACGCGCGAGGCGCCTTCGCGCACGCCCTCGCCGCCCGCGTCGCGCGGGGTTTCGTCAGAGGGAATCTGATCGGTCGCGCCGTGAGGCTCCGGCTGAGCGGCATTCGTATCCTGCAGACTCTTCAGGGACGGGCTGTTCGCTCTCGCCGTCGAGCCGGAGACCAGTGAGCGCGAGCGCACGCGCCTGCCGAGCCAGAAGGCGTCGAACAGGCCGTCGAAGCGATCCCACTCGCTCTTGCGTGCCGAAAACAGATGCTTGAACGCCGAGCGCAGCAGGCCGGGCTTATCGGCATAGCCCGCACGCATCACTGCCGCCGCGTCCTGCCCTTCCGCCAGGCCGACCGCAAAGCCGTTGTCGCGCAGCGTCTTGAGAAACGCACCGAGACGGCCCGCGACGAGCCGCGCCACCGCGTCCATGTCCTCGTGGTCGGGTGTGGCGCCACAGCAGCTCATGCGACCTTCCCCAACAGCCGCGCCGCGACCTCGCGGGTGATGCGCGCGCGGTCCTCATGCGTCTTGAGCAGGCACATCAAGGTGTCATGCACCATCTCCGGCTGGTCCTTGAGATCGCGTACGTCGAGCCCGACCAGTGCCGCCGCCCAGTCCAGCGTCTCGGCGACGCCGGGCACCTTGCGCAGTTCCTCCTTGCGCAGGGATTCGACCATGCGCGCGATCTGCAGGGCGAGCGAGGCGGAGGCACCGTCGATCCTGGTCAGGATGATGCGCGCCTCGCGGTCGACATCGGGATAGTCGACGTAGTGGTAGAGGCAGCGCCGGCGCAGCGCATCCGATAGCTCACGGGTTCCGTTCGAGGTCAGCACCACATGCGGAATGCTGATCGCCTTGATGGTGCCGAGCTCGGGGATCGAGACCTGGAAGTCGGACAGCAGCTCCAGCAGGAACGCCTCGAACTCGTCGTCGGCGCGATCGATCTCGTCGATCAGCAGCACCGGCGGCTTGGCGCGGCGGATCGCCGCCAGCAGCGGCCGCTCGAGCAGATATTTCTCGGAGAAGATCTGATCCTCGATGGTGTCCGGCTGGCCGCGATGCGCCTCGATCGCCAGCAGCTGGCGCTGGTAGTTCCACTCGTAGAGCGCGGAGCTCTGGTCGAGGCCTTCATAGCATTGCAGACGGATCAGCTCGGTGCCGTGCACGCAGGCGAGCGCCTTGGCGACCTCGGTCTTGCCAACGCCGGCTTCCCCCTCCAGCAGCAGCGGCCGCTTCAACAGCTGCATCAGCGCGATCGCGGTCGCCAGCTCGCCGTCGGCGATATAGCCGCAGGCGGCGAGAGATCGGGCGATGTCGTCGCGGGTTTTCATACCGGTTTGTTTCTCGATCTCGCCGCGAAGTCGGTGTGTTCCCTCCCCCCTTGTGGGGGAGGGTTAGGGAGGGGGGTGCCCCGCGCGAGACTGCCGCCGGAGACCCCACCCCCGACCCCTCCCCGCAAGGGGGAGGGGAGCGCACCGGCGATGCGGTTACAGCGCCGTCTCTCTCGGCGTCATTGCGAGCGGAGCGAGGCAATCCAGGGTGATGGACGGGACTCTGGATTGCTTCGTCGCTTCGCGCCTCGCAATGACGAAGGTGCTCTTGGACTTCGTCTATGCAACCGCGCCCAAATTCTTCGCGGCCTGCCAGTTGCGCCAGAAGTCGTGGGGCATCTGGATGTGCGTCGCGCCGAGGAACGAGAACGCGTCGTTCACCGCGTTGGAGAACGCCGGCACGCCACCGACATTGGGGCTTTCGCCGACGCCCTTGGCGCCGATCGGATGATGCGGCGAGGGCGTGACCGTGAAGTCGGTCTCCCAATGCGGCGTCTCGACCGCGGTCGGCATGAAGAAGTCCATGAACGAACCGGTCACGACATTGCCCTCGGCATCGTAGCGGATCTCCTGCCCCATCGCGATGGCGAAGGCTTCGGTGAGG
The DNA here is from genome assembly GCF_051168175.1 of Bradyrhizobium sp. HKCCYLRH2047. Taxonomy (NCBI): domain Bacteria; kingdom Pseudomonadati; phylum Pseudomonadota; class Alphaproteobacteria; order Hyphomicrobiales; family Nitrobacteraceae; genus Bradyrhizobium; species Bradyrhizobium sp. HKCCYLRH2047. The sequence continues at coordinate 102,049 of NZ_JBNPUM010000014.1, forward strand.
CCGCCATGCACCTGGCCCTCGATGATCATCGGGTTGATGCGGGTGCCGCAATCGTCCAGCGCGTAGAAGCGCCGGACCTTGTACACGCCGGTATCCACGTCGATGTCCATCACGCAGAGATAGGCGCCGAACGGATAGGTCATGTTGGGCGGATCATAGTAGCTCACCGCCTCCAGCCCCGGCTCCATGCCCGGCGGCACGGAGTTGTAGGCCGCCCAGCAGATGTCCTTCATCGACATCGCCTTCTCGGGCAGGCCCTTGACCCGGAAGCCGTCGATGTCCCATTCGAGATCGTCCTCGTGGACCTCGAGCTTGTAGGCCGCGATCATCTGCGCCTTCGCCTTGATCTTGCGCGCCGCCATCGCGATCGCAGCACCCGCGACCGGCGTCGAGCGCGAGCCGTAGGTGCCCAGGCCGTAAGGCGCGGTGTCGGTGTTGCCCTCCTCGACCATGATGTTATCGGCGGGTATGCCGATCTCGCTGGCGATGATCTGCGCCCAGGTCGTCTCGTGGCCCTGGCCCTGGCTCTTGGTGCCCATCCGAGCGATGCCGGCACCCGTGGGATGCAGCCGGATCTCGCAGGAATCGAACATCGCGATCCCCAGGATATCGCAGTTCTTCGACGGGCCGGCGCCGACGATCTCAGTGAAGAATGAGATGCCGATGCCCATGATCTCGCGGGTCTCGCCGCGCTTGAACGCCGCGCGTTTCTCGGCCTGTTCCTTGCGGAGACCGGCGTAGTCGACGGTCTCCATCATCTTGCGCATGGCGGTGTGGTAGTCGCCGGAATCATATTCCCAGCCCAAAGCGGAGTGATAGGGAAACTGCTCCGGCTTGACGAAGTTCTTCAGGCGCAGCTCGGCCGGGTCCATGCCGAGCTTCTGCGCCAGAATATCCATCGCGCGCTCGATGCAATAGGCCGCCTCGGTGACGCGGAAGGAGCAGCGATAGGCGACACCGCCTGGCGCCTTGTTGGTGTAGACGCCGTCGACCGCGAGATGCGCGACCGGGAAGTCGTAGGAGCCGGTGACGATGTTGAAGAAGCCGGCCGGCCATTTCGACGGGTCGGCGCAGGCATCGAAGCCGCCGTGGTCGGCCAGCACATGGACGCGCAGGCCGGTGACCTTGCCGTCCTTGGTCGCCGCGATCTCCGTGGTCATGTGATAGTCGCGCGCGAACGCGGTGGCGGTCAGATTCTCGATGCGGTCCTCGACCCATTTCACCGGCTTGCCCGTCACGATGGAGGCGACGGCGGCGCAGATGTAGCCGGGATAGGCGCCGACCTTGTTGCCGAAGCCGCCGCCGATGTCGGGCGCGATGACGTGGATCTTCTGCTCGGGGAGTTTCGCGATCAGCGACACCACGGTTCGGATGACATGCGGCGCCTGGAACGTGCCCCAGATCGTCAGCTCGCCCTTGATCTTGTCGAACGAGCAGACGCACTGGCAGGTCTCGAGCGGCGACGGATGGGTGCGGTGATAGGAGATCATCTCCTTGATCGTCACATCCGCCTTCTTGAACGCCGCCTCGGTCAGCTCCTTGTCACCGACGCTCCATTCGAAGATGTGATTGTGATGCTTGCGCGGGCCGTGTGCGCCAGAGGTCTTGCCGGCGAGGTCCTCGCGCAAAACGGGAGCGTCCGGGTCCATGGCCTTGAACGGATCGACCAGCACCGGCAGCGGCTCGTACTCGACGACCACCTTGGACACGCCGTCATCGGCGGCGTAGCGGTCGGTCGCGACGACGAACGCGACCTCCTGGTTCTGGAACAGCACCTTGCCGTCGGCGAGCACCATCTGCACGTCGCCGGCCAAGGTCGGCATCCAGGCGAGGTTGACCGTCTTCAGCGTCTCGGCGGTGATGACCGCCAGCACGCCCGGCACCTTCAGCGCCTCCTCGGTGTGGATCGCCTTCACCCGCGCATGCGCATGCGGCGAGCGCACGAAGTCGCCGTGCAGCATGCCAGGCAGCTTGACGTCATCGACGTAGTTGCCCTTGCCTTGCGTGAAGCGAATGTCCTCGACGCGCTTGCGCCGGCAGCCCATGCCTTCGAGGGCGGCTTCGCGTTGTTCCCGCGTGGGAGTCATGTCGTTCATTCCGCGGCCTCCTGGAATTCCACGCCGTTGATCTTGGCGGCGGCGTATTGGATCGCCTTGACGATGTTCTGATAGCCGGTGCAGCGGCAGATGTTGCCGGAGATGCCGGCGCGGATCTCGGCTTCCGTCGGCTGCGGATTCTCCTTCAACAGCCGATGCGCGCGCAAAATCATGCCGGGCGTGCAGAAGCCGCATTGCAGTCCGTGCATCATGCGGAAGCCTTCCTGCAGCGGCGACAAGGTGCCGTCGGCATTGGCCATGCCCTCGATCGTGGTGATCTCGGCGCCATTGGCCTGCACCGCGAGCATGGTGCAGCTCTTCACGCTCATGCCGTCGATATCAACAGTGCAGGCGCCGCAATGGCTGGTCTCGCAGCCGATATGGGTGCCGGTCAGCTGCGCCTGCTCGCGCAGGAAATGGACCAGCAAGGTGCGCGGCTCGGCGAGGCCTTCGACCTCGCTGCCGTTCACCATCATCGTGACGTGGGTTTTGGGCATTCGGTGCTCCCTGAAGACGTCTTCGAACTTTTGCTCAGCTACCAGCCGCGGTGTCAGTGCGCTCCCCTCCCCCTTGCGGGGAGGGCAACCGGCCGCATTCGCGGCCGGCTTTTTTGAAGAACGCCGAAGCAAAGCTTCGGCTGCGGGTGGGGGTCCACGGCGGCAGTCTCGCCTGGGGCTACCCCCCTCCCCGCCCCTCCCCCACAAGGGGGGAGGGAGATGAGAGAGCTCGCCGCATGGCGAGGTTGCACCGCGTGCGGGGCCGCGGCGTCAGCAAACGCGGCTACTTCGCCCGGCTCGCCGCGCGCTGCAGCGCGCGCATCACCATGATGCCGCCGACATGGATGCGATACTCGGCCGGGCCGCGCGCGTCGGAGGCCGGCTGCATGATCGCGCGCGCCGCGGTGGCCGCGGCCTTCAGAGCGGCGTCATCCAGCGTGGTGCCGATCACCGCATTCGCCGCGTCGGTCGCCAGCAGCGGCGTCTCGTGCAGATTGGTGAGCGCGATCACGCACGTCGCGACCTTGCCGCCGGCCATGGTCAACACGACGGCCGCCGCGGCGGTCGCGTAGTCGCCGACCTTGCGCTTCAGCTTCTCATAGGCGTAGCCGTGGCCCGCAGGCGGAACGGGAATGCTGATTCCGGTCAGGATCTCGCCCGGCTCCAGCGCGGTGAAATAGGCCCCCTGGTAGAACTCCCGCGCTGCGACCTCACGAGTGCCGTTCGGCCCCTCCAGACGGTAGCTTGCGTCCAGCGCCAGCATCAGCGCCGGCATGTCGTTGCCGGGATCACCATTGGCGACGTTGCCGCCGAGCGTGCCGCGGTAGCGCACCTGCGGATCGGCGATCAAGAGCGCGGTCTCGTGCAGGATCGGCAGGCTGGCTCCGATCTCAGTCGAGGCCAGCAGCTCGGCCTGCGTGGTCATCGCGCCGATGACGATGCGGTCGCCGTCGCGGCGGATGCCCTTGAGCCCGGCGATGCCGTGCAGATCGATCAGATGCGCTGGCGTCGCCAGCCGCAGCTTCATCATTGGCAGCAGGCTGTGGCCGCCCGCGAGGGGGCGCGCATCGTCGCCGAGGTCGGCGAGCAGCTTGATCGCATCGCCGACGCTCGCCGGCCGGTGATAGTCGAACGGGCCAGGAATCATGACGTGTCCTCTCCTGTGCTGGCCTGCCTTGCCGGCAAGGCCGTCGCGTTGTTGCGGCGGGCGTTCGTGCTGCGAGAGCGAAGTGCGAACGCGGACGCATCGCGGATTGGCGCAGAGCGTCGATCGTGACAGCCGGCCGCGCAACGAAGCCGGCACGGAGAGCGGCGAAATCGCACGAAATGCGGCTGGCCGCGCACGAATTGCGTCAGCGAGCGCGACCCAATCGCGCGAGTGACGGCATGCGCGGCCGCGCGAGACGCGCGCCCGGTGTTGGATGCGTTGCGAAGAATGGCGGCGCTCTGTTGCGGCAGCGAAATGAACGCTGAGCTCAGGCCGGCCGCCGCAGCCCGAGCCGCGCCTTGACCTCGGCGACCTTGGCGCGGCTCACCGGCACGCGCGGCTTCGAGGGGCCATCGAGCTCGATGATCGCGCCCTCGCCTTCCCGGCCGACATAGATCACATGCTCGATCGCGACGATGTGGCTGCGGTGCACGCGGATGAAGCGGCCGGGATCGAGCTGCGCCTCAGCCTCGGAGATCGACCAGGGGCACATCCGCTCGCGGGTGCCGTCGTGGATCCGGGTGTAGTGCGCATCGGCGCGCACGCTACGCACGTCCCCGGCGTCGATGAAATGGGTGCCGTTGGCGCCCTCCAGCGGCAATCGCGCCGCGGTCGCGCGTGGCGGCTGGCCGATGCCCCCCAGCGGCGCGGCCGTTGCCCGGCTCATGGCGGCGACCTCGACCACCGGCTCGGCCGCCGTCGCGGCCGGTTCCGGCGCCAATTGCGGCGCAGCCTCGGCAACGGCCGGCATCGACTGCGATTGACGGCGCGGGTCCGGCACCAGCGACAGCAAAAATCCGGCGGCGATGACGAAGCACAGCACGGCGACGACGATCGCGAGTGCTTGCGGCGACGCAGCAAGTCCTGGTGCGGCGTGATGATGTCCCTCGCCCATCGGCACGACATGCATTCCCAGCATCGCCGTGTAATGCATGCCGGACACGGCGATGCCGAACGCAACCGCACTGATGGCGAGCCGCAGGCCGTCCTGCCGCGCCAGGAAGATGCGCAGGCCGCCATAGGCGGCGCCGATCGCAATCGCCACCGACAGCGCCACCAGCGCCGGATCATGCGTCAGCCCGAACGAGCCGGACAGGCCGTGCATGCCGACATAATGCATGCTGGCGATGCCGGCGCCGAGCAGCAGCGCGGAAGGAACGACGCGCCGGGGCGAGGGATCGCCGATGCTGACGAAGAACAGCGAGATGCCGATCACGAGCGCGCAGATCAGGAACGAGATGATGGTCGGCAGCACCAGATAGACGGCATCGGCCGGCAGCGGCGCCGCCATCATGCCCACGAAATGCATGGTCCAGATGCCCACGGCCAGAATGCCGGCGGCGCCGGACAGCAGCACGCGCGCGTTCTCTCCCGGCCCGCTGCGGATGCGCGCGGTGAGACTGAAACCGGTATAGCCACCCAGGCTCGCGATCACGACCGAGAGCGCGACGAGATAAGGATCGTATCCTTCGATCATCCTTGCCGGCCGCCCGTCGCCACGGGCCAGCCTCCTCCCGGGAATGTTTTACAGGTGCGGCGAGGAAATTGACAACACAAGGCGGGGAGCGCGAGTGGGCTTGGTGTCGCTGCGTGGCGGGACTGATGTGCGCGCCACCTTCCGGTCCTCAGCGAATTTGGGGTTCGAGCTCCCGCCGCCAATGCGGTGCGCGCCCCTCCCCCTTGCGGGGAGGGGTCGGGGGTGGGGGTCCACGCATTCCGCTCACAATGATGAGCCTCGATTCCCGAGGAAGCATTTTGGCGGAAGTGGGTCTCATAGACTACATCGCCCGGAGACCCCCACCCCCAACCCCTCCCCGCAAGGGGGAGGGGAGCCGACTGCCCGTGTCGCGAGATATGCGATCGTGCGGCGAGGATACATGTGGCCGGCTCAGCCAGCCACATGCCTCGCCCGTCAGATGATCCCCGCCGCGACCTGGCTGCGCAGCCGCTCCAGGCTCAGCAGTGTCTCGGCGCAGGCGGTCGCCACCTCGATGCCCTTGGTCGCAAAGTGCTTGCGGAAGAACTCGAAATGCGCCTGCGTCTCGTGGAATTGCTGCGGCGTCAGCACCGCGGAGAACACCGGCACCTCGGTGCGCAATTGAACGTCCATCAGCGCCTTGATGACGGTGTCGGCGACGAACTCGTGGCGGTAGATGCCGCCGTCGACGACGAGACCGGCCGCGACGATCGCGGTGTAGCGCCGCGTCTTCGCCAGCAACTGCGCATGCAGCGGGATCTCGAACGAGCCCGGCACCTCGAAGATGTCGACGCGGTCGCGCGGGATATTCCGTGCTTCGATCTCGTCGAGGAACGCCACCCGGCATTCGGCGACGACGTCGCGATGCCAGGCCGATTGCACGAAGGCTATGCGCTGCGGCTTGCTGAAGCGCGGATGCGACGGCGCCGGTGGCGACTCGTCGGGCGGTGACGCGGCCGGCATGTCCGCCGGCGGCGACGTGGCTGTGGTGAGGGTGTCGGTGGAAGTATCGGTAGGCGCGTCTTGCAACATCTGATTCATGGTTATCCTCGTCAGAGACCAGAATCAGGGCATACGGAACGACGACGCCCCCACGCTGACATGCGCGGGGTGCCGGGACCCGTTCTCTTTCATCCGGACTGTGACCGTCGGCTTCGGAATCGCACCGAATCTGCTGACCCTTCTCTGCGCGGCGCGTTCCGGAGAACAGAATTCTCCAGACCGAGCCTTGCCGAGAAGGCGCTCGCGGGCTCGCGCTCGACCGGGAACGCTTACCGCCGGTGGGGAATTTCGCCCCGCCCTGAGAACATCGGCCGCCCGGGATGGACGGCCTGAACGAACTATGCAGGCGGCCGGCGGCTGCGGCAAGGCCTCACGCCCGCAGTCCGCGACGGGCGGCCATGCAGTCGCCCGCGGCCGTTCCCACGGCCGGATCGGCCCGGACGGAGCGGCTGCGGCGAATCCGATTCCGTTTTGTTCTCATTCGGCGATGATTCCACAGGCCGGACAGGAGTTGTGGACGAAGCGGTGTTTGGCTGTGGACGGACTCGCCCCCCCGTTGCGCAGATTCCGCAAATCACATCAGTTTGTCCTCGCACGCCCGGGTTACCTCCGGGACTGCAAGCCGGGTCTCGAAGCGCCGCGAGGGCGTGGGCCGGGTCGCCGCGTATGTACCAACGAGATCAAGAAGACGAGGTCGAGACGGCATGTCCCTGCTCGAAAGCACTATCGATTCCGCCGATCATCCGCTGAGCGTGGTCGAGACCATTGCGGCCGACAACAACTGGATGTTCGAGCGCTCCGGCGAGGACGAGATCACGATCGCCTCCAAGGGCCAGTGGACCGACTACCAGCTCTCCTTCACGTGGATGGCGGAGATCGAGGCGCTGCATCTGGCCTGTGCCTTCGACATGAAGATTCCCGAGGCCCGCCGCGCCGAGGTGCAGCGGCTGATCGCAGCGATCAACGAGCAGCTCTGGCTCGGCCATTTCGACATCTGGACCCACACCGGCATGGTGATGCACCGTCAGGCCCTGGTGCTGCCGGGCGGCATCACCGCGTCGGGACTGCAATGCGAGAGCATGCTGGCCGGCGCCATCCACGCCTGCGAGCGCTATTTTCCGGCCTTCCAGTTCGTGGTCTGGGCCGGCAAGTCGACCCAGGAAGCCATGGCCGCGGCGCTGTTCGATACGGAAGGCGAAGCGTAAGCCGCCGTGGCCTCGACACACTCGGTGTCGTCCCGGCGAACGCCGGGACCCATACCGCGTGATGCATGTGTGAGCCGAGACGCTTGTCGCTCTGCCCTCGCCCCACTAGAACCGCCGGTGGTTATGGGTCCCGGCGTTCGCCGGGACGACAGTGGAGTTCGTCGTGACATCAGCGGACAACAACCTGCTTCATCAGCTCACCGGCACTATCGTGCTGGCCGGCGCCGGCAAGATGGGCGGCGCGATGCTGGCCGGCTGGCTAGCCGGCGGGCTCGATCCGAAGCGCGTCGTCATCATCGAGCCGATGCCCTCGGCCGAGATCACCGCGCTCGTCGCCAAGGGCGTCCGCCTCAATCCGACGGCGACTGCGCCGGCCGAGGTCGTCATCGTCGCCGTCAAGCCGCAGATGTTCGCCGAAGCCGGCCCCGCCTTGAAGCCGTGGGTCGGCGACGCGACGCTGGTGCTGTCGATCATGGCAGGCATCACGATCGCCGGCCTGCAACAGACGATCGGCGGCGCGGTCGTGCGCGCAATGCCGAACACGCCGGCCGCGATCGGCCGCGGCATCACCGTGGCGGTGCCGGCCGGCAACGTCAGCGCCGCGCAGCGCATGCTGACGGACGCGCTGTTGCGCGCCACCGGCGCGGTGGAATGGGTCGACCAGGAGGCGCTGATGGACGCGGTGACCGCCGTGTCCGGCTCGGGTCCCGCCTATGTATTCCTGCTCGCCGAGGAGCTCGCCCGCGCCGGCGTCGCCGCCGGCCTGCCCGAGCCCCTGGCGACGACGCTCGCGCGCCACACCGTGTCGGGCGCCGGCGAGCTGCTGCGCCAATCGAACCTGCCGTCCGCCACGCTGCGCCAGAACGTCACCTCGCCGGGCGGCACCACCGCCGCGGCGCTCTCGGTGCTGATGGCAGCCGACGGCTTCCAGCCGCTGCTGACCAAGGCGGTCGCCGCAGCCACGGCGCGCTCGAAAGAGCTCGCGAAGTAGACAACGGCGAGCTGACAGCTCAGCGCGGCGGCGTCGGCGGCCCGCCATGCTGCTGGCGCCATTGCAGGAACTGGCGGAACAGGGCACTGCGCTCGGTTGGATCGTTCGACAGCTGTCCGCCGCTCTGGCGCACGAAGCTCTCGAACTGGGTCTGCTGCACATCGGCGACCTGCGGCCGCGGCACCATGTTGTGCGCCAGCAGCCACTCTTCCGCGGCCTTGAACCGCTTCCAGTTCGGGATGGCGGCGACGATGCTCGACTCCCGCCATTTCGGATGCCGCGGCGGCTTCATGAACTCGTCGTAGTTGGCGAAGAACGCATCGACGAAGCGCGCCACCTTGCGGTAGCGCTCGGTATGCTCCGGCCAATTGTAGCTGACGAGCAGCATACCGATCGCCACCGTCTCGATCGTCTCGCCGGGGTTGAGCAGGTTCGGATATTCCTCGGAGGACAATGTCGTCGGCAGATAGAGGTCCTGCAGCCGGCGGTCGTAGGGGATCGTCACCAGGTGCAGGGCGCGGTTGTCGTTCCTGATATTGCGGGCGAGCTGGAACACCTTGCCGGTGGAAACGATATAGGCGTCGGCGTCGCCGTCGATCAGCTTCTGGATCGATTTGGCGTCGTCGGTCGCGTAGTCGAACGACGCCGTCAGGCCGAGCCGGTTGAAGATCACGCGCGCGGAATAGAAGCCGACATCGGTCGGCGCGATGATGCGCTTGCCGTTGAGATCGAAGATCGAGCGGATCGAGGAGCGCGCGATGACATGGATTTCGTTGTGATAGAGCCGCGCGATGTAGCGGAGCTGCGAGGTGATGTCGGGAATGCCGTATTGCAGGCGGTAGAATTCGGGCACGTCGGCAGCGACCGCGCCCATGTCGATGCTCTTCAGGAACAGTATATCCGAGACGTTGCGCACCGGTCCCTTGCCGAGCACCGGCAGCACGCGGACATTGGTCTGGTCGTCGAGCACGCGCGCCATGTCGGAGCCGAAGACCGAGGTCGCGCCGCCGGCCGGCGCGGTGATGATGGTGACGGTGCCGTCGTTGACGTCGGTCGGGTTGGGCAGCCGCCACACGTCCGGCCCGCTGCCGGGCGCGGGCGACAGTGACGCCGGCAGGCCGGCCGGATGTGGCGGCGCCGGGATCACGGGCGCGCCGTTCGGCCGGGCGGCCGGGGCGACGGGCACGATGATCGAGCGGGTCGCTGCCGGGCGAGGCGGCTGCGGCGGCTGTTGCTGTAGCTGCGGCCAGGCCTGCGCAGATGCCTGGCTCATCATGAGTCCGGCTGCGAGCGCGGCGTGCGCGACTTGCGAAGCTGCCTTCGAGACGATGGACATAGCGCAACGGCCTCCTGCACCATCGCGATGCCGCCGCAGCGTTCTCGACCGGTCCGGAGCATTCACCTCGAGGCCTGCCTGCGTCAGGCATGCGACGGGCGACCGCGGCCTCGGCTGAGACCTCGCGACAACCAACCTCGCGATGCGGAGCGCGCCCGAGGCCAAATGGCCACGATCGGCTCCGATCGAGGTCGATAGTTGCGGGAGGTGATTCGATGGATTTGCGGCAGCCGCCGGGATTTTGTATGACGACGTGCATATAAACCGGAGATCGGACTCCGGCTGTGGCCCCGGCGCAACGTCTCCTGTTTCAGGCCGCCAGCCGGTGTTGCCGTCGCGCCAGGATCAGCAGCGTCACGACGATGGCGAGGTTCAGGCCATTCCACGCGATGCCGTTGGCGAAGGCCGCTGAATAGGACCCCGTGGCGTCGAAGATGACGCCCGAGACCCAGCCGCCGAACGACATGCCGAACACCGACGCGAAGATGATGATGCCGACCCGCGTGGCGGCCTCGCGCGCCGGCATCGCCTCGCGCACGATGATCGCATAGCTCGGTACGATGCCGCCCTGGAACAGGCCGAACATGCCCGAGATCAGATAGAGCGACGTCAGGCCGTCGAAGAACAGATAGAACAGAAGCGCAAAACCCTGCGCCAGCGAACCGATCAAGAGCGTGCGCATGCCGCCGATGCGATCGGCGAGAAAGCCGGAGCCGATCCGGCTGACGATGCCGAGCGCCATCATCAAGGACAGCATCTGCGCGCCGACGGCGACGCCGTAGCCGAGATCGCCGCAATAGGCGACGATGTGCACCTGCGGCATCGCCATCGCCACGCAGCAGGCGATCGCGGCGATGCTGAGCAGCACGGTCAGCGCATTGGTCGAGATCGGCAGCTCCAGTTGCGGCGGCGCCGCGCCGGCATGGTTCTGCGCGCCGGCACCGTCCATGCGGGCGCGCAGCACCAGCAGCAGCGCGCTCATCGTCACCGCGCAGAAGACGCCGAGTGCGACATGGCTGGCGCGCCAGCCGATCTGCTGCACGCCCCAATTCACCAGCGGCGGCCACACCGTGCCGGCGACGTAGTTGCCGGAGGCGACGATGGTGACGGCGAGGCCGCGATAGCGCACGAACCAGTGCGACGCCTCCGCCATCAGCGGCGCGAAGGTGACGGATGAGCCGAGACCGATCAGGAAATACACCGCCTGAAACTGCCACAGCGTCACCGACGCGCCGGCGAGCAGATAGGCCGCGGCGGTCGTGGCGATGCTGAGCGCCATCGCGGTGACGATGCCGAAGCGGTCGGTGATGCGGCCGACGATGACGCCGCCGAGGCCGAAGCCGAACATCGTCAGCGTATAGGCCAGCGAGACCGCGCCGCGGCTGGCGGCGAACTCGGCCTGCACGACCGGGAGAACGACGACGACGGTCCACATCCCCGCGCCGCCGATGGAACCGATGACGAGCGCAAGCGCCAGCCGCGCCCAGGCCTGGCGCGAGTCCGGAATGAAGTGAGGCGCTTCCTCGAATCTTGTCTGGGGTCCGTGCACGATGGCAGCAACTTCGTTGCCGCACCGCATCAGGTCAAGCCACATTGCTGCGGCATTGGGCATGCAGAAGCAGCGCAACAGGAGGGACCTGCACGATCACGGTTCGGCCCTCTTGGCGGCGCGACACTTTGTCATTAGGTTGCGCCGGAGTGGAGAGATTTGGGCACGCATGTCCCTGGGACTGACACGAAAGATGCTGATGGTGGCAGGACGGCTGCTCGTCCTGGCCTACATCATCTGTGTGGTCAGCCCGGGTGTGGCGCTCGCGCTCGGTAGTGGGGCGCCCTGTCTCGACGAGCCCGTCGTTGCCGCTGTTGTCTCCCCTCATGACGCGGCTCGCCACGGGATGGTCATGACGGCGATGCCGCAGACCATGGCGGCGCACGCCCATCATAACCATCACCCTGTCGCCGACGCCGCGATGCACGCTCCGGCTCCCGCGCCGTCGCACCACGATCATGGCAAGATGCCGGGCCCCTGCTGCGCCATGATGTGCGCGGTGGGTCTGGCTGCCGCGCTGCCGGCGGTCGCCCTCCCCGCCTCGCTCGCCGCCGCCAGCGTGACGCCGCGCGACGAAGGCCTGCCCGGTCGCACGCCGCAGGGCCTGTATCGCCCCCCCATCGTCCGGGTCTGAGCGAAAAACGCCGGCTTCGCGCCCAGGTGGCGCGGCCGCTCGCGATTCATCGACAGACCAAGGATACCTCATGTTGTCGCAATCCATGGCGACGCCCGCTGCCGCATGTCCGGCGCGGCGCGGCCTGCCATTCTCCATCGTCGCCAGCGGATTGACACTGCTTGCCGCGACGAGCCTCGCCGCCTGCCAGCCGCGCACGGTCGCATTGGCCGGGGCTGATCCGGCCGATCCGGCGGCGAGCGTCGCGCCGGTGCGCGTGTCGGGGGTCGTCGGGCCCTACACGCCGCTGCGCCCGGCGGCGCCGGCCGCCTGGGGCCAGCGCACCGACCCCGGCGCATCGCGCGCCGAGCCGAGCCGCTAGGGAGCGCCGCATGCAGGGGATCATCAGGCTCGCGGCGCTCGCCGCAGCACTTGCGCTCGCAGGCTGTGCCTCGTTCTCGCCGGACGGCGGCATGAGCGCCGTTGCGGACATCACCGGCCATACCACCGGCAAGGAGGTCGCCTCCGTGAGAGGCGATGACGACGCTGAGCGCGTCCGCGCTGCGACGCGCCGCCTGCTCGCCCGGCCCTTGTCGGCCGATGCCGCCGTGCAGGTCGCGTTGTTCAACAACAAGGGCCTGCAGGCCGTCTACAACGCGCTCGCGCTCAGCGAGGCTGACATGGTCGAGGCCAGCCTGCCGCCGAACCCGACCTTCTCCCTGATGCGCATCAGCGGCGACGGCGCGCTGGAGGCCGAGCGCCAGGTCGCCGGCGACATCCTGGCGCTCGCCACCTTGCCGCTGCGCTCGGAGATCGCGCGTGAGCGCTTTCGCCAGGCCCAATTGAAGGCGGCGCTGGCGACCTTGCGGCTCGCCGCGGAGGTGCGCCGCGCGCATGTGCGCGTCGTCGCCGCCAACGAGCTGGTGTCGCTGCTGGTCGAGGCGCAATCGGCCGCGGAGGCGACCGCGAAGCTCGCCTCCAAGCTCGGCGAGACCGGCGCGCTCAACCGGCTCGATCAGGCGCGCGAGCAGGTGTTCTATGCCGAGACCACCGCCGAGCTCGCCACCGCGCGCCGCGCGGCGGGAAGCGCGCGCGAGCGGCTGATCCGGCTGATGGGGCTGTGGGGCGACGAGCTCGCTTTCCGCCTGCCCGACCGGCTGCCGGCGCTGCCGCGCCGCCCGCTGAGCCAGCCCTTCGTCGAGGCCGATGCCGTCGGCCATCGCATCGATCTACAGATCGCCCGCCTCGAACTCGCGGCGCTTGCCGCCTCGCTGCAGCTCACCGACGCCACACGCTTCGTCACGCTGCTCGATCTCGCCGGCGTCGACCGCAAGACCATCGAGCCCGACGGCCGCACCATCCGCGAACGCGGGTACGACGTGCAGTTCCAGATCCCGATCTTCGACGGCGGCGAGGTGCGCGTGCGGCAGGCGGCCGAGACCTACAACATCGCCTTCAACCGCCTCACCGAGCGCGCCGTCACCGTCCGCTCCGAGGCGCGCGACGCCTATCGCAGTTACCGCGCGGCCTTCGACATCGCCGGCCACTACGCCCGCGAGGTGCTGCCGCTGCGGCGGATCATCAGCGAGGAGATGCAGCTGCGCTACTCCAGCATGCAGGTCGACATCTTCGCCCTGCTGCTCGAGGCGCGGCAGCGCCTGGCCTCGCGCCGCGCCGCGATCGATGCGGTCAGAGACTTCTTCCTCGCCGAGGCCGAGCTGTCGGCCGCGGTCAATGGCGGGGGCACCGGCGGCGAAGACGGTGCACAGCAGACCGCGAGCGCGATCGCGCCAAGCAACGACTGAGAGGAGAGCCATCATGTTGTCACGCCGAACCCTGCTCGGCTCCGCGGCGCTGGCCGGCGCCTCCGCCGTCTCCGGCCGCGTCCAGGCTGCTTCCATTCCGGAGGCGCCGACCATGGACAAGGCGGTGATGCAGCCGCCGCTGCATCCCAGCGCCGGCCCGGACTATCAGCCGGTGGTCACGCTCAACGGCTGGTCGCTGCCGTTCCGCATGAACGGCGACTGGAAGGAATTCCATCTCGTCGCCGAGCCGGTCACGCGCGAGTTCGCGCCTGGCATGACCACGCATCTGTGGGGCTACAACGGCCAGTCGCCGGGTCCGACCATCGAGGCGGTCGAGGGCGACAAGCTCCGCATCTTCGTCACCAACAAATTGCCGGAATACACCACCGTGCACTGGCACGGCGTGATCCTGCCCTGCGGCATGGACGGTGTCGGCGGCCTGACCCAGCCGCACATCAAGCCCGGCAAGACCTTCGTCTACGAGTTCGAGATGAAGCATGCCGGCACGTTCATGTATCACCCGCACGCCGACGAGATGGTGCAGATGGCGATGGGCATGATGGGCATGATCGTCGTGCATCCGCGCGACCATGTCCCGCCGCCGGCCGACCGCGACTTCGTGTTCGTGATGTCGACCTACCGCATCGAGCCCGGCAGCTATCTGCCGAAGGTCAACGAGATGACCGACTTCAACATGTGGACCTGGAATGCGCGGGTGTTTCCCGGCATCGACCCGTTGCCGGTGCGGCTCGGCGATCGCGTCCGCGTCCGCATCGGCAATCTCACCATGACCAACCATCCGATCCATCTGCACGGCCACAAGTTCAAGGTGATCGGCACCGACGGCGGCTGGCTTCCGGAAACGGCACAACTGCCGGAGACGACGACCGACGTGCCGGTCGGCGCGGTGCGCGTGTTCGACTTCATCGCCGACAATCCCGGCGACTGGGCGTTCCACTGCCACAAATCGCATCACACGATGAATGCGATGGGCCACGACATGCGCAACCTGATCGGCGTGCCGCGCAAGGAGCTGGCCGCCGCTGTCGGCAAGCTCGCGCCCGACGGCATGGTGATGGGCAACACCGGCATGGCGATGGGCAACATGGAGATGCCCTCGCCCGACAACACGCTGCCGATGATGACCGGCAGCGGCCAGTTCGGCGGAATCGAGATGGGCGGTATGTTCACGGTCGTGAAGGTGCGCGAGGGCCTCGCCCGCGACGACTACCGCGATCCCGGCCCGTATCAGTTCCCCAAGGGCAGCGTGGCCTATGAGGTCGCGAGCGTGCCGGAGCCGCCACCACGAACCGGGAGTGCCGCGACGCAGATCCGAACACAACGCTGACGACAGATGCACTAAACGCCACACAACGAGCTGGAGACTACGAATGAAGATTCCGACCGCGATCGGCGCGGCGCTGGCCACCGCCATGATCATCGCCGCACCGGCCCGTGCCCATGAGGCGCACGGATCGCGCGGCTATTCCGCCGGCGAGCCGGGCGATCCCAAGCAGCCGTCGCGCACCATCGAGGTGCTGCTGAGCGAGATGGAGTTCACGCCGGCGCGCATCGAGGTGAAGCGCGGCGAGCAGATCCGCTTCGTGCTGCGCAACACCGGCAAGGAGGATCACGAGTTCCTGCTCGCCACCAAGGCCGAGAACCTGAACCACGCCGCGGTCATGAAGAAGCATCCGCACATGGAGCACGACGAGCCCAACGGCACCCGGCTCGCGCCGAACAAGACCGCCGAGCTGCTGTGGCGGTTCACCAAGCCGGGAACGTTCGAATATTCCTGCCTGATCCCCGACCACCGCGAGTTCGGCATGACCGGCCACGTCACCGTCAAGTGACGGCAGGTTCGTAGTTCGTAGGGCGGATCAGCGAAGCGTAATCCGCCATTCGGCACCCCCTCAGAAACGCGGCGGATCACGCTTCGCTGATCCGCCCTACGCATCGAGTCAATTGAAGCAGAAGGAACGACACATGAAGACATTCGCTCAGCTCACGACCGCTGCCGCGCTGGCCCTTGCGCTTGTTGCCCCCGCCTTCGCCGCCGAGGCGATCAGCGGCGACGTCAAGAAAGTGGACGAGGCCAACGCCAAGATCACGCTCCACCACGGCCCGGCCAAGAGCCTCGGCATGGACGAGGCCATGACCATGGTCTACCGCGTCAAGGACGCCGCGCTGCTGAAAGGCCTCAAGGCCGGCGACAAGGTGAAGTTCGAGGCGGTCGAGGACGCCTCCGGCTACACGGTGACCAAGATCGAGAAGGGCAAGTAGGCGGCAGCGATTCGAGCCATCCCTCTCTCCACCGCCATTCCGGAGCGCGCGGCAGCGCGAGCCCGGAATGGCCTGCGGAGGGATCCGGTCACGCACCGGCGGGCGGATGGGTTTGCACTCCAAGTTTGGATCGTATGATCGCAGCTCCCTGCGTGGAGCATGTCATGAAAGCCTATCTCGTCCTCGATCTCGCCGTTCACGACTTCCCGGCGTTCAAGACCTACATGGAGAAAATCCCCGCCTTCATCGCCAGGCATGGCGGCCGCTACATCGTCCAGGGCGCGGTGCCAACGCCGGTCGAAGGCGGCTGGATGCCAGAGCGCATCGTAATCCTGGAATTCCCGTCGCGCCAGCACGCCACCGACTTCCTCGCTGATCCCGAGATCCAGGACCTGTTCGCGGTCCGGCACCGCACCACGGCCAGCCGGCTGGTGCTGGTCGATGGGTGCACCGAGTGAGCGCGCGTTGCAATGTTGTGCCGGACGGCAGTGCCCGGCTAGGGCGGCGCCCTCTCGTCGGCGTGACATCGGCAGCGGGCGGATGACGCGGCGCTGATCCGCCCTGCGCGACCTGCCACCGTCGTTCTCCGGGCATTCGCGGGCGCAAAGGCTCCTCCCCGCCACCCCGTTAACCATTTGCTAACCATGGCGCGGGCAAGCTTTGCCGCGTCGCGCCCGCGCGTGGCCGGCGACCGGACGACCACAGGACATCCTGGGCTTTGCTGCCGCCGGGCATGGCGGCGGCCCGGTTGCCGGCCGCAGCGCGTCGCTGCATCCGACGCCCTGCCGTCCTGTCTGTCCGGAGACCCAAGTCCTTGAGCACCGTCGGTTCGCGCGCCTTCCAGAAGGCGCGGCAGGAAAAGAAGCAGAAGAAGCTCGTCGAGACGCAGTTGGCGGCGGCGTACAAGGCGTTCCAGGCCGGGCGCCAGGCGGAGACGCAGGCGCTGTGCGCGCAGCTGCTGCAGGAGGTCCCCGGCTGCTTCGATGCCATGCATCTGCTCGGCGTGTCGCTGGTGTCGTCGGCGCGCTTCGCCGAGGCCACCGCCTTCCTGACCCAGGCCGTGGCGATGGAGCCGAATTCCGCCGACGCGCAGTCCAATCTCGGCTGGGCGCTGATCAATTGCGAGCGCTACGCGGAGGCGCGCGCCGCGCTGGAGCGATCACTGGCGCTGCGGCCGAACGCGCCGATCACCCTGCGCAACCACGCCATCGCGCTGCTGCGGCTCGGACAGGGCGAGGCCTCGCTCGCCGCCGCGACACGCGCCCTCGAGCTCAAGCCCGACGACGTCGACGCCTGGTGCAATCGCAGCGTCGCCGAGCTGATGCTGCGGCGCTGGGACGCCGCCGCCGCCAGCGCCGAGCGCGCGCTGGCGTTCAATCCGAACCATTTCGAGGCCACGGTCAACAAGGGTCTCGCGCATCTCGAGTTGCACCATTACGAGCTGGCGGAAGCGACCTTGAATGCGGCGCTGGCCGCACGCCCGGCCCATGCCGAGCTGCGGGCGCATCGCGGCCGGCTCTACATGATCTCCGGCCGCACGGCGGAAGCCGAGGCCGATTTCGATGCCGCCGTGACGCTCGATCCTCATCTGCAGATCGGATGGCAGGGCAAGGCGCAGATCTGCATCCTCAACGGCAACGTCGCGCAGGCGATGGCCGCCTGCAAGCGCGTGCTCGACACCAATCCGAAGGCGCAGGTCGCGCTCACCCTGCTCGGCGCCTGCCGCGGCCGGCTCGGCGACGTCACCGGCGCCATCGCGCAATTCGACCAGGCGCTCGCGGTGCAGCCCGACTATGACGAGGCGATCACCAAGAAGATCTTCTATCTCGACTTCCTGCCCGGCGCCGATTTCGCCGTCCAGCAGGCGGCGCGGCAATATTGGTGGATGGCGGTCGGCTCGAAATTCCCCCGCCGCAAGCTTGCGCCGCGCTCGCTCGATCCCGACAGGCGCATCGTCGTCGGCTACGTCTCGGCCGATTTCCGCATGCATTCGGCGGCCTTCGCCTTCCTGCCCGTGCTGCGCGGCCACGACAAGACGCAGGTCCAGGTCAACTGCTACTCGACCTCGCCGCGGCACGATTCCTACACCGCGACGTTCCAGTCGATTGCCGACGTCTGGGTCGAGGCCTCCAGCCTCTCCGACGACGAGCTGGCCGACCGCATCCAGGCCGACGGCGTCGACATCCTGGTCGATCTCTCCGGCTACACCACGGGCACGCGCATGCCGGTGTTCGCGCGCAAGCCGGCGCCGATCCAGGTCACGGCCTGGGGCAGCGGCACCGGCACCGGCCTTGCCACGATGGACTACTTCTTCGCCGATCCGGTCACGGTGCCCGAGAGCGTCCGGCCGCTGTTCGCCGAGCACGTCCACGACCTGCCCTCGGTGATCACGATCGATCCGGTGCGCGACGTTCCGCCATCGCCGCTGCCGATGCTGACGAACGGCCACGTCACCTTCGGCGTCTACAACCGCATCGACAAGATCTCCGACGCGGCGATCGCGCTGTGGGCACGGCTGCTCGCCGAGATCCCGGACGCGAAGCTCGTCATCAAGCATCTCGCGCTGAACGATCCCGCGGTGCGCGACGGGCTGCTCGCCCGCTTCGTCGCCCAGGGCGTGCCCGAGGCGCGCATCCTCTGCCTCGGCGCCAGCGAGCGGATCGAGCATCTCAAATCCTACGAGCGCATCGACATCTCGCTCGATCCGTTCCCGCAGAACGGCGGCATCTCGACGTTCGAATCGCTCTACATGGGCGTGCCGGTCGTCGCCAAGCTCGGCGCCGGCGCGGCATCGCGCGCCGCGGGCGGCATCCTGACCGCGGCCGGCCTCGCCGACTGGGTCGCCGGCGATGACGACGGCTACATCCGGATCGCCAAGCGCTTTGCCGCGCAGCCCGAGCTGCTGGCAAAGCTGCGGCCCGAGCTGCCCGGCCTGGTCGCGCGCTCGCCGGCCGGCGACGTCGCCAACTACACGCGCTGCGTCGAGGCCGGCTACCGGCAGTTCTGGCGGGACTATTGCGCCAAGGCCGGCAAGACCGGCGCCTGATCGCGCCGGCATCGCCGAGGTCGGCATCTCGCAGCAGGCCGGGAAGCTCCGCCGCACGAACGTCCAGCGACAAACGGCCCCACAACCGCAAGCTGCACCGGTTTCCACTGTGCCATTTCGGCCGGGTGCGATCAGGCGACGACTCGCGGACTGATACCGCGGCGTTTCTCCGTCCAGACCGAGGCGCAATCAAGCCTATGGCTTTTTGGTGGCGATGATGCGCCTCGCAGCAGACCCGGCTGCGACCAACCGGCGAGTAGTAGACCTCATTCGTCAACCAAGGAGATAATGCGCGAAAATCGGCCGTGCCTCACGATCGCCGTGTGGCCGGCAACGGAGGAATTTGGGGCATGCGGGTCGCGGTGTTGAGTTGCGTCGTTGCGGCGGGATTGAGTCTGGCGGCACCTTTGCTGCCAGCCATGGCACAGACGGCGCGGACCGGAAGGCCGGCGGCGGCGACGGCCGTCGCGGCCGGCGAAGGCGGCAAGCTGCAGGAGTCCAACGAATGGACGGTCGGCATCGCCGGCGGCCTGCTCGAAGGCACCAACATCCGCTTCGCCGCCGAGATGGCCAAGGTGCTCGACGACCGGCCGAACCTGCGCGTGCTGCCGATGGTGACCTACGGCGCGCTGGGGAACATCGAGGACCTGCTCTATCTGCGCGGCGTCGACGTCACGATCACCTCGGCCGACGTGCTCGACGAGTTCGTCCGCAACGGCACGCTCGCCAACATCAAGAGCCGGATCCGCTACATCTGCTCGTTCTACATCAACGAGATGCATGTCTATGTCCGCCCGGAGATCAGGACGCTGGAGGATCTCGCCGGCAAGAAGGTCTCCTTCAACACCGTGGGCAGCGCCGCCAACCTCACCGGCGGCATCGTGTTCGACCGGCTCAAGATCGGCGCGGAGAAGGTGTTCATCAACAATTCGCTGGCGCTGGAGAAGATGCGCAGCGGCGAGATCGCCGGCGTCGTCCACGTCACCGGCAAGCCGACCGATCTGTTCGCCAAGTTCAAGCCCGAGCCGGGCTTCCACTTCCTGCCGATTCCGTTCGCGCGCAGCCTGCAGGACTACTACGTGCCGACCAAGCTGACCTCGCAGGACTATCCCAATCTGCTCAAGCCCGGCGAGAGCGTCGAGACGATCGGCGTGCCGCAAGTCCTGGCGGTCTACAACTGGCCGCCGGAGACCGAACGCTACCGCCGCGTCGCGCGCTTCGTCGATTATCTGTTCAAGCGGTTCGACCAGTTCAAGCAGCCGCCGTTCCACCCGAAATGGAATGAGATCAACCTCGCCTCCTCACTGCCCGGCTGGACCCGCTTCCGCGCCGCGGAGGAGCTTCTGGCCAGCACGCGCCCGCCGCAGGCCGACGGCGCCGCCGTCAAGCAGCAGTTCGACGCGTGGATGAGCACGCGGGCGCCGACCGGCGGCCGGCGGATGAGCGAGGACGAGACCAGGGTCCTGTTCGAGCAGTTCCGCGACTGGATGAAACGGGACGGCAGCCAGCCGGCGCGATAGCGCTGCTGGTGGTGGCGTAGAGCATGATCCGGAAAAGTGGAAACCGGTTTTCCGAAAGGATCATGCTCAACAAAGAGAGGAGGCTACGACGCCGCCGGCTTGCCGCGCAGCGCTGCCGGCGTGTCCGGCTGCGCCAGCGGATGGGCGGAGGCGAAGGCCGGCAGCGCCATCGCCGCCTCGAACACGCGCTGCACCGTCGGCGTCGCGCCGAGGTCGAGGCCTTGATTACGCGCGAAGACGGCGTGGCCGGCGAGGCAGATGTCGGCCATCGTCGGCGCATCGCCATGGCAGAACCGGCCGGTCGCGGCATGGCCGGCGAGCTGGGCCTCGACTGCGGCCAGCATCTCCGCGGCCCAGTGCCTGAGCCAGGCCGCGCGCGCCGCGTCGTCCACGTGCAGCACCTCGGTGAGATAGCGCTGCACCCGCGGCGTCGTCAGCGGATGCGCATCGCAGGCGATCATCGCCGCCAGCGCCCGCACCCGCGCGCGCCCCTTGGCGTCGCCAGGCAGCAGCGCAGCGCCAGGACAGGCCTCGTCGAGATAATCGAGGATCGCCAGCGACTGCGTCAGCACCGTGCCGTCATCGAGCACCAGCGCCGGCAGCGCCATCTGCGGGTTGAGCGCGGCATAGCCGCCGCCACGATGCTGCTGCCGGTCGATATCGACCGCCACCTGCTCGTAGGCGACGCCCTTCAGGTTGAGCGCGATGCGGACGCGAAAGCTCGCGAGCGACCGCCAGAACGAATAGAGCTTCATACGGGCTCTCCTGGGCAGGCGGGTGAATGGCGATCAGTTCACGCTCGATAGAAAGCCTGCGAGGACCGTCCGACTCTGGCTGAGCGCCGCGATGCGTTGATCGATGAGGCCGACCTGCTGCGCCAGCACGCGTCGCAGATTGTCGCAAGGCCGGAAGTCCGGACGGGTGTTGCGCACGCACGGGAGCAACTGCTTGATCGTCTCGAGGGTCAACCCGGCGGCGCCGAGCAGTTTGATCCGGCGCACGGCTTCCTCGTCCGCCGGCCCGTAGTCGCGATAGCCGGACGCGGTCCGTTGCGGCGCAAGCAAGCCCTCGTCCTCGTAGTATCGCAGCATCCGGATGCTCACTCCCGTCCTCCGGGAGAGTTCGCCGATCTTCATCTGAAACCCTCTTGACCCTGACAGTGCTGTCAGACCTTACAGATCGTGCTCATGCAAGTGGAGTCCACTTGTGAAGGGAGCAACGATGAAAGCCTATCATTTGAAGGGCCATGCGGGCGCGGGTCGCCTGGTGCGCACCGAAATCATCAAGCCCGAACCCGCCAGCGGCGAGGTCCGCATCCGGGTCGAGGCGGCAAGTCTCAACTACCGCGACCTCCTGATCCTGGACCGAGCAGGTGAAGGCGGCTTCGACGGCCGCGTTCCGCTGTCCGACGGCGCAGGCGTCGTCGATGCCGTAGGCTCCGATGTCGATCGATGGCGCCCGGGCGACCGCGTGGCCGCATCGTTCTTTCGCGATTGGATCTCCGGGCCGTTCAAGGCGAGCTACGTTCCGTCGTCGCTGGGCGGCAGCACGATGGATGGCATGCTGGCGGAGTACGTGGTGCTGCCGGCAACGGCGCTGGTCGCGGTGCCGGCGCACCTGACGTCGATCGAAGCCGCGGCCCTGCCCTGTGCCGCCGTGACGGCCTGGCACGGCCTCGTCACCCGAGGCGGGATGGGCGAGGGCGCCACCTTGCTGGTCCAGGGAACCGGCGGCGTCGCCCTGTTCGGCCTTCAGTTCGCCACCGCGCTGGGCGCCCGCGCGATCGTCATCTCGTCCTCGGACGAGAAGCTCGCCCGCGCCAGGGCGCTCGGCGCCTCGATCCTCATCAACTACCGCGACACGCCCGATTGGGATGTCGCGGTGATGACAGCGACGGATGGCGAAGGCGCCAGTCATGTCCTCGAACTCGGCGGCCCCGGCACCTACGACCGCTCGCTGCGGTCGGTCGCGTCAGGTGGCAAGATCGTCCAGATCGGTGTCTTGACGGGGTTCGGCCCCAAGCCCGATCTCGCCCGCCTGCAGTGGGAGAACGCCGACATCATCGGCGTCACCGTCGGCTCGGTCGAACATTTCACGGCGATGAATCGCTTCCTGTCCGAACACGCGATCCACCCGATCGTCGATCGGATCTACGACTTTGATGACGCTCCCGAAGCGTTCGCCCATCTCCAAACCGCCTCGCACTTCGGCAAGATCGTTTTGAAACTATGAGCGAGAGGATGTGAGCGCTGCGCCGATCTGCGACGCCGGAAAGCGCATCGCCGCGGAGTTGCCACCTGCCGACAAAGACCGGCCGGAAATCTCTTCCGGTCAGCCTCAACCCAGGCGACAAACCGAGAGGGGGATCACGCTTCGCTGATCCGCACGCGCGTCCCTTGGCCCCCGGCCGGCAGCAACAACGGACGACTCTGATCCTGTCTCACTGTCCGCCCGCGATCACTCCGAGCCGGGCGTGAAATCCTGGTCGGCAACGCTGGCGGTCTGCGGCACCTTGATGACCACGGCGGCGCGATTGAGCGCCTGGTGGCACGAATTGCAGGCCGCCGTAAGGTCGGCATAGGAGCGCTCGAAACGGCCGATGTCCTTCTGCTTGATGGCCTGCGCCAGTTCGTCGAAAGGCTGCTGCGTCACGGCCGTCGTCATGTCGGCGAACGAATTGCCCTCGACCAGCGGCTGCGCCCGGCCGACGCGATTGAACGCGCCCTTGAGATTGCCGAGCTCATAGGCACTGAACGCCCAATTGCCGCTATGGCCGGCGATCCAAAGCCTGAGGTGGCGCGGCTGGATGGTCGCGATCATCAGGTCGCTGATGGTCGGGAGGTAGGCCGGCGCTGGGGGAGGTGTCGGCGTCTCCGCCTTGGGCGCAGCGACCCCGATGAGCGATGCAAGCCCGACGAGGCCAGCGGCTGTCACTGTAAGCCGCAGACGACGGCGGAGCTTCGTTGGATGCATCTTCGGTTCTCCTGAATTTAATTTAGAAGACTTCTAAAGAGCGACGTGCCTCACCGCCAATCGCAAACGCTGATCGCAGCGATCAGAAAAGTTTGATGCCGCCCGCCGTGCCACCCGCACGATACGGCCACATTGCTTTGCGCGACGCGCGCAGCCGTCCCACGCGCGAGCGCGGAGCTCTACCGGGTGAACCCGAAAACCTGAATTTCGATTTGACGAAATATTCCTCTTTCATTTTTTCCGAAATCATGTATATCTCTCCCCGTCCTGCTTCCGCCGGAGGGGCGTGTCGCGACCGTCACGAGACGTGGGAGGTGGGATGCGATGGGCGCAGCGAATCGCAGCGTGGCCTCGTGCCGCGCGGACGAACGGTTGGTTGCGCACGGCGAAATCGTGCGGTCCTGATACCCCGACGCTGGTATCAACTTACGACGAAGCTTTGCTTCGCGTGGGGATGGTGGCCAACAAGCCCGGCGCACCAGGGAGACCACGTATAAGCCGTTCCAACCGTCGCGCAGGGAAGGCCGGGTGATTCGGCCAGACCTGTGGTGACTGCCGCCTGCTTTTTTTCTGCAGGCGGGCCACGGGCGCGGCCAGCGCCCGGCCTTCCCTGCGCCCTCCATCTGTTTCGAGGGCGGACCTGACGCACAGCTCGGGCGCGATGCGCCGCGAGACCGCGGGCGCTCGCCGACCAGTCCGATCAACAGCCATGCCGATCAAGGAGGCCGGCCGATGTCGTCCAGCTTTCGCCCGCCCGGTTCGCTGCCCCTGCCCGCAACCTTTTGTTAACCGCCATTAACCGAACGCTAACCATACACCGGGCAAAAATTGCCGGGTGGAACGTGCGTGTCGTGGGCGGGTGCAGTTGACGGAGGAGAGCTTCCGTGGACGCCGGCGCGGTACCTCAGGTTCGGAACGGCGGCCCATCGGCCGCCGCGCAGTCGTTTGGGGCCGGCAGACGCGGCCCGCGGGAAGGGGCGAAAGCCATGGTCGACGTCACGGCGGGTCAAGGCGCGGGGTCTCCGGCCGGCGGGTTCTCATTCGCTGACCTCAAGACAGCAGTCCTGCGCGGCGACATCGCGCTGGCGCTCGGCATCCTCACCATCCTGGTGGTGCTGATCCTGCCGCTGCCCTCGCTGGTGCTCGATCTTTTCCTGGCGATCTCGATCACCCTGTCGATCCTGATCCTGATGACCGCCCTGTTCATCCAGGCGCCGCTGGAATTCTCGTCCTTCCCGACCATCCTGCTGATCTCGACGATGCTGCGGCTGTCGCTCAACCTGGCCTCGACCCGGCTGATCCTGTCGCGCGGCCACGAGGGCACCGATGCCGCCGGCCACGTCATCGAGGCGTTCGGCAACTTCGTGATGGGCGGCAATTTCGTCATCGGCATCATCGTGTTCGCGATCCTGGTGACGGTGAACTTCGTCGTCATCACCAAGGGTTCGGGCCGCATCGCCGAAGTCGCGGCGCGCTTCCACCTCGACTCGATGCCCGGCAAGCAGATGGCGATCGACGCCGACCTCTCCGCCGGCCTGATCGACGAGAAGGTCGCCAAGGTCAGGCGCAAGGAGCTGGAGGACGAAAGCGGCTTCTTCGGCGCCATGGACGGTGCGTCGAAGTTCGTCCGCGGCGACGCGGTCGCCGGCCTGCTCGTCGTCTTCATCAACATCATCGGCGGCATCATCATCGGCGTCGCCCAGCAGGGCCTGGGTTTTGCCGAGGCCGCCCGCACCTACACCACGCTGACCGTCGGCGACGGCCTCGTCACCCAGGTGCCGGCGCTGATCGTCTCGACCGCCGCAGGCCTGCTGGTCTCCAAGGCCGGCGTCAGCGGCGCCGCCGACAAGGCGCTGATCAAGCAGTTCTCCGGCTATCCGCAGGCGCTCGGCATGTCCGCCGCGGTCATGCTGGTGCTGGCGGCGCTGCCGGGCATCCCGACCATTCCGTTCCTGGCGCTCGGCGGCGGCGCCGCCGCGCTCGCGTTCAAGGCGCGCAAGCAGAAGCAGGTGGCCAAGGCGGAGGAAGCCGCCGCAGAAGCTGCGGCCCCTGCCGCCGCCGCCGCAGCAGCCGCGGCCGCCGAAGAGCCGATCTCCGCCGCGCTCAAGATCGACGACCTCAAGATCGAGCTCGGCTATGCGCTGCTGCCGCTGGTCAACGCGCCCGACGGCACCGACCGCCTCACCGACCAGATCAAGGCGCTGCGCCGCTCGCTGGCAATCGAAATGGGCTTCGTGATGCCGTCGGTGCGCATCCTCGACAACGTCCAGCTCGAGGCCAACACCTACATCATCAAGATCAAGGAGGTCGACGCCGGCTCCGGCAAGATCTGGCCGAGCCAGTTCATGGTCATGGACCCCGGCGGCAACCAGGTCGCGGTGCCCGGCATCCACACCACCGAGCCGACCTTCGGCCTGCCCGCCACCTGGGTCGACGCCGGCCTGAAGGAAGAGGCGACGCTCAAGGGCTACACGGTGGTGGACGCGGCGACCGTGCTGTCGACGCACCTGACCGAGCTGCTCAAGGCCAATATGAGCGATCTCTTGTCCTACGGCGAGGTGCAGAAGCTCCTGAAGGAGCTGCCGAAGGAGCAGAGCGAGCTGGTCAAGGACATCGTGCCGACGCAGATCACGATCTCCGGCATCCAGCGCGTGCTGCAACTGCTGCTGTCGGAGCGGATCTCGATCCGTGATCTCTCGACCATCCTCGAAGGCATCGCCGACGCGCTCGCCTTCTCGCGCAACCCGGCCACGATCGTCGAGCATGTCCGCGCCCGCTTGGCACGCCAGATCTGCGCGCAGAACACCTCGCCGATGGGCTACCTGCCGCTGATCGCGCTGTCGGCGAAATGGGAGCAGGCGTTCGCGGAATCGCTGATCGGCCAGGGCGAGGAGCGCAGCCTCGCGATGCAGCCGTCGAAACTGTCGGAGTTCATGACCGCCACGCGCGACGCCTTCGAGCGCGCCGCACGCGAAGGAGAGTCGCCGGTGCTGGTGACGTCGGCGGCGATCCGGCCCTTCGTCCGCTCGCTGGTCGAGCGCTTCCGCGCCCAAACCACGGTGCTGTCGCAGGCGGAGATTCATCCGCGGGCGCGGCTGAAGACGGTGGGCAGCGTGTGACGGAACCGAGGATTCCCGAGCGCGTTTCATCCGGGGAGCCGGCGCTAGGCGCCGGCTTGTGCCGTTTTTACCGGCAGGACCACCCCTTGCTTTACCGCCACAGGCAAACGTTTTCTTAATTTTGCGTTAGGTGGCCGAAGTTTCATCCGTACACCGCACAACAATTTAAATTATTGATATAGCTATAAAAAGTGACATTTCAGCGATTTTCGATCGCGAGACATCACGCATTATCACACACTTGTGATGCGGCCTATGAAACAGAATTGAGGTTTCCTACGTTAGTTGACGCGAGACGATGAACCGGAACGCTCCCGGTTCACACGAATCAGCGAAGGACGGAAGACGGCAGGAGGCTTCCATGAACCACTCGATTTACAGCGCGGATCGGACGACCCACCTCAAGATCGTGGTGGTTGCGCTCGTGGCTGGCATCGCGGTGGCCGGCCTCGGCATCTCGGCCCGTCTCAACGCGGAGCCGAACTACACGCAGACGGCAAAGGTCATCAAGGCCGGCAAGCCGATTGCGGTGACGAGCTCGGAGACGTCGCTGGTTCGCTGACAGGAATTCCCGGAATTCACGCGGTTCTCACAGCCCCCCAACTGGCCGCGTGGATATGTAGTAGACCCAACCCCAAGTCGACTACTGAAAACGCCCGCTCCCCACGGGCGTTTTCTTTTTGGCCGCTTGCCTCAACGCGCCGGCGGCACGGTCTCGATCAGCTTGCCGGTAAACACGATCGGCCCGGTCGCCTGCCCGGTCGGCGACCCGCCCTCCGGCTCGACCGTGACCGCGTAGGTCGCGCGACTCACTGTGTCCGCGTCGTAGGACGAGAGAACGGGACGGCTGGTGAAGTCGCTGCCGCCGATCACGCCGAGCGAGCGCGGCTTCTGCAGCTTGTCGGACACGAGCCACAACTCGAAGCTCTTGCCCGGCTCCGGCGCGGCGCCGACCCGGCGCACGGTGTAGCTCTTGCTGGCGGCATCTACGGTCAAAATGAACGCCGGCGACGCCGCGTCCTTTTGCAGGAGGGCAACGAACTGGGCCGAGGGCTGCACGGCCGGCACCTTGACCTCGACGGTCTGGATCCGCGGCTTCGGCTGCAATGGCCGCGGCAGCAGGTCGGGGCGGTAAACCTGGACACCCACCAGCGCGAGCAGCACGGCGGCGATCGCGGTCATGATGTTGGCGACCGCGCGCAACTGCCGGACCTTGGACGAGAGGCGAACGATGTTCGCGTCGTCGTTCGCAACCTCGTCCGTCGCAGGCGCATTTCGCTGGGCTGCGATGGCCGGGGCTTCGACACCGATGTCTCGCGGAGCGACCTGAATCGCGGGAGCGCCGATCTTCGCGGCTTCGACGGTTGGCGCCTCGAGCTTGGGTACATCGGCCGGCGGAGCTTCGGCGACGAGCGCTGGAGCCTCGGCAGTTTCCGGCTCCGGCGGAGCGACGACGACCGGAACCTCGGCAACCGCCGCAGGCTCGGCCGCGGCGTTCGCGCGCAACTGCGCGATCTCGGCCTTGATGCGCTCCCACAGCTCGGGGCGCGGCTCGACCAGCCCGACCATCTGGTTGAGCGGACCGAGACGGAATTCCCACGCCTGGACCAGCGCGACAAAATCGGTGTCGACCGCCATCATGGTCTCGACCTGCGCCCGTTCGGCGGCGTCGAGCGTCCCGAGCGCATATTCCGCCGCCAGCGCGATATGGTCTTCGCTATACGCCATCACAGGTCCAGATCACGTCACCTACAAGATCTCTCGCCGGCTCGAACAGCACCTCATCCGAGACCGAGACATTGGCGGATGTCCATCATGCTCCGCCGCAGCCAGGTCTTCACCGTGTTCACCGGCGCCTCGAACTTGGTCGCCAATTGCTCGCGGCTCCAGCCGTTGTAGTAGGCAAGCAGCACGAGCTTCTGGCGGTCGGGCTCGAGCTGGCCGACGCATTCCAAAAGACGCTTGAGCTCCTCCGACATCTCGCGGCGCGCCAGCGGGTCCGGCGTCTCGGCAGCCACCTCGAGCGCGGAGGGCTCATCCTCCAACGACAGCTCGCCGCGCTTGCGCACCAGATCGATGGCGCGGTTGCGGGCGATGGCGGCCATCCAGGTGATCGGGGAAGACACGGCCGGGTTGAACTGCGCGGCGTTGTTCCAGACCTTCACATAGGTCTCCTGGACGACCTCCTCGGCGAGGTCCTGTCGGTGCAAGATACGGAGCACGACGCCATAGAGTTTCGCGCGCGTCGCCGCGTAGAGGCGCTCGAAGGCGGCCTCGTCCCCTTTGGCAACAGCGGCAAGCAACCAGACCAGCTCTGCCGGCGTCAGCATTCAGCGTCCCCGAAAATCGCCCCACTCCCTCGTTCGAGCCTACGTCCTCCCGTAGCACAAGTCCTGGGCAACTCTCCACCGGGGCGGGCGCGACGAAAAACCCGGACCTCGCGGCCCGGGTTTTCGAAAGCTCAAGCCGTGACGGCGACAGGCTCAGGCGATGACGCCGAGCCGGGCGCGCATCAGGCCGATCGAGTCCATGTCCGCCTGCTCGCGGGCGCTCTCCTCGGCCTTCTCGCGGGCCTGGTCACGCTCGTCGAGCAGCTCGACCTTCTTCATCTCCTCGAACGCCTCGGACAACGCGGCCTTGGCGTCCTCGAGCTGGGTGCGCAGCTCGTCGGCCGAGCGCGTCAGGTTTTCCCGGCGCTGGATCGCGGCCTTGGCGTAGGTCGGATAGGCAAAATGGGTCGGGTCGTTGATGCCGGCCCGCTCCTGCTCGGTCTGGATCTCCCGCTCGAGCTCGGCCGACATGCGCTGGAAGTCAGCGATCATGCCCTCGATCTGCGTCACCCGGCGGCGTTTCTCATCCACCTGAAATTTCTTCAGACGGATCAGCGTTTCGCGCGACTTCATCGACTCATACTCCCCAGAAGTCCCGTATACGGCGCGGGACAGGGCCGGCCGCCCGTGCTGGGCTCGCCGACTAGGCTCGTTACATGGAGGGGATGATTACCCGACAAAGTTAGCTTTCCGTTTCCAAGCGCCCCAGGATCTGTTCCAGCTCCCGATACCCGCTCTGCAGCGTCGAGACCTCGTCCTTGCGCTGGCGCAGGAACGCCTCCAGCGGCTCGTGCAGCCGGATCGCCTCGTCGACCTCCGGGCTGGAACCGGCGCGATAGGCGCCGAGCCGGATCAGCTCCTCCATGTCGGCATAGGTCGCCATCACCTGGCGCGCCCGCATGATCGTCGGCAAGAATACGGGGTCGGCCGATTTCGGCATCGTCCGCGACACCGATTTCAGGACGTTGATCGCCGGATAGCGGCCGCGTTCGGCGATCGAACGCTGCATCACGACGTGGCCGTCGAGAATGCCGCGCACCGCATCCGCCACCGGCTCGTTGTGATCGTCGCCATCGACCAGCACCGTGAAGATCCCGGTGATGGTGCCCTCGCCGCTCCCTGGCCCCGCCCGCTCGAGCAGTTTCGGCAGCTCGGTGAACACGGTCGGCGTGTAGCCCTTCGCGGTCGGCGGTTCGCCGGCCGACAGCCCGATCTCGCGCTGCGCCATCGCAAAGCGCGTGACCGAGTCCATCAGACAAAGAACATCCTTGCCCTCGTCGCGGAAATATTCGGAGATCGCGAGCGTCAGATACGCCGCCTGCCGTCGCATCAGCGCCGGCTCGTCGGAGGTCGCGACCACCACGACGGAGCGCGCGAGGCCCTCATCGCCGAGATCGTCCTGCAGGAACTCCTGCACCTCACGGCCGCGCTCGCCGATCAGTCCGATCACCGACACCGCCGCATCGACGTTGCGCGCCAGCATCGACAGCAGCACCGATTTGCCGACGCCGGAGCCGGCGAAGATGCCGAGCCGCTGGCCGCGGCAACAGGTGAGAAAGGTGTTGAGTGCGCGAACGCCGAGATCGAGCGGCGCACCGACACGCCGTCGCGAATGCGCCGGTGGCGGATTGTTCCGATAGGGAACCGGCGAGGCGCCCTGCGGCAGCGGCCCCTTGCCGTCGATCGGCTCGCCCATCGCATTGATGACGCGGCCGAGCCAGGCCGGCGACGGCCGCACCTGATTGGCGGCATTGGCGATCACGGCACGGCAGCCGCGGCGCACGCCCTCCAGCCCGGCGAACGGCATCACCACAGCGTTCTTGCCGGAGAACCCGATCACTTCGGCAGGGATGTAATTGTTGCCGGTCTCGATCACGATGCGCGCGCCGACCGACATCGCATGAATCGGCCCGGCGATCTCCACCATGAGTCCCTTCACGCCGACGACACGCCCATAGGTGTTCACGGCGTCGATGTCGCTGATCTGCTCGGCCAGAGCCTTCATTGCGGAAGAGCCTTCATTGCCAAAGCGCCTTTATTGCGAGAGAGAGGGCATTGCACCAGAGCCTTCATTGCGAAAACCTTAAGTAGGGGCAGATTCGCGTCGTCGGTTTAACTCTGTGTTTACTCGCATCATTAATCATTACGTCATGGTCTGGAGTGACTGACGTGCTTCGCTTTGCCGCCCTCAAAAAGCGGTGAGATCCGAGAGTCGGTTAGGTCCATCTCTTAACATGGAGCTTGAACGAGAGCGGCTAAGAAAAACTGCTTCATCGCAACACCTTACGGCGATTCGATAAAAATTGCACGGATAGAGCTTGCGGAGGGGAATCAGGATTTGTTAACCATCTCTCGTCAGGATCCGAATCAGTTGTTCAAAGGCGTTTTGAGTGCCGCAGATGGCGGCCGACCTGACGCCCGGAGCGGCGACTATGGGGAACTGGCATGCGCGTTTTGCTGATTGAGGATGACAGCGCCGTCGCGCAGTCGATCGAACTGATGTTGAAGTCCGAAAGCTTCAATGTCTACACGACTGACCTGGGCGAGGAAGGCGTCGACCTCGGCAAGTTGTACGACTACGACATCATCCTTCTCGACCTCAATCTGCCCGACATGTCCGGTTACGACGTGCTCAAGCAGCTGCGCGTGTCGAAGATCAAGACGCCGATCCTCATCCTGTCCGGCCTCGCCGGCATCGAGGACAAGGTCAAGGGTCTCGGCTTCGGCGCCGACGACTACATGACCAAGCCGTTCCACAAGGACGAGCTGATCGCCCGCATCCACGCGATCGTCCGCCGTTCCAAGGGCCACGCCCAGTCGGTCATCCAGACCGGCGACCTCGTCGTCAACCTCGACACCAAGACGGTCGAAGTCGGCGGCCAGCGCGTGCACCTGACCGGCAAGGAATACCAGATGCTGGAGCTGCTTTCGCTCCGCAAGGGCACCACCCTCACCAAGGAGATGTTCCTCAACCATCTCTACGGCGGCATGGACGAGCCCGAGCTGAAGATCATCGACGTCTTCATCTGCAAGCTGCGCAAGAAGCTGGCCAACGCCTCCGAGGGCCGCAACTTCATCGAGACCGTCTGGGGCCGCGGCTACGTGCTGCGCGAGCCGCACGACATGGACGAGCGCATCCCCGCCTGATCTTTCACTGGGTCCTCCGGCAGGCCTCACGGCTTGCTCCTCCCAGACTGGGCCCCGCCGCAAATGGCGGGGTTTTTGTTTGTGGGGGTGGTTGTTCATGGAGCGGGCGCCTCCGACGGAACGAGCGCCTCGCGCCTGGCAATCGGCGATGGAGCCAAGCTCTCGCCACGCGCCCGCTGCGCTCCCCTCCCCCTTGCGGGGAGGGCGATCGCATTTGGTGAAAGAGGCAGGGCGCGCAGTCTTTCCGCGACCATCCTTCGAGACGCCCGCCTTCGGCGGGCTCCTCAGGATGAGGGCCTTCTCCGCCGCAAAGCTGTTGATCCTCATGGTGAGGAGCGTCGCTCTTGCGACGCGTCTCGAACCATGAGGCCATGAAAAGGTCCACCCAGGAAAACCATATGCGATCGCCCTGCCGCAAGGGGGAGGGGAGCGCGCCGCGCTCGCACGCCTCAAACGACCGGACACGGCCGCCCTCGCCTTTCATCAGGCAAAGGGCGCCTGGTCCCCGTGCGCCATCGCCCGCCATCGATCTCTCCAAAATCCATCATCCCATGTCATCATCCCATGTCATCGCGATCTCGCAGCGCCCCGCGCCCGAGTGATGTGCCATTCTCACCGCCCTCTACCTAACTGAGGGCGCAGGGAAGGCCGGGCGCTGGCCGCGCCCGTGGCCCGCCTGCAGAAAAGAAAGCAGGCGGCAGTCACCACAGGTCTGGCCGTAACACCCGGCCCTCCCCGCGCGATGGCTTTACGATTTATACGCGATCTCCCTGGGGACCGGCTGTCTTGCCCCCATCACCCGCAGGCAGCGCTTGACCGCAACGCCCACGCGCTTGGCCTCAGCACCGGGAGGCCAGGACCACGCGATTTCACCGTGCGCCGGGGATCGTTCGTCGGCACGGCCAAGCCATGCTGCGATCTCCAACGCCCATCGCATCCCACACCCGACGTCCGTGACGACCGCGAAGCGTCCCCTCGTTGGGGCGGGACGGGGCGAGTAAAACACAAATTCTGCAAAAGCGAAAGAAGAATTTTTGAGAAACCGAAATTCGTCCGGTCGAGCACGAAATGACAGGCTTGCGTTGGGGTCAGCGCAGACCGCAAGCCGTGTCCGCGAAAGTTTCCTGCCGGTTTTCGCTGCATCGGCCCATGTGCAGAAGACTAATCGGCGTCGGAA
The DNA here is from genome assembly GCF_051168175.1 of Bradyrhizobium sp. HKCCYLRH2047. Classification (NCBI taxonomy): domain Bacteria; kingdom Pseudomonadati; phylum Pseudomonadota; class Alphaproteobacteria; order Hyphomicrobiales; family Nitrobacteraceae; genus Bradyrhizobium; species Bradyrhizobium sp. HKCCYLRH2047. Next base: position 135,422 of record NZ_JBNPUM010000014.1, read on the forward strand.
GCAACCTTTCACCCGACGCCGAAGTGGGAACAGCTTACGAGAAGGCCGACGGCAGCATCGAAGCCAAGGAGCCGGTCGCAAGGATCGAGATGGTCGGCACCTCGCAGCGCAGGCCGAGTGCCATCAGCGCCCCTTCCTCGCCCCGCTCTTCGTTGCTCGCTTAGCGCTCTTTGCCGTCTTCTTCTTGGCCGCCTTCTTGCTCGCCTTCGCTTTGGCCTTCTTTCCAGCGACCTTCTTCGTCGCCGTCTTTGCGGCTTTTTTCTTCGTCGTCTTTTTGCCGCCTGCCACGGTCTTCGCTGCAGCGGCAGCCTTCTTCGCGGTCTTCTTGACGGGCTTGTCGGACGTCGTCGAAGGGTTCGTCTTTGCAGCCGGCTTCTTCGCCGGCACCGTCCCCGCGGCCGGAGCCCCACTCCCACCCGCCGCCGACAGCCAGAACCGCAGCTCCGGTGACTTCTCCTCGGCGCCCTTGATGTACCGGTCCTGCCAGCTGTCATCGCCCTGCAGCGGCTTGCCGAAGATGTCGGGGTGCTGCTGCAACAGGAAGCGCCAGGCGTAGTGGTCGTAGAGGTCGAGGACGTGGCAGGCATAGGCCTCGGCGAGACCGCGGTGGCCGCGGATGATCAGCATGTTCTCGTCGTTGTTGTGCGAGGCGCGGAAGCCGAGATTGTGCGAGCCGGTGACGACGACGCAGTCGTCGCTGAACGGATCGATCACCACGATCTTGCTGTGGATGATGGCGAAGCCGTATTTGCCGAGCTCCCGCTCCCACTTGCCGAACGCGTCCTGCACCGCGCCGGCCGGCACCGCACGAAAATCGATGCTGCCCGTGGCGCCCGGCTGCTTCGGCTTGCCGGCCTCGCCGACCACCGTCACCTGGGGCGCCGAGTCGTCCGCGCCCGCCTCCGCCGGACGTTCCGAATGACCGCCGGAATGCAGCGCGGCGGAGAAGTTCGTCGCGCGCACCGGGCTGGTCAGCGCGCCGCGCACGAACAGATCGGGCTTGTCCTTGAGCAACTGGCCGGCGACGTCGAGGATCGAGTTGTTGCCGGGGTCGAAGGCGAGGAACAGCACGGCGTGCTTGGCGCCCTTCATCAGTTCGAACACGCGGCCCATGTCACCGGGCGTATCGGGATTCTTGCCGAGCTTGCCGTGGGTGTTGGGCGAGAACATCGGCTCGACGGTGACGCCGTGGCCGAGGTCGACCGGCGCCTGGATCGCGTCGGCATTGTTGGCATGGGCGAAGTCGCGCAAGGTCTGCGACTGCAGTGCCGCCTCGTTGCCGGCGGCGGCGGCGGCGACGTCGGCCTTCAGCGCGTTCCAATAGCCGAGGTAGCGCTGCGCCAGCACCGGGCTTTCCACCACCAGCGCGTTGTTGGTCTGGGTGCACAGGCCGGTCGAGGTCCAGTTGGTCGAGCCTGACAGCACCGCGCTCGGCTTGCCGTTCTCGGTGAGCACCATGAACTTGTTGTGCGGGATGCTGCCCTTGTCGAGGATGCGGTCGATCACGGCGACGCCGGCCGCCTTCAGATTGGCGCGGTTCTCGGCGTCGGCATCGTCAGAGTCCTTGCCCTGCTCGTTGCCGAGAATGACGGTGCGGCTTGCCGGGTTCCGGTGGAGCTGCTTCTCCAGGCCGTTGGGATCGTTGAGCTCGTAGAGCGCGGCGTGGATGGTGCCGCCGCCGGCATCGGCGCGCGCGAGCAGCGAGGTCAGGCCGTCCTGGAGCTGGCCCATCAGACGGATGCGAATGGGATCGGCGGGATCGAGGATGTGCGGCGCCAGCGCCGACACGCTCGGCTTGTCGTTCAGCGCATGGCTGAGCGCCTGGGTCGCGGTGATGCCGCGGTTGAAATAGACGTGGAACGGCGGCCGCTCCGGCGTCAGCGTGACCGCATTGCTCTCCAGCGGCGCGACGCCGGCGAGCGGCGTCAGCGTCTGGCCGGGCGTGCCGCCCATCGGCACGACGCGATATTTGTAGGTGCCGCCGCGTTTGGCATAGAGGTCCTTCCACCAGAACTTCTGCACCGGCGCCTGGTCGGTGGCGAGCCTGTCGGCGGTCTGCCCGGCAAACCGCGCCAGCGCCGGCAGCACCGTGTCGGTGTTATCGGCGATGTCGATGCGGTGAATGGCGAAGCCCAGGCAGCCATCGAGGCGGCGGTCGAAGGTCCAGGCGACGACGGCGATATCGTTGTTGGAAAATGCAAGCGCGGGCATGGCGGCACTCCTCGTCTGACAAGGATATGTCTCCGGGTTGCAACAACGGTTCGATGCATCCGGGGCAGGAAAGGGAAATCGAGGGCACGGCAGTGCGGTGCGGGAGGGCGAGGATCGTGACCTGCGAGCTCACGCGGCACGCGAGGTCAGCTCCCCTCCCCCCTGCGTCGAGGGGTTGGGGGTAGGGATCCGCCGGCGCTGAAGGTCGTGGGACGCGCTGATGGATCCGGGTGTTCATGTGGAATGCTGATGGCGCTTGCACGACACGTGCTCTCACCGAGAGAGCGGAATGCGTGGACCCCCACCCTCGACCTCTCCCCGCAAGGGGGGCGCACCGACGCTGCCGCGAGAGTTTGGCGCCAGACGGCGATGAGTTCGGCGCGATCCATCCTCGCGTCATTGCGAGGAGCGAAGCGACGCGGCAATCCAGGGCTACGCCCGCGACACTGGATTGCTTCCTCCTTCGCTCGCGACGACGCGAGGATCGAGCGTGCGTTAGGCCACGGCGCCGGGCTTGCCGCGGCTGACGTAGCGGCCGTCGCCCTTGGCGCCGACCAACTCGCCGTCGCGGACGACGAACTTGCCGCGCAGCATGGTCGCGACCGGCCAGCCCGTGATCTCGATGCCTTCATACGGCGTGTAGTCGGAGCCGTGGTACAAACCGGCCTGGCTGATGGTCGCCGTCTTGTTCGGGTCCCACAGTGCGATGTCGGCGTCGTAGCCAATGGCGATGGAGCCCTTGCCCTTCAGGCCGTAAGTCTTGGCGTGGTTGGTCGCAGTAAAAGCGACGAACTGGTTCAGGGTGATGCGGCCCTTGCTGACGCCTTCGGAGAACAGGATCGGCAGCCGGGTCTCGACGCCGGGGATGCCGTTCGGCACCCAGCGGAAGCTGGTGCGGCCCTTGGGCGTCAGCTTGCCGGCCTCGTCGTCGTAGCGGAACGGGCAGTGATCTGACGAGAACAGCGAGAACACGCCGGTCTGCAATCCTTCCCAGCACGCCTGCTGGCTGGCGTGATCGCGCGGCGGCGGCGAGCAGACATATTTGGCGCCTTCCATGTTGAGGCCCTGCATGTCCTCCTCGGTCAGCACCAGATATTGCGGGCAGGTCTCGCCGTGGATCTTCAGGCCGCGCGCCTGCGCGCGACGGATCTCCTCCATCGCCTCGCGGTTGGAGACGTGGACGATGACGATGGGAACGTCGATCAGCTCGGCCAGCGAGATCGCGCGATGGGTCGCCTCGCGCTCGACCGGAATTGGCCGCGACTTGCCGTGATAGTATGGCGCGACCTTGCCGGCGCGCTCCAGCCGGTCGGTGAGGAAGCGGATGGCGTCGTAGTTCTCGGCGTGGATCTGCACCAGGGCGCCTCGCTCGCGCGCGACCTGAAGAACGCCGAGAATCTCGTAGTCGTTGAGCGCGAGACCCTCATAGGTCATGAAGATCTTCAGCGACGAATAGCCGTCGGCGACCAGCGCCGGCAGCTCCTGGCCGAGCACGGCATCAGTGGGATCGGCGATGATGAGGTGGAAGGAGTGGTCGACATAGCAGGCCTGCTCGGCCAGCGCGTGATAGTCCTTCAGCGCCGCGCGTAGCGGCTGGCCCTTCTCCTGCAGGCAATAGGGCATCACGAAGGTGTTGCCGCCGAACGCCGCGGCGCGCGTCGCGCTCTCGAAATCGTCGGCCATGACGATGCCCGGGCCGGACGGCTGGCTGATATGGACGTGGCTGTCGATGCCGCCGGGCAGCACCAGCAGGCCCGATGCATCGACGATCTCATCGGCATCGGTGATGGCTTCGCCGATCGCGGCGATGCGGCCCTGTTTGATGGCGACATCCGCCTGATACGTGTCGCTCGCGGTGGCGACGGTGCCGTTGCGGATGACGGTGTCGAATGCAGCCATGTGACGCGCTCTCCCAATCTCAGGCGAATCTCTGAAACAGCGATCCCCACCCGCTAACGCCGCGGGGATCCGTACCCGCCAATTTCAGCGACTTCCATACCACGGTGGCGATGGTGTCGAGGATCGGAATGCCGGTCTCCAGCTCGAGCCGCGCCGCCAGCGGCGCGGCGCGCATGTTGGTGCAGACCACCGCGATGGCATCCGGCTTCTCGCGCGCCACCTCGCGGATCATGGTCTCGATCTCCGCGGGCGTCACCTCGGCGAAGGAGAAATTGTCCTGCAAATTGAGATGCCGGTCGCCGCGGCAGGCAATGCCGAGCTTTGCATAATTGGCGATGATGCGCGCCTGCACGTCGTCGCGATAGGGGGTGACGAGGCCGAGCGACGTGGCGTTCGATGACGCCAGGATCTCGTTCAGCGCCAGCATCGAGGTGGTCGCGGGAATGCCGGTCGCGGCCGTGATCTGCTCGCACAGGCGGACGTCGGTCTCGAAGCCGAGCCAGCCCGAGGAGGTGCCGTTCCAGCCGATGACGTCGACCTTGGCATGGGCGAGCAGCTCGGCGGCACGCAGGATGTTGCTGATGTCGAACTGCGCCAGCGCGTCGGTGGACAGCGCAATCTCGGTGACCTTGAAGCGGGAGAAATGCGCCGAGACGTTGGGCAGGCTCGCGACCATCGCCGAGGTGATCGGCTCCAGCGCGGTGTTCGACGACGGCGTCAGCATGCCGAGAAGCGTGCGTTTGGTCATGGGTGAGTGAATCCCTTTGCCATAGCCAACTCCGGCCCATCGGGAAATACTTGAACAGCAGAAGCGGGCGATCCGCCGGTGACTATGCCCTCTCCCCTTGTGGGAGAGGGCATGCACGAACGTGCAGCGGCCTCGCTCGGGTGAGGGGTCTGCCTCGACAGATGAGACCGCGGAGAGAGACCCCTCACCCGGTTTCTCACTTCGTGAGAAACCACCCTCTCCCACAAGGGGAGAGGGTGCACCGCCCGTGCCGCGACAGCACGCGTCATCGGTGATGCGGCGGTTCGGCGCCACTGTGAGAGTAGGTTCAGAATCTCCGCACCATGGAGACAGGCGCCAATCATGCCGGCGCCCTCTCCCGCTCCCCACGCAGCAACGCGAGAATATGCCGCTTGAGCGCGTTGAATTGCGGGCTGGTGATATCCCGCGGCCGCGGCAGATCGATCGGGATGATCTCGACGATGCGCCCCGGCCGTGCGCTCATCACCGCCACATGGGTGCCCAAGGTCAGCGCCTCGTCGATGCCATGGGTGACGAACACGATCGTGCCCTGGTGCTGCTGCCAGATCCGCACCAGCTCGGTCTGCATGTCCATGCGGGTCTGCTCGTCGAGCGCACCGAACGGCTCGTCCATCAGGATGACCTGCGGGTTCATCAGCAGCGCCCGCGCGATGCCGACACGCTGGTTCATGCCGCCCGACAGCTCGGACGGATAGTGGTTCTCGAAGCCGGTGAGCCCGACCATGTCGATATAGACCTGCGCGCGGGCGCGGCGCTCAGCCTTCTGGCCGCCGCCGAGCAGCAGATGGAAGGCGACGTTCTCCCACACCGGCAGCCACGGCATCAGATTGGCGTGCTGGAACACCACGCCACGGTCGGCGCCGGGCGCGGTGACCGGCCGTCCGTCGACCGTGACGCTGCCGGCGCTCGGCTGCTCGAAGCCGGCGATCATGTTGAGCAGCGTGGACTTGCCGCAGCCCGAGGGCCCGAGCAGGCAGACGAATTCGTTGCGGGCGATGGAGAGGTCGATCTCGCTCAGCGCGGTGACGTCGGCGTTGCGCTTCCTGTCGGTGAAGATCTTGGAGACGCCGGAGATCTCGATCGTGGCCATCGTTACTCTCCGCCGCGAAGCGTGGTGTTGCGCTGCCAATGCAGCACGCGCGCCATCACGGTGCGGATGGCGAGATCGCTGCAGAAGCCGAGCAGGCCGATGCTCGCCATCGCCGCCAGCACCAGATCGTAGCGCAGGAAGTAGTAGCTGTCCCACAGCACGTAGCCGAGCCCGCTCTTCACCGCGACCATCTCGGCGGTCACCGTCAGCATCCAGGCCGAGCCGATGCCAATGCGCAGACCTGCAAAGATGCTCGGCATGGCCGCTGGGACCACGATGTAGCGCAGCAGCTTGCGCTCGCTGCCCCCGACCATGGCGCCGGCGCGGATGAGGTTGCGGTCGCAGGTCTTCACGCCGTGGATGGTGTTGAGCAGGATCGGAAAGAACGCGCCGAGGAACACCAGGAAGATCGCCGGCTTGTTGGCGATGCCGAACCAGATGATGGCGAGCGGGATCCACGACACCGGCGGGATCGGCCGGAGCATCTGCAAGGTCGGCTCAATGATGAGCTCGGTCTTGCGCGACCAGCCGATGGCGACGCCGAGCGCGACGCCGAGCACCGTGGCGATGGCGAAGCCGGCGGCGACGCGCGACAGGCTGGCCAGCATGTCGGCCAGCCAGTGCGCGCTGTAGGTCTGGGTGTTGCCGTCGGTGCCGACCAGCCAGTCCGCCCACGCCCACACCACCGTCGACGGCGCCGGCAGCAAGGCCGCCGGCAGCGCGCCGGAGCGCGAGAACGCCTCCCAGCCGGCGAGCACGAGCACGGGAACGATGGCGCGGTCGAGCTTCCTGAGCTGGGCGAGCGCCGTCATCTCAGTAGCCGAGCTCGGTCTTCGGCTTGCCGGTGGCCGCTTCCAGGAAGCGGTAGTCGAGATTCTTCTCGACGGCGGCCGTGACGTCCGAGTTGATGTATTTCAGGTCGCGCATCATCGATGCGATCGCGAGCGCCGAGGCGCGGTACATCTTCGGATCGGGATCGAGGTTTTCGACCGCGCCGGTGGCGATCGCCTTGTCGAGGCCGGTGACCTTGGAGATCACCTCGATCAGCGCCGGCTTGTCGGCGGCGATGTGCGCGTCGACCTTGACCACCGCGCACACCACGCCTTCGAGCGCCTTCGGATTGGAGGCGATGACGTCGGAGCGGGTCAGGATCAAATTAGTCAGCTTGCCGGCGGCCTGATCATAGGGGAAGCCGAAGAACTTCGCCGCCTTGGCCTGCATGATCTGGGTGGCGAACGGCTCGACCGTGCAGATCAGCTCGACCTCGCCGCGGCGCAGCGCCTGCAGATGATCGGACGGATTGGGAATGTTGACGAACTGCACGTCCTTGTTGATGTCGATGCCCTGCTTGGCGAAGGCGCCGCGCATGTGGATGTCCTGCGCATTGCCGCGCGAGGCGGCGACGCGGAACGGCTTGCCGTCGGCCTTGTACTTGGCGATCAGCGCCTTCAAGGCGCTCCAGTCGCCCTGCGGAATCTCGATGTCGTTGGCGAGCAGCATCGCCGAGCCGCCATTGACCTGGCCGGAGATGGCGACGACGTCAAAACCTTTGTCGAGCGCGATGGCGTAATGCAGATAGGTCACCTGCGCGACGTCGATGTTCTTCGACACCAACGCGGTCAGCGCGTCCGTGCCGGTGTTGAAGCTGACGGCATCGATCGCGACGCCCTCCGCGAATTGCGGCGTCAGCGACATCGGCGTGCAATGCGCGCATTTGGCGTAGCCGAGTTTGATCTTGGGCGCGTCGTCGGCGAAGCTGAGCGAGGGCAGCGCGAGCGCGAGCAGGGCAAGAATGGGCAGCACGAAACGTTTCACATCCATCTCCAGGGCAGGTCGATCCACGGGCTTGTCTCTCATGGCTTGGGCTCTCATCAGCAAGCGACGTGCCAACTGGATGCGATATGCAATGTTGATTTTATGCAATAAAATCAGTATGTAATGACACTCCAGTTTTGAAGAACCTGCCTGATCCGCGGGCGCATCGCCCGAATTTCAGGCATCTCGCAGCGGAGCAGCCGCGCCCCCATGACCCCACCGGCACCCCGGCCCAGACTGAAGACGCGCTTCAAGCCGGCCCGGCTGAAGCTGTCGTCCGACCACTCCAAGCGGCCGCTCGAGCGGCTGTCGCTGCACGATCAGGTCGTCGCCAGGGTGCGCGAGATGATCGTGGACGGCGAGCTCGCCGCCGGCGCTGCCTTGCCCGAGCGCATGCTGTGCGAGACCTTCGGCGTGTCGCGCACGCCGCTGCGCGAGGCCTTCAAGATCCTCGCCGCCGAAGGCCTCATCGAGCTGCGGCCGCATCGCACGCCCGTGGTGACGCCGATCGACGCAAACGAGATTGCCGAGATCTTCGACGTGATGGTGTCGCTCGATGCCGCCGCGGGCCGTGCCGCGGCCGCGCGTGCGACGGCGGACGACCTTGCCAGGCTCGACGCCCTACATGCCGAGCTGGTGGCGCTGCATCGTGCCGCCGAGCGCGCCGCCTATTTCCGGCTCAACCAGCAGATCCATGCCGAGATCACCAGGCTCGCCGGCAACGCCGTGCTGCTCAACATGTGGAGCACGCTGCACGCGAGCGTCTTCCGCGCCCGCGCCGTGGCCAACTACGACGCGCGGCGCTGGGACGAGTCGATCCGGGAGCACGAGGCCTTCATGGCGTTGCTGCGGGCCCGAGACGGCGCCGGCTTCGCGCAGGCGCTCTCCGAGCACACCCGCAAGACCGGCGATTCGGTGCTGCAGATGCTGGACCAGGCCAGGCAGGACCTGGCGAAGGGCGGATAGACTTTGTTCACGTCGAACCGGGCATGCTGGCATCGCGACAGATGAGAGCTCCTCACGCCTGGCCCGATCATGATCCTGCAATCGCTCGCCGGCCTGCCGGCCTTTCTGGTGTACTTCTGTACCGCGCTGGTCGCGGTGACGGCCTACCTGTTCGTCTACACCCGCGTCACGCCCTACAATGAATTCCAGCTGATCCGGGACAATCACCCCTCGGCCGCGATCGCGCTCGGCCTCAGCCTGCTCGGCTTCACCCTGCCGCTGGTCAGCGCCATCGCCCATTCCGCCAACGTGCTGGACTGCCTGATCTGGGCGCTGATCGCGCTGATCGTCCAGGTGATCGTCTACTACCTCGTCCGCATTCCGGTGCCGGATCTCGCCCAGCGCATCGTCGCCGGCGAGTTGGCGTCGGCGATCTGGCTCGGTCTCGCATCGCTTTCCGCCGGCGCGCTGAACGCCGCCTCGATGATCATCTGACCATGGCCGAGAAACGCCGCGAATTCGGCAAGCGCCGGCCGATGCCGCCCCCGCCCGCGACGCCGCCGGTGAAGCGCTCCGGCCATGTTGCGCTGCTCTTGATGGGCACGCTCGCCGTCGGCAGCACGGCCTATGCGCTGATGCCGCGGCAGCAGAGCTGCCCGCAGCCAGGCGCCGAGACGCCGACGATGGCCGGCCAGCCGCAGACCGGCGAATGCACGACACGCCGCTCGAGCGGCGGCGGTAGCGGCGGCAGCGGCTCCGGCCGCTGGGGATTCTCCAGCAGCGACGGTGATTCCAGAAGCAGCGGCTCGGGCCATGTCGCCGAGGCCTCCTCCACCCATGTCTCGCGCGGCGGCTTCGGCTCGTTCGGGCACGGCTTCGGAGGCGGCGGCTGATTTTCGTCGCGCCGGCGCCGTGAAAACACCGCGTTCATGCTGCTATCTTGGATTCGGATCTTTGACACAGACTCAAAATCATAAAAAACTGGCCTACCGACTCATCGGAAATGATCCGATGCAACGTCCGCACCGGGTGGTGCGGGCGACGATCAGGGCCGCGGTGACCGCCGCCGCCTTGCATCATCTTGCTGGCAAGCGATCGCGTGGTCACCGACGCGGGACGGCGCCGGGACCGCGCGGGCGTGATCATGGCCGCATCATCGATGACGGCCGCGGCCGTGCTGCGCCCTGTTGCAATGGGCACGGCATGCCTGCCGATGCCCGGGGCTGACGCCGATGCAGCGCATCCCCTGTCCCGAGCGTGACGACTGGCGCGAGACGGCGGCGCGGTGCGGATTCGACTTCTGCGAGCTCGACGGCGAGCGCTATTGGGACGAGCGCGCCTACTACGCATTCACGATCGCCGAGATCGAGCTCGGCGTCGAGGAGCCGACGGCAGAGCTCGAGCAGATGTGCCTCGCGCTGGTCGCGCGCGTCGTCGGCGACGAGGCGCTGCTGCGCCGGCTGAAGATCCCGCAAGCGGTCTGGCCCCTGCTGGCGGAGAGCTGGCGCCGGAGGGACGGCAGCCTCTACGGGCGGTTCGACCTCAGCTATCAGGGCGGCCGTACGCCGGCGAAGCTGCTCGAATACAATGCCGACACGCCGACCTCGATCTTCGAGGCCGCGGTCTTCCAATGGACCTGGCTCGAGCAGGCGATCGAGCGCCGCATCCTGCCGGGGCGCGCGGACCAGTACAACTCGATCCATGAGCGCCTGATCGAGCGCTGGTGCGCCCTCGGCAAGCGGCGCCGCGTGCATCTGGCCGGGCTGACCGCCAACGCCGAGGACGCCACGACCCTGGCCTATCTGGCCGACACGGCAGCCCAAGGAGGCCTGACGACAACCATCCTTGACGTCGCCGACATCGGCTGGCGCGAGACCGGCGGCTTCGTCGATCTCGACGACGAGGACATCGCGCTCGCCTTCAAGCTGTATCCCTGGGAATGGATGTTTCGCGATGCGTTCGGCGCCAAGCTCGCGCAGGCGCCGACGCAATGGATCGAGCCGCCGTGGAAGGCCATCCTGTCCAACAAGGGCATCCTGCCGCTGCTCTGGCAGATGCACGAAGGCCATCCGAACCTGCTGCCGGCCTATTTCGAGGACGATCCGAAGGCCGCCAGCCTCGGCCCGAGCTTCGTGCGCAAGCCGATCTATTCGCGCGAGGGCGCCAATGTCAGCCTGGTGTCCGACGGCGTCGCCGTCTCGGCGCAGGACGGGCCCTACGGCGCCGAAGGCTTCATCCGCCAGGCGCTGGCGCCGCTGCCGGATTTCGGCGGTGTGTTCCCGGTGATCGGCAGCTGGCTCGTCGACCATCAGCCCTGCGGCCTGTCGATCCGCGAGGACACGAGCCCGATCACCGGCAACCGCTCGCGCTTTTTGCCGCACGCCATCCTGTAGGATATTAACGACAGCCGGCGAAAACGCCTCGACACGCCGGTCGAGAGCATTAGATAGGACCGAGGGCGAATTCCCTGCGCGATTGGGCGCGCATGGCCGGGACGAGGCATGGCGACGGACAAGACCGAACTCGAAGGCTTGCGCATCCTGGTCGCCGAGGACGAGGGCCTGATCGCGCTCGAGCTGGAAACGGTGTTGCAGGGGTTCGGCTGCGAGGTGGTCGGTCCCGTCTCGCGCGTCGGCGACGTGCTGCGCGAGGCCGAGCGCGGCGGCCTGGACGGCGCGCTGCTCGACGTCAACCTGCGCGGCGAGCAGATCTTCGCCGTGCTGCCGCAGCTGATCGCGCGAGAGCTCAAGATCGTCATCACCTCCGGCTATGACGATGCGACGCTGTTTCCGCCGGAGTTCCGCAGCCTGGCCCGGCTCGCCAAGCCGTTCGACGAGCGCGCGCTGCGCGCGATGTGCGAGGCCACGTTCGTTCGGCGTCAACGCAACTCATAGCGCTTCGCTCACGCCCGGCGCATCGGGAGGCATCGCGTGTCCATCATCGAAGATACCGCGGCCTACGAGGCCTGGCTTCGCAGCCAATGCAAGGTGATCGAGGACGACCTTCGCACCAAGCATCAGCGGATGCGAAAGTCTCCCTTCGCCCTGCTGCGCGCCACCTACTATCGCTGGGCGCGGCGCATCGAGGAGATCTGCCCGGAGCTGGCCGAGGCGCCGGTCGCGCTGTGCGTCGGCGACATCCATCTGGAGAATTTCGGCACGTGGCGGGACGCCGACGGGCGCTGGGTGTGGGGCGTCAACGATTTCGACGAGGCCGCGAGGATGCCCTACGCCTTCGATCTGGTCCGGCTCACGACCAGCATCGAGCTCGCGCCCGACATGGCCATCGACAGCAGCGACGCGGCTGACGCGATCCTCCAAGGCTATCGCGACGGCCTCGAGAATCCGCGGCCGGCGCTGCTCGACGAGCACGAGATCTGGATCAGGCGCTACGTAAAATGCTCGGATGATTGCCGCCGCGCGTTCTGGAAGGAGATCGACGGCCTCGCGGCCGCCGATGCGATACCATCCGCGGTGCGGAAGCTGCTCACCGCCAGCCTTCCGGAGCAGGTCGAGACCGCCGGGTTCTTCCGCCGCTTCGCTGGCGGCGGCAGCCGTGGACGTCCGCGCTACGTCGTCGCCGCGACATGGCGCGGCGGCCGCATCGTCCGCGAGGCCAAGGCGCTGGTCCCTTCGGCCTGGACCTGGGCCAAGAACAGCACGGAGAACAGGACGAAGGGCAGGTTGCAGCCAAAGCCGGCGCCGCCGCACAGATTCGTCGCGCTGTCGACCGGGACCTATCGCGCGCCCGATCCATTCCTGCACGTTCACAGAACCACCGACGGAGACTACGTGGTTCGGCGCCTGTCTGCGGACTCGCGCAAGATCGATCTCGGCAAGGAGGCCGGCGCCGATCTCAAGCTCGAGCTCCTGCGCGGCATGGGCACCGACCTCGCCTCCATCCATGCCGCCGACCGCCGCGCCAGCGCCGAGATCGCGGCGGACCTCAGGGAGCGCGGTTCAGGCTGGCTGCGCAAGGCTGCGCGCGCCGCGCGCGAGGCGACGGAAAAGGATCACGACGTCTGGCGCCGCAAGGCGGCAGGCTTGATTCCGATCGCGCGCTGAGGCGGCATCCGATCAGTCCGGCTGCACGGCCGATGCCGGCAGATGTTCGGGAGTCGTCTCCGCGGTCAGCGCAAAGGTCAGCGAGCAGCGAATTCCGGCTGGCTCGAAGTCCAGCAGGGCTTCGCCATCGAGATCGAAGCGGACGACGCGGTCGATCAGCGTGGTGCCGAAGCCCCGCGCGCCGCCGCCTTCGATCAGCGGTCCGCCGCGCTCCAGCCAGACCAGCTCGAGCCGGCGGCGATCGTCGCGCAGGCGCCAGGAGATCGTGACCTGGCCGTGGGGGGCGGACAACGCGCCATATTTGGAGGCGTTGGTCGCAAGCTCGTGCAGCACCATCGAGAGCGGCAGAACGAGCCGTGCCTCCAGCAGAACCGGCGGGCCGTCGATGGCGATGCGCCCTTCGCCGATGCCGTAGGGCGCCAGCACGGTCGTGAGCAACTCGTTCAGCCCGATGCCGATCCAGCGGGTCTGCGTCAGGATGTCATGCGCGATCGAGACCGCCTGGATGCGCCCGGAGAACGCCTTGTTGAACGCCGGCAGCGACGGCGAGGTCCGCAAGGTCTGCCCCGCCACCGACTGCACGATCGCCAGGATGTTCTTCACCCGGTGATTGAGTTCGGCGACCAGCACGGTCTGCTGCTCCTCCGCGCGCTTGCGCTCGGTGATGTCGGTCAGGGTGACGATCGAGCCGACCGTCTCCTTGAGATCGTTCACCAGGGGTCCGCCGGACAGCAGGAACGACCGTCCCGACGCCTGCGGATTGCGCAAGGCGACCTCGACGCCATGGAAGGGCTTGGTCGCCAACGCCTGATCCAGGCTCTCGCGCGAGAACCGCGTCAACGTACTTTCCTGGCTGGCGCTCTGCCCGTCGAGCGGGAACGCCTCCGAAAACAACTGCCCGACCGGCGGCCGCTCGGCAAGCTGCTCGGCGACCCAGCTCGCATGGGTGATCCGGCCGTCGAGCGCCAGCACCACGACCGCATCGGTCGCCTGCTCCAGGATCGAGCGCGCGAAGCGCTCGGCATTGGCGACCTCCTCGGCGCGCCGCTGAATCGACATGTCCGTCAAGGTCACGAGCGTGGCGACGACGCCGCCCATCGCCATCTGCCGCATCCAGACCGACACCGGCAGCTGGCCGCCATCGGCGCGGCGCAGCTGCGCGTCGGTCATGGCATCGTCGGCGCGCTGCTCGGGCACTGCTCCAGCGAACAGCGAGGCGAAGCTGCGTCCCACCAGCTCCTGGGCGTCGAGGCCGGTCAGCGCGCACAGCCTGGAATTGACATAGACGATGCAGCCGTCGGCATCGAGCGTCAGCGCGCCGTCGCTCATGCGCTCGACCAGCACATGATAGGGCGCGTCCGCGCCCTGCAGCATGATGACCTGGGGTCCGGTCGGGCCCTGCACCACCACGGCATCGACGTTGCCGCGATGAATGGCCTCGACCGTCTCTTCCGCCTCGTTACGCGGCCGTCCCGCCTGCATCGCGTCTGTTGATGCCACGCGTCCTCCGTTCAGCTCGGTGCGATGTCCAGACCAACCAGCACCTTCTCCGCATTGGAGAGATCGCCGATGATTCGCTTGAGGGGCTCGGGCAGTTGACGGATCAAGGTCGGAATCGCGACGATCTGGTCACGTTGCGCGAGGGCCGGATCCTTCATCAGGTCGATCACCTCGATGGTATAGCGGCCCGGCAGATGCGTCTCGCACAGCTTCTTGAGATTGGCGAGCGCCGCCAGCGATTTCGGGGTCTGGCCGGCAACATAGAGCCGGAGATTGTAGCCATCCTGTTCCATCGGAGCCGCCGTCACTTGCTGGATGTCAGCGGGTTGGCTGGGGAGCTCGGACCAGGCCTGGACGAACGGCTCTCGATCTGCGCTAGGCGAGCGGCTGCGCGCTGATCCTCGCGGGCAGCGCCTTCCAGATTGATGAGCTCCATCTCGCTCTCCTCGTTGGCCAGCTGAGCCTTGAGCGTTTCGATCTGAGCCGCGAGGTCGCGGCGGCGACGTTCGATCTCGCGCGTGCGGCGTTCCGTATCCTGCGTGCGCAGCAGGCGCTCGACGCGATCTCGTGCCTCCTGCGCCACCCTGGCCGATCCCGTGAGCACGCCCTCCGGGCCGACATAGACCTCGCGCAGCGAGATGCCGTCGGCACCCATCAGGAATTCGCGGACCTGGTTGGAATGCGCCATGCCGCGCGACTTCAGCAGATAGAGCTGGCGGTTGTGCTCGCCGTTGCTCTCGCGATTGTAGAGCAGCAGCCAGGTGTCGGTGAGCGACGAGATCTGCATCTCGGTCGTCGCCGTCTCCGCGCTGCCGGCGCCGAGATTGGTGAACAGCGCCGTGACGCCGCGCGCCTTCAGGAAATCGATGAGGCGCAACGTCATCGAATGCACGTCGCCGGCGACGCCGGCGCCCATGAGCGCCGAGATGGGATCGACCACGACGGCGGCGGGATCGAACTCCTTGACCTCGCGATGCATGGCGGCGAGATGCGTTTCCAGGCCGTACAGATTGGGACGCCGCGCCGAGAACCGCAGCAGGCCGCGATCGACCCATTGCTGCAAGTCGAGACCGACCGACTTCATGTTGCGGATGATCTGCTGCGGAGATTCCTCCAGCGCGAAATAGATGCAGCGTTGCCCGCTCTTGCAGATCGAATTGGCAAAGTGTGCCGACACCGTCGACTTGCCCGAGCCGGCCATGCCCGAGATCAGGATGCTCGACCCCTTGTAGTAGCCCTGGCCTTCGAGCATCTCGTCGAGATCGGCAATGCCGGTGGAGACCCGCTCCGTCCACGCATCATGCGCGAGGCCCGACGAGGTGATCGGCATCACCGTGATGCCTTCCTGGTCGATGATGAAGGGATATTCGTTGGTGCCATGCGCCGTGCCGCGATACTTCACGACGCGCAGCCGGCGGGTCGAGAGCTGATCGTGCACGCGGTTGTCGAGCAGGATGACGCAGTCGGCGACGTATTCCTCGAGGCCGTAGCGCGTCAGCGTACCGTCACCGCGCTCGCCGGTGATGATGGCGGTGACGCCCTTGCTCTTCAGCCATTCGAACAGCCGGCGCAACTCGGAGCGCAGCACCGCCTGGTTGTCGAGGCCGCCGAACAGGGTCTCGATCGTATCGATCACGACGCGCTTGGCGCCGATCGAATCGATCGCGAAGCCGATGCGGATGAATAGGCCGTCGAGATCGTAGTCGCCGGCCTCCTCGATCTCGTTGCGATCGAGATGGATGTGGTCGACCACGATCTTCTTCTGCTCGATCAGCCTGTCGATGTCGTAGCTGAGCGAGCCGACGTTCTTGATCAGGTCCTCGGGCTGCTCCTCGAACGCGATGAACACGCCCGGCTCGTCATAGGCGACTGCGCCATTATAGAGAAACGTCATCGCGAACAACGTCTTGCCGCAGCCGGCCGCGCCGCACAGCAGCGTCGGCCGCCCTTGCGGCAGGCCACCGAAGGTGACCTCGTCGAGGCCGTCGATCCCGGTCGGCGATTTGGCGATGACAGGGAGATCCCGCGTCACGATTCGAGGACGCACACTCGTTTTCATCCAATCCCCCGCCATCAATTCAACACGCATGAGCCCGCACCAAGGCGAGTAAACGCGTCGGGAACCTAAAAGTTCCATGGGGCCGGCGAGATTTGCTCCGAAAGGCGGCCTGCGGGCGCAGAAAGGGCTGGGCGCCCGCGCGGGACGGACGCACGCGGGACGGACGCACGCGGGACGGAACGGCCGGCCGCCCGACCGGTCGAAGCGCCCCGGTCATAGACGGTGCTGGCCGGCCTCAGCGCGCCGCGACCACCTTGAGGCCGGGCAGCAGCGCCGCGCCGCCGCGCGGACTGCGCACCGGATTGATCTGGTACAGACCGCGGCGCTCCTGGTTGGGCCGGAACGCGTCGGTGATGCCGACGACCGATTCGGCGGCTCCCAGCAACAGCGTGCCGTCCGGCTCCATCACCTTGGCCATCCGCTCGAAGATCGAGGCCTTGGTGTCCTGGTCGAAATAGATCAGCACGTTGCGGCAGAAGATGATGTCGAACTTGCCGAGATGCGAGAAGTCCTGCAGCAGATTGAGCTGGCGATGCTGGACCATGCCGCGAATGTCGGCGCTGAGCTGCCAGAGCTCGCCGAGCTGCGTGAAATATTTCACCAGCAGCTGGATCGGCAACCCACGCTGCACCTCGAACTGGCTGTAGAGGCCGGCCTTCGATTTCTCCAGCACCTCCTGCGACAGGTCGGTGGCGACGATCTCGATGCGCCAGCCGGCCAGCGCCGCGCCATGCTCCCGCAGGCACATCGCGATCGAATACGGCTCCTGTCCGGTCGAGCAGGCGGCCGACCAGATGCGCAGGGACCGACGATTGGCGCGCGACTGGATCAGCGCCGGCAGTATGCCCTCACGGAGATGATCGAACGGAATCTTGTCGCGAAAGAAGAACGTCTCGTTGGTGGTCATCGCCTCGACCACCTGCGTCGTGAGCTGCTCCGCGCCGCTCTTGATCTTCTGCACCAGCTCCGTGATGCCCGGCAGGTTGGAGCGGCGGGCCAGCGGCAGCAACCGGCTTTCGACCAGGTACTGCTTATCGGCCGACAGATCGAGGCCGGAGCGATCCTTCAGGACCTTACGCAAGAACTCATAGTCCAGGGGTGTCACGAACGGTCTCCAGCAAACAGACGAACCAGCTTCGGTCCAATCTGATTCAAGGGAAGGACGGCCGCGCAGATGCCGGCATTGGCGGCTGCGCCCGGCATGCCCCAGACCACGCTGGTCGCCTCGTCCTGCGCGATCACGCTGCCGCCGGCGGCGACGATGTCCTTGCCGCCGCGCATGCCGTCGGATCCCATGCCGGTGAGGATCACGGCCAGGGTCGAGCCCTGCCAGACCTCGATCGCCGACATGAACAAGGGATCGACGGCGGGCTTGCAGAAATTGACCGGAGGACCGTTGTCGAGCGCGATCACCACATCGGCGCCATGGCGCGCCACACGCATGTGGCGGCCGCCGGGCGCAAGGTAGATCTGACCCGGCTTCACCACTTCACCGTCGACGGCCTCGTGGGCCGGCCGGCGGCTCGAGCGCGCCAGATGTTCGGCGAGGATGGTGGTGAAGGTCGGCGGCATGTGCTGGGTGATCAGCACCGGAAAGCGATCGATCACGGGGCCGAGCTCGGTCACCAGCGACATCAGCGCCTGCGGGCCGCCGGTCGACGATCCGATCAGCAGCACCTTCGGCATCTGCGAGCTGAATGAGCGGCGCGCCAGCTGGGTCGGCACGGCGGGCGCCACGGGGGCGACCATCGGCCGCGCCGTGGGCGCAGGCCGGAGCCCCTGGACTTGCGGGACGATCGGCGAGGCGGCCGGCGCATGCGGAGCGGGAGCGGCGCGGCGCGCCTTGGCGCCGAGATTGCGGATCTTCTGAATCAGATCGTAGTGGAAATTGTCGGCCGCCGAGGCCTCGCGCGTGCTCTCGGGCTTCGGGATGTAGTCGGCCGCGCCGAGCGACAGCGCCTTGAAGCTGATCTCCGCGTTGCGGCGGGTCAGCGTCGACGCCATGATGACGGCGAGGTTCTTCTTCTTGGCAAGCAGCTTCGGCAGGGCGGCGATGCCGTCGAGCTCGGGCATTTCGATGTCGAGCACGGCGACGTCGGGATTGACGCGATCGATCTGGTTCACGGCTTCGAGGCCGGTGCGCAGCGACGCCGCCACGACCATGTCGGGCTCAGACGCGATCCAACGCGAGATCATGCCGCGGATGACCACGGAATCGTCCACGACCATCACCCGGAGAGGTTCCTGCCTGGTCGAACTTGGGATCGAAGAACTGGCCAACGCGACGCTCATAGTTCACCAACAGGACAGAGGCACGGGGTGACGGCAAGCCCGGATGACCACGGGACCGACGCACGCGACGGAGATCAGATCAGCCCGACTTCCTGAAACTTCGCGGTCACGATGTCCTTGTCGAAGGGCTTCATGATGTACTCGTTGGCCCCGGCGTGCAGCGCGCGCGCGATGTGCGCGACATCGTTCTCGGTCGTGCAGAACACCACCTTCGGCGCGTCGCCGCCCGGCATGCGCCGGAGGTTGCCGAGGAACTCGTAGCCGTCCATGACGGGCATGTTCCAGTCGAGCAGCACCGCATCCGGGAGGCCCCGCTTGCAGATCTCCAGCGCCTGCTCGCCGTCCTCCGCTTCCACGATCTGGAAATCCAGACCTTCCAGAATGCGTCGCGCCACCTTTCGAATGACGCTGGAATCGTCAACTACCAGACAAGTTCTCATTTCAGCCTCACGAGATCAGGGTCCAATGCAACGACGCCTGATGCGCCGCTGCCCTCACGTTGCAGTGTTCAGGCCGCCATCTTGTCGGCGGCGAGCTCGAGCACGCGATCGACGTCGAGAATGACCATCAGCTGGCCGTCGAGGCGGTGCACGCCGCCGGCAAGCTTCGCCATGCGCGGGTCGAGGTTGACGGGGTTCTCCTCCCGGCCCTCCTCGGGCAGCCGCAGCACCTCGCCGATCTGGTCGATCAGGAGACCATAGGACTCGCCGCGCAGATCGACGCCGACCGCCATCGGCGGCTTGCCGTCCTCGGCGCG
>NZ_JBNPUM010000015.1:0-140649 GCF_051168175.1 Bradyrhizobium sp. HKCCYLRH2047
ACATTCAACGCCATCTCCAAGAGCCGCCAAGAAAACGAGAATACCAAGCGTTAATTTGGTAAGTTAGCGCCAATGGGGGTATCTCTCCGAAAGCAACGACCGTGGAGACAGACCCCTCACCCAACCGAACTTGCCGCACCTTCCTACATGCCCTCTCCCACAAGGGGAGAGGGCGCATTCACTTGCACTGCGCACGATCTTTCAACGTGCAAACACCGCGATGATAATTCCAATCGTTGATGCGGATCGTCATTGCACTTGGTGGAGGAAGTTACTTCGGGCGATGCGAAGCATCGCACGAAACACCGCGCCCAACATGTTAGGCGAGCCATGTGGCAACACCTCTCCGTACCTCAATGAAAATCCCGCGAGCGCGGCAGGATGCGGACGTTGCGGGGGTGGCTGACGCGCTGGGAGGGAGTGTCGGGGTGGTCGCGGCGGTCGTCGTTGAGCGGCTCGGCGGGCGTGGCGCCATGAGGGACGGCGCCGAGGCGGTCGTCTGACAGCAAGGTGAGATCGGCGCTGCGGTCGACCAGGCGCTCGGCGACGAGATGAACGACTTTCTCGGGGCTGCTCTGGATGCGGCCTTCGACCAGCACGAGGCGCGCGCCCATCACCTCCTTGCGGAAGGTCTCCATCACCTTCGGCCACACCACGATGTTGGCGATGCCGGTCTCGTCCTCCAGGGTCATGAACACGACGCCCTTGGCGCTGCCCGGTCGCTGCCGCACCAGCACCACGCCGGCGCAACGAACTCTGCGACGGTCATTGGCATCGTTGATCTCGCGGCAGGCCAGCACGCCTTCGGCAGCAAAACGCTCACGCAGGAACTCCATCGGGTGGCCCTTCAGGGACAGGCGGATGGTCTGATAGTCCGCGACGACGTGCTCCGGCAGCGGCATCTCCGGCAGCGGCCTGGCGCCCTCGTCCGGCTGCTCGCGGGCGATGGCGGCCTCGAACAGCGGCAGCGGCACGTCGTCGGGCAGCCGGCGCACCGCCCAGAGCGCGGCGCGACGGTCGAGCCCGAGCGATCGGAACGCATCGGCATCGGCCAGCAGCAGCAGCGCACGCTTGGGCAGCGCGGTGTCGCGGGCGAAGTCCTCCAGCGAGGTGAAGGGACGGCGCTCGCGCGCCTTGATGATGCGGTCGGCCCAGTCGTCCTCGCGGTCGAAGATGTCGGCTTGTGTCTCGTTATCGTTGCGGGGCGATGCGTTTGCATGCTCTCCAAATGCACCAATCGTTTGCGAGTTAGAAACAACTCCACCCACGCCGTCATTCCGGGGCGCCCGGAGGGCGAGCCCGGAATCCATAACCACGATCGGGAGTATGGATTCCGGGCTCGCGCTGCGCGCGCCCCGGAATGACGATGGGGAGAGAGCCTCCCCAGCACCTATTGAAGATGTTGGAGCAGGCTGCGCCTTCCTCCGCAGCGCCTCCGACAATTTCCTGATCCGTTCCTCGTCGCGGTCGATCCAGCGGAAGCCGTCGATCTGGCGGAAGCCGAGGCGGACGGCGCAGTATTTGTCGTTCGTGTTCTCCAGCGTGTTGTCGGCGAAGCTGTGGGACACGTCGATGTTGCGGATCTCGACGCCGTTCTTGTGGGCGTCGCCGACGATCTGCGCCGGGGCATAGAATCCCATCGGCTGCGAGTTCAGCAGCGCGCAGCAGAACGCGTCGGGATGGAAGCATTTCAGCCAGGACGAGACGTAGACGAGCTGGGCGAAACTCGCGGCGTGGCTTTCCGGGAAGCCATAGGAGCCAAAGCCCTTGATCTGGTCGAAGCAGCTCTTGGCGAAGGCCGGATCGTAGCCGCGCGCGATCATGCTCGTGACCATCTTCTCCTCATAGGAGCCGATGGTGCCGACGTTGCGGAACGTCGCCATCGCGCGGCGCAGGCCGTTCGCCTCCTCCGGCGAGAACTTTGCCGCCTCGATCGCGATCCGCATCGCCTGCTCCTGGAACAAGGGCACGCCGAGCGTCTTGTGCAGCACCTTGTAGAGTTCGTCCGCCGGGCCGTGATCGGGCGACGGCGACGGATAGGTCACCTTTTCCTGATTGTTCCGACGTCGCAGATACGGATGCACCATATCGCCCTGGATCGGCCCGGGCCGGACGATCGCAACCTCGATCACGAGGTCGTAGAAGGTGCGCGGCTTCAGCCGCGGCAGCATGTTCATCTGCGCCCGGCTCTCGACCTGGAACACGCCGAGCGACTCGCCCTTGCACAGCATGTCGTAGACTCTGGAATCCTCCCGCGGCACCGACGCCAGATCGTGATGAATATGCTTATGCTGCTCGATCAGCGCAAAGCTCTTGCGGATGCAGGTCAGCATGCCCAGCGCGAGCACGTCGACCTTCATCATGCTGAGCGCGTCGACGTCGTCCTTGTCCCATTCGATGAAGGTGCGGTCGTCCATCGCGGCGTTGCCGATCGGGACGTAGCTGTCGAGCCGATCCTGCGTCAGCACGTAGCCGCCGACATGCTGAGACAGATGGCGCGGAAAGGTGATCAGCTCCCCCGCCAGCTCCACCGCGCGACGGATCATCGGGTTGGCGGGATCGAGCCCGGCCTGGCGCACCTGCATGTCCGACAGGCCGTCGCCCCAACTGCCCCACACGGTGTCGGCGAGCACGGAGGTGACGTCTTCGGTCAGGCCGAGCGCCTTGCCGACGTCGCGGATGGCGCTGCGCGGGCGATAATGGATGACGGTGGCGATGATCGCGGCGCGGTGGCGGCCGTAGCGGCGATAGACATATTGCATCACCTCCTCGCGCCGCGAATGCTCGAAATCGACGTCGATATCCGGCGGCTCCAGCCGCTCCTTGGAGATGAAGCGCTCGAACAGCAGATCGATCTTGGTTGGATCGACCGAGGTGATGCCGAGCACGTAGCAGACAGCCGAATTCGCCGCGGAGCCGCGGCCCTGGCACAGGATGCCCTGGCTGCGAGCATAGCGGACGATGTCGTGGACGGTGAGGAAGTAATGCGCGTAGTTGAGCTCGGCGATCAGCGCCAGCTCCTTGTCGAGAACAGCGCGCAGCTTGTCATCGAGATGGTCGCCGAAACAGGTCTTGGCGCCGGCCCAGGTCAAATCCTGCAGATGCCCCTGCGCGGTCTTGCCGGGCGGCACCGGCTCGTCCGGATATTGGTATTTGAGCTGGTCGAGCGAGAAGACGATGCGGTCGGTGAAACGGATGGTCTCGGTCACAGCGTCGGGGTGGTCACGGAACAGCCGCGCCATTTCGTGGCCCGGCTTGAGATGGCGCTCGGCATTGGCCTGGAGCCTTCGGCCGATGGTCTCGATCGAAGCTTTCTCGCGGATGCAGGTGAGCACATCCTGCAGCATGCGCTGCTGCGGATGATGATAGAGGACGTCGTTGGTGGCGATCAGCGGCACTTTGCTGGAAGCCGCAAGGCGCGCGAGCCGCGCCAGCCGGCGGCGGTCGTCGCCACGATACAGCAGGCTGCCGGCCAGCCACACGCCTTCGGCGGGGCTGTCTTTCAGCCGTGCCAGGATTTTGCCGAGCACAGCCTCGTCGAAGCGATGCGGCGGCATCAGCACCACGAGCTGGCCTTCGATGAACTCGAACAGATCCTCGAAACTCAGGCGGCAGTCGCCCTTGGCGACCTTGTCGAGATCGCTGCCGCGCTTGCCGTGGGTGAGCAGCTGGCACAGCCGGCCGTAGGCGGCGCGGTCGCGCGGATAGACCAGGATGTCCGGCGTGCCGCAGGTGAACACCAGCCGTGCGCCGTAGAGCAGCTTCGGCTTGCAGCTCAGCCGGTCACTACTCAGCTCGCTATAGGCGCGGACGATGCCGGCGAGCGTGTTGTGGTCGGCGATGCCGATGGCGGTGAGGCGATACTCGGCGGCCTGATGCACATAGTCCTGCGGATGCGAGCCGCCGTGCAGGAAGGAAAAATTGGTGGTGATGCCGATCTCGGCATAGGGGTTAGGGGTCATGGGGTGATCGCCGAGGCTGGGCGGCGGCACGATGCCTGACCCTTAAAGGGATGATGTAAGCGCGCATCTTGCGGCTTGCTCGGCCCTCACCTCGCCCCGCTTGCGGGGGCGCGACGAGCTGCGCTCGCGCTGAGAGGTCGGATTGCATCGTCAGATGCAATCCGGGTGAGGGGGTACAGGTCTCACCACGAACACTTCCCGTGCGGCTGCCCCTCACCCCACCCCTCTCCCCGTGAAGAACGGGGAGAGGGAGCGCACCGTCCGCGCTGCAAGTGCTCGGATCCAATTTCCAGACAAGTGCGTTAACTTGCTCTCCAAAGGGGAAGTAGCGAGCTTGCCGCGAGATGTGTGTGATCGCTCCTGCCCTCATGCGAACAGCCCGTGCATGTACCAGGCGGGCTGCATCGGCAAACCGTTCTCCGGCTGCTCGAGTTCGCGGTCATACAGACCGTCGCGGTAGAGCCAGAAGCGCAGGCCGTGCTCGTCCTCGACGCGGAAATAGTCACGCGTGAGGCCCTGCCCGTCCGGCCGCCACCATTCCATCGCGATGCGCTCCGGGCCTTCGGCGCGCACGACGGCATGCGCCGCGCGGCGCCAGACGAAGCGCGCGGGCGGGCCGTCCGGTACGCCGGCGATCACCTGGATCGCCTCGGGGCGCGCGAACAGCCGCAGAGGTCGCAACGGCGGCTCGCCGTCGCTTCGCTCGGGCCAAGCGGCCGTGCTGGTGGCCGCCAGATGGTGCTGCGCTGGCAGCGGCAGCGCTACGCGCTCCGGAATATGCGTATCCACCGGCAGATGCACGACCACACGCTTGCCGCCGATGCGCGCGGCGATGCGGTCGATCAGGGCCGAGAGCTCATCATTGTCATGAACATGCGCATCGAGATCGCGCTGCTGCTGCACCACGATCTCGCTGCGGCTGGCCGACAGCCGCATCATGTCGAAGCCGAAGCCGGGATCGAGCGGATCATTCAGCGCCTCGAGCCGTTCGCGAAACAGCCGGTCGATGACGACGGCCTCGGTGACCGGCTGGCCGGTGTCGACCGCGATGACGCGCACCAGCCCATCGGTGCGGAAGAAGCAGGCCTCCAGCCGCCGCGCGCCCTTGCCCTGCTGCGCCATCGCCGCCACCAGCATCGCGGCCAGGCTGGAGAGGCTGGCCGCGATCACGGTGTCGGTCGCGACCGGCTCGGCGAAGCGCTTGTCGACGATGTAGTCCGGCGGGACTTTGCGCGGGCTGATCGGCGCATCGGCCTCGCCCAGCGCCTGCGCCAGCACACGGGTGAAAGCGGCGCCGAACCGCGCGGTGATCTCGTTGCGGCCGCGCGCGGCGACGTCGCCGATCGTCTTCAAGCCGGCGCGGCGCAGGCCGAGCGTGATCGCCTCGCTGCCGCCCAGCGCGGCCACCGGCAGCGGCGCCACCGCAGTCGCCTCCTCGCCATCAGGCACGATGCGGCCGTGCACCTGCCGGTTCAGCGTCCGCGCGCAGACGGCGTTGGAGGCGATCGCCGCCGACACAATGAGGCCGTGCGCGGTCAGCGCGTCGCAGACCGACCGCATCAGTCTGGCTTCGCCGCCGAACAGATGCACGCAGCCGGTGATGTCGAGCAAAAGCCCATGCGGGGGATCGAGCGCCACCAGCGGCGTGAAGCGGTCGCACCAGTCGGCGATGCCCTCCAGCATCTTTGCATCAGCCGCCAAATCCGCCTCGTGCACGACGAGATCGGGACAGACCGCGCGGGCATTGGCCAAGGGCTGGCCGAGGCTGACGCCGTGACGCGCCGCCGCCTCGTCCAACGAATGGATCAGCAGCACATTGGCATCCTTGAGGACGACGGCCTGCGGAAGGCCATCATGCGGATCGGCGGCGCGGCTGCGCTTGATGCGATCGATGGGCAGGCGCGGCAGCCACAGGCTGAGGATCCGCCGCCGGTTCATTGAAACGGCATGCATCGGGGGTCCACTCCATGATCCATCGTCCGGTCTGGCCGTGACGGTTGCGAATGAGCTCGGCATCGAGGCGCGGTGCGCCCCACGCCATCCACGGCGCCGAGGGCAGCGACGGCGCGGTGCGGACGATCCAGCGCGTCTCGGCGGTCGAGGGCTCGGGCGTGGCCGCGATGCGCAGCATGAGCGCCGTCACCCCGGACTCCTGCGCCGCCAGGGTCAGCTTGCGGCTGGCGACGAGATCGAGCTTTTGCGTCTCGCCCCACACCTCCAGCATCACACCGCCCAGCGCATCGCAGACGAGCGCGTCGGCGGCGGTGCGCAGGGCGTGATCGAGATCGGGCGCGCGCACGATCACGAGTCGGCACGGATCGAGGCCGAGCTCGGCGAGCCCGCTCATCGACAGCGCGCCCATCTCGCGCTCGGCGAAATCCTGCCGGATCCAGATCAGCGGCCGGCGCGCGGCGACACGCGCGGCAAGCCCGCACAGAAAACCGGTCGCGGCCGCCGCCTGGCGGCAGGTCTCGGCGAACACCTCATGCAGCGCGCCGGTGGCGAGCCCACCCTGCAGCACCGCATCGGCCGCGTCATGGCCGAGCGCGACCCGGCGCAAATCATGTGCGCCATCTCCCGCCTCGAGACGGGCAATGCGGCCGCGCAGACGCGCGAGCGTATCCATGCGTGCGCCGGTCATCCGTCGCCGCTCCTCTTCAATCCATCGTGCGGGCGCTGCCGTTCTCAAGTGAAGCAGGCAGTTGAACCCGCGACGACCCTCTTTGTTCATGATACGTTCTAATATAAAGCTAACGCCTTCGAGAGAGTCAATCGGGATTGCCCCGGATACGATTCAACGAATGGAATCAAAGGGATTCAAAGGTATGGAGCTGCTCCGCAAGCTGGAGATCCTGGCCGATGCCGCCAAGTACGACGCGTCCTGCGCCTCCAGCGGTACTGAGATGCGGGATTCCCGCGACGGCAAGGGTCTCGGCTCGACCGCGCCCGGCATGGGCATCTGCCATTCCTATGCGCCGGACGGACGCTGCATCTCGCTGCTCAAGGTTCTGCTGACCAATGCCTGCAACTACGACTGCCTGTATTGCATCAACCGCGCCTCCTCCAACGTGCCGCGCGCCCGCTTCACGGTCGACGAGGTGGTGAAGCTCACCATCGACTTCTATCGCCGCAACTACATCGAGGGGCTATTCCTGTCGTCGGGCATCATCCGCAGCCCGGACTACACGATGGAGCAGGTCGTGAGCGTCGCGCGCAAGCTGCGCGAGGAGCATCGCTTCCGCGGCTACATCCATCTGAAGACGATTCCCGAAGCCGACGAGGCGCTGATCGCGGAAGCCGGCCGCTACGCCGACCGGCTCAGCATCAACATCGAGACGCCGCTGGAAGAGAGCCTGACGCAGCTCGCGCCGGAGAAGGACCAGCGCGCGATCCGCCGCACCATGGGCCGTCTCAGGCTGAAGCTCGACGAGACGGCGGAAGCCAAGAAGACGGTGCGCCGGGCGAAGCCGCCGCGCTTTGCGCCGGCCGGCCAGAGCACGCAGATGATCGTCGGCGCCGACGCGGCCAACGACCGCGTCATCCTGTCGACCTCGGCCAATCTCTACGGCGCCTACAAGCTCAAGCGGGTGTATTACTCCGCCTTCAGCCCGATCCCCGATGCCAGCCGCGCGCTGCCGCTGCAGGCCCCGCCTCTGGTGCGCGAGCACCGGCTGTACCAGGCCGACTGGCTGATGCGGTTCTACGGCTTCGACGCCGACGAGATCGTCGAGGAGAACGAGGGCATGCTGCCGCTCGACATCGACCCCAAGCTTGCCTGGGCGCTGCGCCATCGCGACCGCTTCCCGCTCGACATCAACACCGCAAGCCACGAGGAGCTGCTGCGCGTACCCGGCTTCGGCACCCGCACCGTGCAGCGCATCCTCGCGACCCGGCGCACCACCACGATCCGCCTTGCGGATCTCGCCCGGCTCAACGTCGTCCGGAACAAGGCGCTGCCGTTCATCGTTCTCTCCGACCACCGGCCGTCTCCGTCTTTGCTCGACGGTGCCAGCCTCAGAGCCCTGCTGCGGCCGAAACCGCAGCAGCTGGGATTTGGATTTTGACGGAAGCCGTCATCGCGAGCGCAGCGACGCGATCCAGGGGCGACACGACGACTCTGGATTGCTTCGTCGCTTCGCTCCTCGCAATGACGTGAGGAGACAAATGCACGTCGTAACCCTCGACAGCGACACCGATTTCGACGGCTGGCGCCGGGCGGCGCGGGCGCTGGCGATGAACGACGTCAGGCCGGCGGATGTCACATGGCGCGTCAAGGGCGCGGCGCCCGATCTGTTCGACGACCATGCTGACACCCAGCTGCCCGAGGTGCCCAAGGGCGCGTTTTCGGTGCCGGCGAGCTTCATGGAGCTTGCTGAAAGCGCGATCCTGCACAGCGACCCCAGCCGCTTCACCCTGCTCTACCGGCTGCTGTGGCGTCTGCGGACCAACCACGATCTCATGGACATCGCCACCGATCCCGACGTCGCGCAGGCCAATGCGCTGGCGCGCGCGGTGCGCCGCGACGTCCACAAGATGCACGCCTTCGTCCGTTTCCGCGAGGTCGGCCGCGAGCGCGAGTCACGCTACGTCGCCTGGTTCGAGCCGGAGCATCACATCGTCGAGCGCGCCGCGCCGTTCTTCGCCCGGCGCTTCGCCGACATGCCCTGGTCGATCCTCACCCCGGAAATCTGCGCGCATTGGGACGGCAGCCACGTCTCGTTCACGCCGGGTGTGAGCAAGGCCGAAGCGCCGTCGGAAGACCGCCTCGAAGAGGTGTGGCTGCGCTATTATGCTAGCATTTTCAATCCGGCACGGCTCAAAGTGAAGGCAATGGAAAAGGAGATGCCGAAGAAATATTGGCAGAACCTGCCCGAGGCCAAGCTGATCCAGCCGCTGATCGCGGCTGCCGCCCGGCGCACCACCGAGATGATCGCCGAACCTGGCACCGAACCGCACAAGCCACAGAAGCGCGTCGAGGAGACCGCGATGACCCGCAAGCCGAAAGCCCACGCGCATGCTGCTGCTGAGACCTCACGTGATGTTGTCGCCGCCGACCTTGAGACCTTGCGTGAAGAAGCCGCGTCCTGCCGCGCCTGCCCGCTGTGGAAGGATGCCACCCAGACCGTGTTCGGGGAAGGTCCTGAGCATGCGCCGCTGATGCTGGTCGGCGAGCAGCCGGGCGACAAGGAGGATCTGGCCGGCCATCCGTTCGTCGGCCCGGCGGGACAGATGCTCGACCGTGCGCTCGCAGAGGCCGGCATCGACCGGTCCAAGGTCTACGTCACCAATGCGGTGAAGCATTTCAAGTTCGTGCCGCGCGGCAAGATCCGGCTGCACCAGAAGCCGGCCACGCCGGAGATCAAGGCCTGCCGGCAATGGTACGAGCGCGAGCTCGCCGCCGTCCGGCCCGCTCTGGTCGTGGCGATGGGCGCCACCGCGGCGCAGTCGGTGTTCGGCAAGATCACCCAGGTCACCAAGAATCGCGGCCATGTGGTCGACCTGCCCGATGGTGTCAGGGCGATGATCACGGTGCACCCGTCCTATCTCTTGCGCCTGCCCGACGCCGACGCCAAGGCGCGTGAATACGAACTCTTCGTGCAAGACCTGAAGATCGCCGCCGCCGCGCTCAAGCGCGCCCACGCGGCATGACCGCCTCCCCGCCATCGGGCGTGAAGCACGACGCGGCAACCGTCGGTCAGGATTTGCGCGAGGTGTAAACGTGCTCGCGCAGCAGGGCCTGGATCAGCGCGGCGCGATCCGGAAACCCGAGCGATCCCGCCAACTCCGCCTCGTCCTGGCCTCCGTCGTCGGACGCTGCCGGCAGATATCTCGCCATCAGCTCGTCCTCGCTGATCCCGAAATCGGCCGGACAGCCGCCGCCATCGATCTCCGCCTGCTTCAGCACCTCGCATTTGTCGCGGGCGCGCGCCAGCAGATCCTCGAAATGGCCGTCGATCCGGGCCCAGTCGGCCAGCGCATTCAGGGCCGAGCCGTTGAGCCCCTTCCTGAACGAGCGGATGCGCGCCTCGTCCAGCATCAGCTCCAGAAACTCCGAGCGGGTCAGGCCGTTGCGCGCGATCCACGCCTCGAGCTCGGCCGGGTCCATCAGATCCCTGCTCTGGCGAAACCGGATGATCTCCGCGCTCAGCGCCTGGGCGTCGACCCTGACGCCGCGGCGCTTGGCCTCCGATGCGGCGAGAAATCGCGCGATCGCCTTGTCGGACAGGTCGCCGCCGCGCGCGGCCAGCAGCCGCAGCTCGTCCATCAATTGCGGCGTCCCGTCCGGGATGCCGGACTCGCGTTCTGCGGCCGCCGAGCGCTGTGCGTCCTGGATCAGGCCGTCCCACAACTGCGTGTGCTCGAAGGCGTAATCGACCGCCTTGGGCACCACGTCGCCGGCGAACCGGCGCCGCATCGTCCGCAGCATCTCCAGCGCGTCGTCACGCTTCTGGTCGATGCGGTGATCCGGCAGCCAGACCTCCAGCGCGTCGATCTCCTGCGACGTCAGGCGGCCATCGGACCGCGCGCCCTGCAGCAGCGCCGGGTAGCTGCGCTCGGGATAGAAGCTTGCCTTGCCGAGCGCCTCCAGGATCTGACGGGACGCCTCCGAGATCACGCCAGCGGCGACCGCCTTCTGCAGGGTGAAGCGGATGTTGACCAGCGGCTCGGACAGCGCGGGAAAGCCGAGCTCCGCCGGCCCGTGAATCAGGGCGACCTCGTCGTCGGCCTCGAACACGCCGTCGCGATACGCCGCGAATACCTTGCCGACGCCCTCCATGCCGAACGCGTGCAGCTCGGCCGCGCGCAGCGCGCCCATGCTGGCGCTGCCGAACACGTGGATGCCGTTGGCCATCGCCCACAGGATCTCCTTGTGCCACACCGACGGCACCTGCTCGAAATAGCCGTCGATGATCCCGATCGCCGCAGGCTTGGCCAGCGCGGCGCGATAGACGTCGCCCTGCTGCACCGGCGGGAGATACTCCGCCTCCAATTCGAGCGCGGCGTCGCGCGGATGCAGCGTCGGCCCGGTGAACACGATGCATGTCATAGCGGATGCCCCGATGGCTGGCGCCGCGAGAGCTGATCATCGGCGAAGGCCCGCGCCCTCCGCCCCGGGCTGTAGTCCGGATTCTTGTCGAAGGTCTCTAGCCCTGGAATGACGACCCTCGCCACGGGGATCTCGAACCTGCTCTTGGTGAGATCGACCGCGATCACCTGTCGGACACCGGCGGATTGCAGCCGATCGAGAACCACGGCGAGGTCGTCGTTGAACGTCTCCGAGGCCAGCGACGGCGTTTCGCGCAGGCTTCGCGTCGGCGGGCTGGTTCGCAGCAACGCCCGCTGCTCGCCGAGAAACTGCGCGGCCAGCGCCGTCTCGTCATATTCCTCGCGAAACACGTCGTCGCGCGCCCCCGCGATCAGCGTCAGCCGGCTCTGCGCCGCTTCGGTCAGCGCGCGCAGGAAGGCGATCTCCGGCGATAGATGCGCGCCCATGCCCAACGCAGCATAGAGATCCCGCCCCAGCTCCTCGTCACGATCGAAGATCAGGCACTGGCAGGCGGCGAGCCCGACATCGGAGCTGATGTCCCACGCCACCACCTCGAGGCCCGCACGCTCGCACATCTCCAGCAGCCGCCTGTTGCCTTCGTCCTGAACCGTGTCGAGCGCGATGCGCCGGCCCTGCTGCTCGTCCGGACTGCGCAGGTGCCAGAGCGTGGTCGCATCGCGCTCCACGACCTCGCAGATGCCGTGCAGCAGCGCCTCGATCAGGTGGTTGCCGGACGCCAAGCCGTTCGACGACGAGATGAAGCTGCCGGCCGGCATTTCGGGGCGCGATGTCGAGAGGTTCACCATCTCGAACGGCACCCAGACATCGGCATCCGCAATCAGATCGCGGCCTTCGATCCACAGCATCTGCAGATCCGGATGGAAGCGGCCGCCGGCGATCAGCGGCAGGTCGGCGACGTCGACCACGTCATGGTCGCGGATCAGCTCGGCATAGGTCGCAAGCTTCAACGGCAGCGTGATCGTCTCGGCGTGAAACAGCTCGATCGATTCCATCAGGCCCGACGCCTTCGCGGCGTCCAGGGTCAACCCCTTGCCCTGCGACACCGAGACCGAGCGCGAGTTCGGCCGGCAGACCATGGTGACGGGAATGCCGACCCGGTCGAGGCCGGTGACGTCGGCCACCCGCGTGATCCCCATCTCGGCGAGGTAAGGACGCACCCGCTCCACCGTCTGCGACGGCGGCACCGACCGCTGCGTTCCCGATCGAAAGCTCTTCTGGACCGGACGCGCCAGACGATCCCGATGCAGTGCCGTTCCACTCCCCATCCGCAGCCTCCGCACTCAACCGTCACCGACGTCGTCGTCGCATCAGCCTGCATGGCGGACATCGGCGAAAGCGCCGACGACGACGTTCTGCATCTCCTCGATGGTCTTCTGCACATCGGCGTCGACCACCGACGTGAACCCCGCGATGCTGTCGAGCAGCGGCTGCTTGCAGAAGCCGCGCAGGCAGAGCTGGATGCGCTTGATTGCGACGCCCTGCTCGAACGCGCCGGACTGCATCGCCCGGCTCCAGAAATGCAGCAGGCCGTACCAGACGAAACAGGCCTGCAGGAACGACGGAAACGGCAGCCGGCTGCCGCTCCAGGGCGAGGTGATGCGCGGCAGCGACCCCTTCGCCGTCGAATCGAGAAACCAGGGCTGTTCCTGCTCCTGCATGTAGAGCAGCGCGTGGATGCCCTCATGGACCAGCGCATCGGCGACGTGGGATTCGTCGATCTCGGGAAGGTGCGGATTGGCGAGGAAGGTTCGGCCGATGTAATAGCCGTTCGATCCCGACGAGAAGCTGGCCGGGCTCTCCGGATCCTTCTGCAGGATGAGGGCGATGTTGAAGCGGGCGACGAAGCGGGGAAGCCCCGCCTCGGTCCGTTCGAGCGCCGCCCGCGACCGGCGCAGCAGATCGTGCAGCCGGTCGATTTCGCTGTCCGAGAACGGCGGGCGCGGCGGCGGGACCGGCCGGTCCTGGCCGGACAGGTCCACCCTGAGCGCATGCGGGCTGCCGTAATCGGTCACCGGCATGCCCTCGACCTGGGGCCAGATGCAGGCGCCGTCACGCAGATAGCCGCGGTCGCCGAGCGCGGTCCACACGTCCCGGTCGGCGGCGACGTCGAGCTCCTGGCGCAACGCCTCGGCCACGAACGCATCGCGCAGAAATCGTCCCTTGTCCTCGGCGTGCCGGCCCGGCGCCGACAACAGACGGAACGAGGTCTCGGGAGCATCGAGAACCCGCATGAAGCCATCGTCCGCGACGCGATCCATCATGCTGCGCAGCTCGTCCCCGCCCGCGGGATCGTCGCGGCAGATCTCGCCCACGGCCTCGCCCAGCTTCTGCGCGAGCCGATCGCCATAGCTGGCAAGCACGCCGTCGCACACCGCGTCGTAATCGTCCCAGCGCAGAATATCGGGCATCCGGGTGATCGTCATCGTGCGCACTCCTTCCGCTTCCGCATTCCACTCTCCACCGTGCCGCCCGACCGCAGGCCCCGGCGCGATCGCTCATGAGACGGCGATCGAGGTCCCGCCTCAGCCGATGGCCGGCAACTCCTGCTGCAGCCCCACCGCCCGCTGCAGCGCCATGTCGATGAAATGGGCCCGGCGGAGCTTCGTTTCTTCCACCGACGTCCCCAGCCGTTCACGGACATGATCGAACAGTTTCAGGAGATCGGCGCACCACACCGTCGGATTGTTGAAGCCGGTCTGCGACGCATAGCGATGCGGAAGATAGCCGCCGGCACAGGTGTCGCGCTCGCGGCAGGCGCGGCAGCCGTCGGGCAGCGGCAGGCCCTCGAACACCGCCGCGCGGTGAAACGCGCCAGCGTGCTGGACGTCCATGAAGTCGGAGGTCCGCACATTCAGGCCGGTGCGCGCGGCACCGTCGTAGCAGACCCGCAGCACATCCAGCCCTTCGATCTCGCCATCGGTGTTGACGAACAGGAAGGTCAGCGGCTGGTTGCCGAGCATGTCGATGCGGCTCTCCCCGCCCTGAACCAGCCAGGCGATATTCCAGAAAATCTTGATCCGGAGATCCAGCGTGCCGTCCCGCCACCAATCCTCGAAGATCGGGATCAGAAAATCGGCACAGGGTGTCGGCCCATAACGATCGCGAACCGCCGCAATGGTGTCATGGGTGAAATCCGGCAGCAGATAGTCGATGGAGGCCGGTCCCAGGCTCGTCAGATGACGATGCACCGCGGCGCCGCTGGCCCCGAGTTGGATCACCGACAGGAAGCGGAGCGGAATCCCGGCGCGGCGCAGCACCGACAGGCCCTGCTCGACGTCGTGATAGGAGCCCCGCCCGGCATGATCGACGCGCAGGGAATCATGCACCTCCGGCGTTCCGTCGATGCTGATCCCGAGATCGATGTCGAACCTCTTGATGATCCCGGCCCAGCCGTCGTCGAGCAGCGTGCCGTTGGTCTGCATGCAGAGCTGCACCCGCGCGACGCCCGCCAGCCCGTCCTTGATCTTCTGGCACCAGGAGCTGAACCGCTCATGCTTCACCAGGCACGGCTCGCCGCCATGAAAGGTAATCGTCAGATAGGTCTGGCCTGTGGCCAGGCAATGACCGCGGATGCGGTCGATCGCGATCTCGACGACCTCATCGTCCATGATCGCGGGGCGTTCTTTCCAGGTGCTGTCGCCCTTGTTGTAGACGTAGCAATAGGAGCAGTTCAGATTGCAGCGCGACGCGACCTTGAACACGAAGTGAAGATGAGGACCGTCCTTCATTGGTAGGCAATCTCGGCGGTGCGATCGACGAAGACGCGGCCGTCCTCGGTCAGGAACTGTCGCGCATCACCCAATACGACCTGCGCCTCCTTGAGCTTGGTCAGCATGTTGGCAAGCTCGGCATCGTACTCGGCCGATCCGCCAAACCCCTGCTTCTCGGCCTCGCGATAAAAGGCACAGATGTAGGCGATGGCGTGAAACGCCAGCAGGATCCCGCGCAGGGGCCGCGGCTCCGGCCGCAGCGGCGATGCGTAGCGGCCCTGGTGCTGCGGATCCACCAGGGGACCAGAGGCCTCCGCCATGAACAGATGCAGATGCGCGGATTCGTGGACGATGGCCTCCATCACCTGCATCAGCCCGCCGAACAGATCGGCATAGACCATGCCGGGCACATCGGCCTGCGATCCGCTGCGGAAATAGGATCGCTCGCTGCTGCGCAAGGGAATCAGGACCCGCGTCACATCGGACACCCACTTCACGCACTCGGGAAACTTCTTTGCGGCGGTCACGAGGATCTCGAGCGCGTTCGTCACCTCGCGCATCATCCGGGCCTGCTCGTCGGCCGAGAGATCGGCGTGCTCGGCCCAGGTATCGGGGATCGGAAATCCCAGCGAGTGGCACCCCACATCGACCGATATGTCGTAGGGCCACTCCTTCATCGGAAGCAGCGCGGCCAGCTCGTTCAGGTCATACGTGCCGGCCTCGATCCGATAGCCTCCGACCGGCGACCATAAGGTCAGCGGCTCCGGCGCCGTCAGCGACGTGGAGGCAGTCGGCGCATTGGCAGCCGTCCAGATCGCGACCTGCAGATCGCGCTGCGGGCTTTTGTCGTGTCCCTCATAGGTGATGGAGTTCATGCAGGGATGGCGAAGCCAATCCGCTTCATGCGCATTGGCTTCGATGAGCGATGCCTTGAGCGGCTCGCCATCCAGGCCGAGGCGCTCCTCGGGCTGCCATCTCAGGATCTTGTCGTTGAATTTCTCATGCCAGGCAGATTTCGACGGTCGCCAGGTCCACGCGTCAGTCATGATCGAGCATGCCTCCGGAAATACGCCAACGAAGCCAGCCGCGAGCTTTCCCGCCGTGAGGCAGGACCGCAACCGATTCCGGTATCAAGAGCAGCTATCAGGAAAGCTCATGCGCACGACGGCGACCGAGTCCCGTCATACGCAATGGCGAGGTGGCGGGCGGGCCAAGACCGGTCACATCGGCAAGATCCGACACGGCAGGCCCGCTTCGCTTGGGTCTAAGCCGAACAATCGATCCGATCACCTGGTCGATTTCGTCGACGCGGCCGGCGCCTGGGACACGTTGAACTGCCCCTTGAGGTCCTTCACAGCCCGCACCTGCGTGAGGCGCTCAGCAAGAGCCCCCAGGACCGCAGGATCGTTGGCGATTTCGCGTTCCATCTCGTCCGGACGCTCCATCGCCGCGAGGCGGCTGAAGACGATGCCGCGCGAAAACGGGTTGGTCTTGCTGAAGATCGCTCCGCGCGAGAATGGAACGCCTTCCGCCATGATGTCGATCTTCAGAGAGGCACGTGCAATCTCTGAATCTACTACGGATTTCAACGCAAGATCGACCTTCTTGCGCATTTCCGCCGGATCGCGATCAGCCATTCCTAAAACTCCCAGTCGGTTGAGAACCGCCATTCATTCAGAAAGGAAATAGCAACGTCCCGGTACAAGTCCTGTGACCTCGCGCCCTGAACTCACAGATCCTGGAACATTCGTCTTGGAACACAGACAGATCTTGCAACGATGTAGCTGTGCTAACCACTTCGCTCAGGCCGTCCACACTCGGCCAGTCGCCGAAGTCGGAAAAAACTAACATGAAGCTATTTGAGGCACAATAGAGTAGTCGGGTCGATACACCTGCTGATTGCTTACATGGAGGACATGCTGCGATCGCCTCATATGCCTGCAACGGCTGCGCATGACGCGTGCCTTGCGCCTGCAAACATTATCGCAAGGCATATCGTCGCACCTCGCTCCACCGCAGCGCACGCGCAGCCATCTCGCGAAGGTCATGAACCCCAACGTGCATAGGGCAAGCAAAAGGCCCGCGCTCACCGCGCGGGCCCGTCACATTCCCATGCGCGATGACGAGCCTCACGCCGCCAGCGTGTTCTCCACCACCTTGATGAAGAACGACGTTCCGTAGACGATCGCCTCGTCGTTGAAATTGTAGGCGGGGTGATGCAGGCCGGCGCTGTCGCCATTGCCGACGAAGATGAAGGCGCCGGGACGGGCCTCGAGCATGTAGGCGAAATCCTCGCCGCCCATCATCGGCGGCATCTCGTGGACGTTGGCGTCGCCGGCGACCTCCTTGGCAGCGCGGATCGCGATCTCGGTCTGCTCGGCGTGATTGATCACCACGGGATAGCCGCGCGCATAGTTCAGGTCGATCCTGGCGCCGGTCATCTGAGCGACGCCGGTCACGACTTCGCGCACCCGCTTCTCCATCAGCTCACGCACCTTCGGCGTCAGCGTCCGCACGGTGCCGCGCAGCACCGCGCTCTGCGGAATCACGTTGCGGGCATTGCCGGCGTGGAACTCGCAGATCGACAGCACCGCGGCCTCCAGCGGATCGACGCTGCGCGACACGATCTGCTGCAGCGCGGTGACGAGCTGGGCGCCGACCAGGAGCGAGTCGATGCAATTGTGCGGCTTGGCGGCATGACCGCCATGACCCTCGATGGTGATGTCGATCGCGTCGGTCGACGCCATCAGCGCCCCCTGGCGGATGGCGAAGGCGCCGACCGGCAGGCCGGGCCCGTTGTGCATGCCGTAGACTTGGTCGATCTTGAAACGGTCGATCAGGCCGTCCTTGATCATCGCGTCCGCACCACCGCCGCCCTCCTCGGCCGGCTGGAAGATCACCGCCACCTCGCCGGCGAAGTTGCGGGTCTCCGCCAGATAGCGCGCGGCGCCGAGCAGCATCGCCGTATGGCCGTCATGGCCGCAGGCATGCATCATGCCCGGGGTCTTCGAGGCATAGGGCAGTCCGGTCGCCTCCACGATCGGCAGCGCGTCCATGTCGGCGCGCAGTCCGAGCACCTTCACCTCGCCATGGCCGGGCTTGCGGCCCTTGATGACCCCGACCACGCCGGTTTGGCCGAGGCCGGTCACGACCTCGTCACAGCCGAACTCGCGCAGCCGATCCGCGACGAAGGCCGCCGTCCGATGCACGTCGTAGAGCAGCTCCGGATGCGAATGGATATCCCGCCTCCAGGCCTGGATATCGGGCTGCAGATCGGCGACGCGGTTGACGATGGGCATGGGGAATCTCGTAACTCCGGTGGGACTTTGCGCCTGTTTAGCATGCAAAAGTCGCACCGCCCAAGATAAGGGCTGCGCCCGTCTCATGGCTCGGTCAACCAGCCATGAACGTGGCGCTTGTCCGGGCTGGTCCGGGCTGACTAAAAGCTCGCAACGATGGGAAGGGAATGCCGATGCCGAGACAGCTCGAGGGGGATTACGACTATATCGTGGTGGGCGCCGGCACCGCCGGCTGCATCCTCGCCAACCGGCTGTCGGCCGATCCCAAGGCCCGCGTCCTGATTCTCGAGGCAGGCGGCAACGACAACTGGATCTGGTTCCATATTCCGGTCGGCTACCTCTTCGCGATCGGCAATCCGCGCTCCGACTGGATGTTTCGCACCGAGGCCGAGCCGGGCCTCAATGGCCGCTCGCTGGCCTACCCCCGCGGCAAGGTGATCGGCGGCTGCTCGGCGATCAACGCCATGATCTCGATGCGCGGCCAGGCCGCCGACTACGACCATTGGCGCCAGCTCGGCCTCGCCGGCTGGAGCTATGCCGACGTGCTGCCGGTATTCAGGAGGCTGGAGGATCATTTTCTCGGCGAAAGCGAACACCATGGCGTCGGCGGCGGCTGGCGGATCGAGGCGCCCCGGCTGTCCTGGGCGGTGCTCGACGCGGTCGGCGACGCCGCCGAGCAGATGGGCCTGCGCCGCATCCCCGACTTCAACACCGGCGACAATGAGGGCATCAGCTATTTCCACGTCAACCAGAAGCGCGGCCGGCGCTGGTCCTCCGCGCGGGGCTTCCTCAAGCCGGCGCTGAGCCGGCCGAACCTGCGGCTGGAAACGCAGGTGATGGTGGATCGCCTGATCATCGAGAACGGCCGCGCCGCCGGCGTGCGCTTCCGGCAGAACGGCGAGACCATCGAGGCCCGCACCAGGGGCGAGGTCATCCTCAGCGCCGGCTCGATCGGCTCGGTGCAGGTGCTGCAGCGTTCGGGCATCGGCCCGGCCGAGTGGCTCGGCGCGCTCGGCATCGACCTCGTCCTCGACAGACCGGGCGTGGGACGCAACCTGCAGGACCATCTGCAGCAGCGCGCGATCTACAAGGTCACGGGCGTGAAGACGCTGAACGAGACCTACTACTCGCTGGTCCGCCGCGGCCTGATGGGTCTCGACTACGCGTTCCGGCGCCGCGGGCCGCTGACCATGGCGCCGTCGCAGCTCGGCATCTTCACGCGCTCGGATGCGACGCGCGACCGCGCCAACATCCAATTCCACGTGCAGCCGCTGTCGCTCGACAAGTTCGGCGATCCCCTGCATCGCTTTCCCGCGATCACGGTCAGCGCCTGCAATTTGCGTCCGACCTCGCGCGGCAGCGTCCGCATCCGCTCCGCAGCAATCGATGAAGCGCCATCGATCGCGCCGAACTATCTGGCGACCGAGGACGACCGCCAGGTCGCGGCCGACGCCATCCGCGTCACCCGCCGGCTGATGAAACAGAATGCGCTCGCCGCCTACAGGCCGGAAGAATATCTGCCCGGCCCATCGGTCGGCGATGACGACGCGGCGCTCGCCAAGGCCGCCGGCGACATCGGCACCACCATCTTCCACCCCGTAGGCACGGCGAAGATGGGCTCCCCCGATGATCCGATGGCCGTGGTCGACGAGCGGCTGCGCTTCCGCGGCATCGACCGCCTGCGCATCGCCGACGCCTCGATCATGCCGACCATCACGTCGGGCAACACCAACACGCCGACCGCGATGATCGCGGAGAAGGCGGCGATGATGATCCTGGAGGATGGGCGGTGAAGCGCGCGCATGCGATCCCGCTCGTTTTGCGCCGAACTCGCGCGCGCAATTCTCACCATCGGCATCGATGGCGTTGACACAGGGCGCTGTACGATACAGCGCCCTCTCCCCTTGTGAGAGAAGGCATCTTCGGCCTATCCACGCGCGCGGTTGGGTGAGGGTATATCTCGGCGAGCGACGCTCGTTGAGGCATACCCCTCACCCAACCGAGCTTGCTGCACTGTCCTACATGCCCTCTCCCACAAGGGGCCCACAAGAGGAGAGGGCGCATTCACCCGCACCGCGCCTCGTCTTATTGACGCCAAGTGTCACCGTAACGAGTTCGACGGCAGCCACCGCCGCGCGCAACGGATCAGACGATCCGCGCCACCAACGGGATTCGGCGCAACAGCACAGTCGCCAGCCAGCTCACCGACAGCGTGCCCGCCAGCACGATCGCGAACTTCACTCCCGCCGGCCACGCCGGGTCGTAGACCAGATATTGCAGCCACAGCAGCGGCAGGAAGTGCAGCAGATAGATGCCGTAGGCCGACGGCTGCAGGCGATCCATCAGCGCCAGCGGCGCCTTCGCCCAGCGCAGGAAGAAGGTCGGCACGCCGAACGCCATCGCAGCACAGAAGCTTGCCACGGCGCTGCCATAGGCCGCACGCCACCATAGCGGCGGCGAGTCGAAGTCGGCGATCCAGTTGTGATGGGCGTAGGCCAGCAACAGGATCGCGCCATAGCAGCCATAGGAAAGACCGAACCAGATCCACCAGCGCCGCACCAGCGCGCCGTCGGCCGCGAACGGGCCCGCTCGCAGCCCGGCGGCACCGATCGCGACGCCGCCGACGAAGAAGGCCGGATAGAGCAGCACCCGGCTCGCCTGCAGCGGCAGCGGAAAATGTCCGGGCATGAACCAGAAACCGTCACCGAAGCCGAGATGCGGCGGCAGATAGGCCAGGTTGGCGATCACGAGGAAGATCAGGAAGCCAGTGAGCGGATAGTGCAGCAACGCCCCGGCCCAGCGCCCGACTGCGCCGATCGCCTGCGGCGCCAGGACGCAGACGAGCGCAGCCAGTATATCAAACCCCAGCAGCACGCCGAGAAACCAGGCCGAGCCGGACGGCCACGGCCCTTCGCTGATCATGCGCCACCACACCGCGGCGAACTGATCCTCGGCCACGTAGTATCGGTAATAGGCGATCGGCATGATCACGAGGATCGACACGATGTAGGGCACGCCGAGCCGCAGCGCGCGGCGCCCGACATAGTCCGACGCGCCCCGGCCCGCCAGGCTTGCCGGCACGAACAGGCCGGAGATGAAGAACATGCACGACATGAAGTAGCTGTCGTTGAACAGCGCGACGAGGTCGAAGCCGAGCCAGTGCATGCGGTCGCCGCCCTGGCCGAAATGAGTGTAGTTGATGGCGGAGTGATAGAGCACGACCGAGAGCGTGATGAACGTCCTGGCGCGATCGAGCGGCACGATCCGATCGGCAGACAGCTCGGTTCGTTGCAGGTTGGGGATCACGCGCTCATGCATCGACGTCGCATCCAGTCCATCAGCCGCCCTTCGGCGGCGCACGCCGCTTGTATATTTCGCGCGGCCCTGCGCCGACATCCTGCGCGAGCAGGTGAGCCGCCGGCCATGGCCGGCATGATCACGAACACGTCATCGCGTTTCGATCGCGAGAAGCCGGGAATAAAACCGGGCCGCCATCGCTCTTCTCACCCGCAAGCCCGATGACGGGCAACGGGAGATGACGATGAGCCTTGGTGATCACGACGAGAACGGCGTCAGCCGTCGCAAGGTGCTGGAGTGCATGACGTGGGCAGGCACCGGCGTGCTCTGGACGCTATCGGGCGGCGTGCCGCGTTCGCTCGGCCTGGTCGACGCCGCGCGGGCGGCCGAGCAGCCCGCCTCCGGCCTGACCTTCCTGCAGATCAGCGACAGCCATGTCGGCTTCGACAAGCCGGCCAATCCCAACGCGCTCGGCACGCTCGAGGAGGCCGTCAACCGCATCAAGGCGATGCCGGTGAAGCCGTCCTTCATGATCCACACCGGCGACATCTCGCATCTGTCGAAGGCGGCCGAGTTCGACGACGCCGATCGCATCATCTCGCAGACGCGGCTCGACGTGCACTACGTGCCCGGCGAGCACGACTTCCTCGACGAGGACGTCAAGCTCTACAAGGAGCGCTACGGCAAGGGCACGCGCGGCTCCGGCTGGTATTCGTTCGACGCCAATGGCGTACACTTCATCGGGCTGGTCAACGTGGTCGATCTCAAGGCCGGCGGGCTCGGCAATCTCGGCGCCGAGCAGCTCGCCTGGCTGGAGCAGGATCTCAAGGGCCGCTCCAAATCGACCCCGGTCGTCGTGTTCGCGCACATCCCGTTGTGGACCGTATATCCGGAATGGGGCTGGGGCACCGAGGATGGCGGCCGCGCGCTGGACAGCCTGAAGGGGTTCGGCTCGGTGACGGTGCTGAACGGCCATATTCATCAGGTGATGCAGAAGGTCGAGGGTAACGTCACCTTCCACACCGCGCGCTCGACCGCCTTTCCGCAGCCGG
Source organism: Bradyrhizobium sp. HKCCYLRH2047 (assembly GCF_051168175.1). Classification (NCBI taxonomy): domain Bacteria; kingdom Pseudomonadati; phylum Pseudomonadota; class Alphaproteobacteria; order Hyphomicrobiales; family Nitrobacteraceae; genus Bradyrhizobium; species Bradyrhizobium sp. HKCCYLRH2047. Next base: position 22,390 of record NZ_JBNPUM010000015.1, read on the forward strand.
CGCCGGGCACGGCGCCCTCGCCCGGCCCGATGAAGGTCGAGGACGCCAGGCTGCGCAGCCTGCTCGGCATCGCCAGCATCGACTTCAAGGTCGGGTCCGAGCGGCTCGCCATCATCGACACGCCGCTGGCCGGCTGAGGACGGAAACGCAATGAGCCAGTCTGTTGTTCGCGGCGCCTGCCTCGCCGCCGCGCTGCTTCTCGGCGCCACGCCGCTGCGCGCCGAGACCATCAAGGTCACCATCGACAACTTCACCTTCACCCCGGCCGCGGTGACGGTGAAGGTCGGCGACACCGTGACCTGGACCAACCACGACGACATCCCGCACACGGTGGTGTCGGCCGGGAAATACCGGTCGAAAACGCTCGATACCGACGACAGCTTCTCCTTCACCTTCGCAGCCGCCGGCGACTACAAATATTTCTGTTCGCTGCATCCGCACATGACGGGGCTGGTCAAGGTTGAGTAGCATCGCGAACCAGGGCATGAGCATCGTCGCATGGACCGGTCGGCGGCGTAGCGCCGGCCGCGCCGTGCGACCGCGAACCGGGCCGGAGACCACGCCGGTGACGACAGCCAGTGACGATCCCGAGAGGGCGCGACGCTTCCGCGAGGCGGCACTGCCGCATCTCGACGATGTCTACACGCTGGCGCGCTATCTGCTGCGCAACGCCGCCGACGCGGAGGACGCGGTGCAGGAATGCTACCTGCGCGCTCTGAAGCATTTCGACACCTACCGTGGTCCGGCGATGAAGCCGTGGCTGTTTGCGATCCTGCGCAATGTCTGCCACGCCGAATTCGCGCGCCGCGCCGGTGCGCCGGTCAAGGCGCTCGACGATGCGCCCGAAGCGGCCGAGCAGCCGCCGCTGTGGCAGGAGAGCACCGAGACGCCGGAAGGCGCCGTGCTGCGCGAGCGCGATGCCTCGGCGATCCGGCGAATGATCGACACGCTGGCCGAGCCGTTCCGCGAGACGTTCGTGCTGCGCGAGGTCAACAATCTGTCCTATCGCGAGATCGCGGAGGCCGCCGACGTGCCGGTCGGCACCGTGATGTCGCGTCTCGCCCGCGCCCGCGCGATGCTGCGCGCCGCCTGGCTCGCGCAGGAGGAGCTCTAGCCATGACCTGCGATGAAGCCGAGATCCTGATCCACGCGCTGGCCGATAGCGAGCTCGACGCCGGCCACGCTCTCGAGGTCGAAGCCCATGTCGCGACCTGCCCGCGCTGCGCTGCGGAGCTTGCTACCATCAGGGAGATGAAGCAGATGCTCGCCGGCGCCGACCTCGGCTACAAGGCGCCCGCCGCCTTGCGCCAGCGCATCGAAGCCGCCCTGCCGCCGGTCGAGGCGGCCGTCGTTACTCCGTTTGCCGTCCGGCCGAGCCGCCGCTCGCTGCTGAAGGGCTTTGCGATGGGCTCGGCCGTGTCGGCGCTGGCCGCCACCGGTCTCGTCGCCATCGTGCTGCGCAATGACGACCAGCAGCGGATCGAGGCCGAGATCGTCTCGGCGCATCTGCGCTCGCTGCAGGCCGGCCACCTGACCGACGTGATCTCGACCGACCAGCACACCGTCAAGCCCTGGTTCAACGGCAGGCTCGACGTGGCGCCGCCGGTGATCGACCTCACCGCTGAGGGATTCACCCTGATCGGCGGGCGGCTCGATTATGTCGATGCCCGCCCGATCGGCGCGGTGGTCTATCGCCGCCGCCAGCACGTCATCAATCTGTTCGTGGCGCAGACCTCGTCCACCGAGCGCCGCGCCGCACGGATGGACACGATCCAGGGCTTCAATATCAGGAGTTGGCGCGACCGCGGCCTCAGCTATTGGGCGATCAGCGATATCGGCGGCGACGAGCTCGAGGAGTTCGGCGAGCGGTTCGAGCGGAAGATGGGTGGGAGCAGCTGAGTCGCTCTCGCGCGCTCCGTCATTGCGGGCGAAGCGACGCAATCCCGAGGCGCGAAGGAAGGCTGGATTGCTTCGCTCGCCATGACAAGCCCTTCGTAGGGCGGGCAAAGCGTAGCGTGCCCCACCAAAGGTCCTGCGAGGATCGAGATGGTGGGCACGGCGCGTCGCGCCTTTGCCCACCCTACATGTTCGTCAGCTCACGCCGATTTGCGGATGGCGTTGTCGACCAGGGTCTTGCCGAGCGACCAGATCGCGCCGGGGACCTTGTGGCTCTGCGCGATGACGTCGTCGAAGGCGCGCTCGATCCAGGCGCAGTCCTCCTCGGTGATGGTCAGCGGCGGCAGCAGCTTGATCGTGTGCAGGCCGTGACCGGCGACCTGGGTCAGGATCTTGTGATCCTTGAACAGCGGCACCGTGATGAGCTGGCAGAACAGGCCCTTGTTGGCGCTCTCCAGCATGGTCCACGACGCCTTGAGGCGCAGCGATTTCGGCGGACCGAACTCGACGCCGATCATCAGCCCCTTGCCGCGGACTTCCTTGAGCAGCTCGTAGCCCGGCACCATCCGGGTCAGCGCCAGCCGCAGCTCGGCGCCGCGCTTGGCGGCTGCCTCGACCAGCTTCTCGGCCTTCATCACCTCGAGCGTGGCAATGCCGGCGGCCATCGCGAGGTCGTTCTTGGCGAAGGTCGAGCCGTGCACCACGGCGCGATCCATGCGGTTGAATATCTTGTCGAAGATCTGCTTGCGCGTCAGCAGCGCGCCGACCGGGACATGGCCGCCGGACAGCGCTTTCGACAGCAGCACCATGTCGGGCTCGACATTCCAATGTTCCACCGCGAGGAACCGGCCGGTGCGTCCCATGCCGGTCTGGATCTCGTCGGCGATGAAGATGGTGCCGTATTTCTTGCAGAGCGCAGCGGCACCCGGCAGGAACTCGTCGGAGGGCATGTTGACGCCCTTGCCCTGGATCGGCTCGACGATGAACGCTGCGATCTCGCGCGACGACAGCGCCTGCTCGAGCGCGGCAAGATCGTTGAAGGGGATTGCCGTGCAGCCCGGCAGCAGCGGCTCGAAGCCGTTGCGGAAGTTCGAATCATCGGTCAGCGACAGCGCGCCATAGGTGAGACCGTGATAGGAGTGCCCGCAATAGACGATGCCGGGCCGGCCGGTCGCGCCACGCGCGAATTTGATCGCGGCTTCCACGGTCTCGGCGCCGGAATTGGCGAAGAACACCTTGTCCAGATACGGGACATATTCCAGCAGCCGCTCGGCAAGAACGCCCGCCAAGGTCGAGACGTCGAGCTGAACGAGATTCGGCAGGTCGGTGTCGAGGACGCTTTTCAGCGCGGCGCGCAGTGTCGGATGATTGCGGCCGATTGCAAAGACGCCAAAACCGCTGAGCAGGTCAAGATAACGGGCCCCATCACGATCGTAGAGATATTGCCCTTGTCCCTTCTGGAACCCAACATCATATCCAATCGTTTTGAGAACGCGGACAAGCTGCTCGTTCAGATGCCGAGAGTGCATCGTGCTGCGCTGCGCTTGCCGCTCCACAAACATCTCGGAAACGTCTAGATTGGGTTTTAGCATCGGCTACATACTTCGGTTGATGGACGTGACGTCAACTGAAAACGCGCAATGCGGCGTTTTGCCCTCATTCGCACCATCAAAGCAAGCACGGGTTTCTGCCAATGTTGCATCGCCTTAGATATCTCATGTCGACGACACTAGCATACTCCGCAGTCGTGTTCGCAGCAGGAATTTCTTCCGCGCTCGCGGCCGACCCCACCGGCGACTGGCGGGTTGCCGACGGCGTCGCGAACATCCGAGTCGCACAATGTAATGGCAGCATGTGGGGCGTCGTGGCCTGGGAGAAGACCCCGGGCGGACGCGACAGCAACAACCCCGATCCGGCCCGCCAGAGCCGGCCGACGCTCGGCATGCCGATCCTGATCGACATGAAGAAGAAGCCCGGCGCAGACGCGTGGGAAGGCCAAGTCTACAACGCCAAGGATGGGCAGCTCTACAGCTCCACCATCACGCCGGTCGACCCCGATCACCTGGAGATCAAGGGCTGCGTGCTCGGCTTCCTGTGCGGCGGCGAGACCTGGACGCGGGTTGCTCCGCCGATTCCGTCGAGCCCTGTGAACAGCATGGCCAAAGGTACACAGAAACCAATCGCGCCGGCCCCTGCTCCGGCGGCCAAGACGACCACCGGCGTCGGCAGTGGCGCAACCGCATCGGCCAAGCCGGGACACAAGCCCGCGGACCAGGTCGGCGATATCTGCCTGCTGCCCGAGATCGCGCGCCCCCGCTAACTAACGGGCGTCCGTCACGCGAACAAAAAAAAAGCGGCCGAGAGATCGGCCGCTTTTTCTATTCCGTGATCACGAGCCCTCTTGCTCCTTGATCTCGCGAGGCTTGCCCATCAGCGCCGGCTGGAACAGCAGCACGGCGGCGAGCGTGGTGACCAGCGACAGCGCCAGCAGCTTGCCCATGCTGGACGTGCCGGGATGGCTCGACAGCCAAAGGCTGCCGAATGCGGTCGCCGTCGTCAGTGCGCTGAAGAAGATCGCCCGGGTCAGGCTGGTCTGGAGCAAATTTGTGCGGCCGCCGCGCCACGCCACCACGTAGTAGATCTTGAACGCGACGCCAATGCCTAGCAGGAGCGGCAGGGCGACGATGTTGGCGAAGTTCAGCGGCAGCTTGATCAGCACGCAGATCTCCAGCGTCACGGCGCCCGCAACCAGCAGCGGCACGATCGTCATGAGCACGTCGCTGAAGCGCTTCAAGGTCACCCACAGCAGGAGGCTGATCACGACCAGCGAGTAGATGCCGGCGTGGATGAATGCCTTCACGATCGTGTCACCGGACTTCAGGATCGAGACCGGACCGCCGATCGCGTTGGGCTCGGCCGTCAGGACGGCGTTGGCGAATCGCCTGAGATTGTCGTTGTCGTTCGGATCGCCCTTGGGCTGCGCCTCGACCCGAATCAGTCCGTCCTTGCTCTTCCACTGCGACACCAGTTCCGGCGGAAGGTTCGCGAGGCTGACCGGCTGCGCCTGGAGAGTGGCGCTGAGCTGCGTCAGCGTGATCTTCCACGGCTCGACGAACACCGCCTGCGCCTTGTTGCGAACCGTTTCGCTGGCGCCCGCGAGCCTGGCAAGCGCGTCGGCGAGCCGCCGCGACGCGACCGCGCCCGGCCCGTTGCTCTCGCCCGCGGTGCGCCGGAGATTGTCGACGGTCGAGTTCAGGGCGTCGACATTCTCCTTGTCGCTCGGCGCCGCATCGACCTGATCGGGGTTGAGTGCAGGCCCCAGCACCTTCGCGCCCTGCGCGATCAGCTTCAATTTGGCCGGCTGGTCCTCGGGGACGAAGCTGTCGAGCGACATCACGCGCGCCACCTCGGGCAACTTCGCCAGCTTGGCCTCGATCGCCTTGGCCTCGGTCTCGGAGCGCGTCAGCACGTCGATCGCATTGGCGCCCGTGTTCGGATCCTTTCGCAGGTCGAGATAGGTCGCGATCGACTCGGCGCGCGGATTGCGCAGGTTCATCGGGTTGAAGTCGAACTTCATGTAGTAGAGCAGCGGCAGGCCGGCGACGACCAGGCCGAGCGTGCCGACGATGATCGGCACGCGGTGCTTCTCGAGGAAATGATCGACCGGCGCCAGGAAGGCGTAGCCGACCGGCTCCTTCTCGCCGGGCGGATTGAGGATCCTCAGCAATGCCGGCAGCACCGTGATCGACGACAGGAACGCGATGATCATGCCGGCGCCGGCGATGGCGCCGAGCTCGGAGATGCCCTTGTAGTCGGTCGGCAGGAAGCACAGGAAACCGGCAGCCGTCGCCATCGCCGCGAGCGACAGCGGCACCGCGGAGCGGCGCGCGGCTTCCGCCAGCGCCTCCGGAAGATTGTCGTTCTTGAACCGCTCGGAGCGATAGCGCACGCTGAACTGGATGCCGAAATCGACGCCGAGGCCGATGAACAGCACGGCGAACGCGACCGACAGCAGATTGAGCGAGCCGACCATCATCAGGCCGACGGCCGTGGTGAGCGCGAGGCCGATGAACAGGTTGATGAACACGGCCGAGATGATCTTGGCCGAATGCAGCGCCAGCCACAGGATGATCAGCACGACGACCACGGTGCCGATGCCGTTGACGACGGCGCCTTCCTGCACGGTGGCGTATTCCTCGTTGGCGATCGGCACCGGCCCGGTCAGCCGCACGCGGGCGTGAAAGCGGTGCGGGAAATCGAGCTCGGCCGCCGCCTGACGGATCGCATCCGTCGCCGCCTTGCCGGGCTCCAGGGCCTGGTAGTCGAGGATCGGCTTGAACTGGATGAAGGCGCGCTTGTCGCTGTCTTCGAGCGGCTTGTCGGAGATCAGCTGGCGCCAGGAGAAGGTCGCATCGCCCTTGTCGAGCACGGTCTCGACCGTCTGGGAGATGTAGTCGAACGGCCGCGCGGCATTATCGAGCTTGACCTGGCCGCGCTTGACGCCGGCAAGGCCGGTCTCCAGCGCACCGGTCAGGCCGCGGATCGAGGGGTCCCCGGCCATGATCTCGACCAGCGGCGCCGCCGCCGTGAACTGGTCCGTGAGCTGCTTGACCTCCTCGGTCGGCAGGAACAGCAGGCCGTTCCTGGCGAAGAACTCGCCGCCGCCGAGCAGCTCGACCGATGAGAAGTTCGCGGTGTCGCCCTTGAGCTTCTTGGCAAGCGCATCAGCCGCCACGCCGGTCAGCTCCGGTGTCGCCGCCTCGACCACGCCCAGGATCATGCGATCGCGATCGAACGCCTGCTCATATTGCTGGTCGCGCTTGCGCCAGTCGAGATCAGGCGAAATCAGCTTGTTGATGTCGGTATTGATCGAGAAATGACGCGCCGTATAGAAGCCCGCGCCGACGGCGAGCAGCAGGGCCGCAATCAATGTCGGCCAGGCAAACCGGGTGCAGGCCTTGACGATCGAGACGACAAACGTGGTCAGCACTTCGTGACTTTCTAATGTTTAGAGAGCTGGGCGGAAACGTCCGCTTCATGGCGGAGTTCCCCGATCAGGGCGAGCCCCGGACGCACACATCCTGAGCGCGCCCCGACCCGGCCTGGCCCAACCTTGAAGACGAGGATGGTCCCTCGACGGCGGATCAAGTTGAACGATGCACGGAACCGTCGGGCCGGCTGATATAGCGGCTGTTCTCGGCGGTAAAGTGACGAACGAGTGAGAGCATAACCAACTCAATTGATTGATCTAATTTATAATTACTAAATTACCTGCAACCTCTCGGGGGCTGCGTGCGACGCATCACATGCGAGCGACTTGCAGACCGGCTTTTCTCTTCGCTCGATTTTTGACACAAAGCCCTGCGTTTCCATCCGTGTGGCGGGCCATTGGGGGCACTCGCTGGTGCGATTATTGCAACCCTGTCGCACGCACGGAGGTGCCGGGTCGAAAGTGAGGCAACGTGGCTGGACGTCCCATGCAGGTGTATCTCGCGCAGCCGCGCGGTTTTTGTGCTGGAGTCGTGCGTGCGATCGAGATCGTGGAGCGCGCGCTGGAGAAGTATGGCCCGCCGGTCTACGTGCGTCATGAGATCGTCCACAACAAGCATGTGGTCGAGAGCCTGAAAGCCAAGGGCGCCATCTTCGTCGAGGACCTCTCCGAGGTCCCCCCGCGCGCCGTCACCGTGTTCAGCGCCCACGGCGTCGCCCGGACGGTCGAGGAGGAAGCGGCCGCCCGCGGGCTGCCGGTGCTCAATGCCACCTGCCCGCTGGTGACGAAGGTTCACAACCAGGGCAAGCGCTACATGTCCAAGGGACGTACCCTGGTACTGATCGGTCATGCCGGCCATCCGGAGGTGGAGGGAACCATGGGCCAGGTTCCCGGCCCGGTCTACCTCGTGCAGAACGTGGCCGATGTGGCCGCCCTGCCTCTGCCGCTCGACACCCCCTTGGCCTATATTACCCAGACCACGCTCAGCGTGGACGACACCCGGGACATCATTTTAGCCCTTCAAGCCCGCTTTACAGACCTTCAAGGTCCCGATATCCGGGATATCTGCTATGCGACACAGAACCGCCAATCTGCGGTAAGGGATTTGAGCAAGCTGGTGGACGTCATCCTGGTGGTGGGCGCCGCCAACAGCTCCAACTCGAACAGACTGCGCGAGATCGGCACCGAGGCCGGGGTCGCAAGCTATCTGATCGCTGATGGCAGCGAGCTTGATCCGGTTTGGCTGAAGGGGGCCAAGGCCGTCGGCATCACTGCCGGCGCCTCGGCTCCCGAAGTGCTTGTCGACGACGTCATCGAAGCCCTGCGGCGCATCGGACCGGTCGAGGTCGCGGTGGTCCCGGGGCGGGAAGAAAACATCGAATTCCGCCTGCCGGCCGAGCTGGTCGCGGGCTGATCGGTCCTCGTTTGGTCCAGAAAGAAGAGACGTAATGGCAATCCCCTTCCATAAGGAACTGCGTATCGGGGCCTATCTGATGAAGCAGAAGCTTCTCGGCCGGAAACGCTATCCGCTCGTGCTGATGCTGGAGCCGCTGTTCCGCTGCAACCTGGCCTGCGCGGGCTGTGGCAAGATCGACTATCCCGACGCGATCCTCAACCGCCGCATGAGCGCGCAGGAGTGCTGGGACGCCGCCGACGAATGCGGCGCGCCGATGGTCGCGATCCCCGGCGGCGAGCCGCTGATCCACAAGGAGATCGGCGAGATCGTGCGCGGCCTCGTCGCGCGCAAGAAGTTCGTCTCGCTCTGCACCAACGCGCTGCTCCTGGAGAAGAAGCTCGACCTGTTCGAGCCGTCGCCCTACCTGTTCTTCTCGGTGCATCTCGACGGCCTGCGCGAGCATCACGACAAGGCGGTGTCGCAGAAGGGCGTGTTCGACCGCGCCGTCTCCGCGATCAAGGCCGCCAAGGAGCGCGGCTTCACCGTCAACGTCAACGCCACCGTGTTCGACGGCCACCCGGCCGAGGAGATCGCCAAGTTCCTGGACTTCACCACCGAGCTCGGTGTCGGCGTCACCATGTCGCCCGGCTATGCCTATGAGCGCGCGCCGGACCAGGAGCACTTCCTCAACCGCACCAAGACCAAGCAGCTGTTCCGCGACGTCTTCAAGCTCGGCAAGGGCAAGAAGTGGAATTTCATGCATTCCGGCCTGTTCCTCGACTTCCTCGCCGGCAACCAGGAATTCGAGTGCACGCCCTGGGGCATGCCTGCGCGCAACATTTTCGGCTGGCAGAAGCCCTGCTATCTGCTCGGCGAAGGCTACACCAAGACCTTCAAGGAGCTGATGGAGACCACCGACTGGGATTCCTACGGCACCGGCAAGTACGAGAAGTGCGCCGACTGCATGGCGCATTGCGGCTATGAGGCGACCGCCGCCAATGCGGCGCTGACCAACCCGATCAAGGCGATGTTCGTGTCGCTGCGCGGCATCAAGACCGAAGGCCCGATGGCGCCGGAGATCGACCTCTCCAAGCAGCGCCCGGCGCAATACGTGTTCTCGTCGGAGGTGCAGAAGCGCCTCTCCGAGATCCGCAAGGACGAGGCCGTCGAAGCCCAGCAGAAGGCCTCGACCGCGGCCTGAGGCCGCTGAGATCAGTCCACAACGAAACGGCCGCCGGGCAACCGGCGGCCGTTTTTCGTTGAGGTGCTATGGGCTCGTAGGCGCCGCTCCGTTTCGGTGCAGGGATTGCGCCTCTGAGCGAAGCTCTTTCCACACGTCATTGCGAGCGCAGCGACGGAGCAAGCGGGATTATCGGAGCCTTAGCCGATAAAGCCGACGATCATTCGCCAGCCGGCGCCTTACGCTTCGGCGGCGGCCAGCGTCTCGGTCTCGAGGAAATGCTCGGCCGCCAGCAGGCCGCTCAGCAGCAGGTCGCGGGCGCCGCGCAGCGAGCGCAGGGCGCGATTGAACTCGATGCCCGTCGACACCAGACCACGCAGCACGGCCGGATTGCGGGCGACGCCGCGCAGGATCATCGGCAGGTCGATGTCGCCATTCGGCTTGATGGCGTCCTTGGCGAGCGACGGGAGGGTGCGATGGGCGGGATCGGAGATCACCCGCAGCGCCGCGAACGGCAGCCCGTACTCGGCGGCATAGGCGGCAGCGATGTGGCTCTCCATGTCGACCGCGGCCGCGCCGGTCTTCATGCGCAGCGCCGCCTTGCGGGCCTGCGCCACCACCACCTCTTCGGCGCCGGCGAGCACGCCGCGCACGACGCGGCGCTTCTTCAGGGCGGCGCGGGCGATGTGCTCCTCGCGCAGCGACAGGCCCGACAGCCAGCGGGCATCGCCGGCGGTCACCTCGGTGGCGACGACGATGTCGCCGGCCTTGAGGCTCGGATCGAGGCCACCGGCCACGCCGAAGCTGACGACGCCGCGGATCGAGGTCGGATCGAACACGGTGAGCAGCGAGCGCAACTGTCTGGGGTCGCTCGAGCTGCAGATCACCATCATGCCGGGCCCGGCAGCAATCCGGGCCTCCTGCACCAAGCCCGTCACGACCAAGACCGGCCGCGGATCAATCGGGCGATCCGCGGACGTGTCGTCCCCCATCCCCAACTTCACAATCCGACCCCTGACACCTTCTCGGACGTCGCGTGATCCGACGTCTCCGTCTCTTGTTCCAAAGCCTCAGCCGCGGCGGCGCCAGAGCGGAAAGACCTTAACAAACCGAGGATTACGCAGAAAATTTCCACGAGGAAACCCCGTTTGCGCCGCACTGCACCCGCACCCGATGCGTTTTTTGCCGGGTGTTGCCATTTGGCCCCGCCGACCCCTGTTCCGCCCTGGAACAGATCGCGTCAGCGCCTCCAGGCGTTGAACTTTAAGCAAGAACTACGCCACGAAAATGTGAGACTCGGGGCGGGGGGCGGCGTGACGGCGCGGCCGGATTCGGCAGCCCTGCGCCCGTCAGCCGTGCCCGAGCAGGAGATTCGCGGCGCGGTCGCCGGAGCGCACCGAGCCTTCGATGGTTGCTGGCAGGCCGGTATCGGTCCAGTCCCCCGCCAGAGCGAGATTGCCGAACGCCGTCTTCACTCCGGGCCGGAGCGCGTTCTGCTCCGGCGTCGCCTCGAAGGTGGCGCGACGCTCGCGCACGATCTGCCACGGCGGCAGCTCGCCCGAGATCCCGGCGGCCTTGCAGACGTCGGCCCAGATCGCGGCGGCGAGTTCCTCGCGCGGCATGTCGACCAGGCGATCGCCATTGCTGATGGTGACCGAGAGCCGCTGCGGGAAGGCGAACAGCCACTCGACCAGGCCGCCGACCACTCCGAGCAGAGCTGGTGCATCGCGCGGCGGCGTGATGCGGAAATGGGCATTGACGATGGCACGATATTTCGTCGGCCCCGTGAGTCCCGGCAGCAGCGCCATCGCCGGCCGCGGCGGCACGGCGAGCACCACGACGTCGGAGGGACCGAGCGCGACGGTTTCATCACCGCCGAACCTGAGCCCGGTGACGCGACCGCCTGCATTGTCGAGGCCGCGCAGCTCGCGGCCGATCCGGACGCTGCCGCCCTTGCCTTCCAGGAATTTCACGGCCGGATCGATCAGCACGCCCGACAACCCGTCGCGCGCGATCAGCGGCCGGCAGGCCTGACCGCCGGCCAACAGCGTCTCGCGGACGATGGCGCCGGCGAGCCCCGCCGAGCCCTCCGGCGGATCGCAGTTCAGCGCCGCGAGCAGCAGCGGCTGCACCAGCCGGTCGTACAGCGCGCCCTTGCAGGGAATCGTGCTGCCGATGGTCTTGGACGTGCCGGCCCAAATCAGCGGCGACAATGCGAGATAGTCGCCGAGCTTGGTATCCGGCACGCGGCGGCCCTCGTCGAACACCCACAGCGGCAGCCGGCCGTTGCCGAGATCGAGCAGCCAGCGCTGGCCGCTCCGGATGTCGACGAATGCGAACTGCGCCTTCTCCGGCCCGACCAGCCCCGCTTCCGAGCCGATCGCACGGGCATAGGACAGCACGTGATGATTGGCCGACAGCAGCAGATGGTTGCCGTTGTCGATCACCAGGTCGGTCGCGGCGTCGTAATAGGACCGGCAGCGGCCGCCGAGCTGCTGCGTGGCCTCGTGGACGTGCACGATGTAGCCCGCGTTGGCGAGCCGCACGCCGGCGGAAAGGCCGGACACGCCGGCGCCGATGATGTGAGCTGTCTTCTGCATCAGATGATTGCGTAACGGAGGATGATGCCGATCTTCGTGAGCTTGCTCACGCGGACGGGCTCGCGCGGCAGCGCGAAGCCGCGTTCGAGCAGGAGGTCGAACACGGCGCGATAATATTTCGACATGATCCGCGGCGCCCGCACGGCGCGCCGACGATTTCGCCGCATGATCTCGTCGGCCTTCTCGAAATGCGTCTTGGCCCTGACCGCTACCGAGTTGCAGACCTTGGGCAGCGCCCGCTCCTGCATCACCTTGACCGGATCGTCGCTGGTGATGCCGGCGAACAGCAGCGCCTCGCGCGGCAGGTAGAGCCGGCCGATGCCGGCATCCTCGTCGATGTCGCGCAGGATGTTGGTGAGCTGCAGCGCGCGGCCGAGATGGTGCGCGAGCAGGATGCCGTCCTCCTCGGGCATGCCGAAGATGCGCACCGAGAGGCGGCCGACCGCGCTCGCCACGCGGTCGCAATAAAGGTCGAGCGTGGCGAGATCGGGCGCGCGGATCTCCGCCGGCACGTCCATCTCCATGCCGTCGATGATGGCGAGGAAGTCCTCGCGCTTCAGTCCGAAGGTCTTCACCGACGCGACATAGTCGCGCAGCCGCGGCGGCGGGTTGCCCTGGTACAGCGCGTCGATGTCGTCGCGCCATTTCTGCAGCGCTGCCAGCCGCTCGGGCCGCGGGCCGTCGGAATCGGCGATGTCGTCGACCTCGCGGCAGAAGCTGTAGACCTGGAACATCGCATCGCGCTGGGCGCGCGGCAGGATGCGCATGGCGGCATAGAACGAGCTGCCGGAGGCCGCCGTGCCGTGATCGACGTTATCCGCGGTCGCCTCGAGGGTCATGCGCCGGCTGCCGATTTGGTCTGGGGATGACGCCCGGCCACGCGGCGGCCGATCTCGCCCATCACCGAGGTGAAGGTGAGACCGAGCATGCCGATGGGCGACAGGTGCACGCGCTCGCTCAGCGGATCGCGCACCTTCAGCAACGCCACGATGCGGTCGGCGAAGGCCTGGATCACGGCGATCTCCAGTCCGAAGCGGAAATCCTTGACGCCGCTGTTGAGGTCCCTGCCCTCCTCGAGCAGCGCCGCATTGCGGACGGCGAGCTTCTGCAGGCAGCTCAAGAGCTGCGGCGACGATTTGGCTGCGCCGAGCATCTCGACCGTGGCGCCGGCTTCGGCCAGCGCGTCACGCGGCAGATAGACGCGGTTGAGCGCCTTGTAGTCCTTGCCGCAGTCCTGCAGGTGGTTGTTGATCTGAAGGCCGGCGCAGATCGCGTCCGAGGCCGGCCAGGTCGCGGTGGACTCGCCGTGCACATCGAGCATGAAGCGGCCGACCGGCATCGCCGAATAGCGGCAGTAGTGGATGACCTCGTCCCAGTTCTCGTAGCGCAGCTTGGTCACGTCCATCCGGAAGGCAACCAGCAGATCGAGCGCGTGCCGGGGCGACATGCCGCGCCCGGCGAGCGCCCGGCGCAGGCTGACGGCGACGTCCTGGGTCTCGCCCGTTCCCGTCAGCTCAGCCTCGAGCAGGTCGAGCAGCCGCAGCTTCTCGTCGCCCGGCAGGCTCGGATGGTCGGCGATGTCGTCGGCGGTGCGCACGAAATTGTAGAAGGCGAGGATCAGCGCCCGATGCTCAGGACGGATGATCCACGACGCCACCGGAAAGTTCTCGTCCCGGTGTGTCTTGCCGGATCGCAAATCGCTCGCGGTGGTCATGGACGAAACAGCTATCAGGTTGAAGGGGCGCTACCGAAAACAATGCCCGCCGCTTCGCTCATGCGAACGGATTGCTCGCCCCCCATATAGGCGAAGATCCCGCCAAAACCAATGCAATCGATGTCGGGCAGCCCATAGAAGCGAACCGCCGTCCTGCCCCGAGGGGGCGGGCCGGCGGTCGTTAACCAAGAGAGTTCGGAAACAACCGTTCCGAACGGCAACCGCTTACTGGTTGTGGGTCTTCAGCACCTGATCGCAGGCCGAGCTGATCTTGGGGCGGTTCTCCTTGAGGCACGCCAGAATCGTGAAGTCACCCTGATCGATGACCGCACGGCAGAACTTCTGAACGTCACGCGTGCAGGCCGCCTGCTCTTCGGGCGTGCCGCCGCGGCCTTGCGCGAACGCACCGGTGGAAACGGACACCGACGACAGCAGGGAAAGTGCCAGGAAAATCTTACGCATCGTGTTCCTTCATTTTGACAGCAGAGGAGACCTCCCGGATCGCCGATGCTGCCCGGGAAACACCTGTTTGGTTTGGCAAGGACCGCAAGCCCCCCAGCGCCGGAGGTACGCTGCCAAATGCGGCCAAATTTGCGCCCTATGATCCCGAGCGGATCAAGCTCGGAGATCACAGCTTTGGCACAAACAAGGCGTTGATACTAGGGCGTTATTCTCGGAACACGTTTTTCGCATTTGGCTGTTGCAAGCATGCCGCGCGGACCGTTAGATGCGGGCGCCGTCGAGGCGGCTTGCGTGCAGCCGTCTTGCGAGGACGACCATTCGGCGCCGACCGGTCGCACGGTATCGGCGGGCATCATGGCATCCGGTCGCAGCGCCCGACCGGCCGTCATTTGAACCTAACCTTCGGCGAGAACACCAAGTGTTCGAAGCGGCGGCATACGCCGACACAGCGGTGTCATTTTGGATGGGAAACTCGATATGAAACTGTTCGGCTCACCTTTCTCTGGGCACGTCGTCAAGGCCGCCGGTCTCGGAGCGGCACTGTTCGTGGCGGCGACCGCAGTTCACGCTCAGTCGGGCCCGTTCGCCGGCTTCGACGGCTCGTGGTCGGGCAACGGCACGGTCGCGCTGTCGGACGGCACCACCGAGCGCATCCGCTGCAAGGCCAGCTACAAGGTGGCCGGCGCCAATCTGAAGCAGAGCCTGCAATGCGCCAGCGACAGCTACAAGTTCCTCCTGTCCAGTGACGTCACCAGCCAGGGCGACCGCATCTCCGGCAACTGGAGCGAATCCAGCCGCAACGTGAACGGCGAGCTGCAGGGCACCGCCGGCAACGGCCAGATCGACGTGTTCGTGCAGGCCGCCGGCTTCGCCGCCAGCATCACCCTGCGGACCAGCGGCAACAAGCAGGTCGTGCAGATCTCCTCCAAGGGCGAGATTCGCGGCGTCAACATCACGATGTCGAAGACCTGATCTTTGGACCGGAGCGCGTCGCGCGCTCACGGGCAGTCGAATGCGCAAACGGCCCTGACAATGTCAGGGCCGTTTTGTTTTGCGGTGCTTCCGCAGCCGTCGGATACGAATGAGACCCACCGTCGTCGTCGCCCGGCTTGCCGCCTTCGCTCACGCTTCGGCACGCCCCCGAGGTGTTTAGCCGCGTCGAAGCCGAAGGCGCAGACAGGACCGGGCGCCCAGTGTTCCAGAGGCTGTCGTAGTTGAACCGATAGGCCACGGCGTACTGGATCACCCGCTTTCGCGGGTATAACGGCCCTGGTTTACGCAACAGCCTGGGCTAGAGCGGCTTGCGCTTGAGCTTCTGCGACAGGTTGATCAGGAACATCGCGGTCGGGCGGAGGATGAAGAGATCGGCGAACAGCGCCGCCACCATCGAGAACGCGCTGAGCCAACCGAACAGCCGCAGCGACGGCAGATCCGAGAACACGGTGACGACCAGGCCGCAGGCCAGCACCACGGTGGTGAGGATCAGCGCCGGTCCGACCAGCACGGTGGCCCGCTCCACGGCGACTGCGGCACTGACGCCGGGCGCGCTCTCCATCCGCAGCCGGTTCAGGAAGTGGATGGTGGCCGACAGGCCGAGGCCGAAGGAGACCGTGAGCGCCACCACGCTGGCGAATTGCAGCCCCTCCCCCATTGCCCACAGCACGGTCCCCGACATCACGACAGGGAAGATGCCGGGCAGGATGCAGGCGAGCATGACGACCCAGGACCGGAAGGCCAGCCCGATGAACATCGCCACCAGCGCGAACTCGATCGTCAGCCCATGGTTGAGCTTTTCGATCATGCCGGCCGAGTTGCGCGCGGCGATGGCGGCGAGACCGGTAACGGCGATTTCATAGCCGGGATGCTTCTTTCTCACCGCATCGAGCTCGTGGTCGAGCTTGTCGACCACCGGCAGCAGCTGGCTGGAGTCGACATCCGGCACACGGCCGGCGACCACCACCGCATCCTGCTCCTTGTCGATGAAGCGGCGCACCAGATGCTCGGGGATCAGATTGACGTATTCCTGCAGGGTCGCGGTATCCGACGAGCCGGCCTTCTCGGCCAGCCAGCGCCGGAGCGTCTCGACCGACCAGACGTTGCCGACACCCGCGGTCTTCTCGACCGTGGCATGGACGTCGGCGATGGTCTGCAGGGTCTCCGGGGCATAGAGCGAGGCGCCCTTCGGAAACTGGATGAGCACGTTGACCGGATTGGCGCCGGTCAGCTTGGCATCGAGCCGGTTGCTCGCCGCAACCGCCTGCTGCTTGTCCGGCACCTGGTCGGCGAGGCGATAGCGCGGCTCAAGGGTCGAATACACCACCGCGAGCGAGCCGACGAACAGCACCGCGATCAGGCTGAACAGGCCGGGACGGCCGACCATGCGCACCGCGATCCAGTAGCAGAAATTGCGCAGCGCCTGGACGCCGGCGTCGGCGCCCTGGAATTTGACCGCGAACGTCTTCTCGTTCCGCACCAGCAGCACGCCGAACACCGGCACCAGCGACAGCACCGCGACCAGCGCGATGATGGTGGCGGCGAGCCCCGCCTCGCCGAACTTGCGGATCAGGTCGCTGTCGGAGAACTGCAGGGCGATGAAGGAAATGCCGGCGGTGGCGTGGGTCAGGACGCAAGCCGGGCCGACGACCAGCACGGCGTTCTTGAACGCCGTCACCTTGTCCTGCCCCGCGATCAGGCGGTCGCGAGCGGCGAAGGTGAGCTGCATCGAATCGGAGAAGCTGATGACCATGATGAGCGGCGTCATCACGTTCAGGAACATGTTGAGATTGAAATTGGCCCACCCGAGCGCGCCGAGCGCGAGCATGATCGCGATCAGCGGCGGAAACGCCGCCGCGATCATGAACGAGACCTTGCGGAAGAAGATGATGGCGATGACGCAGCCGGCGAGAATGCCGAGAATGTTGTAGGTTAGCCCGTCACGCTCCACCGCGTTGCGGATCTCGAGCTGCATGACCGGCACGCCGGAAAGCTGGACATTCAGGCCGGTGTCGCCGAGGTCCTCCGCCATCAGCTTCCGGATGTCGCCCACCACCTTCCCGAGATCGTTCGAGGCGACCACCTTGGGCTCGAGCGACAGCACGATCAGGGCCAGCGTGCCGTCCTCCGACAACAGCTTGCCACGGATGATCTCGTTGGACTTCACCGTTTCGATGAACTTGTCGTAGGCCTCGCCCTCCGGCAGATCCGACGGAAACAGCGCGGCCGGCAGCTTGCCGGGCGCCGGCGCCTGACGGGCCGAGAACAGCGACACCAGGCCCCGGGTGCCCTCGACCAGTTGCAGGTCGGTCACGAAGTCACGAAGCTTCTCGAGGTTTTGGCGGGCCAGCAGGGTCTTGCCCTCGACCACGACGAGGACGTCGAATTCCTCGGCCGGGAACTTCTTCGTCACCTCCTCGTACTGGTGGAATTCCTTGCTGTCGGAGCGAAACAGCTGGCTGAGCGAATCGTCGATCTGGATGCGCTTGATGCCGAACACCGCCGCCACGATGAGAACGAGCAGGACGACGCAGGAGAAGATCGGCGCCTTGACCGCGAGGAGGCCGAGCCGCTCGATGCCAAAGGCGATGCTGTCGGCCGGCCGGTGCTCGACCTTCTCGACATGGACTTCGTTGTCGTGCCTGACTTCCAGCATGCGGTGTCCAGTGGTTGGGGCGCGGCCCAATTCGGAAGGCCTGAGCGCATAGGGCAGAAATAAGGCCGCTCAGCGAAGCAGAGATGACCGCATTGTGGCCCCGCAGCCGAAGCTAATCCTTGAAAACACGTGAAAATTCGTCGAGGCGGTCTAGCAGGGTTCACTCCCCGGCCGCAACCATGCGCGGCCACACAAGACGGCGAGCCGCGACGGCTTCCGATCACGCCACGATTCTGCCGTGCTTGAAAAGAGGTGGACGGCCCCGACGGACGCGGGGCTCGAAACCTGAACGACTCAAGGACCGGTATCCGACTGAGCCGTCCTTGCCGGAGCAGGCCGCGGCGCCGGCGAGCGCCCCGCTGCCCTCCCCCGGCGAGGCCATCACCCCGCAGGAAGGGCGGCCTCGCGCAGCCGGATCGAGTAGTTCGACGCGTTCTGATGCCCGCGCGAGGCGGCGCGCGCAAACATGATGAGGTGATGCGCGATCAGCGTCACGGCGATGAAATTCTCGATCTCGCCGCGCTTGAGCTGGCTCCAGGCAAAGCGCCAGAACGGCCGCTTGTAGTCGCCGAGCACGCCCACCTTCCAGAAGATCTTGCCCATCATGACCAGGCCGCGCCTGACGTTCGGCCAGCTCTTCATCTCGTCGCTGACCGGCACCTCGATGCGGTTGGCGTAGGTGGTGTCGCATTGGTGCTTGTAGCGCGCGAACAGCCGCTCCGGCTCATAGGCCACCTCCATGCAGCGCCGCCACGCCGTGACCACCTCGTCATAGGGCATCAGGAATTTCACGTTGGAGTCGCGACCGTCGTCGTGGACCAGCCTGCCCTCGCGCTCGAGGCGATCCCACAGGGGCGTCTTCGGGAGCGCCTGCAGCAGATTGATCGTGAGCAGCGGGATCCGGCTCTCCTCGACGAACTGCAGCAGCGCGTCCGCGGTCTGCGGCGTGTCGGTGTCCAGCCCCATGATGATACCGGAGACGACCTCCATGCCGTAGCTGTTGATGGTCCTGATCCCCTCCAGGATCGGCACCATCATGTTGTGATCCTTCTGCATGGCCGTCAGCGCATCCGGATCGGGCGTCTCGATGCCGCAGAAGATGGTGATGAAATAGGCCTCGCGCATCTTCTCCAGGATCTCGGGCCGCTTGGCGATGTTGAGCGTGGCCTCGCAGGCGAGCCGCATCACATAGCCGGTGCGCTTCTGCCATTCGATCAGATGCGGCAGCAGCTCCGTCGCGGCTTTGCGGTTGCCGATGAAATTGTCGTCGACGAAATAGACCGAGCCGGTGACGCCGCATTCCCTGAGCTTGTCGAGCTCGGCGATGATCTGCTGCGGCGACTTGATGCGCGGGTTGCGCCCATAGAGGCCGGGGATGTCGCAGAACTCGCATTGATAGGGACAGCCGCTGGAATACTGGATACTGCCGAGAAAGTACTTCTTCACCTCGGCGAGCTCATAGGCCGGCACCGGGAAATCGGTCATCGCCACCCGCTCGCTGGTCCGCAGCACGACCTGCTGCGCAGGCCGTGACGGATCCCGCGCCAGCCGCGCGATCAGCTCGTCGGTCGCATCGCCAAGCTCGCCGACATGCAGATAGTCGAAGCTCGGATAGTAGTCCGGGCAGGCGCTGACCGAAGGGCCGCCGAGCGCGACCGGCAGGTCGAACGCGTGCGCCCGCTGGCAGATGTCGTTCATCTGCTGACGCTGGATGTGCATGCCGCTGACGAACACCGCTTCGGCCCAGGAGAAATCCTCGTCCCGCGCCGGGCGGATGTTCTCGTCGATGAAGCGCACCTGCCAGGAGCTTGGAAGATAGGCCGCGATCAGCAGCAGCCCCTGCGGCGGCATGAAGGCCTGGATGCCGTCGGTGAGCGGATAGGCATGCTCGAAGGTTCCGAACGACGAGGTGTAGCGCGGAAACACACAGAGAATGCGACGTACCGTTTCGATGCCCTCGAATCTCATCGACTGCCCCTCGCGACAACCCGCTAACTGGTTACCTTACGGCCGAAGACAAGGCTTCGCCACCCCTTCCGGAAAAGTTGAGGTGCGATCGAGTTTTCCGCTCCTGTCGCAAGGCGCGACGTCCCCGCCGCGTGCCCGATGCTCACGCTGCCAGGCATGATCAGACGCGACCTGATGAGGCGACCTGATCCAATGTATCGCAATACGGATGGCGGAATGCGACGGGCGATCCAAGGTTCCAATCAGATGGATCATCGATCGGTCGAGCGCGACGACCGCTCCCGCCTGTCTCCGATCGGCGACCAATTGCTGAGCGCGCGTGCGCGCGGTCACTGGTTTGCAATGCATTTGCAAGGGAACGAGGGGCCTCGAAAGGGCGCATGCCCTCCGTAGTCGACCGGACGCCCCGGCGCCCGCCCCTGCTGCGGAGCACCAACTAATCGATTGAAACGCCAAGCAAAGTACGCTGTGGTTGTATAATACTGACGGTGTCCACTTAACGCTTTCTCCATGAAGGTTTTGCATAACTATTAACAATCAAGCGCCTCCTCCGTCGCAGCAAAAACTCGCGGTGTCTCACCTCATGACCTCACGCCCGACGTCAACGAAGACGGCCACGCGCCGATCCATCGCAGTCAAGCTCTATGCAATCTTCGCGTTGTTTGCGCTATTGACCGCCGCAATCACCTGGCTGTCCGACTACAACTCGCGGCGGGCCACGGAGCTCATCAAAGCCATCGAGACGGCCAATCTCGCCGCTCACAACGTTCAGCTGGTCAACGGCCTCGTCTATGCCGTCGTGATGGAGTCGCGTGGCGTCTACATGTCGACAGATCCGGCCGTCGTGAAGCAATACGGCAACGGCTTGCTCAAATTCAACGCCGAGATTCTGAAGGTCGTCGACAAGTGGCAGGCGATCGTACAGGCCGACGACGCCCAGCAATTCGCAACTTTCAAGAAGCGGATCGAGCAATTCGTCGAATTCCGCGCCGAACTGGTCCGCCGCGCCAATGAAATCAGCCCGGCTGCGGGACGCGAGTGGGGCGACAACGACGCCAATCGCTCCGTGCGCAAGGCGCTCAACACGGACCTCGAAGCGCTGTCCAAAGTCTATGTCGAGCGCGGAGGAAAGATCGCCGAGAAAGCGGCGCTGAACAACAAGCTCTCGCTCATGCTGACAGGCCTTGGCGGCTTGATGTTGGTTCTGGTCGCAGCCGGCGTGGTGATCATCGCTCGCTCGATCGCTCGGCCGCTGTCTCAGATCACCGAGACGATCCGCCAGGTCGCCACCGGCGCCGAGAACGTCGAAGTGCCGTATGCCGGGCGCGCCGACGAGGTCGGCGAGCTGGCCCGCGCCATCGGCGTGTTCCAGCAGGCGATGGCCCACAACCGCGACCTCAATGTCCAGGTCTCGCAGGACTCCGAAATCCGCGAAGCCCGGGCCCGCCACATCGAAACCGCGGTCGAGGAATTTCGCACCGCAATCGGCAGCGTGATGCGGACCGTCACCGAGAACGCCGCCGCGATGCGCGCCACCGCCGAGGCGATCACACGGCTGACGGCGGACGCCAACGAGCGCGCGGTCACCGCAGCCGGCGCGACGTCGCAGGCCTCGACCAACGTTTCCGCCGTCGCGAGCGCCGCCGAGGAGTTGTCGACGTCCGTCGAGGAGATCGGCCGGCAGATCCGGCAGTCGGCCGGCGCCGTCGAGCAGACCGGCCAACGCACCGAGAAGTCGGTCACGGAGATCGAGGGCCTTGCCGCCGCCACCCAGCGCATCGACGGCGTATTGACCCTGATCCAGACCATCGCCGAGCAGACCAACCTCCTCGCTCTGAATGCGACCATCGAGGCCGCCCGCGCCGGCGAGGCCGGCCGCGGCTTTGCCGTCGTCGCTCACGAGGTCAAGGCGCTGGCCGGGCAGACGGCCAAGGCGACCGAGGAGATCAGCCAGAACGTCGGCCTGATCCAGGCCTCGACCAAGACCGCGGTCGACGCGGTCCGCGAGATCGGCCAGGCGGTCCGCGGCATCAACGAGATCACCTCGAACATCTCCAATGCCATCCAGCAGCAGGACCAGGCGACGCGGGAGATCTCGACCAACGCGCAGTCGACCGCCCAGGGCAACCAGACGCTGGTCATGAACATCGGCTCGCTCCGCGACGCCATCAGTGAGACCTCGACGGCCGCCGCCTCCGTCCTGTCGGCGTCCGGCGACCTCAACGCGACCGCGCAGACGCTCGCCAACGAGGTCGAGAAGTTCTTTCAGAACCTGCGCTCGGGTCCGTCCGCGGAGATGCGGCTGCGCAAGGCGAGCTGACCGGGGCGAGCCCTCGGTTGCGGAAATCGCCCCCCGCAAGACGTGATCCGTTCCGACACCGGAACCGTTTCTTGGTTTTTGGAGAGCCGTCGTGCGCCAGACAGCCAAGAAACTTCCGTTCGCCTGCGACCCGGTCGCGGTCACCCAGGATGACGTCGAGGACGCCATCCGCACCATCCTGACCTGGATCGGCGAGGATCCGTCACGCGAGGGTCTCTCCGAGACCCCGGCCCGCGTGGCGCGGGCCTACAAGAGCTATTTTTCCGGCTATGAGCAGAACCCCGAGGAGTATCTGCGCAAGACGTTCGAGGAGACGGCCGGCTACGATGAGATGGTGCTGTTGCGGAACATCCCGTTCCAGAGCCATTGCGAGCACCACATGGCGCCCATCATCGGCCGCGCCTGGGTCGGCTACGTGCCGCGCAACCGCGTGGTCGGGATTTCCAAGCTCGCCCGGGTCGTCGAGGCCTATGCCAGCCGGCTGCAGATCCAGGAGCGCATGACCGCCGAGATCGCCAACATCATCGACGAGGTGCTGCAGCCGCAGGGCGTGGCGGTCGTGATCAAGGCAGCCCATCACTGCATCAGCTCGCGCGGCGTCAAGAAGCACGGCGTCGATCTCACCACCAGCCGCATGCTCGGCTGCTTCCGCACCGACCCGATGAGCCGCCAGGAGTTCCTGGCGATGGTCAATTCCGACCTGAAGGATTGAAGGGGCCGGAAAATCCTCCGCCCACTGTGATCCAGCCGTCCATGGTCCACGTTATCCAGGGTCAAGCAGCGTGCCGGGGACCATGACCACGCGACTGAGAGCGACTGGATTAGCGCAATGGAACGTGGCATCGTCCCGGCATCGATTTGCACGGGCCTTCAGTGCCCGTACCAGGGTGAATGTGAGCAGAGGGCCGAAGGCGACTGTGGACTGGGCTGAATTGATCGGACGCGTCGCCGCGCGCGGCGATCGCGAGGCATTCAAGGCCCTGTTTGCGCATTTTGCGCCCCGCATCAAAGGTTTCCTCATCAAGACCGGCTGCAACGCCGACGACGCTGAGGAAATCGCCCAATCCACCATGGTGGCGGTGTGGACGAAGGCGGGGCAATTCGATCCGTCGACGGCCGGCGCGGCCGCCTGGATCTTCACGATCGCGCGCAACCAGCGGATCGACGCCGCGCGCAAGGCTGCCCGCGACAGCCGGCTGAGCAGAGAAGTGGGGCGGGACGAGGAAGCCGATCCGACGCCCGCAGCCGACCAGATCGTCTCGCGTGTCGAAGATGCCACACGGGTGGCGGCCGCGATCGAAAGATTGTCGGTGGAGCAATCCACCGTGATCCGCCTGTCGTTCGTTGAAGAACGACCGCATTCGGAAATCGCGGCGGTGCTCGGCCTGCCGCTGGGTACGGTAAAGTCACGAATCAGATTGGCGATGAATCGCCTGAGAGACCTGTTGGACGACGCGACATGACGATCAGCCACCACCCGCCGGAAGACCTGCTGGCCGACTTCGCCACTGGTGCGCTCGACGAGGCCGAGCGGCTGGTCGTCGGTGTCCATGTCGCCGATTGCGGCCGATGCCAGCGCTTCGTCCGCGCCATCGAGCAGCTCGCCGGCGCCTCGCTGGATGCGGCCGAGCCGATCGCGACGGGCGCGGATGCGTTCGATGCCGTGATGGCACGCATCGATCGACGCCCGCAGGCGGCGCCACAGGTGAGCGAGGTCGCCGAGCACGATCCCGAGCTCGCCGACCTCCCCGAGATGGTCAAGCGCTGCAAGATCGGCAAGCGCCGGCGTGTGGCGCCCGGCATCAGCATGCGCCCGATCCTGCTGCCGGGCACCGGCAAATCGCGCGCCTTCCTGCTGCGCTCGGAGCCTGGGGCGCGGATGCTGGAGCATACGCATTCCGGCAACGAGCTGACCTGCGTGCTGAAGGGCAGCTTCAGCCATCTCGGCGGCTATTACGGACCCGGCGACTTCGACTATGGCGACGACGAGGTCGACCATCGTCCGGTGGTCGGTGACGAGGGCCCCTGCCTCTGCCTCGTCGCCATGACCGGCGACCTGCGCATGCACGGCCTGCTCGGCCGGCTGATCAGCCCATTCGTCCGGCTCTGAATTGCTCCGCCGTCATTGCGAGCGCCGCGAAGCAATCCGGAGCGACGCGGAGGGCCTGGATCGCTTCGTCGTTTCGCTCCTCGCAACCATGACCGCAAGCATTCGGGTGATCCGCATCGGACTCTGACCCGTTTCCGCTCAGGAAGCGCATGGAGGAGACAGATGCGATCAGCAAGCGCGGATAAGGGGTACGTCGCGCATCTCGGCGGCTTGCTGGCCCGTGCCGGACGCAACGACGAGCAAGCCTTTGCCGAGCTGCATGCTGCAACGATCTTGAAGATGCGGAAGACCGTGCGCGCCTTGCTGCCCTCCTCGGCCGACCTCGACGACATCCTGCAAGATGGCTACCTGAAGATCTGGCGGCATGCCGCGAGCTTCGACCCGGCGCGCGCCTCGCCCATCACCTGGATGTGCACCATCATGCGCAACACCGCGATCGATGCGCTGCGCGCCACCGGCGTGCCGACCTCGGAGCTCGATGAGGCGCTCGCGATCCCTGATCCCGCTGACAGCGCCGCCGACGACGAGTTCGACTACGCGCTGGCGGAACCGATCGCCCGCGAGGCGCTCGAGCGGCTGCCGGAGGAGCGCCGACGGCTGCTGGCGCTCGCCTATCTCGAGGGCGAAAGCCGGACGCGGCTGTCGGAACGGTTCGGCGTGCCGGTCGGCACCATCAAGACCTGGCTGCATCGCAGCCTGCTCACGGTGCGCAAGGATTGTCTCGGCCAGGCCCACGCGGTTACCGTGGCGGCCTGATCGTCGGCATGGCGCGATGACCAACGTATCATGATCAGGACACGTCCCGTCAGACATCTCGTCGTCGTGCTGGGCGACCAGCTCGATGCGGACTCGGCGGCCTTCGACGGCTTCGACCCGGAGCAGGATGCCGTGCTGCAGATGGAGGTCGCCGACGAGGCGAGCTACGTGCCGCAGCACAAGATGCGCATCGCCTATTTCTTCGCGGCGATGCGCCACTTCCGCGCCGATCTCGAGGGCCGCGGCCGTACCGTCCACTATGTCCGGCTCGATGATCCCGCCAACACCGGCACGCTCGACAGCGAGATCGCGCGGCATCAGGCCGCGCTGCAGCCGGCGGCGACGATCGTGCTGGAGCCCGGCGACTTTCGCGTGCGCGAGGGCTTGCGCAAGCTGCCGCAGCGGATCGACATCCGCGCCGACCGCCACTTCCTGTGCACGGCGGACGAGTTCGACGCCTTCACCGAGCGCCATCCCCGCCCGATCATGGAAACGTTCTACCGCGCGATGCGGCGCAAGACCGGCATCCTGATCGACGACAGCGGCCGCCCGGTCGGCGGCAGCTGGAATTTCGACGCCGACAACCGCAAGGGGTTCGGCAGGAGCCGCCCGCCTATTCCCGTGCCCCGATCCTATGCGCCCGACGCGATCACGCGCGACGTGCTCAAGCTGGTCGCGGCGCGCTTCTCCAACAGTCCGGGCAAGCTCGGCCGCTTCGACCTGCCGGTGTCGC
Source organism: Bradyrhizobium sp. HKCCYLRH2047 (assembly GCF_051168175.1). Taxonomy (NCBI): domain Bacteria; kingdom Pseudomonadati; phylum Pseudomonadota; class Alphaproteobacteria; order Hyphomicrobiales; family Nitrobacteraceae; genus Bradyrhizobium; species Bradyrhizobium sp. HKCCYLRH2047. The sequence continues at coordinate 48,164 of NZ_JBNPUM010000015.1, forward strand.
GCGTCGACGCGCTGACGGAGCTGTCGGACTTCGTCGCCTGGCGGCTGTCGCTGTTCGGCACCTATCAGGACGCGATGCTGAGCGACGAGCCGTTCCTGTATCACTCGCGGCTGTCGGGCGCGCTAAACCTGCACATGCTGAACCCGCGCGAGGTGGTCACGGCCGCGCTCGAAAGCCGCAACGCGCCGCTGAACGCTCTCGAAGGCTTCGTCCGCCAGATCATCGGCTGGCGGGAATTCGTGCGCGGCATCTATTGGCAGCGCATGCCTCACTACGCCGATGAGAACGCGCTCGACGCCAGCCTGCCGATGCCGCGCTTCTACTGGACCGGCGAGACCGAGATGCGCTGCCTGGCGCAGGCGATCGGCCACACCATTGACCATGCCTATGCGCATCACATCGAGCGGCTGATGGTGCTCGGCCTGTTCGCGATGCTGCTCGGCGTCCGGCCCTACGACGTGCACCTCTGGCACATGTCGATGTTCCACGACGCCATCGACTGGGTGTCGCTGCCCAACACACTCGGCATGAGCCAGCACGGCGATGGCGGCGTGGTCGGCACCAAGCCCTATGCGGCCTCGGGCCACTACATCGACCGCATGAGCGACCATTGCCGCAATTGCCGCTACGATCCGAAGCAGGCGACCGGCGACAGCGCCTGCCCGTTCACGACGCTGTATTGGAGCTTCCTCGCCAAGCACCGCCGCCGCTTCGCCAATAATGGTCGCATGCGCAACCAGTACGTCAATCTCGAGCGCCGCAGCGCGGCGGAGATCCGCGCCATCCGCAACCACGCCGACGCGATCGTGTCGGCCCTGGTGTAATCCGGCGTTCGCCGGTCTGAACAGCGCTCACGGCTTGCTGGCCGGACGCCGATCGGTCATATCTTGGGCAGTTCCATCCCGCCCCTCCGCCGATCAAGCCCGGAATGCCTCACTCATGACCGCTGCCATCGTCGCCGTCTTCACGCTCGCCTATGCCGTGGTGGCGCTGGAGCACCCGTTCCGGATCAACAAGGCGGCCACCGCCCTGGTCGGCGCCGGCCTGATGTGGACCGTCTATGCTGTCATGGGCGGCACGGCTCCGGCGGTCGCGACCGAGCTCAACGAGTCCGTGGCCTCGACCGCCCAGATCATCTTCTTCCTGATCGGCGCGATGACCATCGTCGAGGTGATCGACGCCCATAACGGCTTCGAGGTCGTGACCTCGCTGATCGGCACCCGCAACCAGGTCACGCTGGTCTGGCTGGTCGGCTTCGTCACCTTCTTCCTCAGCGCCATGCTCGACAACCTCACCACCGCGATCGTGATGGTGTCGCTGATGAAGAAGCTGTCCGGCCGCGACGAGGACCGCCTGGTCTTCGCATCGATCATCGTCATCGCCGCCAATGCCGGCGGCGCCTGGTCGGCGATCGGCGACGTCACCACCACCATGCTGTGGATCGGCGGTCAGATCACGCCGCTCGCGATCATGAAGTCGGTCTTCATCCCCTCGCTCCTGAACCTGCTGGTCCCGCTTGCCGTCATCAGCTTCACCCTGCGCGGCAAGCAGCTCGTGCCGCCGGCGAGCGCCGGCCTCGCCTCGATCAGCCCGATCCTGCCGTTCGAGCGCAATTTGATGTTCTTCATGGGCCTCGGCATCCTGGTCGCCGTGCCGGTGTTCAAGGCGGCGACGCACCTGCCGCCGTTCATGGGCATCCTGTTCGGCCTCGGCCTGTTGTGGATGGTCGGCGAGATCGTCCATCGCGAGAAGGCCTTCGAGCAGAAGCAGCGCCTGACCCTGGTGCATGCGCTGACTCGGATCGACATGCCCTCGATCGTGTTCTTCATCGGCATCCTGCTGGCGGTGGCCGCGCTCGAGCACACCCACATCCTGGAGGCGCTGGCGCAATGGCTCGACCGCAGCGTCGGCCGGCTCGACCTGATCGTGATCGTGCTGGGGCTCGCCAGCGCCGTGATCGACAACGTGCCGCTGGTCGCGGCATCGATGGGCATGTACAGCCTGAGCCAGTTTCCGCCGGACAGTTTCCTATGGGAGTTCGTCGCCTACTGCGCCGGCACCGGGGGCTCGATCCTGATCATCGGCTCGGCGGCCGGCGTCGCCGCGATGGGGCTCGAGAACATCCACTTCTTCTGGTACGTCCGCCGCATCAGCCTGCTCGCGCTGCTCGGCTATTTTGCCGGTGCCGCGGCCTACATCGTCCAGTACAACCTGCTGCACTGAGCGGATCGCATGAGCTGGTCGTGGCGCATTCTGGCAGTCGTCGCGACCCTGCTGCTCGGCGCGGGCGACGGCCGCGCCGACGACGTGACGCTCAAGAGCGGCTACGCGCTCGGCGCGAAGAGCTGCGGCGAAGCGCCCCTCGGCTTTCCACGGCTGCGGATCGACATGAAGGCCGGCTTCTGCGCCGGCCTCGTCGCCAGCCGCGACGACGGCCTGAGATTTCCCCGCGGCATCGTGCAGATCCCCGGCCATCGGCAGTTCGTGATCGCGGACATGGGCGGCTGGGGCCATGATGACGGCCGGCTGCTGATCCTCGATCCCGCGGCGCCGGCCGGCCAGCGCCTCCGCGAAGTGATCACGCGGCTATCCTATCCGTTCGGACTTGCGGCCGGCCCTGGCGGCCGCATCTACGCCTCCACCGACACGTCGATCTTCCGCTTCGATCCGCTCGCGGCCGATCCGAGAGCAACGATCGAGACCATCATCCGCGACCTGCCGGGACGCCGCCTCACGCTGCCCGACGGCACCCGCCTGTCGGAAAGTGCGCATCCGCTGAAGGCATTCGCCTTCGACCGTACCGGACGGCTGTTCGTCAATATCGGCGCGCCCAGCGACAACTGCCTGTCGCCGGCGCCGATCACGCAGCCCTGCGCCGCGGGCGAAGGCCCTTCGGCACTCGCCGCGATCTGGCTGTTCACGCCACCGGCCGGCGGCGTCTTTGCGGCGCTGAAGCCCGGCGATCCCTCGCCGCCGCACCAGGTTTACGCGCGCGGCCTGCGCAACTCGATGGCGCTGGCATTGCATCCGCGCTTTCCCGATCCCGGCACCGCCTTCCTGCAGGGCGAGAACGCGCGCGACCTGCAGGACGTGTTCGCACCGAACGAGGAGATCAACGCGATCGAGCAAGGGCGCCACTATGGCTGGCCCTATTGCTACGACCTCGCCACGCCGAGCCCGGAGTTCAGGCGCGTGCTGCAATCCGGAACGCTCAAGAGCTTCTGCACGACAGCCTCGCACTATCAGCAGCCGTGGTCGCTGCTGCCGCCGCATGGCGCGCCGCTCGGCATGCTCTACTACACGGGCGATCGTTTCGAGGAGCTGAAAGGCAGGCTGCTGGTCGGCCTGCACGGCTATCGCCCGACCGGCAGCCGCCTGCTCGCCTATGAAGTCGACGAGCACGGCTTTCCCAAGCTGAGCCCGGCGCCGGTGCGCTATCACGTGAGCTGTGCCGCCGAGCCGACGCGCGCCTTCCAGACCGCGGCGGGGCCGGCGCGCGCCGCCGCGTTCGACGAGATCATCGCCGGCTGGCATCGCGTCAACGGCATCCGGCCGCAGGGCGCACCGGTCGGGATGACCATGGCTGACGACGGCGCGCTCTGGCTGGTCGAGGACAAGAACCAGACCGTGATCCGGATCGACCGCACCGGCGAGGCTGCGCCCGAGCCGCTGCCCTGCGATGTCAGAAGCGATCAGTTGATCGACCGGCTGGCCGCCTTGGTGATGGACGATGGCACGAGCCGCGCGCGGCTGGCGACGGTGCGCAGGACCCTGGTCGAGAGACATTGCAGCGGCTGCCATTCGGATTTCGGCCTCAAGGCCGGACAGTCCGAGCGAGACAAGGACCTCGCGGTGCTGCGCTTCATGCTGGCCCAGGACGGCTGGATCTATCCCGGCGATCCCGAGTCCGGCCGGCTGCGTCAGCGGCTGCGCGGACTGGGCGCCGAGCGGCAGATGCCGCCCGGTGCAGATCTGATCAAGACGGAACCAGGCTATGCGAAGCTGCTTGATGTTGCCGACGACCTCGTCGCGCGCATGGTTCCCGGCACGCGGATGCGCGTCAAGCCCGGCGGTCCGCCGCACCGCAAGTTCTTCGCCGCTGATGGCCGCGAATGCGGCGACATTCCGTTCGGCAAGATCGTCGTGGTGACCGAGAGGTCTGCCGTCAATAAGCCCGGCTTCAGCCGTTTCTTCCGGCCGGCCGACACCTATCTCAACGGCGCCTGCACGGACGATGATGGCTATTACATCCAACAGCAGTTTCTGGTGCCGCTCTGACGACGCCGCGATGAATCGTAGGGTGGGCAAAGGCGCAGGGCGACGCTTCCTCCGCCAAAACGCAATCTCGCGCGCGCCGTGCCCGCCGGCCGCGGGCACCTGTCTCCGTGATGGTGGGCACGGCGCGCACGAGAGCGCGTTGTGGCGCGCGCAGTGGCGTATCGCGCCTTTGCCCACCCTACGCATCTCCTGTTGGGCGATGCTCGTCACGCTCGCCCTCGCGACCGTCCCTGCCCTGGCCACCTCGAAACTGTTCGAGAGCGCGCAGCTCACACCTTCCGGCGAATACACCTTCGGCATCGAGGGGCCCGCCGTCGATCGCGACGGCAATCTCTTCGTCGTCAATCTCGGCAAGCCCGGCACGATCGGCCGGCTCGCACCTGAGGCGACCACGTCAGAGAAATTCACCGAGCTGCCCGACGGCAGCGTCGGCAATGCGATCCGCATCGACGCCGCCGGCACGATGTTCATCGCCGACTACAAGAAGCACAACATCTTCGCCATCGCACCGGGCGAGACCGCGCCGCATCTCGTCTTCCATGCCGACGACATGAGCCAGCCCAACGACATCACGCTGTCGCGCGACGGCACGATCTATGCGAGCGATCCGAACTGGAAGGCGCGCAGCGGCCGCATCTGGCGGATCGCGAGGGGGCCCAACGGCGCGCTGCAGGGCGAGGCGATGGCGGCACCGCGGGCGATGGGCACCGCCAACGGCATCGATCTGAGCCCTGACGGCCGCACGCTCTATGTCGGCGAATCCAACAGCGGCGAGATCTGGTCCTATGCGGTGGATGGCGACGCGCTCGCCACGCCCAGACTGATCAGAAGGTTCGAGCCCAACACGATCGACGGCCTGCGTACCGATGCCAGCGGCCGGCTGTTCGTCGCACGCATCCTGAAGGGCAGCATCGCCGTGCTGACGCCCGACGGCCGCGCCATCAGGGAGATCACGCTGCGAGCCAAGGAGCCGACCAACCTCGCCTTCGGCGGCAGCGACGGCAAGACCGTGTTCGTCACCCAGCGTCAGGGCGGCTTCGTCGAGTCCTTTCGCACCGATGTCGAAGGGCGCGAGCATTGCTTGCAGACACAGACGTGCTGACTGCTCAGCCGGGTGGGACACGACCAGCATCACTCGGACACGACGTGTAGCGACACTACTGCAGCATATTCAATGTCTGGCGCTCATGAGAGACCGTGCAACAGATTGGCTGTCGTCCCGGGCAAGCCGTGCCAGCGCGACAGCGTTGGCACGGCGCCGACCCGGGACCCATACTCCGCAGCAGGAGTGATGAGCACGATGTTGCGAGCTGCGTGCCGGCCAACAAAACAGTTGGGGTTATGGGTCCCGGCGTTCGCCGGGACGACACTGGTTGTTGCGCAAGCGCATTCCAACTCACTGGAAACGGAAAGCCCCGCATGCGCGAGGGCCTTCCTGACAACAGCGATCGCTTACCGCCCGTACACCACCGGCGCGCGTTGGACGATCAGCGGCGGCGGCAGGTCGCGCTGCCAGACGCGGCCGTCGTCGAACTGGATACGCATGCCGTCGGGCGAATAGACCGCGCTTTCGTCACGCGCATCGATCCAGAGCCGGCTGTTGGGCGCATTCCAGTCCGGCCAGGCCTGGAGGGACTCGCCGGTCTCGGTGGTCAGGTTCACGGCATCGCCGTTCTGCGTCACGAAGGCCGGCGCGCCGATCATGCCGTCGCGGCACATCTGGATGCAGCGGTAGGTGCCGGTGAGGTTGGCGCTCGGCTGGGCCGAGGCGGTGCCGGCGACGCAGGCGCCGACCAGGCCAATCACGATTGCAACACGTCTCATGTCGATCACTCCATCGCTCGAAAGGGTCAGCCAGCCCCCATTCGGGCCCCTCGGGCGGATCAAGTGCGATGCGGGAAAAATGTTCCGGATGTTCCCCTCGAGGGAACCGCCCTACTCGACCCTCACGACGTCGACGGCGACGCCGAGCTTCTGCTTGGGCGAGCCGACGATGATGCCGTCGACCGGCGACACGTCGGAGAAGTCGCGGCCCATGCCGAGGATGATGTGATCATTGCCGACCAGGAGATCGTTGGTCGGATCGAAGCCGATCCAGCCGAGCTCGTCGCCGCACCACAGCGACACCCAGGCATGGGTGGCGTCGGCGCCCTGCAGCCGGGGCTGGCCCTCCGGCGGGATGGTGCGCAGATAGCCGCTGACATAGGCCGCTGGCAGGCCGAGGCCACGCAGGCCGGCGATCATGACATGCGCAAAATCCTGGCAGACGCCATGGCGATTGTCGAACACCTCGCGCAGCGGGGTCGAGATCACGGTCGCCTTCGGATCGTATCTGAACTCCTTGCGGATGCGCCGCATCAGATCGGCGGCGCCGGTGACGATGCCGGTGCCGGCGCGAAAGCTTGCCGCAGCATAGTCCGTCACCAGTTCCAGCACCGGCACCAGGGCGCTTTCGAAGACGTAGCCGATCGGCGACGACGGGCCGAGGCTCGTCGCCTCGAACGCTGCATCGCGCACCTGCTCCCAGTCCGCACTCGGCGCATCGCGCTCGGGCGGCGTGCGCGACAGCTTCACCCGCGAGCGCGAGTCGATGCGCAGGTGGCGGTGCTGGGTGTCGATCACGACGCTCTCGGTCAACGTGCCGAAGAAATCGCGCCGCGCGGTCCGCTCCGAGGGCCGCGGCCGGATGTCGACGCTGTGCGAGATCAGCTCCTGGCCGTCGCCGCTGAGCGGCTCCAGCCGCAGCGAGCAGCGCGCGAAGCTGACGGCGCTCTCATACTCATAGGTCGTGACGTGCCGGATGTCGTAGATCACGCGAGGCCCGTCAGCTTTTCCGGCCGCGTCGCGTTCGGACCGTGCGGGAAATAATGCTGGCCGATCGCCTCCGCCAGGTTGAGCAGGTCCTGCTCCAGCGCAAACAGGGCGCGGCCGTCGAGATGCGCCGCCTCCGCCGCGGCCAGCCGCGCGCCCAGCGAGATCGCGAGGCGCTGCGGCCGCTCGATCAGCCCGTTCTCCTTCAGCACCGGCAGGCTCGCGATGTGCTCGTTGAGCAGCTCGACCTGGAACGCGACCGAGCGCGGATTGTAGAGGTCGAGCACGACGAGATCGCGGATCGGCGCCAGCGACGGGCCGATCAGATAGCGCGAGCGATAGGTGATCTGACAATCGACCAGCGTGAGCAGGACGTCGAGATCCTCGGGCGTCGCCTCGTCATAGCCGAACTGGCGCGCGAAGCGCGCGGTGTTGATGGCGCGTTCAACGCGGCGCCCCATGTCGAGAAACCGCCAGCCGGCGGCGCGGTTCATGTTCTCCTGGGCGAGGCCGGCGAAGCTCGCGAGCCGGTCGAGCGTGAGCTCGGCGATGCTGACGACGGCGTCCTCATCCTCGGCCTCCTGCGCCAGCCGGTTCGGCATCTCGGTGATGACCTGCCAGGCGTCGGGCGAGAGGCGCTCGCGCAGCGAGGTCGCGGTGCGCTGGGCCGATCTGAGCAGCGACAGCGCCGAGCCGAACTGCGCCTCGGCCTGCAGCGCCTCGGCCGCCACCTGGAATCCCTTGCTGCGCGAGGTCTGCCCGACCGCGCCCCACGCCAGCAACAGCCGTTGGATGCGCTCGGCGGTGTTGAGCTGCGCCAGCGAGCCCTTGCCGGGATCGCGATGCTGGGCGGCGAGCGCGCGGATCAGCCGCACGGTGGCCTCGGCGCGCTCCAGATAGCGTCCCAGCCAGAACAGATTGTCGGCGGCACGGCTCGGCAGCACGCCGGCGATGCGGCGGATCCGCACATTGTCGGAGCCCGGCAGCAAGCTGCGCGCCGCGACCGCCTTGTCGGACACCACCCAGACGTCGGCGGCGCGCGCGCCGTCGCCCATCGACACCGCGCGCGCATCGGGCTTGTCGGCGATGCGACAGAAGCCCCCGGGCATGACGGTCCAGCCGTCGGGCGTGGCGGCCGCGAACACCCGCAGGACGAACGGCCGCGGTGCGATCCGGCCCCCCTCCCACACCGGCGTGGTCGACAGCCGCACCACCTCCTGGCCGACATAGTCGATGCCGCGCTGGCTGATCGCCGCGCGCAGCCGCTCGCGCTCCGCGGCCGAGAGCTCGCCGGCCAGCACCGGACCGCTGCTGGCGAAGCCGGGCACGGCGCGGCCATAGGCGCCTTCGATCGCGAACTCTTCGAGCCGCGACAGCACCTCGTCGCGCGCGGACTTCTGGCCGCACCACCAGGTCGCGATGTGCGGGATCTTGAGATCCTCACCGAGCACGCGCCGCGCGAGGCTCGGCAGGAAGCCAAGCAGCGCACGCGCCTCCAGCACGCCGGAGCCCGGCATGTTGGCGATCACCACGCCGCCCTTGCGCACGACGTCCATCAGGCCGGCGACGCCGAGCCGCGAGCCGGCATCGAGCTCGAGCGGATCGAGCGAGTTGGAATCGAGCCGCCGCAGCAGCACGTCGACGCGCTTGAGGCCCGCGACGGTGCGGATGTGCACGCGGTCGCCGCTGACGGCGAGATCGTCGCCCTCGACCAGCAGGAAGCCGAGATAGCGCGCCAAGGTCGCGTGCTCGAAATAGGTCTCGCTGAACATGCCCGGCGTGAGCACGGCGATGCGCGGCTCGTCACGATCGGCGCTGGCGCGCAGCGCATCGCGGAATGCTTCGAAGAACGGCGCGAGCCGCTCCACGTTCATGGACTTGTAGATCGAGGAGAAGGCGCGCGACTGCACCAGGCGGTTTTCCAGCGCGTAGCCCATGCCGGACGGCGCCTGGGTGCGATCATTGAGCACCCACCAGCGCCCGTCGGGGCCGCGGCCGATGTCGGCGGCATAGACGCTGAGGAAGCGCCCGCCCGGCGGTTTGACGCCGCAGACCGGACGCAGATATTCGCTGGAGCCGGCGACGGCGGCCGCCGGCAGCGCGCCGCTCGTCACCAGCCGGCCCTCGCCATAGATGTCCCGCAGCACGCGCTCGAACAGCTCGGCGCGCTGGACGATGCCTTGGGACAGTTGCGCCCATTCGGACTCGTCGATCAGCAGCGGCAGATGGCTGAGCGGCCACGACCGTTCGGCATTGTCGCCCGGCGAGCGATAGGTAACGCCGGCCTCGCGCAGATGGCGATCGGCAGAGGCGAACCGGCGGTCGATATCGGTCGGCGCGAGTGCGGCGAAGGTATCAGCAAAGCGGGTCCAGACCGGCCGCGGCTGGCGATCGGCGCCGATGAACTCATCGGGGATGCCGGGGAGCCGGGCATAATCGCGGGCCCAATGCTCGGCACGGCGCAGCGGAGAACGTGCCGCCGGCCGACCGGCGGCGGGGCTCGCTCCCTGGTCCTGGCCGCTCGAGCCGTCCATACCCTGGTCCTCCGCACAAACTCCGTGCCATCAATGCAGGAGCGGCCTGCGCAAGTCGAGGGTCATCGGGAATTCATTTGTGCGTTCTTCCGGCGGCAGCGCGATTCGTCCGGGAGTGTGGCCGTGATCCTGGAAGCGGGCGAGCCGCCGCGCCTCCGCTTCGTAGGAGTTGATCGGCTTGGTGTCGTAGTTACGGCCGCCGGGATGGGCGACGTGATAGACGCAGCCGCCGAGCGAACGGCCGTTCCAGGTGTCGATCAGGTCGAAGGTCAGCGGCGCATGCACCGGAATCGTGGGGTGCAGGCCGGAGGCCGGCTGCCACGCCTTGAAGCGCACCGCCGCGACCGCCTCGGCGGATCGCCCGGTCAAGGTCATCGGCATCCTCCTACCATTGCAGGTGATGAGGTGGCGGCCCTCGACAAACCCTTCGGCTTTCACTTGAAGCCGCTCGACCGAGGAATCCACGTAGCGCACGGTGCCGCCCGCGGCGCCCTCCTCGCCCAGCACATGCCAGGGCTCCAGCGCCTGCCGCAGCTCCAGGGTCACGCCGCCATGCTGCACGCGGCCGAAGGTCGGAAAGCGAAATTCGAGCTGCGCCTGGTACCATTCCGGCGAGAAGTCGTAGCCGGACGACCGCAGCTCATCCAGCACATCAAGAAAATCTTCCCAGATGAAGTGAGGCAGCATGAAGCGGTCGTGCAGCGCCGTGCCCCAGCGCACGAACCGGCCATCCTGCGGCTCGCGCCACAATTTGGCGATCAGCGCTCGGATGAGAAGCTGCTGCGCCAGCGACATGCGCGGATCCGGCGGCATTTCCAGCGCGCGGAACTCCACCAGTCCGAGCCGGCCCGTCGGTCCCTCCGGCGAGTACAGCTTGTCGATGCAGATCTCCGAGCGATGGGTGTTGCCGGTGATGTCGACCAGCAGATGCCGGAACAGCCGGTCGACCAGCCACAGCGGCACGCTCTGCCCGACGTGGGGCACGTTGGCGAGCGCGATCTCGAGCTCATAGAGGCTGTCGTGGCGCGCCTCGTCGATGCGCGGAGCCTGGCTGGTCGGCCCGATGAACATGCCGGAGAACAAATAAGACAGCGACGGGTGCCGTTGCCAATACAGGACGAGGCTCTTCAGCAGATCCGGGCGCCGCAGGAACGGCGAATCCGGCGGCGAGCTGCCGCCGACGACGACATGATTGCCGCCGCCGGTGCCGGTGTGGCGGCCGTCGATCAGGAAGCGATTGGCGCCGAGCCTCACCTTCGCCGCGTCCTCATAGAGCCCGAAAGTGATGTCGACCGATTGCCGCCAGCTCGCGGCCGGCTGGATGTTGACCTCGATGACGCCGGGATCGGGTGTCACCTTGATCACCTCGATGCGCGGATCGAACGGCGGGGCATACCCCTCGACGTGAACCTTGATCTGCATCGCCTCGGCCGTCGCTTCGACCGTTGCGACCAGTTCCAGGTAGTCCTCGATGGTTTCGACCGGCGGCATGAACACGCAGAGAATGCCGTCGCGGATCTCGACCGACATCGCGGTGCGGACGCCGAGCCCTCCCCAGTACTGATACTGCACGTCCTGCGGCGACTGTGCACGATCGAGCTTCGGCAGTGGCGGCACCTGCGGCACGATCACCGGGCGTCCCTGCGCGTAGGTCGGCAGCGGCCCGCGCTCCTCCATCGGGTCCTGCTCGTGGATGTACGGGAAATCCTCCGGCGGAATGTGGGCCAGCGAGCCGATCGGCAGCCGCAGGCCGAGCGGCGAGTCGCCGGGAATCAGAAAAAGCCGCTTGCGCCGCAGGCCCCAGCGCTCGCTGCGCCAGCGCCTGGGCTGTGCATTCCAGCGCTGGATCGGCAGCACGAAGCCGCGCGGAATGTGCAGCCCTTCGTCGAATACACGAGCCATGCGCGCGCGCTCCTCGGGATCGGCGAGCTTGGAATCGAGCGCATCGACGTTCTCGGGCAGCGCGGCTTCCTTCTGCAGCCAATGCGCGGGATCTTCGAACGCGGGCAGCACGTAGTCCGGCTCGAGCCCGAGCGTCTCGGCGGCCGTATCGAGGAAACGCTCTGCGTCCTGGATCGTCGCCATGCGCGGGCCATCGACGCTGGCGATCAGATCCGGATTGCGCCAGATCGGCTCGCCATCCTTGCGCCAATACAGTCCGAACGCCCAGCGCGGCAGGCTTTCGCCAGGATACCACTTGCCCTGGCCGTAGTGCAGCAGGCCGCCGGGCGCGAACCGCGCGCGCAGACGCCGGATCAGGCTGTCCGCGAGCCCGCGTTTGGCCGGGCCGACTGCCGCCGTATTCCACTCCGCCGATTCCATGTCGTCGATCGACACGAAGGTCGGCTCGCCGCCCATCGTGAGGCGCACGTCGTGCGCGGCGAGATCGACATCGACCGCTTCGCCGAGGCGGTCGAGCCGGTCCCACGCCTCATCGGAAAATGGCCGGGTGATCCGCGGCGCTTCGCGGATGCGCTTCACATTCATCTCGAAGTTGAAATCGACCTCGGCAACGCCGGCACTGCCGCTGATCGGCGCGGCCGAGTGATAGTGCGGCGTAGCCGCGACCGGAATGTGCCCCTCGCCCGCGAGCATGCCCGAGGTGACGTCGAAGCCGATCCATCCAGCGCCGGGCAGATAGACCTCGGCCCAGGCATGCAGATCGGTGAAATCATTCTCGACCTCGACCGGTCCCTCGACCGGATCGATGTCGGGACGGAGCTGGATCAAATAGCCGGAGACGAAGCGGGCGGCGAGGCCGAGATGTCGCAGCGTCTGGATCAGCAGCCATGCCGAGTCGCGGCAGGATCCGGCGGCCTGCGACAGCGTCTCCTCCGGCGTTTGAACGCCGGGCTCCATCCGGATGATATAACGAATCTTTTTCTGCAACTGCGCATTGAGTTCGACGAGATAGTTGACCGTGTTGTCCGCGTCACGGGGAATCGACTTCAAGTATTCCGCGAACAACGGCCCCGGCTCGATCGTCTCGAGATAGGGCGCGAGTTCCACCTTGAGGCCGTCCGGATAGGCGAAGGGAAAACTGTCGGCATAAGGCTCGACGAAGAAGTCGAACGGATTGATCACGGTCATCTGCGCCGTGAAGTCGACCTCGATTTTGAGTTCGTTCACCTTTTCAGGAAAAACGTAGCGGGCCAGCCAATTGCCCTGCGGGTCCTGCTGCCAGTTCACGAAATGGTTGGGCGGCGTGACCTTGAGCGAATAGCTCAGCACGGGGGTCCTGGTATGGGGTGCAGGACGCAGGCGGATGGTCTGCGGGCCCAGTTCGACCGGACGATCGTATTTGTAATGGGTGACGTGATGTAACGCGACGTAGATTGACACGAGGTTTCGGCGCTCCAGCAACTTTTTTGAGCAGAACATTGCCGTGCTTAGGGATCAAGCACTAACAAAGGGCAAGAGCTGCCTATTGAACTATCCTAAGCCCGAAAGGCGGCATTTGGCGCCGCGACGTTGGAATGTCTTCCCCCTATCAGGTGCCTCCGCTGCACGTACCGGTCGCTTTTCCGGCCGCTGCGCGCCCCAATCGGGGCCGGAACGAAGAACGAGAGAAGAACAAACAACCTATCAGCCGCTCCACGCAGAGTTGTCCACAGGAAGCCGCGGAAGCGCTCACGGAAGATTGACCAGTTCGTCAAAGCAGGGATTAACCCCGAATGATGAACTAACAAGAACTAATAGCGTTGCATTTGCCGCAATCGCTTGATAGCTCGACTACACATGCTATTTAGGACCACCATTGCCAAAAGGAGAATCAAGTGGCGAAGACAGCTAAGAAGGCAGCTACCAAGAAGTTGGCGCGGAAACCCTACACGCCCGCCGACATCAAGCTGCTGAAGCAGCACTCGAAGTCCAAGACCCCGGTTGCCAAGATCGCCAAGGCGATGAAGCGGACCGAAGGCTCGCTCCGCCAGAAGGCTCTGGCGCTCGGCATCGGCCTGGGTCACCAGCGGTAAATTGCTCGGCGCCGCTGTCGCGCGAGCGTCGGCAGGGCCAGCCCATGACGGACTGCCCATAACAGGCTGACCACGACAGCCAGCACATGGCGACGCCCTCACCTGTCATCTGATCTCAGTTGCGATCCAATCTCAGCTAACTTGCGATCTCAGCTGCGATCAGATGCCGGGACATCCGAACCACAGCCCCGATGGGGGCCGTCGAATAGCTGAGTGATCCAGCTACACCGATCAAGCTACATCGTCGCGCCGAGCACCCAGGGTGCGAACTCGGCCCCGCCGAAATCGAAGCTCTCGCTCTTGGTCGGCTGCCCCGAGGCGGTCTTCAGCATCAGTTCGAAGATGCGCTGGCCGCAGTCCTGCACCGTCTCCTCGCCGTCGAGGATGGTGCCGCAATTGACGTCCATGTCGTCTTCCATCCGCTTGTACATCGGCGTGTTGGTCGCAAGCTTGATCGACGGCGCCGGCTTGCAGCCGAACACGCTGCCGCGGCCGGTGGTGAAGCAGACGAGATTGGCGCCGCCGGCCACCTGCCCCGTCGCCGCGACCGGGTCGTAGCCGGGCGTGTCCATGAACACGAAGCCCTTCTTGGTGACGGCTTCCGCATAATGCAGCACATCGACCAGATTGGTGCTGCCGGCCTTGGCCATCGCGCCGAGCGACTTCTCGAGAATCGTCGTCAGGCCGCCGGCCTTGTTGCCCGGGCTGGGATTGGCGTTCATCTCCGCACCCTCGCGCGCCGTATACTCCTCCCACCAGCGCATCAGGGAAACGAGCTTCTCGCCGACGTCGCGGCTGACCGCGCGGCGCGTCAGCAGATGCTCGGCACCATAGGTCTCCGGTGTCTCCGACAGGATCACTGTGCCGCCATGTCGCACCAGCAGATCGCTTGCCGCACCGAGCGCCGGATTGGCCGAGATGCCGGAATAGCCGTCGGATCCACCACATTGAAGGGCGACTGTCAGTTCGCTGGCCGGAACCGTCTCGCGCTTGACCCTGTTGGCGTCGGCGAGCGCTTCCTTCACGAAGCCGATGCCGGCCTCGACGGTCTTGCGGGTGCCGCCGACCTCCTGGATGTCCATGGCGCGCAGGCGGCCGGCGAGCTTCTGCTCCTCCATCAATCCGCCGATCTGATTGGCCTCGCAGCCAAGGCCGAGCACGATCACAGCGGAGAAATTCGCGTGCCGCGCGTAGCCACCCAGGGTTCGCCGCAACAGCTTCAGCGGTTCGTCCAGCGTCATGCCGCAGCCGGTCTTGTGCGTCAGCGCCACCACGCCGTCGACGTTGGGGTAGTCGGCGAGCGGATCGTCGCCAGTGAACGGATTGCGCTTGAACACATCGGCGACCAGGCCCGCAACATGGGCGCTGCAGTTCACCGAGGTCAGAATGCCGATGTAGTTGCGGGTCGCAACCCGGCCATCGGGCCGGCGAATGCCCTCGAACGTCGCCGGAAGATCGAAATTCGGTGTCGGCTTCACGTCGACCCCATAGGCGTAGTCCTTGGCGAAATCGCCCATGCCGCAGTTCTGTGTATGAACATGCTGGCCCGGCGCGATCGGCGCGGTGGCGAAGCCGATGATCTGGCCGTAGCGGCGGATCGGCTCGCCCTGCGCGATCGGACGCACCGCGACCTTG
Source organism: Bradyrhizobium sp. HKCCYLRH2047 (assembly GCF_051168175.1). Classification (NCBI taxonomy): domain Bacteria; kingdom Pseudomonadati; phylum Pseudomonadota; class Alphaproteobacteria; order Hyphomicrobiales; family Nitrobacteraceae; genus Bradyrhizobium; species Bradyrhizobium sp. HKCCYLRH2047. Next base: position 63,396 of record NZ_JBNPUM010000015.1, read on the forward strand.
TGACCGGCCGGAATCCGGTCGGTCGTCGTGACCCCCTCGGCAATCGACAGCCCCGGAGGCAGGCTGGCGCGCGCAATCAGGACGCTGTCCTCGGGATGCAGACGAATGACGGGGGGCGGAGCCATGGCTGTCTCTCTCGTATCAGGACGTCGATCGCGAACAAACATGCGAATGGCGAGCGGCGCATAGCGAAAGGAAACGGATCCTCTTCGCTACGCCCTCCTCGCCATTCGCCTTTCTCGTTACGCCTTGCCGCCGGAGTCCTTGCGGGTCTGCGCGACCTGCTGGCGGGCATAGACCTGCATCAGGCCGACCTCGTTCGACAAGGTCACGAGCTTGAAGCCCATGTTGATGGCGCGGACCGCACCCTCGGCGCCGCTGCAATGAATGCCGGGATTGAGCCCGCGTTTGCCGCATTCCTTCACGATCTTCTCATAGATCTTGAGGATCTCCGGCTCGTCGCGATCGAGCTTCGGCACCAGACCATAGGAAAAGCCGAGATCGGAGGGCCCGATATAGACGCCGTCGATGCCTTCGACATCGAGGATGGCCTCCATGTTCTCGACCGCGGTCCTGGTCTCCATCATCGGCAGCAGCACGATCTCGTCGTTGGCCGTCTTCTGATACTCGCCCGCACTGCCATACATGCCCGAACGAATCGGACCGTTGGAGCGCACGCCCTTCGGCGGATATTTTGAGTAGGAAACGAGGTTGCGGGCTTCCTGCGCTGTGTTGACCATCGGGCAGATGACGCCATAGGCGCCGCCATCGAGCACCTTGCCGATAATGCCGGGCTCGTTCCACGGCACGCGCACCATCGGCGTGACCGGATGGCCATGCATCGCCTGGAAGCATTGGACCATCGACAGATAGTCCTGCACCCCGTGCTGCATGTCCACGGTGACGCTGTCGAAGCCGCACTGAGCCACGACCTCCGCGGAAAACCCCGAGGGGATCGCGAGCCAGGCATTCACCACCGCCTTGCCTTCGGCCCAGAGCTGCTTGACCTTATTGTTCGCCACGACTGCGTTTCCTTCCCTTGTTGTTCAACCGTTCTGTCTCGTTCAAATTCGTTCTCGCCGATGGCGCAACGCAATGCAATCCCGCTCAATCTGCGCGTGGATCGCTCGCGCCACCGGCGATCACACTGATATCACGATGTCGCCCGCTGAATGCTCGCTTCGCTGACACCCACGTCGCGCGCCGTGTTCACTATTGCCGCCCAGGTGTCGTCGGGCAATGGCACGCCATTGGCCGTACGCTCGGCCCGCATCTTGCGCTCGGGGTCGCCCGGCACCAGCACCTGATCGACGCCGGAGACCGGCTTGGTCGCCCGGATGAAATCCGTATAGCGGGTGATCTCACCGTCGAAGAAGCTCGCCGGATCGACCACCTTCGGGTCGATGTAGATCGCGAGCATGCCGTTGGCGAAGCGCCGGTTTGCCGACGTCGCCCCGGTGCCGGTCAAGGCGCCGCCGAGCAGCTCACAGATAAAGGCGAGCCCGGAGCCCTTGTGCTCGCCGAAAGCGCGGATCGCTCCCGTCCCCTTGGTGTGGTCGCGCGTCCCCTCGGTCTCATAGGGTCCATAGAGCACCGCCGGATCCTCGCTGAGCGTCCCGTCGGCATCGATCAAAGCGCCCTTGGGCAGCTTCTTGCCGCCGCGGCTCGCCACCAGGACCTTGCCCTCGGCCACGATCGAGGTCGCGAAATCGAGCACGATGGGATCCTGCCCCTGGCGCGGGATGCCGACACAATAGGGCGCGGTCGAGAACCGCTTCTCGACGCCGCCATAGGGCGCCACCAGCAGGGAGCCCGCGGCCGTGACGAAATGAATGGACACGAGTCCTTCGGCGGCGGCCATTTCTGCCCAGTCGCCGACGCGGCCGAGATGGCCGGAATTGCGCAGCGCCAGCGCAGCCAGGCCGCTCTTCTTGCAGCGCTCGATGCCGATCCTCACGGCCTGCGGCGTCACCGTCTGGCCGTAGCCGAACTTGCCGTCCACGACCACCAGCGACGGCGTGTCGACCACGATGTCCGCCGTCTGGTTGGGCACGATCGATCCCATCTTCTTCCAGCGGATATAGACGGGCACCCGGATCACACCGTGACTGTCATGCCCGGTGAGATTTGCCGTCGTGAGATAGGTGGCGATCCGCCGCGCCTCCTCAGCAGAGGACTCGGCATGTTCGAAGACGTCGGCGACGAAATCGATGAGGCGGGCAACCTTGATTGTGACCATGACAACTCGCGGGTTCGATCAGCATGCAGACAGAGTTAGCATGGAATGCCATGCCTGCGACGCACGCCATCTCCGCTCGACTGCATCGCTTCTTATCAAAACGCCGAACGGCCTGCCAAGTACGAGACCCCTTCCGTTGCGCCTCGTCCGCGGCATATCAGCCGTCACCGCTGTCGTCGGGGGCGAGATCGCCGCCGATGCTCAGCTCGAGCTCGCCAAGCATCTTGTGCAATGCGGCAAGCTTGCGTGTACCGTACCGGCTGGCAATCGATGCGTAGATCGCCTCCGAGCTCGGCGCGACCTGCGCGATCAGCTTCATGCCCTTGCTCGAAATCGACAGCACGCCCCTGCGCATGTCGCGACTATCGACTTCGCGCTGAATCAAGCCACGCGCCTCGAGATCGCGCAGGATGCGGGACAGGCTGGGCCCGAGCAGGAACGCGACCCGCGCCAGCTCGGTCACCTCGATCACGTCGACCGCCGCCAGCGCGCGCAGGATGCGCCATTGCTGCTCGGTCAGGCCGTGCTGCCGCAGATTGGGACGAAACTGCCGCATCACGGCCTCGCGCGCCCGCAACAAGGCCATCGGCAGCGACTGCGAGAAGTCGCGCATCGGCACCTTGCGGGCGTCCTTCGCCGCCGGCCTCGCGACCTTCGCCCTGGTCTCGCTCACATCAATCTCCTGGGGGTCATCCCAAATATTTGCACTGCAGCAAACGTCCTTTCGGTTTGCCGGCAGAAACTTAACATGTTAATCATCTGCGGCCACCTCTTTTCTGAGCGACAACCATGCCTCTTTCGAGCGACCAGATACATAGCTGCGCGTTACGCCTGGATCAGGCTGAAAAGAGCCGCCACCAGATCAGGCAGTTGTCGCAGGAGTTTCCCGATATCACCATCGCGGATGCCTATGCCATCCAGGACGCCTGGATCGGCATCAAGGTGGCCGCGGGCCGCGTCATCAAGGGGCACAAGATCGGGCTGACGTCGAAGGCGATGCAGAGCGCGCTGAACATCGATGAGCCCGATTCGGGCGTGCTGCTCGACGACATGTTCTTTGCCGATGGCGGGCTGGTGCCGTCCGACCGCTTCATCGCGACACGGATCGAGGCGGAGCTTGCCTTCGTCATGAAGCACCGTTTGTCAGGGCCGGACTGCATGGTGTTCGACGTGCTCAACGCGACCGATTTCGTGGTGCCGGCACTGGAAATCCTGGATACGCGGATCGAGCGGGTGGATCCCGCGACCAAGGCGACCCGCAAGATCTTCGATACGATCGCCGACAACGCCGCAAATGCCGGCATCGTGCTCGGCGGCCGGCCGCTGCGGCCGCTCGATACCGACCTGCGCTGGATCGGCGCACTCTGTTATAAGAACGGTCAACTGGAAGAGACCGGCTTGGCCGCCGGCGTGCTGAACAACCCGGCGACGGCCGTTGCCTGGCTCGCCAACAAGATCGCAGCGCACGGGCTTGCCCTCGAACCAGGCCAGGTCGTTCTGGCCGGCTCCTTCATCCGGCCGATCGAGGCCCGCAAGGGCGACACCATCCAGGCCGACTACGGCCCGTATGGAACGGTGAGCTGTTACTTCACCTGACGCCTGCACCGGAGCGACCGCATCATGCCGCATTTCAGCATCGAATACTCCGCCAATCTCGACGCCTTTGTCGTGATGGCCAACGTCTGCGAGGTGGTCCGTAAGGCCGCCAGTGAGACCGGGATCTTTCCGATCGGCGGCATCCGCGTGCGCGCGATCCGCTGCGAGCATTACGCGATCGCCGACGGCAAGCCCGATGCCGCCTTCCTCGCCATGCTGCTGCGGCTCGGCGAAGGCCGCGACCTCCCGGCACGGCAGAAGGCCGGCGAATACGTCTTCAAGGCGCTCTCGGATTACCTCGATCCCGTCTTCGCCAGCAGCAAGTTCGCGCTGTCCTTCGACATGCAGATCAACGACGCCGCGACCAGCTGGAAACGCAACAACATCCACGACGCCCTGAAAGCGAAGGCATCCCATGGATAAGGCCAATCCCAAAACCGACATTTACAAGTCCAACCTCGACCGCGCGGCTCCCCTGCTCGCGAAGCTGAAGCACGAGGGCATCGGCCATTTCATCGACGGCAAGGTGGTGCCGGCCATCTCGGGCGCAACGTTCGAGACCAAGTCTCCGATCGACAACACCGTGCTCGCGACCGTCGCACGCGGCAATGCCGAGGACATCGACCGCGCGGCGACATCGGCCGCACTTGCCTTCAAATCCTGGCGCGACATGGCGCCGGCGATGCGTCGCAAGCTGCTGCATCGCGTGGCCGATGCGATCGAGGATCATGCCGACGACATCGCGGTGCTCGAATGTATCGATACCGGGCAGGCCTATCGCTTCATGGCCAAGGCCGCGATCCGCGCCGCGGAAAACTTCCGCTTCTTCGCCGACAAATGCACCGAGGCCCGCGACGGCCAGAGCACGCCGAGCGACGAGCACTGGAACATTTCGACCCGGGTGCCGATCGGCCCGGTCGGCGTGATCACGCCCTGGAACACGCCGTTCATGCTGTCGACCTGGAAGATCGCCCCCGCACTCGCGGCCGGCTGCACGGTCGTGCACAAGCCGGCGGAATGGTCGCCGATCACGGCGCAATGGCTCGCCAAGCTCGCCAAGGACGCCGGCATTCCCGACGGCGTGCTCAACACCGTCCACGGCTTCGGCGAGGAAGCCGGCAAGGCGCTGACCGAGCATGCCGCGATCAAGGCGATCGGCTTCGTCGGCGAGAGCTCGACCGGCTCGGCGATCATGGCGCAGGGCGCACCGACCTTGAAGCGGGTGCATTTCGAGCTCGGCGGCAAGAACCCGGTGATCGTGTTCGACGATGCCGATCTCGACCGCGCGCTCGACGCCGTCGTGTTCATGATCTACTCGCTCAACGGCGAGCGCTGCACGTCGTCCAGCCGCCTGCTGGTGCAGCAGAGCATCGCCGAGACTTTTGCGGCCAAGCTCGCCGCGCGCGTGCGTGCGCTGAAAGTGGGTCATCCGCTCGATCCCGCCACCGAGATCGGACCGCTGATCCATGAGCGGCACCTCGCGAAGGTCTGCTCTTATGTCGACGTTGCGCGCGAGGATGGCGCGATCATCGCCGTCGGCGGCAAGCGGTTCGACGGCCCGGGCGGCGGCCATTACGTCGAGCCGACGCTGGTGACCGGCGCGCGCCAGACCATGCGCGTGGCGCAGGAAGAAGTGTTCGGGCCGTTCCTCACCGTGATCCCGTTCCGCGACGAGGCCGACGCGATCGCGATCGCCAACGACGTGCAATATGGCCTCACCGGCTATGTCTGGACCGGCGACATGGGCCGCGCGCTGCGCGTCGCCGACGCGCTGGAGGCCGGCATGATCTGGCTGAACTCGGAGAACGTCCGCCACCTGCCGACGCCGTTCGGCGGCATGAAGGCGTCGGGCATCGGCCGCGACGGCGGCGACTATTCGTTCGACTTCTACATGGAGACCAAGCACGTCTCGCTCGCGCGCGGCACCCACAAGATCCAGCGGCTCGGCGTGTAAGGAGAGATGCCCATGACCTCCCCTCGCCTCGCGACCTACTCCGTCAACGGCTCTGTCCGCTATGGACTTGTCACTGACAAAGGTCTTGTCGATCTCTCGGCGCGCTTCGCCAAGGACTATCCGACCTTACGCGAAGTCATCGCGGCGGGCGCCCTGCCGCGGCTGATCGAGACCGCCGCCGGCCTCTCGCCCGATCACGGCCTCGATGCCATCACCTGGCTGCCGCCCATCCCCTCGCCCGAGAAGATCATCTGCATCGGCGTCAACTATCCCGATCGCAACGCCGAATACAAGGATGGCCAGGACGCGCCGAAATATCCGTCGATGTTCATGCGCACGCCGCGCTCCTTCGTCGGCCACGAGACGCCGCTGGTGCGCCCGCGCGCCTCGCTGCAACTGGACTACGAAGGCGAGCTCGTGCTGATCATCGGCAAGGCGGGCCGTCACATTCCCGAGGCCCAGGCGTTGGATCACATCGCGGCGTTGACGCTGTGCAACGAGGGCACCATCCGCGACTGGGTGCGGCATGCCAAGTTCAACGTCACCCAGGGCAAGAACTTCGACTCCACCGGCAGCCTCGGGCCCTGGATCGTGCCCTACACCGACGAAAGCCAGATCGCCGACATCCGGCTGACGACGCACGTCAATGGCGAATTGCGCCAGGACGATCGCACGTCGCGGCTGATGTTCGGCTTCCGCTACCTCATCAACTACATCTCGACCTTCACCACGCTGATGCCCGGTGACGTGATCGTGACGGGCACGCCCACCGGCGCCGGTGCACGGTTCGACCCGCCGCGCTATCTGAAGCCCGGCGACGTCATCGAGATCGAAGCCCAGGGCGTCGGCACCTTGCGCAATGGCGTCGTCGACGAAGCTCTATAAAATCAGCAACGGAATGTCAGCATGACCACCATGACCGGCGGCGAAGCCATCGTCAGCGGGCTTGTCGCCCACGGCGTCGACACCGTGTTCGGCCTTCCTGGGGCGCAGGTCTACGGCCTGTTCGACGCCTTCCACCAGGCGCAGCTCAAGGTCGTCGGCGCCCGCCACGAACAGGCCTGCGGCTACATGGCGTTCGGCTATGCCCGCGCCAGCGGCAGGCCCGGCGTATTCAGCGTCGTTCCCGGACCCGGCGTGCTCAACGCCGGCGCGGCGTTGCTCACCGCCTTCGGCTGCAACGAGCCGGTGCTGTGTCTCACGGGCCAGGTGCCGACGGATTATCTCGGCCGTGGCCGCGGCCATCTGCACGAGATGCCCGACCAGCTCGCCACCTTGCGCACCTTCGTCAAATGGGCGGAGCGCATCGAATATCCCGACAGCGCGCCGACGCTGGTCGCGCGCGCGTTCCAGGAAATGCTGTCGGGGCGACGCGGTCCCACGGCCCTCGAGATGCCGTGGGACGTGTTCACGCAGAAGGCCGAGACGGCCGCTGCCAAGCCGCTGCCGCAGTTCGCGCCGCCGCAGCCCGATCCCGACCGCATCGTCAAGGCCGCCGGACTGATTACCTCTGCGAAAACGCCGATGATCTTCGTCGGCGCCGGCGCGATCGAGGCCCGCGAGGAGATCCTCGAGCTGGCCGAGATGATCGACGCGCCGGTCGTGGCGTTCCGGTCCGGACGCGGCATCGTCTCCAACGCGCATGAGCTCGGGCTCACCATGGCCGCCGCCTACAAGCTCTGGCCGACCACCGACCTGATGATCGGAATCGGCACCCGCATGGAGCTGCCGACCACGTTCCGCTGGCCGTTCAAGCCCGATGGTTTGAAGTCGATCCGCATCGACATCGACCCCGCCGAAATGCGGCGCCTGGTCGTCGATGCCGGCATTGTCGCCGATGCCAAGGCCGGGACGGCCGCGCTCTCGGCGGCCGTCGGCAAGGCGGGCTACCGCAAGACCTCCGGCCGCCGCGCAACCATTCGCGAGGCCAGCGCCGCCACCTTGCAGGAGATCCAGAAGGTGCAGCCGCAGATGGCCTATCTGAACGTGCTGCGCGAGGTGCTGCCGCCGGACGCCATCGTTACCGACGAATTGTCGCAGGTCGGTTTCGCCTCCTGGTACGGCTTTCCGGTGTACGAGCCGCGCACCTTCATCACCTCGGGCTATCAGGGCACGCTCGGCGCGGGCTTCCCGACCGCGCTCGGCGCCAAGGTCGCGCATCCCGACAGACCGGTGGTGGCGATCACAGGCGACGGCGGCTTCATGTTCGCGGTGCAGGAGCTGGCGACGGCCGTGCAGTACAACATCGGCGTGGTCACGCTGGTGTTCAACAACAACGCGTATGGAAATGTCCGGCGCGACCAGCGCGAGCGCTTCGACGGCCGCGTCGTGGCCTCCGACCTCGTCAACCCGGATTTCGTCAAGCTCGCGGAGTCCTTCGGCGTGGCCGCGAGCCGCGTCACGGCGCCGGATCAGTTCAAATCAGCGCTGCAGAAGGCGCTCGCGCATGGCGGGCCCTATTTGATCGACGTCGAAGTGCCCCGGGATTCCGAGGTCTCGCCCTGGGCTTTCATTCATCCGGCAAAACCATAGGCCGATCGCGGTGGACGACTGGGCGGTTGCAGGGTCAGGCAGATGCCTGCCGTCCCTGCAACGCTGCCGCGGCCATCACCAGCAGGCCGGCGCCGGCCACGAACCAGCAGGCGACCGGCGCCCATTGCACCAGGGGCGCGTAGTCGGGCAGCTTCTGCAGGCCGCCGGCGACGGCGGCGATCCGCGCGAAGGTCGCCAGCGCCAGCGCCGAGAACACGAGCCCGGTCACCTTGCCCTCGGCGCCGGTCGTCCCGATCGCGAGCGCCGCGGACATCGCGCTCATCATCATGCAGCCCCAGGCGGCCCCGGCGATGAACTGCGCCACGATCAGCACGGTCAGTGCGCCCGCGAGCTCGGCGATCACGATCGCGAGCGCGCCGAGTAGACCGGCGATTCCCATCACCATGAGCCCGCCGCGATGCTTGACGACCACGCTGGCCGGGAACAGCACAAGGTTGAAGCCGATCCAGAACACCGGCATCAGCCAGGACAAGTCCTCCGGCCTGGCGAAGCGGAGATAGAAAGCCGAGCTGTTGATGCTGAAATGCAGCTGGTAGCCGAGCGCAAGGATTACCATGGCGCCGATGAACAGCAGCGGCAGTCCCCGCAGCGGCTTGGGCTCAGGCTTGGCCACTGCTTGCGCTGCCGGACCGCTATCCTGCGGAATGCGCGAGAGACCGAGCGCCGTCAGCAGCAGCACAGCCGATGAGATGACGAACGGCAGGCGCGGATCGTAGTCGCGCAGGATCACGCCGAGATAGGGCGACACGGCGCCGGCCACGCCGTAGCCGAGCATGACCAGCGCTGCCAGGAACGGAATGGCCGGCCGGGCCGCATGACGCCCGAGCAGCGTCAAGGGCGGCGCGCGCAACACTGACGAGGTCAGCGCCCAGATCGCGATCAGTCCGATAAAGACCGCAGGACCCGCCGACGCTGCCGCGAAAGGCAGCGCCACGAAGGCGGCGCAGGATATCGCAGTCAGCAGGCCGATGAAGAGACCGAATCGCGAGGCGATGGGCCCGAGCCGATCCGCGGCGATTCCCATGGCCGTGTCCGACAGCGTGAAGATCGCCTGGTCCAGCATCAGGATCAGAACGACGGCCGAGGGCGCGATGCCGGCCTGGGCCGCAAGCTTGGGCAGATAGATCACATAGGTCGTCCACAGCAGCGTGAACACCAGCTGCAGCAGCGCAAGGTGGAGTCCGAGCCGCGTCGCCGCCGGCGCCCGCTCGTCCGCAAGTTCGACAGTGCTCATGGCCCCTCTCCCGGAGGGCAGCATAGAGCGGGTGGCGGCCGATGCAAAATGACGAAGAGCACACAGCGGCTGGACTACTGCGCGCGGCGGAACGTCAGGTTGATGCGCCGGCGCCCGAGCCGAGCATGCTCGCCGCCGGCGAGCGGCCCGACGCCGTGAAAGGCGAGCCGCGCCGGGCCGCCCCAGACGACGACGTCGCCATGGGCCAGCCGATAGCGTTGCGTCTTGTCGGAGCGCTTGAGGCCGCCGAACAGGAACGTCGCCGGCAGCCCCAGCGACACCGAGACGATCGGCGCGCCGATGTCGCGCTCGTCGCGGTCCTGATGCAGCGACATCTTGGCGCCGGGCTCGTAGCAATTGATCAGGCAGGCATCGGGCGCGAAGGCGGCAAAGCCTGCCTCATTCGCCGCCTGCTCGGCGAGTTGTCGCAACAGCGGCGGCATCGCCGGCCATGGCCGACCGGTGTCCGGATCACATGCATCATAGCGATAGCCGCTGCGGTCCGTCACCCAGCCGACCGACCCGCAATTCGTCATCGCCACCGACATCTGGTGGCCGCCGGGCGTGATCATCCGGCGGAACGGCGCCTGCGCGGTGATCGCCTCGATCGCGGCCAGAAGTTCCGTCTCATGCGGCTGCGCAAAACCACGCAGCAGCACCGCGCCGGGCGCGAGCGGCTCGCGCGCCGGTCCGGCGATCTCAAATCCATCGAACAGATCCGTCATTTGCTACTTCGCATCGTGAAAGATCACCCCGAGCGTATGCCGCCGACCGGAACGCAGCCGGCTTACGCCATGGCGCATGTTGACGCGGTAGCTGCCGCGGGTGCCCTGGACCGGGCGATTGTGGACCGCGAACACCACGGCGTCGCCCTGCCGGAGCGGCACCACCTCGGCGCGCGACTGCATGCGCGGCCGCTGTTCGGTCAGCACGAACTCGCCGCCGTCGAAATCACGCCCCGGCTCGGATAGGAGAATCGCAACCTGCAGCGGAAACACATGCTCGCCATAGAGATCCTGGTGCAGGCAGTTGTAGTCGCCGTCGACATATTGCAGCAAGAGCGGCGTCGGCCTGACCTGGCCGGCCTGATGACAGCGCGCCAGGAAGTCGTCGTGCTCGGCGGGATAGCGGACGTCGATCCCCATGGTCGCATTCCACCGGTTGGCGATCGCGACGAGATGGGAATAGATCCGCGGCCGCAACTCCGCGATCGGATCCGGCAGCGGATAGCTGAAATATTTGTACTCGCCGCGCCCGAACCCATGCCGCGCCATCACCACGCGGCTGCGGAAATGCCGGTCGTCCGGATAGAGAGAGGCCAGCATGCGGCAGGTGTCGGGCGACACGAGTTGCTTTAACACCGCGGAGCCGCTGACGTCGAGGTCGCGGTCAACCATCGCCCAATCGATCGCATCGACGCCAGTCGCGGCGATGGAATTGAGGTCGGGCACTGCGTGCTTAAGTCTGGCCATGCAATTCATCCCAGCTGTCATTCCGGGGCGGCGCGAAGCGACGAGCCCGGAATCCATACTCACGATCGTGGTTATGGATTCCGCGCCTGCGCGCAAGGGCGCGCATCCCGGAATGACGAGGATGCGACAGAATGATGAGCGACGGCCACCCGTTTCCTGGCGCTCTGCTGTGATCGTGCTGGAACGCCCTGATGAACCGAAATGCTTCGGGTGGAACTAATGATCTGACGATGCAACGTCTCGGCACCCAACGCGTCTTCATCATCCTGCTCGGCAAGTCGATCCTGGCCGTTCTCTCGCTTGCCGTCGTCCTGCTGCTCTACGCCGAAGCCTACGCGATATGGTACGCCGAATATCATCTTGGCGTCCCTACTGAAGCCGAGATCGCAGCGCTTCCTGCCGCCGGCCATCTTTGTCCGCTCGAAGCGGGATCGCCGTACGTCGCGCTGGCAGACATGCCCCTGCTGCTGCGGCAGGCCGTCATCGCGTCGGCTGGCGCCGACTTTCAGACACGGCCCAATCTCGTTCTGCCGGCGACAATGGCGGCCATCATCGACGGCCGACGGCCCGATACGAGGATCACGTTTACGGTCACCCGCCATTGCCTGCAAGCTTTGGCTCCAGACTGTTGTCGCGGCCTGGATTGGCACGTCGGAAACACGGTCTTCATGGGCCGTCTGGAACGAACCCTGTCGCGCGAGCGAATTCTCGATTCCTACCTGAACGACAGCTATCTCGGCCGCAACGCCTATGGTGTCGCAGCGGCGGCGACCGCGCATTTCGGCAAGCCCCTGGCAGACCTCAACATCGACGAGATCGCCCTGCTCCTCGCGCGTTTCCAGATGCCGAGGCCCTCTGAGCGCGACGGCGAGCGGCGCAACTACATGCTCGACAAAATGCTGTCAGCCGGCCTCATCGACGAGGCCCAGGCGACCGCCGCCAGGGCCGCCCCACTCCCCGCCGTCGACACAACGCCGCGCAGTCCCTGACCGCTCGCGTCCGCCTCAGCCCCGCACCACGCCCTCGATGCCCGCCGCGATCTCCAGCAGCTTGCGGTCGTGGCCGCCGGACTGCGCCAGCATCAGGCCGACGGGCACTTCGCCATGGCGGTGCGCCGGGAGCGAGATGGCGCAGCCGTCGATCATGTTGATGAAGGTGCAGTTGCGCAGCGCACGGACGTTCTCGCGGGCGAAGGCCTGGTCGTCGGCGAGATCGGCGATTTTCGGCGGCGCGTTGGCGGTGGTCGGCATCACCAGCGCGTCGTAGGGCGCGATCCGCGCGGCGGCGCGCGTCACCAGCGAGCGGCGGGCGTTGAGCATCTCGATGTAGTCGGGCACGGTGATCGCCTCGCCGCGCATGATGCGCACCGAGACGCGCGGATCGTAGACGTCGCCCTTGGCCGCCAGCAGGAAGCGGTGCCAGGCATAGCTCTCGGCGGCGGCGAAGCCGCCCTTCGCGCCGATGATGCCGACGTCGAGGAACTCCGGGAATTCGATGCGCGCGATCAGCGCGCCCTGCTTCGCCAGGCTTTCCAGCGCGCGTTCGAACGTAGCGGCCACCTCAGCATCGAGCTCGTCCAGCACGATAGTGGTGGGCACCGCGAGCCGCAGGCCCTTCACCGGGCGTGATGCCAGCGGCCGGATCGGCTCGTCGGCCAGCACGGAATCGAGCACGGCGCAGCACGCCACGGTGTTGGCGAGCGGGCCGAAGCTGTCGAGCGTGGTCGACAGCGGCACGCCGCCGTCGAGCGGCACGCGGGCCTGCGTCGGCTTGTAGCCGACGATGCCGTTGAACGCCGCCGGAATGCGGCAGGAGCCGCCGGTGTCGGTGCCGAGCGCACCATAGGCCATGCGATCGATGACGGAGACGGCGGCGCCCGACGACGAGCCGCCGGGCACGTAGCCGATTTCGCGCTTCCAGGCGCTCTTCGGCGTGCCGTAATGCGGGTTGATGCCGATGCCGGAATAGGCGAACTCGGTCATGTTGGTGCGGCCGATCACGACGAAGCCGGCCCGGCGCAGCCGCGCCACCACGGGCGCGTCGGCTTCGGCCGGCGCCGAATCCTCCAGCGCCCGCGAGCCGGCGCGGGTGACCTGGCCCTTGATGTCGAACAGATCCTTGATCGACACCGGAATGCCGGCGAAGGGCGACGGCGCGGCATTGGCCTTGCGCAGCGCGTCCATGCCATCAGCGGCAGCGAGCGCCGCCTCCTTGTCGACATGGATGAAGGCGCGCTCCCCCTCACCCGCAGGATCGGCAATGCGGGCGAGGCACCCCTCCACCAGCTTGCGCGCGGTGGTGCGGCCGGCGGCGAGATCGTCGGCCAGCGCGGCCAGGGTCGGAATTGAAACGGTCATGGCATCCTATCGCATGTCTGCGGCATCGGCCGCGATGTCCAGATCGAGCAGCGCGGAACTCAGCGACTTGCCGTGCGCATCCAGCGCGAGCGAACGGGTGACCCCGCCGCCGAGCGCCCGGCTCATCACGAAGTTCAGCGCCGCAATGTTGGGCAGCTCATAGCGGACCACCTCGCCCTGGACAATGCCGGCGAAGTGCGCCTTCACCCGCTCCGCCGTGACTTGTGCGAGCAGCAGCGGGTAATCCTTGGGGTCGTAGGCGATGACCGAGATGTTCGAGGTGTCACCCTTGTCGCCGGTCCTGGAATGGGCGATGTCACGCAGCTTCATCTCGGCTCCGATCCTACTCTCCGCATCAAAGACCAATTTTCATCAGGCGGCAATTGCCGTCCAAACACCTCTGCGCCCCCCGGAGGGCCGCATGCGCGGCGTGATGGACCGTTGACGCGTCTGCGTCAAATGGCGCATCACGGATGCAAAGGAGCGGGCGACGGAGCCCGCCGCAGGGAGGATCAACCCGGATGGCCGAGCCGATGCGCGCACGTCCCAAACCGACGCCGGAGACGCAGCATTTCTGGGACGGCACCCGGGCCGGTGAGTTGCGGCTGCAGCGCTGCGACGCCTGCTCCCACGTCTACTTCCCGCCGCGCCCGTTCTGTCCGGCCTGCGCCAGCCGCAAGGTCAGCGTCTTCAAGGCCACGGGCAAAGGCACGCTCTACAGCTACGTCATCAACCATCGTCCCCCTGCACCTGGCTTCACGCCGCCTTACGCCATTGCCGTCGTGGCGCTCGAAGAGGGCCCGCGCATGATGAGCAACATCACGGGCTGCCCGCAGACACCGGAGGCGTTGGAGCTCGACATGGCCCTCGAAGTCACATTCGAGACATTGGACGAGCAGATCACCCTGCCCCTGTTCCGGCCGGCGAAAGGATAACGCCATGCGTCGAAACCAGGTTGCCGTGGTCGGCGCGGCCGAGACCACCGAGCTCGGTGTTATCCCGACGATGTCGCAAATCCAGCTGCATGCGGACGCGGCACTGAATGCGATCGCCGATGCCGGGCTGAAGCTGTCGGACATCGACGGCTTCGCCACCGCCGTCGAGACGCCGCAGCAGATCTGCCATTACCTCGGCATCACACCGACCTGGGTCGATGGCACCTCGGTCGGCGGCTGCTCCTTCATGCTGCATGTCCGCCACGCCGCGGCTGCGATCGAAGCCGGCCTGTGCAAGACCGTGCTGATCACCCATGCCGAGAGCGGCAAATCGATGATCGGCAAGCTGCCGCGCTCGATCCCGCCGGACAGCCTGCAGGGCCAGTTCGAGGCGCCGTTCGGCGTCTACGGCCCGCCCAGCATGTTCCCGATCCCCGTGCTGCGCTACATGAAGACCTACGGCATCACCCATGAGCAGTTGGCGATGGTTGCGGTCGTACAGCGCGAATGGGCGGCAAAGAATCCGCGCGCGATGATGAAGGACCCGATCACCGTCGACGACGTCCTGAACTCGCGCATGATCGCCTACCCGTTCCGCCTGCTGCAGTGCTGCCTCGTCACCGATGGCGGCGGCGCGCTGATCCTGACCTCGGCCGATCGAGCCAAGGATTTTCCGCAGAAGCCAGTCTATATTCTCGGCACCGGCGAAAGCGTGGAGACGCCGATGGTCAGCCAGATGGAGACGTTCAATTCGTCGCGTGCCTTCAAGGTCGCGGGCCCCCTCGCCTTCAAGGAGGCCGGCATCGGCCATGCCGACGTCGATCATCTCATGATCTACGACGCGTTCGCGCATCTGCCGCTGTTCGGTCTCGGCGATCTCGGCTTCATGCCGCATGAGGAGACCGGGCCGTTCATCGCCGCCGGACACACGCGGCCAGGCGGCAAGCTGCCGCTCAACACCAATGGCGGCGGCCTGTCCTACATGCATTCGGGCATGTACGGCATGTATGCGCTGCAGGAGAGCGTGCGCCAGATGCGGGGCATCGCGCCGGCGCAGGTGCCGGGAGCCAAGATCTCGGTGTGTCACGGCGTCGGCGGCATGTTCGCCGCATCGGGCACGATCATCTTCACGAACGAGAGATAGCAGCCTCCGTCATTCCGGGGCGCGCGGCACGTGCGAACCCGGAATCTCGAGATTCCGGGTCTGGTGCTTCGCACCATCCCGGAATGACGGAGCAAAACAGGAGAAGACTCATGACCAAATCGCTCCAGGACAAAGTCGTCATCGTCACCGGCGCCGGCCGCGGCATCGGCCGCGAGATCGCGCTGCTGTGCGCCGCCGAAGGCGCCAAGGTCGTCGTCAACGATCCCGGCGTCGCCTCCGACGGCTCGGGCACCAGCGCCGCGCCGGCGGAGGAAGTGGTCGAGGAGATCAGGAAGCGCGGCGGCACGGCGGTGGCGAATTTCGAGAGCGTGTCCGAAGCGATCCCGGCCAGCAAGATCGTGAAGGCCGCGACCGACCACTTCGGCAAGCTCGACGGCGTGGTCAACAATGCCGGCATCCTGCGCGACATGATCTTCCACAAGATGAGCATCGAGGCGTTCGAAGCCGTCATCAAGGTCCACCTGATGGGCTCGTTCTACGTCGCGCACTCCGCCGCGCGGCTGTTCCGCGAGCAGGAGAGCGGCTCCTTCGTCCACTTCACCTCGACCTCGGGGCTGATCGGCAATTATGGCCAGGCCAACTACGCCGCGGCGAAGCTCGGCATCGTCGGCCTGTCGAAGTCGATCGCGCTCGACATGGGCCGCTTCAACGTGCGTTCCAATTGCGTCTCGCCGTTTGCCTGGAGCCGCATGATCGGCACCATCCCGGCGGAGACCGAGGCCGAGAAGGAGCGCGTCGAGCGCATGAAGCGGATGGGGCCCGAGAAGATCGCGCCCGTCGTCGCCTATCTGCTCGGCGATGCCTCGAAGGACGTCACCGGCCAGATCTTCGCCGTTCGCATGAACGAGATCTTCCTGATGAGCCAGTCGCGCCCGCTGCGCTCGGTGCACCGCGGCGAGGGCTGGACGCCGCAGACCATCGCCGAGCACGGCATGCCCGCGCTGAAGCCGTCGTTCTACAAGCTCGATCGCTCGGCCGACGTGTTCGGCTGGGATCCGATCTGAGATTGCGGCGCGGAAAAACTCCGCCTGCAGCGCACACTATCTCAAGTTGTTTTTTGTTAAGACAACCCGCTGAAAGCCACGATTTCGTCGTATGGTCGCCTTCCTACAAAAAAACTTGGAGGAAACCCCATGACGAACTCAGCACACGACAGCTCGCAGGATCAGCTGGCCGGAGCCCGCGGCTTCGACCGGCGCCGGCTGCTGAAGGGAGCCGCGGCGTTCGCGGCTGCCGCAGCAACGGCGACGTCCGCATCGGCTGCAACAGTCACGCCGTTTGGCCAGACGGGCGCACCGACGCTCGCGACGGATCCGCTGCCGCTCGGTCCCTTGCCGGGCAGCCGCTATCCGGACTCGCATCTGGAATCCGCGAAGAAGCCCAAGCTGTCGTTCGGGCCGGCGGAATTCCCTGCCTTCGCAGGCACGATGGCGGTCGAGCGTGTCGCGACGGGAATGCGCTGGGCCGAAGGTCCGGTCTACTTTCCCGCCGGCCGCTACGTGCTGTTCAGCGACATCCCCAACAATCGCATCATGCGCTTCTCCGAGGACGATGGTCACCTCAGCGTCTACCGCCAGCCGTCGATGAATTCGAACGGCAACACCATCGATCGCGAGGGACGGCTGATCACCTGCGAGCACAGCGGCCGGCGCGTCACGCGCACAGAGCTGGACGGCTCCATCACGATCATCGCCGACCGCTACAACGGCAAGCTCTTGAACTCGCCGAATGACGCGGTGGTCGCATCCGACGGGGCGATATGGTTCACCGATCCGGTCTACGGCATCGGTGGTTTCTATGAGGGCCTCAAGGCGCAGCCCGAGCAGGACAAGCACAATGTCTATCGGGTCGATCCGAAATCGGGAGAGGTGAAGGTTGTGGTCGACGACTTCGTCGAACCCAACGGGCTGGCCTTCTCGCCCGACGAGAAGAAACTCTACATCATCGACACCGGCTTCACCGACGGGCCGGACAATCCCGCACACATCCGCGTATTCGACGTCGATCACGCGGCCGGCAAGCTGGCCAACAGCAAGGTGTTCGCCGAAATGCCGAAGCCAAGCATCTCCGACGGTGTCCGATGCGACCGCGACGGACGGGTCTGGTGCTCCGTGGGTTGGGGTGATCCGAACGAGGACGGCGTGCGCTGCTATGCCCCGGACGGAACGTTGCTGGGCAAGATTCATATACCTGAAACGGTCGCCAACCTTTGCTTCGGCGGCCAGCAGCGCAATCGACTCTACATCTGCGGCTCAACATCGCTCTATGCGGTGTATACGAGTGCACAAGGCGCTCTGAAGCCCTGATCCGCAGACAGCTGATGTGTCGGGCTGGCGAGGAGCTCATTGTCCTCGCCAGTCCGCGTTCGTCGCGTCAGCCCGTATTCCTCAACCCCGCCGAGATGCCGTTGATCGTCAGTTGAATCCCGCGCAGCACCTGCTCGTCCGGGTTCTGCGCGCGGTGCTCCTTCAACAACTCGACCTGCACGTGGTTGAGCGGATCGAGATAGGGAAAGCGGTTGCGCACCGAGCGCTCGAGCAGCGGGTTGCCCTGCAACAGACGCTCCTGCCCGGTGATGTCGAGCAAGGTCTCGATCACCAGATTCCATTCACGGCGGATGCGGCCGAAGATCTTTTCCCGCAGGGCCTCGTCGGGGACCAGCTCCGCATAGCGCGAGGCGATCGCGATCGAGCTCTTGGCGAGCACCATGTCCATGTTCGACAACAGCATGCGGAAGAACGGCCATTCCCGGTAGAGCTCGCGCAGGAACGGCATGCCCTGCTCCGGATTCTCCGCGATCCAGGTCTCGACCGCGCTGCCGAAGCCGTACCAGCCCGGCAGCATCAACCGGCACTGCGCCCAGGAGAACACCCAGGGGATGGCGCGCAGATCCTCGATCGCGCGGGTCTTCTTGCGCGAGGCTGGGCGGCTGCCGATGTTCAAGGTCGCGATCTCGTTGATGACGGTCGAGGCCCAGAAATAGTCGACGAAGCCGTCGGTCTCGTAGACCAGGCCGCGATAGGCCTTGAACGCGAGCTCCGAGAGCCGGTCCATCGCGGTGAGATATTCGCGCTTTGGCGCCGGCTGGCGCGGATGCAGCAGGCTGGCCTCGAGCGTCGCCGCGGCGAGGATCTCCAGATTGTTGCGGCCGACCTCGGCATTGGAATATTTGCTGGAGATGATCTCGCCCTGCTCGGTGATCCGGATCTGGCCGTTCACGGCGCCCCCGGGCTGCGCGATGATGGCATCGTAGCTCGGGCCGCCGCCGCGGCCGACCGAGCCGCCGCGGCCATGGAACAGCCTGAGCCGGATGCCATGGCGTTCGAAGATGTCGACCAGGCCGATCTCGGCCTTGTAGAGCTCCCAGCCCGAGGTGACGAAGCCGCCATCCTTGTTGCTGTCGGAATAGCCGAGCATGACCTCCTGCACGGCGCCGCGGCTGTCGACCAGGCGGCGGTAATCGTGCAGCGCCAGCATCCGGTCCATGATGCCGCTGGAGGCCTGCAAATCCTCGATGGTCTCGAACAGCGGCACGATATTGACGGCGCAGCGGCCCGATGGATCGATCAGGCCGACCTCCTTGAGCAGCAATGCCACCTCGAGCATGTCCGACATGCCCTTGCACATCGAGATGATGCACTGGGGAATCACATCGGCGCCGAACGTCGCGTGCGCCTCGGCGGCGGCGCGGAACAGCGCGAGCTCGCCGACGGTCTCGTCGCTGTACTTCACGAACTGCGAGACCAGTGGCCTGGCATTGCGCAGCTCGCTGACCAGCAGGCCGACGCGGGCATCCTCGCTGAGCGCCATGTAGGACATGCCGGGCATCGCGGTGTCGATCAGCTCGGCGACGGTGCGCTCGTGCACCGCCGAGTTCTGGCGGATGTCGAGCCGGGCCAGATGGAAGCCGAAACAGTCGACCGCGCGCCGGAGCATGCGCAGCCGGCCGCGCGCAATGACCTCGGCATTGTTGGCGATCAGCGAGCGATGCAGCACGTCGAGATCGTCCTGCAACTCTTTGACGCTGTCGTAAGGCGCGACCGCCGCCACCGGCAGGCGGCTGATCTGGATGCCGAGCTTCTTCGCGGTGGCCGCCAGCCGCGCATAGATGCCGGACACCGCGAGACGATACGGCTCACCACGACGATGCGGCGACGTGTCCGGCGAGCGCTCGGCCAGCGCGCGCAGCTCCTCGGAGACATCGGCGAGATGCGCCGCAATGGACAGCTCGCTGCCGAGCAGATGCAGCTCCTCCAGATAGTAATGCAGCGCCAGGCTGGATTGCAGCTTGAGCGTTCCGCGCATGACCTCGGCGGTCACGAACGGATTGCCGTCGCGGTCGCCGCCGATCCAGCTCCCCATCCGCAGGAACGAGGCGAGATCGCCCGCCACCTCCGCGCCGTCGTTGAGCCGATCTTCCAGCGTGCACAGCAGCCGCGGCACCTCGCGCAGGAAGGTGTAGTCGTAGAACGACAGACCGTTGGTGACCTCGTCGAGCACCGTCAGCTTGGTCCGGCGCAGCAGGTTGGTCTGCCACAAGGTCAGCACGGCGCGGCGCAGCGCCTCGTCATTGGCCGCGCGCTCATCCGGCGTCAATTGCATCCGCTCGCGGCGGTCGAGCAGCATCGCGATCTCCATCTCGCGATCCATCGTGCTCTTGCGCCGCACCTCGGTGGGGTGCGCGGTCAGGACCGGGCTGACCAACGCGGTGGAGAAGAACTTGCGCAGCTCCGCCGCCTCGAAGCCGGCCGACTTGGCGTGGGCGAGCGTCGCCGCCAGCATGCCATTGCCGCCGTTGGCGTCGCTCTTGGCGCGCATGCGGCGAATGTTGTTCTGGTCCTCGGCGATGTTGGCGAGATGGGAGAAATAGCTGAAGGCGCGGACGATGCGGACGGTCTCCGCGGTCGACATGCCGTCGAGGATCTGCTCCAGCTCGCGCCGCGCCTGGCGGTCCTCGTCGCGATGGAAGCGCACCGAGGTCTGGCGTATCAGCTCGACGAGGTCGAAGACGTCGGCGCCCTCCTGGTCGCGAACGGTGTCGCCGAGGATGCGGCCGAGCAGCCGGATGTCGTCCCGAAGCCGCGCATCCTCCTCCATGGCCTGCGCCTCGGCGGCGCGGTTGGGACGGATTTCCTCTGGTATGGCTTGCGGCGACATGGATGCGCTCTCCAGCAGCTGCCCATTTACGGGTCAGTCTGCCGTATCCGCATTGCAGCGCAAGATCAAGAAAGAGGCGTCGCCTGCCCTATTCCAAGCTATCGTTCCTCCCCTCGGTCAGATTTGCCTTCCGGCTCGCTCCCAATACGGATCGCGCAGCCGCCGCTTGAAGATCTTGCCGGAATCCTCGCGCGGCAATTTATCCTGGATTTCGATGTGCCTGGGCACCTTATAGTCGGCCAGCGAGGCCTTCAGCCGCGCCTTGATAGCGCCGACATCCAGCACGACGCCGGGCTGCGGTTCGACAACGGCCATCAGCGCCTCGCCGAACTCCGTGTCGGGGATGCCGAACACAGCGCAATCGTGCACGCCCGGCACGGCATGCAGCACCGCCTCGATCTCGGCCGGATAGATGTTGACCCCGCCGGAGATCACCATGTCGCGCTTGCGGTCGCACAGGAACACATAGCCATCGGGGTCCATGTAGCCGACATCACCCGAGGTGATGAAGCCGTCGCGGTCGATCTCGGCGCGCTTCTCCGGCTTGTTGTGATAGGTGAAATCCGGGTTGCCCGCGATGCGCGAATAGATCTCGCCGATCTCGCCCTGCGGCAGGATGCGCCCGTCCTCACCGAGGAAGCGCAACTCGGCGCCCGGCGAGACCTTGCCGACGGTGCCGGGCTTCTTCAGCGCGTCCTCGGAGCTCGCGAAGGTGACTGCGCCCGATTCGGTCGAGCCGTAGAATTCGTAGATGACCGGCCCCCACCATTCGATCATCGCGCGCTTGACGTCGGCCGGGCACGGCGCCGCGGCGTGGATGATGTGACGCAGCGACGACATGCCGTAGCGGCTGCGTACCTCCTCGGGCAGCTTCATCAGGCGGATGAACATGGTCGGCACCATGAAGATGGTGTCGATCCGCTCCGCCTGGATGATACGGAGAAACTCCTCCGGCTCGAACCGCGGCATCAGCACCAGCGCGCCACCGAGCCGTCCGGCACGCAGGCCGAAGGCGTTCGGCGCGGAATGATACAGCGGTCCGGGCAGCAGCGCGCGCGAGCCCGGCTTGAGTCCATAGATCAGCGCCCGCATCCGTTCGGCCGAGGCCGCCTGCTCCACCGTCGGCGCATTGCGCCGGACGCCCTTGGGATGACCAGTCGTGCCGGAGGTGTAGATCATGTTCTGCGGCTGCGGCACCTGCGGTCCTTCGTAAGGACCCTGTTGCATGAGCCAGCTTTCCAGGTCGGTCGCGAACTCCGGTGTTGCGAGCAGATCCGCGCCGATCTTGTAGTTGGACAGGATCTCCGGCGGCGTCGGGACGCTGAGCACGGTGATGCCGGAGGGAATCATGCCGCGAAGCTGATGCAGCAGATCGGCGTGACCGATCAGCACCCGCGTCGCGGAGTCCTTGAGGATGTAATCGATCTCCTCCGGCTTGAAGTGCCAGTTCACCGGCACACCATAGGCGCCCAGTCGCATCGCGCCGTAGGCGGCCTCGATGAAGGCGATGTCGTTGCGCATGAGCATGCAGACGCAGTCGCCCTGGCGCACGCCGAGCTGCGCGAGACCGCTCGCGATCCGCGCGGCGCGGTCGGCGACGTCAGCGTGGCTGCGCCGGCGTTCGCCGGAGATGATGCCGCAAAACAGGGAGGACGTTTCCATTGTTATTGCCTTGTCCGATCTGGCGTCGGTTCGAGTTTCCGCCGTCATTCCGGGGCGATGCGCAGCATCGAACCCGGAATCTGGAAATTGTTTGGCTCAGCTCCTTCGGGGCTGCCCGCAAGGAGGAGGCTAATCTACAAACTTGGGCGCACGCTTTTCGATGTTCGCCCGCACCGACTCCAGCTGGTTCGGGCTACCGATCAGCTTCTGCTGCTCGACCGATTCCGCGAGCAGCGCCGGGCCCGGATCGACCGAGAGGTTGTTCAGCATGCGCTTGGCGGCGCGGATCGCATCCGGATTCTTGCCGGCGATCTCACGCGCCGTCTCCAGCGCGGCCGCGCGCGGATCGGCGCAGATGCGCGTGACGAGGCCGTAAGCCTGCCCCTCTTCCGGCGAAAACACGCGGCCGGTATAGGTCAGCTCGCGCAGGATGTCGTCGCGCATCAGGGTCGCCAGGATCGGCGTGCCCGCCATGTCCGGCACCAGACCCCATTTGATCTCCATGATCGACATCTTGGTGTCCGGTGCGACGTAGCGCATGTCGGCGCCGAGCGCGAGCTGGAAGCCGCCGCCATAGGCCACGCCATGCACTGCAGCAATCACCGGCACCGGCAACTGCCGCCAGCCCCACACCGCCTGCTGGGCGAAGTTCGCCTTGCCGTGGGTGCGAACGGTGAGGTCGCGCTTCTCGCCGCCGGGTATGCCGTTGCCGCCGGAGTCCTTCATCGCCGCGAAACGGCCCATGTCGAGTCCGGCGCAAAAGGCGCGGCCCTCGCCAGACAGCACCACGGCGCGCAGCCCCTTTTCCTTCGCCAGCCGCTCGGTGGCCGCCACCAGCGCCTCGAACATCTCCATGTCCAGCGCATTCATCTTGTCGGCACGGACCAGGCGAACGTCGGCGACGCCGTCCTTGATCTCGATCGCGATGCGGTTGTCCATCGAGCGGTCTCCTCACGAATGTCTTTGTGACTTTACAGAAGGCTGTCGGAGCGATTTAGTCAATCGACCAATTAACTCACAACATGTCAGGCGGAAACTCCCATGTTCAAGGACAATCTCCTCGAAGGTCGGCGCATTCTGGTGACCGGCGGCGGCACCGGCCTTGGCAAAGCGATGGCCGCACGCTTCCTGCAGCTTGGCGCCGAAGTGCATATTTGCGGCCGGCGGAAAATCGTCTGCGACGAGACCGCGACCGAACTGATGGACCTCTATGGCGGGCGCGTAACCAGCCACGGCGTCGACATCCGCAATGCGATGGCGGTCGAGGAAATGATCGAGGCGATCTTCCAGGAAGGCGGCCTCACCGATCTCATCAACAACGCCGCCGGCAATTTCATTTCCCGCACCGAGGAATTGAGCCCGCGCGGTTTCGACGCGGTTGCCAACATCGTGATGCACGGCACGTTCTATGTGACGCATGCCGTCGGCAAGCGCTGGATCGCAGCGAAGCAGCCGGGCAACATCGTGTCGATCACGGTCACCTGGGTGCGCAACGGCTCGCCCTATGTGGTGCCCTCG
Source organism: Bradyrhizobium sp. HKCCYLRH2047 (assembly GCF_051168175.1). Classification (NCBI taxonomy): domain Bacteria; kingdom Pseudomonadati; phylum Pseudomonadota; class Alphaproteobacteria; order Hyphomicrobiales; family Nitrobacteraceae; genus Bradyrhizobium; species Bradyrhizobium sp. HKCCYLRH2047. The sequence goes on from NZ_JBNPUM010000015.1 coordinate 87,238, forward strand.
GCAATGAGCAAGTCGGCGATCCACGCCATGACGATGTCGCTCGCGACCGAATGGGGCCGCTACGGCATCCGCCTCAACACCATCGCACCCGGCGAGATCCCGACCGAAGGCATGAGCAAGCGCATCAAGCCTGGCGACGAGGCCGGCGCGCGGACCAAGGCGATGAACCCGATGGGCCGGGTCGGTACCATGGAGGAGTTGCAGAACCTCGCGGTGTTCCTGATCTCCGGCGGCTGCAACTGGATCAACGGCGAGACCATCGCGATGGACGGCGCCCAGGCGCTGGCGATGGGCGGCAACTTCTATCAGCTGCGCGACTGGAGCGACGACGACTGGACCAAGGCCAAGGAGTCGATCAAGGCGCAGAACGAAAAGGACCGCGCGACGCGCACGAGCTGATGGCCCAATCGCCCGGTTGATCGGCGACGTGCTCTCTGTAGACTGATCGAGAGATGCTTGCTCCGGCGCAATCCGGGGCGAGGACCACGACAAGACATCGAACAAAGAAAAAGACGTAATCGGAGGGGAAACATGTCCGTCTCGACGGCAACGTCGACGCTCGTCGACGTCGTGCGCGACAGAGCGCAAACGCTGGGCTCCGCCACCGCATATGAGTTCGAAGGCCGCGTCACCAGCTTCGCCGAATTCGACCGCAAGACCAACCAGGTCGCCAACGCGCTGAAGGCGCTCGGCATCAAACAGCACGAGCGGATCGCCTATTTCGGCAAGAACAGCGACATCTATTTCGAGCTGCTGGTCGGCGCCATGAAGGCCAACGTCGTGATGGCGCCGGTGAACTGGCGCCTCGCCGGTCCCGAGGTCGCCTTCATCGTCGAGGACTGCAAGGCGCCTGCCCTGTTCGTCGGTCCCGAGTTCATCACGATGATCCGCAACATCCGCGGCCAGATTCCGAGCGTGCGGCACATCATCACGACCGAAGGCGGCGCGCCGGAATGGCAGGACTACACGGCCTGGCGCGACGCGCAGAGTGCCGACGATCCTGGCGTAGCGATCACGCCGCGGGACATCGCGCTGCAGCTCTACACGTCCGGCACCACCGGCAAGCCGAAAGGCGCGATGCTGTCGCACGCGAACTTCCTCAACCTGGTGAATACCGGCAATCCCGAGGAGAAACCGGACTGGAACAAATGGTCGACCGACGACGTCTCGCTGATCGCGATGCCGATCTTCCACATCGGCGGCTCCGGCTGGGGCCTGATGAGCCTCTACCACGGCGCCCGTGGCGTCATCGCGCGCGAGTTCGATCCCACGAAGATCCTCGACTTCTTCGAGCAGTCCGGCATCACCAAGCTGTTCATGGTGCCCGCCGCGATGCAGTTCGTGGTGCGGCAGCCGCGCGCGCGGCAGGTCGATTTCTCGCGGCTCAAATACATGCTCTACGGCGCCTCGCCGATCCCCGCGGCGCTGCTGAAGGAATGCATCGAGGTGTTCAAATGCGGCTTCGTGCAGATGTATGGCATGACCGAGACCACGGGCACCATCATCGCGCTGCCGCCCCAGGATCACGTCGAAGGGCTGGAGCGGATGCGCTCGGCCGGCAAGCCGCTGCCGGGCGTCGAAGTCGCGATCATCGATCCCTTGGGCAATCCGCTGCCGCCGCGGCAGGTCGGCGAAATCGCCACCCGCTCCGGCTCCAACATGACCGGCTACTGGAACCTGCCGGAGGCGACCGCACGCACGCTTGGCAGGGACGGCTGGCTGCGCACCGGTGATGCCGGCTACATGGACGAGGACGGCTACGTCTACATCCACGACCGCATCAAGGACATGATCATCTCCGGCGGCGAGAACATCTATCCGGCCGAGGTCGAGAGCGCGATCTGCGACCACCCCGATGTCGCCGAGGCCGCCGTGATCGGCATTCCCGACGACAAATGGGGCGAGGCCGTCAAAGCCATTGTGGTGATGAAGCCGGGCAAACGCGCCACCGAGACGGACATCATCAATTTCACCCGCACCCGCATCGCCGGCTTCAAGACGCCGAAGAGCGTCGATTTCCTCGATGCCCTGCCGCGCAATCCCTCCGGCAAGATCCTGCGGCGGAATCTGCGCGACCCATATTGGGCGGGCAAGGACCGGCAGGTGAATTGACAACCGGCGGTGTTCTCGTTGCGACAGCCTGGATCGCGTCGTTGGCGCTCGCGATGACGTGGAGAGAGCGCGCACTCTCTCCACACCGTCATTGCGAGGCGCCCTTGCGCCGAAGCAATCCAGGGGCCAAGTGACAGGTCTGGATTGCCGTGCTGACGCTCGCGATGCCGCCACGCGATCAGGCCGCGCTCACCGCTTGTTCGCCCCCATATAGCCAAACAGGAACCCCGCCACCTTGCGCATCTGGATCTCCTCACTGCCCTCGGTGATGCGATAGCGGCGGTGGTGGCGGTAGATGTGCTCGAACGGCTTGTGGCGCGAATAGCCCATGCCGCCATGCACCTGGATGGCGCGGTCGGCGGCCTCGCAGCACAGACGGTTAGCCCAGTAGTTGCACATCGACACCTTGTCGGAGAGCGTGTGCTCGACCTGCGCCTGGGTGAGCTGGTCCATCTCCCACGCGGTCTTGCGGATCAACAGCCGCAGCATCTCGGCCTGGGTCGCCAGCTCCACCAGCGGCCACTGGATTGCCTGGTTCTCGGCCAGCGCCTTGCCGAACGGCTTGCGCTCACGCGCGTAATTCACGCTCTCGTTGATACAGTAGACGGCCGCACCGAGCGAGCTCGCCGCCTGGCGGATGCGGTTCTCGTGCACGAAGCATTGGGCCAGCGACAGCCCGCGCCCGACCTCGCCGAACAGCGCGTCCTCCGGCACGAACACGTCGGTGAAGCTGACGCGCGGATGGTCGGTCGGCATGTTGAAGGTCCAGAGATATTCCTCGACCTTCACACCCTCGGTCTTGGCCGGCACCAGGAAGCAGGTGATGCCGCGCGCATCGCCGTCATTGCCCGAGGTGCGCGCGAACAATGCGCAATGCGTGGCGACGTGCATGCCCGTGGTCCACATCTTCTCGCCGTTGATCAGCCAGCCCTTGACGTTGTCGCGGGTCGCCGGGACGGCCTTGGTCTCCATATGAGTCGCATCCGAGCCGTGATGCGGCTCGGTCAGACCAAACGTGATGCGGTACTTGCCGGTGATCGAGCCGTCGATCATCGCCTTCTGGTCGTCACGGCCGTAGCGGTCGAGCATGGTCACGATCGGCAGATTGCCGACGATCGAATGCTCGTTCTGCAGGTCGTTGTGCAGGCCGAGGCCCTTCGACGCGAAATGCTCGCGGATTACCGCCATCCAGAGGTTCGAGCCGTCCTTGCCGCCATAGCGTTTCGGGATCGCGAAGCGCAGATGGCCGGCCGCGTCGGCGCGGTCCTTGGCCTTGCGCAGCAGCCGCTCCCAGTCATGCCGCGGCAGGCCGCCATTCTCGAAATCGGTGCGCGCCCATTCGCGGCGATGATCGAAGAAGCGGATGTTGTCGTCCGCCTGCTCCAGCGGCTTGATCTCGGCGGCGATGAAGCGGTCGAGCTCGTCGAGATAGGCGATCAGTTCCTTCGGCAAGGAAAAATCCATGGCGTGTCTCCCTGTGCGTGTCGTTGTTGTTCTTGCTCTTGGTCAGGCCAGCCCGCCGCCGCGTGCTTGTGGCGCGCGGCGCGGTTGCGTATTTGGATGACCGCGCGCGCGGCGCAGGCGCTAAGCTCGCGCACGGCAGCCAATCAGAAACCAGGAGGAACGGTCGATGGAGCTGAAATTCTCGAAGGTCACGCGCAAGGGGCCGATCACAATCGTCACCCTTGCCCGTCCCGAGGTCTACAACGCGCTGCATACCGACGCACATTACGAGCTGGAGGCGGTGTTCGACGGGTTCGCCGCCGATCCCGAGCAATGGGTTGCGATTGTCACCGGCGAGGGTGACAAGGCGTTCTGCGCCGGCAACGACCTGAAATGGCAGGCGGCCGGCGGCAAGCGCGGCTGGGGCCGAAGCGGCTTCGGCGGACTGACGTCGCGCTTCGATTGCGACAAGCCGCTGATCGCCGCCGTCAACGGTGTCGCCATGGGCGGCGGTTTCGAAATCGCGCTGGCTTGCGACCTGATCATCGCCTCTGAGAATGCCACCTTCGCCTTGCCCGAGCCGCGCGTCGGTCTCGCCGCACTCGCTGGCGGCCTGCAGCGGCTGCCGCGTCAGATCGGCATGAAGCGCGCGATGGGCATGATCCTCACGGGCCGCCATGTCGGCGCGCGCGAGGGCCACGAGCTCGGCTTCGTCAACGAGGTGGTGCCGCAGGGCGAGGCGCTGGCGGCCGCCGTGCGCTGGGCCGAGACCATTGCCAGGAACTCGCCGATGTCGATCCGCGCCTCCAAGCAGGCGATCGAGAAGGGCCTGGCGGTGTCGCTGGAACAGGCGATCACCGAGCAGCGCGACTATCCGGCGGTGCAGGCGATGATTCATTCGCAGGACTACATCGAAGGGCCTAAAGCGTTCTCGGAGAAGCGGCCGCCGAAATGGCTTGGGCGGTAGAGCCTCACCGAGCTCGTCATTCCGGCGCGCGCGCAGCGCGAGCCCGGAATCCATAGCCGCGATCGTGCCTATGGATTCTGGGCTCGCGACTGCGTCGCGCGCCGGAATGACAGTGCGGGTCTGCCTCCACTCCGTCATGGCCGGGCTTGACCCGGCCATCCACGTCCTGCGGCAGATTCGTGAGAGGATGGATGCCCGGGTCAAGCCCGGGCATGACGACGGAGAGTTACACGTCATTCGTGCCTCCCCGCCTCGCGCTTGTAGGATGCGTAGTTCGGCTGATCGACGGCGAGCTTGTCGAGCGTGGTCTGCCAGAGATGCTCCTTCAGACCCGGCGTCGCGAGATCGACAGCACCGCTCGCAATCTGCTCCGCCAGTGCGCGATTGAGGTCGAGCAAGGCACCGTCCTGTCCCAGCAAATCCTTCAAACGCGCATGCTCTGCAGCCTCCGCGGGCGCCGCCTGTGTCAATTGCCGCACGACCAGATCGAGCGCGTTGATGCCGACGCGCAGCTTGAACGCCTGATGTCCCGAGATCAGCGGGGCTACATCGTTGCGAAGAAAATCGGCCACCGCCTGTACCAGCTCGGTCGGAGTCGGTTCGTCCTGCATCAGCCCTCTCCCCGCGGCGCCAGCAGCCGCAGCAGATCGATCTCAGTCTCCGACGCGCGGCGGCCGATCATGGCGCGTTCCATCGAGTGGTCGGGACCCAAGCGAAACCGCTGCATCATGCCGCAGCACATCACGCCCCAGCGCAATGTGCCCATGACCTCCCAGAACTTCACCCTGCCGGCATCGACCTTGCGGCCAGCGGCCTCGTAGCCCGCGTACAGCTCCTCGCGCGAGCCGAAGCCACCGACGGGCTTGTCGATCTCGCCGAAGCGCCAGGAGTTGACGCAGATCCAGCCGAGATCCTCCATGGGATCGCCGAGATGGGCGAGCTCCCAGTCGAGCACGGCGCGCACCCCGTCGGGGCCGATGATGAGATTGCCGTTGCGGAAATCGCCGTGCACCAGCGTGACCTCCGCCGAGGGGCCGGGATCATTGTGCGACAGCCAGCGCAACGCGAGATCGAACACCGGGCGCGGCCAGTCGAAGCTTTGATATTCGCGCGCAAGCTCCGCGATCTCCCTGACCGCGTTCATCTCGCGCAACGCCGGCAGTGCCTCGCGCCGAATGCCGTGGATGCCGGCGGCGATGCCGCCGAGCTGGCGCGCGAGACGGGGGCGCGCCTCGGCAAACTCGGCATCGCGCAGGATCTTGCGCGCGATGGTCTCGCCCTCGACGCGGCGCATGATGAAGCCGGCGCCGAGATCGTCCTCCGGCGTCAGCAGGTGCAGCACCTCGGGCGACGGCACCCCGGCGGCACGCGCCAGCCGCATCAGCGCCGCCTCGTTGTCGAGCCCGGCGGCGCGGCCAGGCGCGGCGCCATAGCCCTTCGGCGAGCGGCGCAAGATCGCACCGACATCGCCCGCGGGATGGACGATGTCGAAGCGCCACGTCTCCTGGCTGGCGCCGCCGGAGAGCTTTGCGGCGCCGTGCACGCCGGTCGCCCCCGGCATGAACGAGGCGACGCAGCGGGACAGCTCGGCCTCGATCATTGGCCCTTGAACTTGGCCGGCCGCTTCTCGAGGAACGCGGTGACGCCTTCCTTGAAATCCGACGTGCTGCCGGCGACGCGCTGCGCCTGGAATTCAGCGTTGAGCTGGTCTTCGAACGAGTTCTCGGGACTGTCCCAATACAGCTTGCGGATCTGAGACAATGCGACCGTCGGGCCATTGGCGAGCTCATGCGCGAGCTTCATCGTCTCCTCCTTCAGCGCCGCATCGTCATAGACGCGATTGACGAGCCCCCATTGCAGTGCCGTCTCGGCCGGCAGCTTCTCGCCGAGCAGCGACAGCTCGATCGCGCGCGCCTTGCCGACGAGGCGCGGCAGCAGCCAGGTCGAGCCGCAATCGGGAACGAGGCCGATGCGGCGGAAGGCTTGCAGGAAGTAGGCGGACTTGGCGCACAGGATCATGTCGCCCATCAGCGCGAAGCTCATGCCGGCGCCCGCGGCCGGGCCGTTGACCGACGTCACGATCGGGCAATGCAGGTTGCGCAGGCGGCGCAGGAACGGATGGAAGGCGGTCTCGAGCGCGGCGCCGGCATTGCTGCGGCCGGGCTTGGCCTGCGTGTTGCGGCCCTGCAGATTGGCACCGGTGCAGAACGCGCGTCCCGCGCCGGTGACGACGAGACAACGCACCTCCGCCTTCTTCTCCTCGATCTCGTCGAGTGCCTCGGCGAGCCCGCCCAGCATGTCGATCGAGACCGCGTTCATCACCTCCTGATGATCGAGCGTGAGGACGGCGACGGGCCCGTCGAAATCGAGCGTGACGTGCTTGAACTGCATGGTTTCCTCTCAAGAGCTTTTCGAGCGCTGCATTCTTTACGGCGGAAATTCGCTGCATCGCCCGGTTCGTGCAGCATATTTGATTTTTGCGCTGCGCTTGTCCATGGTTGGATCATCCCAATAACTGAAGCGGCGCGCAGCGCACTCACATCATCACGGAAACGTCCGAGAGAACCCCATGAACATGTTCGACCTCACCGGCCGCGTGGCCGTCGTCACCGGCGGCAATGGAGGCATAGGCCTCGGAATCGCCCAGGCACTTGCGTCCAGTGGCTGCAACGTCTCGATCTGGGGCCGCAACGCCGAGAAGAACAAGGCAGCCGCGGCCTCGATGGCGGCTGGTCCCGGCAAGGTCGACACCCGGGTCTGCGACGTGACGAGCCCTGCTTCCGTCAACGACGCGATGCAAGCGACGCTCGACGCCTTCGGCCGCGTCGACGGCTGCTTCGCCAATGCGGGCATCGGCGGCGGCGGCCGCAAGCCTTTCATCGAGCGCAGCGAGGAGGAATGGCGCACGATGTTCGCGACCAATCTCGACGGCGTCTTCCACGCCTTCCAGGCTGCCGCGCGGCACATGACGGCCCGGGCGGAGGCCGGTGATGCGTTCGGCCGCCTGGTCGCCACCTCGAGCCTCGCCTCGCTGTTCGGCACCGCGCGCAACGAGCACTATGCCGCGACCAAGGCCGCGATCAACGCGCTGTGCCGCGCGCTCGCGGTCGAGCTCGCACGCCACGGCGTCACCGCGAATGCGATCCTGCCCGGCTGGATCAGGAGCGACATGACCGCGGGCATCATGGGCAATGAGAAGTTCGTCGCCAACGTCATGCCGCGCATCCCGGTGCGCCGCTTCGGCGAGCCGTCGGATTTCGGCGGCATCGCCGTCTACCTCATGAGCAAGGCGTCGTCCTATCACACCGCAGACTGCTTCGTGATCGACGGCGGCTATACCGCCTTCTGACCGGCAGCAGCGACCGGTGGGCCGGTGCGCCGGTCCGCCGAACCCGGATTTGTTCCACATCCGTATTCCAAGATTTCCGAAATTTAATGCTGTCCAGGCTGCCACGCCCTCGTGACCTCGGCGTTGTCCCTCATCACATAACGAGGAGAAGCCGAGGGGAAGGAAGCCATGAAGCGAGGCGTGACGGTTTTGGCCTGTGTGTCTGCCCTGACTGTGGCCGGCTATTTCGCTATTGCGAAGTGGGGCATCCAGCACGAGAGCCGTGAGTTTTTCGATGCCGAGCGGCAGCGGCCGATCACGGTCGACGTAGCCGTGCGCACGGATTACGAGATGAAGGCCAATGCCGGGCTGTGGCGGCTCCCGGTGGCGATCATCAGCAACGGCAACACCGTCAAGAACACTGAGTATTCCTTCCTCGCGAACGTGTTCGCCGCGCGCGGCTATCTCGTCGCCAGCGTTCAGCAGGACCTGCCGACCGATCCGCCGCTCGTCACCAAGGTCGGCATGCCCTATGTCGGCCGGCTCGACGTCTACAAGAAGGGTGAGGCCAACATCCTGTGCGTGCTCAAGGAGATGAAGAAGCGCCATCCGAATGCCGACTATGAGCATCTGACCCTGGTCGGCCATTCCAACGGTGGCGACACCGCGATGTATTTCGCCAAGGAGCATCCGAACATCGTTTCGCAGGTGGTGACGCTCGACAATCTGCGGGTGCCTTTCGTGATCCGGGACAAGCTGAAGATCCTGTCGTTCCGCTCCGACGATCCGCAGTTCAAGACCGATCCCGGCGTGTTGCCATCGCAGGTCGGCAAGAAGAGCGGCATCGACATCATCAAGACCGAGTTCCAGCACACCTGGATGAGCGATCGCGGTCCCTATACGGCGCGGGAGCGGATCCAGGCGACGCTCGACAAATATCTCGGCGGCGACACCACCAGCGAGCTCGCACCGGCAGACACCGACAATCTGATCGTCACCAACGGCGCAGCGGCCCTGCCCTGATCTGACGATACGTCGGCGGGGCGGCATGCGCATGGCAGCGGCGCAATCGCGCAGCCGCCATCGCAGCCGTCAGTTCTGCGGTTTCTTGGCCGGCGGGCCGTTCTTATTCCCCGGCATTCCCTTGATATTCGACGGATCCTGAGCGCTGACGTCCGGATTATGGCGGTTGATCGTGGACGAGCCGACCGTGCCGCCTGTCGTCTCAGTGCCCGGTCCGTTCTTGTTGCCGGGCGCGCCCTGGATGCCTGCTCCGGAATTCTGCACACTCGGCGGCGGCGTGGTCTGCGGGCTGCCCTGCGCCAGCGCGGACGTAGCCGAGACGGCGAACGCGCAAGCAATCAGACTGATCATTGGTTTCATGGCGCGACCTCCATTTGTAGTTGCTGTGCTGTCCGAACGTGGCGCTGGCGGAGCCGTTCCCGGAAACATGGAGTTTCCCGCGCGAGGACGCCGATGTGCGCACCCTCTGCCCGCTTTATTGGCTTCCGGATCGCGTCACGGCCCACTACGGTCGGGGAACCGACGCACCAGAGGCCCCTACATGGAATACCTCTCCACCGATCTCAGCCCGCGCGAGCGCTACAAGATCCTGACCTCCTTCGTGCTGCCACGGCCGATCGCCTGGGTCACGACCAGGGGCGAGACCGGGGTGGTCAACGCCGCGCCGTTCTCATTCTTCAACGTGATGGGCGAGGACCCGCCGCTCTGCGTGTTCGCGATCAACCTGCGGCCGGACGGCCGGACCAAGGACACCCTGGTCAACATCCGCCGCTCAGGCGAGTTCGTGGTCCACATCACCGACGAGCCCCTGGCGCAGGCGATGCACGAGACCGGCGGCGACTTTCCGCCGGAGATCGGCGAGCCCGATCATCTCGGACTCAAGCTCGCACCCTCGCGCATGATCGGCGTGCCGCGGCTGGCGGACGCACCGTTCGCGATGGAGTGCAGGACCTGGCAGCTCATCGACGTCAACGGCGACCGCGTGCTGGTGCTCGGCGAGGGCCTCGCCTTCCACATCCGCGACGAGTTGTGGGACACCGAGAAGATGCGGGTCGAGATGGAGCTGTTCCACCCCGTGGGGCGCATGTTCGCCGACCGCTATTGCCGCACCGACGACCGCATGGATTTCCCGCCGGCGAAGGGCGCCGGCTGAGCGCTCCCGGCCGGACGCCGTCAGTAGGTCGCGGCCAGATAGCTGACGATCTTGTCGACATCGGCCGCGTCGATCGGGGCACCATAGACCTTGATCATCTTGGTGACCTCGGCCTGCCAGAACTCCTTCTTGTTCTGCATCGGCGGCTGCGTCTTGATGTAGTCGGAGGAGTGGCAGGCCGTGCAGTTGCCCTGCACGACGGCGAGGTCGGGCCCCGGCTTGAACGCCGCGGTCTCCTGCGGAACCTGATAGTTCACCGGGGCTGCGGTGAGGGCGATGGGGCTGCCCGCCAGGCAACCAAGCCCGGCAGCCAGCGAGGCGATGAGGAACGACATCCGTTGCATGGTCATCCTCCTCAGGCCGCCGTGACGCGGACGGTTTCGACGACATTGCGCAGATAGCCGGCCGGATTCCAGCGCGGCGTCTCCGGCTGGGTCTCGCCGGAATTGCTCGTGGCCCGCACCTTGAGATCGTGGGATCCCGCGGCAAGCTTCACCGGCAGCTTCCACTCGCGGAAGGAATATTTCCCGAGGTCCTTGCCGAGCCGGGCATCGGTCCAGCTCTGGCCACCGTCGGTCGAAACGGCAACCTGCCTGATCCCGGCCCCGCCGTCGAATGCGATACCGCGCAGCGTTGCCCTGCCTGCCTTCAGCTTCGCGCCATCGGCCAGGCTGGTGATGAACGAGCGGACCGTGAAGCGGTTGATCGGGATCGTCGCTTTCGGCGTGGTCCCGGGCTCCACGGCGTTGTTCGGCGTGTCCGGGATGCGATAGGCCGATTTCATCCAGAAGCCGTCAAAGACGTTGTCGATGACGGTGATCTCGTTGAGGTGCTTGACCCAGTAGGTGCCGTAGTAGCCGGGTACGATCAGGCGCAGCGGAAAGCCGTTGAGGAACGGCAGATCCTCGCCGTTCATGCCATAGGCCAGCATGACCTCGCCATTCATGGCGTGATCGAGGTCGAGCGCCTTGACGAAATCCGGCGTCTTGTCGATCACCGGGCCATCCATGCCGCCGAAGGTGACCTGTCTGGCGCCGGCCTGGACACCCGCCATGTCGAGCACGGTCTTGAGCGGCACGCCCCGCCAGCGCGCATTGCCCATGGCGCCGTTGCCGAGCTGGCCGCCGGCGACGCGCGGCTCGAAGAAGCCGCGGCTGTTGCCGGAGCACTGGTTGACGGCGACGATCTCGGTCGCCTTCATCCTGCGGATGTCCTTGAGCGACAGCTTCAGCGGCTTGTCGACCTTGCCCTTGATCTCGAGCGTGAACTTGTCCGGGTCGAGATCGTAAGGCAGTCCCGCCAGATGATAGCGGACAAAGAAGGCGTTGTTCGGCGTGATCCCGCCGTCGTTGAACACTGCGAATGGCGTTTCGAGTTGCGGCGGCCGGCTGGTCAGGCCGATCATCGGCCGCTTCTGCGGATACTTCACCAGCGGACGCTCGCCGTTGGCGAAGGGCAACGTCACCGTCTCCTCGGCCAGCGCACGGGTCGCGCCGAAGCTGCCCAGCAAAGCTGCCATCCCCGCTCCCTTGAGCAGATCACGTCTGTCGATCATGGGTCTCCCTCCGGAGTGGTGGTTCTCGCCAGGGGTCATCACCTCGGGACGAGTTGGTCAGCACACGGCATGCATTGCGGCGCCAGATGATTGTTGCACGATTCTCTCGTGACAAGAAAAGACGTGATGTCAGAGATCAAACCATCGCGATTCATCGCACTGCGGCAAAAATGAAGACCGCGCGTGGGTGACGGAGTGCGCACGCGAGTCGTGCCGGCGAAAGGGCGGTTCGCGGGTCGCGTCGTCCTTGCGAGCGAAGCAATCCAGAGTCCCGCGTCGACTCTGGATTGCTTCGTCGCTGCGCTCCTCGCAATGACGGGTGTTAGCCCGGGTGCCTGGATCGTGGCGGATTTGTAGCCCGGATGAGCGGCTGACGTCCGTAGGGTGGGCAAAGCGGCGCCATCAGGCGGCGCGTGCCCACCGGCGGTTGATGTGAGGGAGCGCGGTGGGCACGGCGCGTCGCACAGATGTGAACGCCAACAATGATGGAAGGCGCGCCTTTGCCCACCCTACGACACGACGACCGAACTACCCGCCCTGCCCGATCTTGTCCTGCGTCTTGGTATCGAAATCGCCGGCGTCGTGGCGCTCGTGGAGCTGGCTCTTGGGATCGCCGGAGACGCGGTTGACCATGCGGCCGCGCTTCACAGGGGTGCGCTGCGCGATCTGGTCGGTCCAGCGCTGGACGTGTCTGTAGTCCTGCACCGAGAGGAATTCGCCGCCTTCGTAGAGTAAACCCTTGGCGAGCGCGCCGTACCACGGCCACACCGCGATGTCGGCAATGGTATAGTCGGGGCCGGCGAGATACTCGCTTTCGGCCAGGCGGCGGTCGAGCACATCGAGCTGGCGCTTGACCTCCATCGCGAAGCGGTCGATGGCATATTCGATCTTGGTCGGCGCATAGGCATAGAAGTGGCCGAAGCCGCCGCCGAGATAGGGCGCGGCGCCCATCTGCCAGAACAGCCAGGACAGGCATTCGGCGCGCTTGGCCGGCTCGGTCGGCAGGAAGGCGCCGAACTTCTCGGCCAGATAGACCAGGATCGCGCCGGACTCGAACACGCGGATCGGCTCGGGCCCGCTGCGATCCAGCAGCGCCGGGATCTTGGAATTGGGATTGATGGCGACGAAGCCCGAACCGAACTGATCGCCCTCGCCGATCCGGATCAGCCAGGCATCGTATTCGGCGCCGCTGTGGCCCAGCGCCAGCAGCTCCTCGAGCATCACGGTGACCTTCACGCCGTTCGGCGTTCCCAGAGAATAGAGCTGCAAGGGATGACGGCCGACAGGCAATTCCTTCTCGTGGGTCGGACCTGCGATCGGCCGGTTGATGTTGGCGAAGCGGCCGCCGCTGGCCTTGTTCCAGGTCCAGACCTTGGGCGGCACATAGCTGTTCTGTTCGGACACGGCAGACTCCGGCATGAGCGTCAGGAGCGAGCGTTTTAGGCGCATATGCCGTCGAGCGGAAGCCACACCGCGCGCGGGCGCCATCAGCATTTTCTGCATTGCGCGGTCGAACCTGCGATGACAGAACGGAGACAAGACAACAATGACGGTCCGTCATGGGCCCGCTCCTGGAAACGCCGATGACTGCAACTACCCTGCCCCCCGACCGCATTCCCGTGATCGTCGGCGTGGGCGAGATCGTCGATCGCCCGAAGGACATTCGCGACGGTCTGGAGCCGCTGGCGCTGCTCGAACAGGCGATCCGCCGCGCGGAAAATGACGCGGGCGCCAAGCTCGTCCATGACACCGGCTCGCTCGACGTCGTCAACTTCCTGAGCTGGCGCTACCGCGCCCCCGAGCAGCTTCTCGCGCAGCGGTTGGGCGTCGCGCCGGCGCACTGCCATTATGGTCCGGTCGGCGGCGAGAGCCCGATCCGCTTTCTGCACGAGGCCGCCTTGCGCATCGCGCGCGGCGAATGCGAGGTCGCCGTGGTCTGCGGCGCCGAGGCGCAATCGACCGCGACCAAGGCCGAGCGTGCCGGCATCACTCTGCCGTGGACGCCGTTCGCCCATGATGTCGAGGAGCCGAAGCGCGGCGCCGCATTCCAGAAGCCGCTGGCGGTGAAGCTCGGCGTGTTCCGTCCGGTCTCGGTCTATCCGTTCTACGAGGTCGCGAGCGCGGCAAAATGGGGCCAGACGCCGCGGCAGGCGCTCGCCGAATCCGGCGAGCTGTGGTCGCGCTTTTCGGCGGTCGCCGCCTACAATCCCAACGCCTGGCTGAAGCGGCACTTCGCGCCCGACGAGATCACGACGCCGTCGGCCGACAATCGCCCGATCGCCTGGCCCTACACCAAGCTGATGGTCGCCAATCCCATGGTCAACATGGGCGCGGCGCTGATCCTGACCAGCCTCGCCAAGGCGCGCGCCGCCAGCATCGCCGACAGCCGCATGATCTATCCGCTCGGCGGCGCATCAGCGGAGGATCCGCGCGACTATCTCACGCGCGACCAGTTCGCCGAGAGCCATCCGCAGAACGCTGTATTGCGGGCTGCGATGAACATCGCCGGTGGCAGCGGCGCCGCGTTCGACGCCATCGAGCTCTACAGCTGCTTTCCCTGCGTGCCGAAGATGGCACGGCGAACCCTCGGCCTCGGCGCCGACGTCGAGCCCACCGTCACCGGCGGGCTGACCTTCTTCGGCGCGCCGCTCAACACCTACATGACGCATGCCGCCTGCGCGATGGTGCGGCGGCTGCGCGGCGGCGCCAAGCGCGGCCTGCTGTACGGCCAGGGCGGCTTCGTCACCAAGCATCATGCGCTGGTGATCTCGCGCGAGCCGCCGTCGTCCCTGTCACAGGAGGTGAGCGTGCAGGCCGAGGCGGACCGGCACCGCGCCGTCGCGCCGGAGTTCGTCAGCGAGGCCAGCGGCGGCGGCAGGGTCGAGAGCTTCACCGCGCTGTTCGATCGCAACGGCGAGGTTGAGCATGGCGTGGTGATGCTGCGCACCGAGCAGGACGCGCGCACGCTGGCGCGCGTGCCGGCGCAGGACGCAGCCACGCTGGCGCGGCTGATGGATCAGGACAGGTCGCCGGTCGGCTTGCTCGGCACGATCACGATGGCCGCGGATGGCGTGCCGGAGTGGCGGGCGAATTAGTCCGCTTCCGTCACCTCACACCTCCCGCGCCTCGTGCTGCCAGCGTGCATAGGCCGTATCCCAATCAGGATCGCGCTCCGCCACGAAGCCGAGCGTTCGGCCGCCGCCGAGGTCGCGGAAGCCGATCATGGCGCGCCGGTGCGCGCCGCTTCTGACATAGACGCGCATGCTGGCTTCGTCGGTCCAGACCGTCAGCGTGTGATAGATGCCATTCACCGGACGAAGCTCGACGCGCAGATTTCCGGGAGCGGCGCGCGCCTGGCGGACGGCGCGCAGCGTGTGCCACCAGAATCGCGCCAGCCGAGTGAGGCCGCGATGCGGGCGGAAGCCGGTGACGGACACGTAGACGCTCATGGCGCGCTCCTGGATCGCACCCCGTCGCGGGGGGAACGGTCGCGCCGGCGGGTGTGAGCACAACGCTGCTCACCGCGTCCTGGATGTCGGCGCGCAGATCACGGTCCGGCGGTCAGCGCCCACTTCGCCTGGGCTTCACGTCGGCAGGCACCGTGCCGGTGGTCTCCTCAGCCGCCGGGGGCGAGCTGTTGTCGCCCGCCAATTGCCGGTCGCGCTTGAGCGCGACGGCCTCATCCCGCCGCGCGGCCGCAACCGCCGATTCCGGATCCAGCTTGAGCGCCTGGTTGAAGTCGGCGAGCGCGCGGTCGTAGCTTCCCTTTTCCAGCCACACCGCGCCGCGGTCGCTGTACGTCGCGGCATCGTTGAAGCCCATGCGCACGGCGTGGTCGAGATCGACGAGGGCCTCGTCCAGATCTCCCTTGCGCTGGAACGCCAGTCCACGATCGTGAAACAGCATCGGGTTGTTCGGATCGAGCCGGATCGCCCGCTCATAATCGCCAAGCGCCCGGTCGAAGCGGCCCATGCGGACCAGATCCCTGGCGCGGTAGCGATAGAGATCGGCATTGCGGGGCGCGAGCCGGATCGCCTCGTCGAGATCGGCGACGGCCCCTTCGACATCGCCCTGGCGGCTGCGGTCCATCGCGCGCTTCACCAGGGATGCGGCGGTCATCGGTTCGGCCGGGACGACCGGCTCTGCGGCTTGCGGCGCAGGCGCCTCCATCGCCGGGGGCTGCACCGGCAGCACGGCTCCGGTCGCATCCTGGACGGCAGGCGCCGGGATGGTCTCACCTGCGACCTTGCGCTGCGGCGCGGATCGGGCCTGCGGCGACGGTGTCACGATCGAGCGCGTCGCCTGCCTGCTCATCCAGTCACCGGCGGAGGGCAACAGCAGAATCTCGAGGCCGATCAGGATCGCGCTGAGCACGGCGGTCGCCGCGGTGAACTGCAGGATGGCGTCCCAGCGCTCGCGGCGGACGCGATCGCGCTCGGCGGCAAGATCGGCGTCGTATTCGGCGCGCAGGCCAGGGTCGCGCAGCACGTTGTAGGCGACGATGATCATCTTGAGCTGATGCTCCGACGCCGCATCGGCGCCGCCCCGGAGGTCGGGATGGTGCGCCTTGGCGGCCAGGCGGAACGCCCGCTTGATCGTGTCGAGATCGGCCCGCGGCGATACGCCGAGCACCTCGTAATGCGTCTTCATGGTGCGATCCCGTGCCTCTCTACCGAGGCCGGTTCGGGATCACGCGGGGAGCAGGTCGAGCGCATAATGGGCGCCATCGCGGGTGAGCCTGCCAAACGCGGCCCACGGAAAATGAGATCCACAAACCAACATCTTTTCTGCAACGATACGATCGAGCAATCTGCGCCGGCTGACCTCGGCAGCCGGGCCGTCCTGGTCATACGCGCCGTGCCATTCGGGATGGCGCAGGCACAACGCCGGCACATAGGCGGTGTCGCCCGAGATCATCAGTTGCTCCGCTCCGGAGCTGAGATGAAAGGCGGTGTGCCCCGGCGTATGTCCGGGGACGCTGACGAAGCGGATGCCCGGCACCACCTCGTCCTCGCCCTCGACCGGCAGCACGTTCTTCCACCCCGGGATCACGCTCTGGATGCGGCGCGCCAGCGACTGCCGCCACGGGGGCAGTCGGCTGGTCAGAGATGCGTCGGTCCAGAACTTGTATTCCGCCGCGGCCACGATGATCTCGGCGGTCGGAAACACCGGCGCGTTGGTGTCCTCGCCGAGCAGTCCGAAGATGTGATCGGGATGGAAGTGCGAGATCAGGATGGTGTCGATGTCCTCCGGGCGAATGCCGGCTGCTTTCAGATTGTCCAGCATGCGACCTGAAATGAAGATCGAGTCGGAATTGTAGCCCTGCACCTGGCCGCCGCCGCCGGCATCGCACAGCACGGTCTTGCCCTTCAGCCGCACCACGAAGGTGGAGATCGGGATCGGGACGAAGGCGGAGCTCAGGCCTGCGGCGTGCAGCGCCTGCTTGACGTCGCCGATGCTGGCGTTGCCGATGAAGCCGGCCTCGTGCGGCTTTTCCCAGATCCCGTCATAGAGGGCGATCACCTCGGCCTCGCCGATCGTGATCCGGCGATAGCCGGGCGTGGGATCCTCAGTGCGGCGGCGCGGCTTGGCGGCAACGACGGCAAGCCCCGCATCGAGACCGAGGGCGGCCGCAGCCGTCGCGGCCGATAGCACCAAGGTCCTGCGCGAAGGGCCGCTCGCAATCACATTGCCTGCCACTAAATGTACCGCTGGTTGAATAAATATCTAACACAAGTTAACCTCTGCACCTTAGCGGGATTATGGCGCGACAACGGCCTTTCTGGCCGGGGCGTCAGGTGTGGGGAGTCTGCAACGGTCGGGGATGATCCCGTCGAGCGGGGCGCCGCCTGACGAACGGCGCAGGCATGTGCGTTCCGCGCCGGCGCGGCTCGCCGGGGGCGCCATCGGTTCTGCGTACGGCTATCGGCAGGCTGTGTCGTTCGATGATCGAATGGGACAGCGGCCCATCTCGGCCGCTGTCGCCCGCTTCGTCATGCCTATCAGGCGGCGCGAACGGATTGCAGGAAGCGGCTGACCTCCTGCTTGAGCCGGTTGCTGTCGCCGGAGAGCTGGCGCGCGGCGCTGAGCACCTGCCCCGAGGTGTCGCCGGTCTCGCTGGCGCCGCGCTGGACGTTGGCGATGTTGGCGGACACCTGCTGTGTACCCGCGGCGGCGTGCTGGATGTTGCGCGAGATCTCGGCGGTTGCGGCGCCCTGCTCCTCGACCGCGGCCGCCACCGTCGCGGCGATCTCCGACAGCCGCTCGATCGTCGTCGAGATCTCCCTGATGGCACCGACCGACTCCTGCGTGGCCCCCTGGATGCCGGAAATCTGTTGGCCGATCTCGCCGGTCGCCTTTGCAGTCTGTTCGGCCAGCGCCTTGACCTCGGAGGCGACGACGGCAAAGCCGCGGCCGGCTTCGCCCGCCCGTGCGGCCTCGATGGTGGCATTGAGCGCCAGCAGATTGGTCTGCCCGGCGATCGTGTTGATCAGTTCGACGACGTCGCCAATGCGGGTCGCCGCCTTCGACAACTCGCCGACGCGATCATTGGTGCGGCGGGCCTGCTCGACCGCATCGGAGGCGATGCGCGCCGACTCCTGCACCTGGCGGCTGATCTCACGGACCGACGAGGTGAGCTCCTCGGTCGCCGAGGCGACGGCCTGAACGTTGGCCGACGCCTCTTCGGAGGCCGCGGCGACGGTGGTGGACAGCTCCTGCCCCCGCACGGCGGTGCTCGACAGCGAATTGGCCGAACTCTCGAGCTCGCTGGAGGCCGAGGACACCGTATTGACGATGTTGCCAATGGCCCCTTCGAAACTGTTGGCAAGCTCTGACATCTCCCGCTTGCGCGAGGCGGCTGCGCGCCGCTCCTGCTCACCGAGCTCCCTGGCGTTGAACCGCACCATCGTCTGCACGGTCTGCAGGTTACGCAGCGCGCGGCCGATCTCGTCGTCGCGCTCGATGCGCATGCGGGTGTCGAGCTTGCCCTGAGTGATGCTTTCCATCGTCTCGTTCAGATGATCGAGCGGCGCCACGATCACGTTCATCGTGCGCAGCCCGACCAGGCCGCACAGCACGACACCAGCGGCAGCAATCGCCACGGCGGTCATTCCGGCGAGCCCGCCCTCCCCGAACGAAATGACGCCAAGCACGAGCAGGAACAGTGTCTGCAATCCAACCAGCGTTCGCAGCCTTGCCGCGATCGTGCCGGCGAACATCGAGAGATGGTCGAACACCGAGCGGCGGCGGACGATGCCGTCGTCGATCTTGTAACCATGTGGCCGCTTTTCGCGAATCGCCGCATAGACCTGCTCGGCCTCGGCGCGCTGGTCGGCGGGCAGCTTGGTGCGCACCGAGGTGTAGCCGACGACCTGGCCGTCTTTGCAGATCGGCGACGCCGTCGCCAGCACCCAGTAATAGTCGCCATTCTTGCGGCGGTTCTTGACCGCGCCGACCCAGGGACGGCCGGCCTTGAGCGTGGTCCAGAGATTGTCGAAGGCTTCAGGCGGCATGTCGGGATGGCGCACGATGTTGTGCGGCTGCCCCATCAGTTCGGCTTCGGTGAAGCCGGCCGCGTCGACAAAATCCTGGTTGAAGAAGGTCAACTTGCCCTTCGTGTCGGTCTTGGACACGATCAGCGTGTCATCCGTGATCGGATACTCGACGTTGGTGACGGGCAAATTCTTACGCATGGCGAGTCTTTCAATCGACGATGATGGCCGTGAGCCGTGCCGGCACTGGCATGACTAATTTTGTTGCAAGAGATGCATCGATCGTCGCAGTCGCCGATTAACCTAAGATAAAATGCCGCCACCGTTGAAATACGGGCGCTGGCGCTCATTGATGGCAGTTGCAAATCGCGCAAGACCTGTAGCCGGTGTGTCGCCACACGAGTGCAGACAGAACGGCGCATCCATGTTGCCGCCGTTGACGGAGCGCACAGATCGTTGCGCTCCTGGCCGCTCGGGATCTCAGGCGGCGCGAACCGTTTGCGGGAAGCGCGTCGCCGATGCGGGTCGCGGCCCTCGACAGCTCGCCGAGGCGATCGGTGGTCGAGCGCGACTGGCCGACTGACTCGCCCGCCTTCCGCGCCGACCGGCCCACGAAAAAGGGCGCGGCCTCCCGGCTACGCCCTGGTCTCGTTGGAATCTGCCCGCCGGGATCAGGCGGCGCGCACGGTGTCCAGGAAACGTCCGACCTCGAGCTTGAGGCGGTTGCTGTCGCCGGACAGCATCTGCGCCGCCGAGAGCACCTGGGACGACGCCGAGCCGGTCTCGCTGGCACCGCGCTGCACCTCGGCGATATTGGACGACACCTGCTGCGTGCCGATCGATGCCTGCTGGATGTTGCGCGAGATCTCCTGCGTCGCCGCGCCCTGCTCCTCCACCGCGGCGGCGATGGCCGAGGAAATCTCCGACAGCTTCTCGATGGTGCCGGAGATCTCGCGGATGGCACCAACGGATTCCTGCGTCGCTGTCTGGATGCTGCCGATCTGCTGGCCGATCTCGCCGGTGGCCTTGGCGGTCTGCTCGGCCAGCGCCTTCACCTCGGAGGCGACCACGGCAAAACCACGGCCGGCTTCACCTGCCCTGGCGGCCTCGATGGTCGCATTGAGCGCCAGCAGATTGGTCTGGCCGGCGATGGTGTTGATCAGCTCGACGACGTCGCCGATGCGGGTCGCGGCCTTCGACAATTCGCCGACGCGATCATTGGTCCGCCGCGCCTGGTCGACGGCATCGCTGGCCATGCGCGCGGACTCCTGCACCTGCCGGCTGATCTCGGTGACCGAGGAGGCCATCTCCTCGGTGGCGGAAGCGACCGACTGGACATTGGTCGAGGCTTCCTCGGAGGCTGCGGCAACCGTGGTCGCCAATGTCTGCGAGCGCGCGGCGGTCGAGCTCAGCGACGTGGCCGACGCCTCCAGCTCGGTCGAGGCATGCGACACGGTGCCGACGATCTGCCCGACGGCCTGCTCGAAGCCGTCGGCCATCTGATGCATCTCGGCGCGGCGCTTCTCGGCCATCAGCTTGTCCATCGCGATCTTGGCCTCGGCCTCCTGCTGCGCCTTCTCGGCCAGCATCACCTTGATCTGGTTGACGGCCTGCGCCGTATCGCCGATCTCGTCGCCGCGGCCCTCGCCGGAGATGGCTACATCCTCTCCCTTTGCCATGCGCTGCAGCACGGCGACCAGCGCGCGCATCGGCTTGGCAATGCCGTACTGGCCGATGACGAAGCCGAGCGACAGACCGGCGATGATGCTGATGGCGGAGAGGACCATCAACCTGTGTGATGTTTCGACATACTCATCAGCCGACGACTTGGCCAATTCTTCGACGCGGTGATCTACCTGCTCGGCCACTGCCCGCATCTTGGCTCGGAGCGTCTCGGCAACGGCATCACTGGCCTTGACCGTTTCGAGCAACTTCTGAGCGGAGTCGCTGATCTGGTTGGAGGACGCCGCCTCCACCACGGCCAGCGTCTTGCCGATACTTATCTGATAGGCTGCGAATGCGTCTCGAACGCCGCCGAGCATCGCCTGGGTTTCCTGGTCATTCGTCTTTGAGACTTCGTCCAACCGTTCCTTGAACGCCTTCATCTGCTCGTCGATGATGTGATGCGCTGCGTTGCGGTTGTCGTCGCGAGGATCGAGTGCGCTACGGAACTCAGCGCCGACGATGGACGCCACATTCGTGTTGGCTCGCGCGGCCAGCATCGAGCGCCGAGCAGCCCGCGCCATGCGCTCGGCGTTCTCGTTGAGATCGCGCAATGCACCGGCGGCGATGTAGCTCAGGGCACCCATCATGGCGCTGAGCAGGAGCACGATCGTAAGAATCTTAGTCAGGACGCGAAAGCGCGAAAGAAACGACATCTACAACCTCTCATGAAGGCCGATGACGTCAAACGAAGCCGAGACTACGTCGAGGACGCAATCGAAGTCGCTCCTGCATCACCGGTGATGTTGGGTGAGCCGACCTTGTTGCGCTTGAATCGAAAAAAATCTTAATTTTCTCGACCGTAAAAATTCGGATCAAATGATACGCGCGGACGGTATTTTTCCCCGCCGCGCGCTCGCCCCGATAGACAGCCACGGTAGTGGCCAACCGCTGCGAGCGCTCGGCCACCGAGGGTCGGGGATCTTCACCGAGGCTTCGAACTCACCGGAGGCAGAGGACGCGCACGCCGACGATCCGCGAGCCCGTCGCTTCGAGGGCGCGCCGGCAAGTTGCTTCATCTCGCGCTCCCCCGCGCCGCGGATCATTCCAGCTCGATCGGCTGATAGGCGCCGGTCTCGTCGAGCGCGGTGCCCCAGATCTTGTGCGAGGCCTGATGTTCGGCGGGGCCGAAGTTGAGCGAGGCGCCAAGCCCCAGATCGATGTTGCGCATCGACTCCAGCGTATCGATCAGCCGCTCGGTATCGAGCTGCGGACCGGCCTGCTTCAGGGCTTGAACCAGGATGCTTGCCTCGATGTAGCCCTCGAGCGAGGTGTAGTCCGGCGGTTCGCCGGGGAAATGCTTCGCCAGCGCAGCCTTGTAGTCGAGCACCACGCTCGAATAGCCGGAGACGGCGGGAACGGTCTGGGTCACGACCACCCCGGCTGCGTAGCGTGGGCCGAGCAGCATGAGCTCGTTGGCAAGCGCCGATGCACCGACCGCCGACACGTTGACGAAGAGGACGCCGGGCAGCGCGTCGCGCGCCTTCTCGATGAACTTGGCGGCCGCGCGCGAGGTCGCGACCATGATGACCGCACGGACCGGCACCTTCTGGGTCTTGAGCTGATTGATCGCGGGCTCCACATCCACGGTGTTGCGGGTGTAGTTCACGCGCAGGATCGCCGCGTCGTTGAGGCCGAGGACGCGAAACGCCTTTGCAACGCCGGCAAAGCCTGCATCGCCGAACGAATCGTCCTGCGCGAACAGCGCAATCTGTCGTGGGGGCACGCGGCGCAGCTTGACCAGGTAATGCACCAGCGCATCGGCCTCTTCCGAATAGCTCGGACGATAGTTGAAGACGTAGCGGTCCGGCGGATCATGACGCGAGACGTTCGCGCCGGTGTAGGGGCTGAAGAACAGCATCCTACGCTCCAGCGAATATGGAATTGCGACGGCCGCCGTCGCGGTCCCGAAACTGCCGACGAAGCCGAATACGCGCTCCTTCTCGTAGAGCTGCTTCATGGCATCGAGCGTGCGGTTCGGGTCATAGCCGTCATCGACCACGGCCAGCCTGAGCATTCGGCCATTGACCCCGCCGGCTTCGTTGGCGCGGTTGAACGCGGCTTCGATGCCCACCTTGAGCAGGCGGCCCGACTCCTTGTTCGCGCCCGACAGTGGCAAGACGCTGCCGAACGTGATGTCGCGCTCCGTGATGCCGCGAACCGCCGAAGCAGCCACGGCACTCGTTGCCCCCGTCGCAGCGACGGAGAGCGTCGGGTCCCGCAGCGCGCCGGCCGCCATCGCCGGTGTGCCCGTCGATCGCTCGATGTCGGCAAGCTGGAGCTCGGCCCGCCGGCAGTCCTGGCGGCCACTCGCCACGGCCGCGCGACCGTCGGCGATGGAGCGGTCGAACTGGCGCGTCAGCTCGTTGCGATCGCCGTCGTTGTTCGACGCCTCCCGGATGACGGCCTGGAACTTGCCGATGATGGCCTGGATACGCGGCCGAGGGATATCGCTGCAGGCAAGGGCCGCCCCGATGGCGGGACCGATCCTGCCGCCGAGGTCGCGCACGACGGCGAGGTTGTCGCCCGGCGCGGCCCCGACCGAGGTCGTGAGCATGAGGGTGAGAATGATCGCCGAGGAAGTCGCGAACGATCGCGTCCGGTTCACCATCTCGTGGCGGGGCCGGAGGTCAAGGAAGGTCATCATGTCGGGATTCGAACTCGTTGAGACACGTTGGTCGGATCTTTGTGAGCTGATGAGATCGCCGCGGGCCCGTCAGGCCGCGCGGACCGTCTCCAGGAAGCGGCTGACCTCGCGCTTGAGGCGGTTGCTGTCTGTCGACAGCCCCTGGGCCGCCTCCAGCACCTGGGTTGAGGCCGAGCCGGTCTCGGTGGCGCCGCGCTGCACGTCGGTGATGTTGACGGAGACCTGCTGCGTGCCGTGAGCCGCCTGCTGCACGTTGCGCGAGATTTCCTTGGTCGCGGCGTTCTGCTCTTCGACGGCGGCTGCGATTGTCGAGGACACCTCCGACAGCCGTTCGATGCTGCCGGAGATCAGCCTGATCGCCGCGACCGATTCCTGCGTCGCCGTCTGGATGCCGGCCACCTGCTGGCCGATCTCGTCGGTCGCCTTGGCGGTCTGCTCCGCCAGCGCCTTGACCTCGGCGGCGACGACGGCAAAGCCCCGCCCAGCCTCGCCGGCCCGCGCCGCCTCGATGGTGGCGTTCAACGCCAGCAGATTTGTCTGCCCGGCAATGCTGTTGATCAGCTCGACCACGTCGCCGATGCGGCTCGCCGCCCGCGACAGCTCGCTCACCCGCTCGTTGGTCTTCTTCGCCTGCTCGACCGCTTCGTTGGCCATGCGCGCCGATTCATGCACCTGGCGGCCGATCTCGGTGACCGAGGACGTCATCTCCTCGGTGGCCGAGGCGACGGATTGCACGTTGGTCGACGCTTCCTCCGACGCAGCCGCCACCGTGGTTGCGAGCTCGCCGGCGCGGACCGCCGTCTTGCTCAAGGTATCCGCCGAGACCTCCAGTCTGGACGACGCCGACGAGACCGTCTCGACGATCTCGCCAACGGCGCTTTCGAAGTCGTCGGCCATCTTGTGCATGTCGGCCTTGCGGCGGGCCAGCGCCCGCTGCTCGGCTTCCTTCTGCTCCGCTTCCAGCGCGTGACGTGCGACCGCATTGCTCTTGAACACCTCGACGGCGCCGGCCATCTCGCCGATCTCGTCGCCGCGTCCCACGCCGGGGACCTCGACGTCGAGACGGCCGCCGGCGAGGCTCTTCATCGCGCTGGTCATACGATGCAGCGGGCTGGTGATGCCGCGCCCGACGAGCGTCGACAAGACGAGCAGGATCAGCAGCACGATCCCGGCCGCCATCAACGACTGCCGCGTCGAGGCCCAGGCCTGCGCCGAGAGGTCATCGATATAGACGCCGGTCCCGACCAGCCAATTCCAGGGGGCGAAGCCGGCGACATGGGTGAGCTTGGGCTGCGGCGTCTCGGAGCCGGGCTTCGGCCAATCATAGTCGACGAAGCCGCGGCCATGCTGGCGGACCACGTCGATCATCTCGATGAACAGCTTCTTGCCGTTCGGATCCTTCATGTCCGCGACGTCCTGCCCGACCAGCTTGGTCGAGATCGGATGCATCAGCATCTTCGCGGTCAGGTCCGTGACGAAGAAATACTCGTTGCCGCCATAGCGCAGCTGGGAGGCGCGCTCGAGCGCGCGCTTCTGCGCCTCGGCGACCGAGATCGTCCCCTTTTGCGCGGCCGCGTGCTCCTCGGCGAAGATGCCGAGCGCGAGCTCGGTCAGATGCTGCAGCTCGAGCTGCTTCTGCTGCTTGAGGCCTGCGGCGAGCTCACGGGAATTGAAGGCGGTCAGGCCGATCAGGCCGAGGAAGCTCAGACCGATCAGGGCGTAGATCTTGATACCAATGGTGAGCTTGAGGCGATGAGGCATTGCAAACGACATGTCAGTCTCCACGGGCGCGACTCATGCTGGGGCGCTCGGGGACAGATCACGTCGATAGGCGTGGGCTCGCCCTCGTATGCACGCAAACGGGCCCGCAGCCCACGCGTGGAAGCTACGGAACCCGAAATTAAGTCTGGTTAAGACGATGTCCGTACGACTACGGAGTAACGATCGAAAAAGCGATCGTTGCTCATCCAGATCGGTAACGCGCTCCGGCTTGGCGGTGCGACGCGTCGTCTCATGTGGTGCGACCGAACGAGGGAGCGCCGTTTGCCCGTGGAGCTCGAAGGTGCGTTGGCCGCGAATGGCCAGACCCTACACGCCTAATCTTAACACAAGTTAAAAATGCAGATTGACTACGCAGGTTAGTTTTGCCGGTGTCGATGCGACGCGAATAGAAAAGCCGCAGGCAACGGGCCACGGAGTGTCTCTGTTGGGTCAGAAAACGTTGGGTCAGAAAGCGCAAAAGGCCGGAGCGTTCGATGCTCCGGCCTTTCAAGCCCCCTGCGCGAGCAGGAATTGGCCGTTTCCGCGGCTCGGCGTTACGCCGCCCGCACCGAGCCGAGGAAGCTCGCGACCTCCTGCTTGAGACGATTGCTGTCGCCGGACAGCGCCTGTGCCGCTGAGAGCACCTGGGCCGAGGCCGACCCGGTCTCGGCCGCGCCGCGCTCGACATCGGCGATGTTGGACGAGACCTGCTGCGTGCCATGCGCCGCCTGCTGGACGTTGCGCGAAATCTCCTGCGTCGCCGCGCCCTGTTCTTCGACGGCGGCTGCGATGGTCGAGGAGATTTCCGACAGCTTCTCGATCGTGGAGGAGATCTCCTTAATGGCGCTGACCGACTCCTGCGTCGCGACCTGGATGCTGGAGATCTGCTGGCCGATCTCGCCGGTGGCCTTCGCGGTCTGTTCCGCCAGCGCCTTGACCTCGGAGGCGACGACCGCGAAGCCGCGGCCGGCGTCGCCGGCGCGTGCGGCCTCGATGGTGGCGTTGAGCGCCAGCAGGTTGGTCTGGCCGGCAATCGTGTTGATCAGTTCGACGACGTCGCCGATGCGGGTGGCAGCCTTGGACAGTTCGCTGACTCGCCCGGTCGTGGTGCGGGCCTGGCCGACGGCGTCGTTGGCGATGCGCGCCGATTCCTGCACCTGGCGGCTGATCTCGGTGACCGACGAGGCCATCTGCTCGGTCGCAGACGCCACCGACTGGACGTTGGTCGTGGCTTCCTCCGAGGCAGACGCAACCGCCGTCGTCAAGCCTTGCGAGCGCGTCGCGGCCTGGGTCAGCGTCGTGGCGGACTGCTCGAGCTGGCTCGAGGCCGACGAGACGGTGTTCACGATCTCGCCGACCGCGGCTTCGAACTGCTCGGCCAGCCGCTGCATGTCGGCCTTGCGCTGGCGCGCCGCGACCTCATCCAGCGCGCTCTTTTCCTCGGCCTCGGTGCGCGCCTTCTCCTCGGCATTGCCACGGATCACCGTGACGGTCTTGGCGAGATCGCCGATTTCGTCACCCCGCGATGCGCCGGGAATGGCGATGTCGATGCGGCCGCGCGCCATCTCGCCGAGCGCCGCGTTGAGCCGCGTCAGCGGCCGCGCGATCCCGAGGAACGAGAACACGACCGAACCGATCACCGACAACAGAACCGCCAATCCGACAAACAGCGTGATATAGCTCGCCTGCGCGGCGACCTGGTCTGCCTCGAACCGGGCGCTCGCGTTGCGCGCGCGCGCGTCCTGGATCGCAGAGGACATCAGCTCGCCGGCCTCGCCGAGATAGATGAGCGTGCGGTCGCGCAGCACGGCCTCCTTGATTCCCTCGGTCTTCACCACCTCGTCGTTCGCGGCGACGAAGTCGGAGGCGAGGCCATTGAGCTTGGTGATCGTGGCCTGGATCTCGCGGTTGTCGGCGAGCATGCGAGCGTCGGTCAGCGAGCTCTTCAGCCCCGGCACCGTCTGCTTCACGGTCAGGATGGTTGCGGCGTCGCCAGTCATGCCGAACCGCCACGCCTGCGACCGCATGTAGTTCAACTTGGCATCGGCGGCGTGAAGCTGGCGCTCGACCCGCTCGCGGAAGGCGAGGTTCGGCAGCGACGGCGAGGCGAGCAGCGCCTTCAGGCTGGTGTTCCACTCGTTGGAGACCGCACTGCGCTTCTCGATCTGCGTCAACAACTTCTTCTGCGCCTCGGCGAGATCGACCGCTCCCGCGGCATAGCTCGTCATCAGCTCCTTGATCCGGGTCAACCGGGCGCGATTGTCGGCGGTCGATACGTTGCCGAGCGCGGCGTCGATGTCGGTCACCATCGCGGTCGAGAACTGCTGAATGTCGGCGGCTGCCTTCTCTGCCTCGGCCGGCGCACGCGCCAGCCGCGCCGAACGGCCGCCGAGCTGGGTCTGCTGCATGTTGATGCTGGCCGACAGCACGCTCTCGACCACGCGCCGCGCGCGCTCGGCCTGCTGATTGGCATGGTTGACCGCTCTTTCCGCCATCAACTGGTTAGCGATCATGCCGACCGCGAGAGACGCGCCGATGGCGCCAGCAAGCCCGAGTTTGTAGCCGATCCGATTCAGTTTCATTGCCCTACCCACAGATGGACGCGTCACGCGACGGTCCGTACTGGAGGTATAGCGGTGAGGTCCCTAGAGACCGTTAATTTACGGGAGTTATCGGGCATTACACGCAAAAAACATCTGCTTTTTCTGTGTGCGCCCCGATGCTTACGGCGGCACGACGGCGCTGCCGCGCCGAGCGACGGCTCACAAACTAAGCAGATGATGTAATCGGCACCGAGGCCCTGCGCGTCGTTCCAGAATCCGGCACACGCTCACGCAGCCGATGCGCAGCTAGCGCATCAGCCCGAGCGCATCGGCGAAAAACTGCGGACCGCCGAAATTGCCGGACTTCAGCGCCAGCAGCATGTCGCCCGCCTCGGCGCCGATCGCGCGCAGCACCGGCACGCCGGCCGCGATCTCCGGACCGACCAGGAAGCCGGGAATCCTGAGCCTGTCGACGACGGCGCCGGAGGTCTCGCCACCGGCGACGATCAACCGCCGCACGCCGGCCTGGATCAGCCCCGCGGCCAGATCGGCCATTGCCTGCTCGATCGCGTGCCCCGCCGCCTCGCGGCCGTGCCTGGATTGCAGCGCGCTGACCTGATCCGGCGTCGCACTGGAGGCGATCAGCACGGGTCCCTTGGCGACGCGCTCACGCGCCCAGGCGAGCGCTCGCCGCGCCTCGTCCGGGCCTGCGACCAGGCCCGCCGCATCGAGATGCAGCACCGGCATGATGGTCTCGGCCTGCGCGATCTGCTGCAAGGTCGCCTGCGAGCAACTGCCGGCGAGGCAGGCGGCCAGGCCGCCGACGGGGGCATCGGCGTGATGCGCCAAGCCGTGGGAATGAACCTGTCCGGTTTCGACCAGCGCGCGTGCCAGCCCGAGCCCGATGCCGGACGCGCCGACGGAGACCCGGCTCTTCAAGGCGGCCGCACCGATCGCGGTCAGGTCGGCATCGAAGACGGCGTCGACGATCGCCGCGCCCATGCCCTGCCCGGCCAGCTCCTGCAGCCGGCGGCCGATCGCCTCGGGCCCGTGCACGACGGCGGCGAGATCGACCAGGCCGATTTTCCGCCGGCTCTGGCGCGCCAGCACGCGCACCAGATTGGCGTCATGCATCGGGTTGAGCGGATGGTCCTTGAGCGGGCTCTCGTTGAGCGGCACGGAGCCGACGAACAGGTTACCCTGATAGACGGTCCGCTTCGTCTCCGGGAAAGCCGGCGTCACCAGCACGATCGTGTCACCGGCGTCGCCGGCCAGCGCATCCATGACAGGGCCGATGTTGCCGGCGTCGGTGGAGTCGAACGTCGAGCAGATCTTGAACAGCACGTGATGAGCACCGCGCGCGCGCAGCCATGTATCGGCCTCGCGTGAGCGGGCCACGGCGAGCGAGGCCTCGATCGAGCGGCTCTTCAGCGAGACCACGACGGCATCGACCGCGGGCAATACGAGGTCATCAGCCGGCACGCCGATGGTCTGCACCGTGCGCAGGCCGGCGCGGGTCAGGGTATTGGCGAGGTCGGAGGCGCCGGTGTAGTCGTCGGCGATGCAGCCGAGCTTCAAGGTCACGGCTTCACTCCCTTGTAGGGCGCGAACCAGCCGAGCCCGTCCTCGGTGCGGCCGCGCGGATTGTACTCGCAGCCGACGAAGCCGGCATAGCCGAGCCGGTCGAGCTCGGCGAACAGGAACGGATAGTTGAGCTCCTCGCTGTCAGGCTCGTTGCGCGAGGGAATGCTGGCGATCTGGATGTGGCCGATGATGTCCATCATCTCGCGCAGCCGCATCGTGACGTCGCCGTGGATGATCTGGCAGTGATAGATGTCGAACTGCAGCTTGAGATTGGGAATCTTCAGCTCGCGGATGAGATCGCGGGCGAAGCCGAAATCGTTGAGGAAGTAGCCGGGCACGTTGCGCGAATTGATCGGCTCGATCACGACATCGAGCCCGTGGGGCGCGAAGAACTCCGCCGCCCAGGCGACCGACTTGGTGTACGCCTCCACGGCTTTCGCATCATGACGATCGGCGATGCCGGCCATCAGATGCAGCCGCTTCACGCCGGTGGCCTTGGCGTAAGGCAGCGCCGTCTCGAGGCTCGCCTTGAGATCATCGAAACGGTGCGGCAGTGCGGCAAAGCCCTTCTCGCCGGCATCCCAATTGCCGGGCGGCAGGTTGAACAGCGCCTGAGTCAGGCCGTTGTCATCAAGCCGCTTGCCGACCTCCTCGGCCGGATGATCATAGGGAAACAGGAATTCCACCGCGGTGAAGCCGGCCTTGGCGGCCGCCGCAAAGCGATCGAGGAACGGATGCTCGGTGAACATCATCGAGAGATTGGCGGCGAAGCGGGGCATGGTGCGAGAACTCGTCGTGCTGTTACTTGGAGGAGCCCGGCAATTTCGTGCCGGTAACCTGCGCGTATATCCGCGCCACCGAGGCGTCATCGTCGCGGCCCATGCCGGCGGCGGCCGTCATCAGGAACATCTGCAGTGCAGCCGCCGAGACCGGAACCGGGAAGCGGTGGTTGCGCGCCATGTCCTGGATGATGCCGAGATCCTTGACGAAGATCTCGACCGCGCTGCGCGGCGTGTAGTCGCCGTCGAGCACGTGCGGCATGCGGTTCTCGAACATCCAGGAATTGCCGGCCGAGGCGGTGATGACCTCATAGACCTTGCGGATGTCGAGGCCCTGCTTGGCGGCGAAGGCGATGGCCTCGCTGGCCGCGGCGATGTGCACGCCGGCGAGCAACTGGTTGATCATCTTGAACGCGGCGCCCTGCCCAGCCGCATCGCCCAGCTCGTAGAGCTTGGCGGCCATCGCATCGAGCGCCGGCCGCGCCCTGGCAAACGCAACCGCACTGCCCGAGGCCAGGATCGTCAGCTCGCCCTGCGCGGCGCGCTGCGCGCCGCCGGAGATCGGCGCATCGAGGTAGTGCCGACCTGTGGCTTCCAGCTGCTTCGCCAGCCGCCGCGCGACGTCGGGATCCATGGTCGCGGAGGAGACGAACACGGCCTCCTTCGGCATGGTTTCGGCCGCGCCGCCAGGACCAAAAAGAATGGCCTCCGTCTGCGCCGCGTTGACGACGACGCTGACCACGATGTCGGCGCCTCGCGCCGCCTCGGCGGGAGTCGTCGCGCCCTTGCCGCCGTCGGCCACGAAACGCGCCACTGCGTCCGCCGAGACGTCGCATCCGGTCACCTCGAACCCTGCGCGCTTCAGCGAGGTCGCCATGCCATACCCCATCGAGCCGAGCCCGATCACGGCGACTTTCAATTGCGATGGCGACGGCATGTGGCAGATCCCTGAAGCGTTTCCCGGAGACGTCCGGTTGCCCCGGACTGCACTCTGGGTATCACGGCTTGGCCGCGTTGCCAAAGCGTGAGACAAAGCGGCAAAACAGCGACATGCGAGGAAAGACCAGTGGCGGAAACTGCGATTCGCGAGGCCATCTGCCGGTTCGGTCGCTCGCTGTTCGAGCGCGGGCTGACGCCGGGATCGTCCGGCAACATCAGCGTGCGGCTCGATGATGGCGGCTGGCTGGTGACGCCGACCAATGCCTCGCTCGGCTTCCTCGATCCGGCCCGCCTGTCGCGGCTCGATGCGCGCGGCGATCTGGTCTCGGGCGATGCGCCGACCAAGGAGGTGCCGCTGCACACGGCGCTGTACCAGACGCGCGACGCGGCGCGCGCCGTCGTGCACCTGCACTCGACGCATTCGGTCGCGATCTCGATGCTGCCGGAGATCGATCCGCGCGCCGCGCTGCCGCCGCTGACACCTTATTACTTGATGCGCTGCGGCCAGACCGCGCTGGTGCCCTATCATCGTCCCGGCGATCCCGCGGTCGCCGATGCCATCAAGGGTCTCGCCGGCAAATACGCCTCCGTGCTGCTCGCCAATCACGGGCCCGTCGTGTCCGGTGACACGCTGGAAGCCGCCGTGTTCGCGATGGAGGAGCTCGAGGAGACCGCAAAGCTCTATCTGTTGCTGCGCGGGCTCAACCCGCGTCATCTGTCGCCGCAGCAGGTCGACGATCTGGTCAAAGTGTTCGGGCTCACCCTGCCTCACAGCGATCATCACTGACCCACCGGCGGATGATGGGCATGCAATATTTCGCAACAACGCCGGCCGAGATCGATGCCGCCGTCCGGGTGCTCTACGAGGAGGCCCGCTTCTATCGCTGGTTTCCGATCGCCACCGACTCCTATGACGCGTTCGCCGCCTCTGATCCGATCGCGGCCAGCGAGCTGCGCGGCATCGCCGAGCGCATGCTGGTGGCCGCCGCGCAGGCCAGATCGCGGGCACGGCGGGTCTAGCCTCCCGTCAACCCGGCTTGCATACGGCGGAGCCTGCGCCGCCTTGTCGCTCATCAAGCTGCCTTGCCTCAGGAGGACAACGATGCCTAATATTCAGGCAAAGTGCGGCTGCGGCAGCCATCAGGGATGGATCGGTCGAACAAGGACGGCACCGGCAGCCCATCACTGCCGTGGCGCGAGGATGCGCCCCGCTCGTCCACCATCGATTGCAGCCCCTTCGTATGGCACGCCCCGAGCCACGAAAGGACAGGGCAAAATGCTTCCACATCGGCGTGGGCGCGGCTGTTTGACCGGATCGGCGGCGGATCTGAGCGGGCTGACGCCGGGACCGCGGATTGCCCTTTCGAGCGTTGCATACACATCTCCCCCAAGCGCAATCGTCCCGAGCTGCGCCGCCCCCGCGGCGGCCCTTGGCATATCCGTTGCAGACGTCAGACGGGTCGGATCGCGGCCGCGCGACGGAGCGAGCTGCGATCATGACCGATAAGGGACAGGGCGACGGAGGGCGGATGGCGGCGGGCGCGAGCTTGGAACTGGTGAAGGTGACGAAGATGTACGGTCACGTCACCGCCGTGGACGCAATCGACCTGCGGATTCCCGCCGGCTCCTATTGCTGCCTGCTCGGCCCGTCCGGCTGCGGCAAAACCTCCACCCTGCGCATGATCGCCGGCCATGAATCGGCGACATCGGGCGACATCATCGTCGGCGCCAGGAACGTCACCGAGCTGCCGCCCGCCGGGCGCGGCACGGCGATGATGTTCCAGTCCTACGCGCTGTTTCCGCATCTCTCGGTGATCGACAACGTCGCGTTCGCGCTGAAGATGAAAGGCGTCTCCAAGCCCGAGCGTCACGCCAAGGCACGCGAGCTGCTCGAACTGGTGGACATGCAGAGCTATGCCGGCCGCCTGCCGGCGCAGCTGTCCGGCGGCCAGCAGCAGCGCGTGGCGCTGGCCCGCGCGCTGATCACCTCGCCACAGATCCTCTTGCTCGACGAGCCGCTGTCGGCGCTCGACCCCTTCCTGCGCCTGCGCATGCGCGCCGAGCTGAAGCGGCTGCAGCGCGAGCTCGGCCTCACCTTCGTCCACGTCACCCACGGCCAGGACGAGGCCATGGCGCTGTCCGACCTCGTGGTGCTGATGAATGGCGGCCGCATCGAGCAGCAGGGCAGCCCGCGCGAGATCTTCAATCACCCGCGCACCGAGTTCGCCGCCCGCTTCATCGGCGGCCACAACGTGATTCCGCTGAACGGCGAGACCTTCGCCGTGCGTGTCGACCGCATCCAGCTCAAGGCGCCGAATGCCGCGGTCGACGGTCCGGCCGTGTCGGGCACGATCAGCAAGATCGAATATCAGGGCACCTATGTGCTGGTCGCGGTCGCCACCGACGGTGGCCCCGAGATCTCGGCGCAGCTCAGCGACGATCAGTTCGATGCACAGACCCACGTGATCGGCGAGCGCGTCGTCGTGACCTGGAATCCGGCGCTCGCCGATGCCCTGACTTCCCGCCCCGCCGCAACAGCCACGCCGGCTGCCGAGCTGGTCGCCTGATTTCGTTTGCCTGCTTTTCCCAAGGAGATGATCATGACCGATCGATCGAAGACAACATCCATCAGCCGCCGTTCGCTGCTCAAGGGCGCGGCGGGCGTCGCCGGTCTCGCCGGCTCGGGCACGCTGCTCAGCGCGCCCTACGTCCACGCCGCCGATGCCAAGGTGCTACGCTATCTCGGCACAGCGGTGAACGAGGGCGACGAGATCTCCAAGAAGTGCCTCGCCGACACCGGCATCAAGATCGAATACATCACGGCGACGACGGACGACGTGACCAAGCGCGTCATCACCCAGCCGAACTCGTTCGACGTGCTCGACACCGAATATTTCTCGCTGAAGAAGCTGGTGCCATCGGGCAACATCTTCCCGCTCGATGCACGCAAGATCAAGGAATTCGACAACATCACGCCGGTGTTCACCAAGGGCGAGCTGCCCAACGGCAAGAAGATCGGCGGTCAGGGCACCGCGCCGTGGAAGGTGCTGTATCTCGACGGGCCGAACTCCAAGACCTTCTCGGCCACCCCGACCGAATGGGTCACGCTGATCCCGACCGTGTACAACGCCGACACGCTCGGCATCCGCCCCGACCTGATCAAGCGCCCGATCAACTCCTGGGCCGAGCTGCTCAACCCCGAATTCAAGGGCAAGGCCTCGATCCTCAACATTCCCTCAATCGGCATCATGGACGCCGCCCTCGTCGTCGAGGCGACCGGGCAGTACAAATATGCCGACAAGGGCAACATGACCAAGGCCGAGATCGACCTGACCATGAAGGTGCTGACCGAGGCCAAGAAGGCCGGCCAGTTCCGCGCGTTCTGGAAGGACTTCAACGAGTCCGTCAACCTGATGGCCTCGGGCGAGACCGTGATCCAGTCGATGTGGTCACCCGCTGTGACCAAGGTGCGCTCGATGGGCATCGCCTGCACCTTCCAGCCGCTCAAGGAAGGCTACCGCTCCTGGGCTTCCGGCTTCTGCGTCTCCAAGGCGGTGGCCGGCGGACCGAAGCTCGACTGGGCCTATGAGTTCGTCAACTGGTACCTGTCCGGCTGGGCCGGCGCCTATCTCAACCGCCAGGGCTACTACTCGGCCGTGCTCTCCACCGCCAAGGCCAATATGACCGAGGACGAATGGGGCTACTGGATGGAAGGCAAGCCTGCGAAGGCCGACATCAAGGCGCCGGATGGCACGCTGATGGAGAAGGCCGGCGCCGTGCGCGACGGCGGCTCCTACGACGACCGCATGGGCGCCGTCGTCTGCTGGAACGCCGTCATGGACGAGAACGACTACATGGTCCGCAAGTGGAACGAGTTCATCGCCGCCTGATGTGACGATCCCGACCTGCCGCGCCGTGCTTTGCGGCGCGGCAGGTCGTCTTGCCTTTTTCTCCGCACACAGCACGACAGGTTGCATCCGTGGCCGTGACGATCGACAATTCGCCCGATAGCCTTGCGCCCGCGGAGAGCACCTTCCGCAAGATCACCATGCGCTCGATCGCCTGGCTGCAGGCCGGTCCGATGATGCTGGTGTTCGCGCTGTTCTTCCTGCTGCCGCTCGTGCTCGTCGTCGTCGTCAGTGCGTGGGACTACAACGAATATGAGATGATCCCGGCGTTCAGCTTCCGCGGCTACACCGACACCTTCGAGGGCTGCGTCGCAAACCTGCCCGAGCTGTGCACGATCCTGAAGACATATCTGAAGACGCTGAAGCTGTGCCTGCTCACCTGGGGCCTGACCTTGATGATCGGCTTCTGGGTCGCCTATTTCCTTGCCTTCCACGTCCGCAGCAAGACCTGGCAGATCGTGCTGTCGCTGTTGTGCACGATCCCGTTCTGGACTTCCAACGTGATCCGGATGATCGCCTGGATTCCCCTGCTTGGCCGCAACGGCCTCGTCAACCAGGGGCTGATCGGCGCCGGCGTGGTCAACAAGCCGGTCGAATGGCTGCTGTTCTCGGAATTCTCGGTGGTGCTGGCGCTGGTCCACCTGTTCACCTTCTTCATGGTGGTGCCGATCTTCAATTCGATGATCCGCATCGACAAGCGCCTGATCGAGGCCGCCTATGACGCCGGGGCGTCGGGCTGGCAGACGCTGGTCAACATCATCATTCCCTTGGCGAAGCCGGGCATCGTCATCGGCTCGATCTTCGTCATCACCATCGTGATGGGCGACTTCGTCACCATCGGCGTGATGGGAGGCCAGCAGATCGCCTCCGCCGGCAAGATCATCGAGTCCCGGCTGTCGGCGCTGCAATTCCCGGCCGCCGCGGCCAACGCCGTGATCCTGCTCGGCATCACCATCATCATCATCTCCGCGCTGACGCGGATCGTCGACGTGCGCAAGGAGCTCTGAGATGGGAGACAAGCGCCCCCGCTCCTTCTACATCCTCGCCCTGTTCTTTGCCGCCTATGTCCTATTTCTTTACGGACCGATGATCGCGATCTACATCCTGTCGTTCCAGGGACCGGACGGCGGCCTGACGTTTCCGATGAACGGCGTCTCGCTGACCTGGTTCGGCAAGGTGTTTTCCGGCGGCGGCATCGTCGACATCGGCGCCGCGTTCAGGCGCTCGCTGGCGCTCGGCCTCGTTGTGATGGTGATCACCGTGGTGCTGTCGGTCGCCGCCGGCATGGCGTTCCGCAAGCCCTTCCGCGGCGCCTCGATCCTGTTCTACACCGCGATCGCCAGCCTGATCATGCCGTCGATCATCACCTCGCTCGGCATCGCGCTGGAGTTCCGGCTGATCGACGACTTCGTCAACAAGCACGGCGCCGACCTTGGCCTGGGCTGGCTCGCCGATGGCTACACCACCGCCATGGGCCTGTTCACCTCGGGCTTAGGTGCGCATCTCACCTGGACCCTGCCGTTCGGCCTGCTGATCATGTTCGCGATCTTCAACCGCTTCGACGGCCGTCTGGAGGAAGCCGCCCGCGACCTCGGCGCCACGCCCTGGCAGACCTTCCGCCACGTCGTGCTGCCGATCATTCTGCCCTCCGTGGTCGGCATCGGCCTGTTCGGCTTCACTTTGTCCTGGGACGAACTGGCACGGTCGAGCCAGGCGATCGGCTCGGTGAACACGCTGCCGCTGGAGCTGCAGGGCCTGACGACGACGGTGACCAAGCCCGACATCTACGCGCTGGGCACGCTGACCTCGGCGGTGTCGTTCGTGGTGATCTTCGCGGCATTGTCGGTGATTCTGGTGCTGCAGGCGCGGCAGCGCCGGCAGGGCTCGGATGCCGGCAAGGGGATGGTGTAGGAGTTCAGCGCCGAAAAGCAGTCACGATCGAACTCATCGTGGCAAAGCTTGACAACAAGCAGCGAGCGGGGTGCCTGTGAATGCGCCCTCGCCCCTTGTGGGAGAGGGCATATAGGACAGCGCAGCAAGCTCGGTTGGGTGAGGGGTTTTTCTCTATGAGCGACACTCGCGGAGAGATACCCCTCACCCAACCGCGTACGTGGATGGGCCGTACATGCCCTCTCCCACAAGGGGCGAGGGCGCTGTATCTCGCAGCGCCGTCGTCTCGCGACTTTGCTCGGTGCGTAGGGTGGGCAAAGGCGCGCCAAAGTCTCCGATGATTTACGACGCCATCTCCCGCGCCGTGCCCACCGTCTTTCCTCATCGGCACCGCTGGTGGGCACGCGCCGCCTGACGGCGGCACTTTGCCCACCCTACGAGGTCATTGCCTCACAACCCCAGATACGCCTTCCGCACATCCTTGTTGCCGCTGATCTCCGCTGATGTCCCCTGCATCAGCACGCGACCCGTCTGCAGGATGTAGGCCCGATCTGCGATCTCCAGGCATTCCGCCATGCGCTGCTCGACGATGAGCACCGTCATGCCGGCGTCGCGGATGCGCTTGACGGCCTGGAAGATCTCGTCGACCAGCTTCGGCATGATGCCCTGCGACGGCTCGTCGAGCATCAGGAGCCGCGGCCGGGTCATCAGCGCGCGGCCGATCGCCAGCATCTGCTGCTCGCCGCCGGACAGGGTCTCGGCGCGCTGCTCGAGCCGCTCGGACAGGCGCGGGAACAGCGTGAAGACGAAGTCCAGCGGCTCCTCGCGGTTGGCTTCGCTGCGATAGAGGTAGCTGCCGAGCCTGAGATTGTCGCGCACCGAGAGCCGCGGGAACAGCCGGCGGTTCTCCGGCACATAGGCGATGCCGCGTGCCGTGATCAGATGCTGCGCCATGCCGTCGATGCGGTTGCCGTCGAAGGTCACGCTTCCCGCGCGCGGCCGCTCGGCGCCGGCGATGGATTTCAACAAGGTCGACTTGCCCGCGCCATTGGCGCCGGCGACGCAGACGATCTCGCCCTTCTCGACGTCGATCGAGACATTCGAGATCGCAACCAGGCCCTGATAGGCGGTGGTGACGTCACGCACCGACAGCATGGCGGTCTCCAAGATAGGCGGAAATGACTTTGGGATCGCGGACGACGTCCTTGGGCTTGCCTTCGATCAGCACCTTGCCGAGGTCGAGCACGATGGCGCGGTCGACCAGCGGCATCACGATCTCCATGACGTGCTCGACCATCAGAACGGTGATGCCGGTGTCGCGCACGCGGCGCACGAGCTCGACGCCCTTCTGGGATTCGACCGGCGTCAGGCCGGTCAGCACCTCGTCCAGTAGCAGCAGCTTCGGCTCGGTCGCGAGCGCGCGCGCCACCTCCAACCGCCGCTTCTCCGAGGGCACGAGGTCGCTGGCGAGCACGTCGGCGCGCGCATCGAGCCCGCAGAACGCCAGCACCTCATGCGCCTTGCGCCGGGCGTCGCGCATATTGGTGGTGCGCACCAGGGAGCCGACGATGACGTTCTCGATCACCGTCATGCTCTCAAAACTCTTCACCACCTGGAAGGTGCGGCCGATGCCGAGCTGGCAGCGCTCGGCGGCCGGCAGCGCCGTGACGTCCTCGCCGTCGAACAGGATCTGGCCTTCGGTCGGCTTGAACGCGCCGGCGATCAGGTTGAACAGGGTCGACTTGCCGGCGCCGTTCGGCCCGATCAGGCCGACGATCTCGCCGCGCCCGACCGAGATCGAAACGTCGGAGTTCGCCGTCAGGCCGGAGAAGCGCTGGGTGATGTTGCGGGTTTCCAACAGCGCGGTCATGACGCCACCGCCTCTCTGACCGGCTGGGCAGCCGGCTTCGGCTTGCGGGAGAACAGGCTGACGAGTCCTTGCGGCCGGGCGAGCGAGATCGCGATGATCAGGCCGCCATAGACGATCAGGTCGACACCGCGGCCGGAGCCGCCGATATAGGAGCGCGTCAGCTCGGTCAGCGGGATCAGGATGACGGCGCCGAGCATCGGGCCCCAGAGGGTGCCGATGCCGCCGAGCACGGCGGGCAGCGCCATCAGCAGCGAGAACTGGAAGCCCATCACGCTCTCGGGATCGATGTAGGTGACGTACATCGCATAGAAGCCGCCGCCGACGGCGACGAGAAACGCCGACACGGCCGCCGCGCCCATCTTGGAATTGAACACGACAACGCCCAAGCTCTCGGCCGCGACCGGATTGTCCTTCACGGCCCGCCACCAATAGCCCCACTTTGAGTCCTCCAGCCACCAGGTCACGAACCAGGCGACGCAGGCCAGAGCGAGCGCGAAGTAGAAGTAAGGCAGCTTGTCCTTGGCGAATTGAAGGGTCAGCCAGCTATCCTGCTTCGACAGCGGGATCGTGATGCCGAGCGCTGCTCCCGCCCATTCCCAGTTCTGGAACAGCACGAGCGCAATCTCCGCGATCACGATGGTGGCAATGACGAAATAGTGTCCGCCCAGTCGGAAGCAGGGATAGCCGAGCGCCATCGCGATGACCGCCGACAGCAGCCCGCCGGCGAACATGCCGAACCAGGGCAGCATCCCGAACTTGGTGTACAGAAGCGCGGTGACGTAGGCGCCGAGCCCGAAATACAGCGCGTGCCCAAGCGAGATCTGGCCGCAATACCCGGACAGGATGTTCCAGCTCTGCGACAGCGCTGCATACATCAGGGTCATGATCATCATGTTCTGGATGTACACATCGGTGACGTAGCGCGGCACCTGGGTCGCGAGCAGTGCCAGGCATGCCGCGACGATCAGGTCGCGCCGCCGGCGTTGAATGAATACCTTGTCCATCAGATGGATCCGAACAGGCCGCGCGGGCGAATGAAGACGACGAGGAGATAGACACCGTAGATGCCGACCGTCTTCAGCGACGGCGGCATGATCAAGGTGGTGGTGGCCTCGACGAGACCGACCACGATGCCGCCGGCGAACGCGCCGAACACGCTGCCGAAGCCGCCGAGTGCCACCGTGACATAGGCGATGGTCGCAAACGACGCGCCGACGTCGGGGAACACATAGAAGAAGATCGACATGACCGCACCGGCGAGTCCGACCAGCGCCGCACCAAGACCCCAACCGAGCGCGAACACCTTGTTCTTGTCGATGCCGACCAGCGCCACCGCACCGGCATCCTCACGCGTCGCCTCAAGCGCGCGGCCGAAATCGGTGCGGTGGATGAAGAAATACAGGCCGGCGAAGGCCGCGATCGCAATGAGAGCACCGACCAGCTGCGGCTGCGGAAGGTAGATGCCGGCGATCGAGATCGTCTTGCCGCCCAGCCATGAGTGCGGAATGCTGCGATAGTCCGGGGTGAAGAAATACTGCGCGACGCCGCGCATCAGGACGGCGAGACCGAAGGTGGAGAAGATCTGCACCATGCCGGTGTTGGCCTTGGCCCTGACCGCAAATCTGACGATCAGCAGATAGACCACCGCCCCGAACACGAACAGGGCGGCTGCGACCAATGGCGCCGCCAGCAGCGGATCGAGCGCGAAATAGGCGAACAGGAAGAAGCTCGCATACATCGCGATCATCAGGAACTCGCCATGGGCGAAATTCACGACGTCCATCAGGCCGAAGATGAGCGCCAGTCCCACGGCGATCAGGCCATAGAGCAGGCCCATCAACAGGCCGCTGGCGAGACTTTGGATGATTGTTTCTGCTGTCACAGATCTTGCCCCACTCTCGATGTGACTCGGGGTGTCGTCCTGGCGAACGCCAGGACCCATAACCACCACTGTTTGTGTGGGGCACGACGACAGCCGATCATCGTCCAACCACGGCCTCGGCGTATGGGTCCCAGGTCGGCGCCGCCACGCGCTGTCGCGCATCGCGGCTTGCCCGGGACGACATCCGAGTTGATTACTTCATCGGCCAGCTGGCTTCCGCCACCGCGGCCTGTGTCGGGAAGATCGTGACGAACTTGCCGCCGACATATTGCAGCAGCACCGGATCGGCGTCGTTGTTTTGGCCGTTCTCGTCGAACTTCACCCGCTTCCACGGCATGATGGTCGCCTCGCCCGGCATGTCGGTGGCGGCGAGCGCGTCGCGGATCTTCTCGCCGTCGGTCGACTTGGCGCGGTTGATGGCATCCGCCATCACGATCAGGCCCATGAACTGGCGCGACGAGTAGTCGTTGAAGTCCTTGCCCGACTTCGCCTTGAACATGTCGTTGATCTTGCCGACCATCGGCCGCTTGGCGGCGAGGTCGAGCGAGAACGAGCCGCGCGAGATCACGCCTTCGAGCTTGTCGCCGACCGCGTCATACAGCGCCTTCTCGGAGAAGCCGGCGTCCTGCGCGACGATCGCATTCGGCTTGTAGCCGAGCTCGGCCATGGTCTTGACCAGCAGGATGCCGTCGGTGGTGTAGCTCGACGGCATCAGCACGTCGGCGTTGGCGGCCTTCAGCTGCTGCACCTCGGCCGACAGCGACGGCGAGTTGGCGCGGTACTTGATGTCCGCGACGACCTTGTAGCCGCGCTCCTGGGCGAGCTTGAGCTGGGCGTTGCTCGAATCGGTGCCGAAGATGGTGTCCTCGTGGAACAGCGCGAGCGTGTCGATCTTGGTGCCCTTCTTCTTCATCATGTCGAAGAAATCGAACATCGCCTGCGAGAACATCTCGTCATGCGGCGCGGCGCGGAAATAATACTTCAGGCCGCGGCGATGCAGGCTCGGCGAGGAGTTGTCGGCGGAGAGATACGGGATCTGGTAGCGCTCGCAGATCTGGCTCGCGGTCACCGCGACGGCGCTCTGATACGAGCCGATGACGGCGGCGACCTTCTCCTGGGTGATCAGGCGCTCGGCCTCGGCGCGGCCCTTCTGCGGGTCGGCCTGGTGGTCGGC
Source organism: Bradyrhizobium sp. HKCCYLRH2047 (assembly GCF_051168175.1). Classification (NCBI taxonomy): domain Bacteria; kingdom Pseudomonadati; phylum Pseudomonadota; class Alphaproteobacteria; order Hyphomicrobiales; family Nitrobacteraceae; genus Bradyrhizobium; species Bradyrhizobium sp. HKCCYLRH2047. The sequence continues at coordinate 129,011 of NZ_JBNPUM010000015.1, forward strand.
GAACACCAGCTTGATCTTGGCGCCACCGAGGCCCGGCAGCCCTTCGGTGCGCGCGAGCGGCAGGTCGTAATCATACTTGCCGTTGACGATCTCGGCCGCCGTCTCGAACGCGCGCTGCGCGTCGACGCCGATCTGCGCGCTGGCGCCGGAGAACGGATAGATGACGCCGATCTTCACTTCCGAGGTCTGGGCGCGGGCGGCGATCGGGCCGAGCGCGGCGGCAGCGGTGGCTCCAAGCAGGACGTTTCGGCGCGTGATGGTCATGGCAAGATCCTCTGATGAAAGCGCATCGATGAAGCGGTTGAGATCGGTGGTAAAGGCTCAATAAGCAGCAAGACTGCCTGATTAAAGGCTGCCTGATTAGAGGACGGCGAGATCCTTGTTCCTGAGATCGGTGATCAGCATCAGCCCCGGCGCGTGGGTGATGGCGAAGGGCAGCTTGGCCGCGGCGATGACCGCCTGCGGCGTCACCCCGCAGGCCCAGAAAACGGGAATTTCGTCTGAGCCGACCGGCACCGGATCGCCGTAGTCCGGCTTGTTGATATCGGCGATGCCGATCTGTTCGGGAAGACCGAGATGCACCGGCGCGCCGTGCACGGCCGGAAAGCGCGTCGTGATCTGCACGGCGCGGATCGCCTGCGCCGGCTTGAACGGACGCATCGACACCACCATCGGTCCCGCAAACGGCCCGGACGGCGTGCAGGCAATGTTGGTGCGATACATCGGCACGCGACAGCCCTGCTCGATATGGCGGATCGGCAGGCCGTCGGCCATCAGCGCTTCCTCGAAGGAGAACGAGCAGCCCAGCACGAAGGTGACGAGGTCGTCGCGCCAATGCGACATCAGGTCGGTCGGCTCCTCCACCATCTCGCCGTCGCGCCAGACGCGGTAGCGCGGCACGTCGGTGCGGATGTCGAGATCGGCCCCGAGTGCCGGAATATGAGGATTGCCCGGATCGGACATGCCGATGATCGGGCACGGCTTCGGATTGAGCTGGCAGAACCGGTGGAAGGCGCCGGCGTACTGCTCGGGCAGGATCGCCAGATTGCCCTGCACGAAGCCATTGGCGACGCCGGCGGTGCTCCAGCCCTTGCCGGTGCGATAGTCCAGGCGGGCCTGATGGCTCGGGAGAAGGTCTGTCTCGCCCGCTGATTGCTGCAATGCCGCAGAAACAGTCATTTGTGCCACTTGCCTAATATCTCGACAAACTCACTGAACATCAGCCATGCTATAAAGTCTAATCTTCGTTTTTAATCAGGATCGATAAAACAAATTGATCCGAGCGGGGCGCGATGTTGGATTTCCGTTCCATCGAGACCTTTCTCTGGGTGGTGAAGCTCGGCAGCTTCCGCGGCGCGGCGCAGCGCCTGAACACCACCCAGCCGGCCATCTCCCAGCGCATCGCCCAGCTCGAGCGCGAGCTCGGCGTCAAGCTGCTCAACCGCGATCATCGCGTGGCGTCGCCGACGGCCAGCGGACGGCAGATGCTGGTCTATGCCGAGAAGCTGATCGGCCTGCGCGCGGAAATGCTGGCCGAGGTCGGCGACCGCTCGGCGATGCGCGGCGTGCTCCGGCTCGGCGTGGCCGAGACCATCGTGCACGACTGGCTGCCGCGGCTGATCAAGAGCGTCAACGAGAGCTATCCGAACCTGTCGCTGGAGATCGAGGTCGACGTCACGCCGAACCTGCACGCGCGCCTGCTGGCGCAGGAGATCGAGCTCGCCTTCGCACTGGGCGCGCCGTCCGAGTCCGGCATCCGCAGCCGCGTGCTGTGCGACTATCCGATCAGCTTCCTCGCCAGCCCTGCCCTCGGCTTCGGCACGGGCGTGGTCACCGCCGAGCAGATGGCACGCTTTCCGATCATCACCTTCCCGCGCAACACCCAGCCCTATGACAATGTGCGCTCGCTGTTCAACCGCCCGCATCTGCCGCCGATGCGGCTGCACGCCAGCGCGTCGCTGGCGACGGTGATCCACATGGCGGTCGAGGGCCTCGGCGTCGCCGTGATCCCGGCAGCGATCGTGGCGCATGAGATCGAGCGTGGCCGCCTGCAGGAGCTGCAGACGGATTTACGGATTCCGCCGCTGACCTTCACCGCGAGCTGGCTGTCGTCGCCCGAGATGGTCGCGATCGAACGCGTCGCCGAGCTCGCAGCGAGGACGGCGCAGACGGCCAGCCATCCCTCTGCGTCGGTTGACGCCGCCGTCGCGGCGCGCGATGGACAGGATGCCGGAGTACAGGGAATTCAAGCATGAGCCGCGCCGTCACCAATCTGCAGATCGATTCCGCCCGCCTCTGGGACAGCATCCACGAGACCGCCAGGTTCGGCGCCACGCCGAAGGGCGGCGTGCGCCGGCTGACCCTGAGCCAGGAGGACAAGCAGGTCCGCGACTGGTTCCGCAAGGCCTGCGAGGACGCCGGGCTCGAGGTGCATGTCGACACGCTCGGCTCGATGTTCGCCCTTCGCAAGGGGCGCGACATGTCGAAGGCCCCGATCGGGCTCGGCTCGCATCTCGACACCCAGCCGACCGGCGGCAAGTTCGACGGCATTCTGGGCACGCTTGGCGCGCTGGAAGTGATCCGCACGCTCAATGACGCCGGCATCGAGACCGACGCGCCGCTGTGCATCGTCAACTGGACCAATGAGGAAGGCTCGCGGTTCGCGCCGGCGATGATGGCCTCTGCCGCCTATGTCGGCGATTTCACCGTCGAGGACATCTTGTCGCGCAAGGATGCCGACGGCACGACCGTCGGCGAAGCGCTGGACGGCATCGGCTATCGCGGCGAGGCCAAGGTCGGCACGCAGAAATTCTCCGGCTTCGTCGAGCTGCATATCGAGCAGGGCCCGATCCTGGAGGCCGAGAACAAGACCATCGGCGTGGTCGATCACGGCCAGGGCGTGTTCTGGTACGACGGCAAGGTCACGGGCTTCGAGAGCCACGCCGGCTCGACCCCGATGCCGCTGCGCCGCGACGCACTGCTGGCGCTGTCGGAGTTCGCGCTGACCCTGGAGCAGATCGCGATCAGGCTCGGGCCGAACGCGGTCGCCACCATCGGCGAGGCCGTCATCGCCAATCCCTCGCGCAACGTCATCCCCGGCGAGATCGCCTTCACCATCGATTGCCGCAGCGCCAATGCCGATACCTTGGAGGAGCTCGACGCCAGTTTACGCGCGGCTGCGGGCGAGATTGCGAAGAAGCGCAAGGTCGAGATCGCGATCGACCAGGTCTGGCGCAAGCCGCCGACGCATTTCGATCCCAAGCTGGTCGATGCCGTCGAACGCGCCGCCGGCACGCTTGGCTATTCCCACCGCCGCATCACCTCCGGCGCCGGCCACGACGCCTGCAACCTCAACACCATCATGCCGGCCGCGATGGTGTTCGTCCCCTGCAAGGACGGCATCAGCCACAACGAGCTCGAGGACGCCACCCAATCCGACTGCGCCGCTGGCGCGAATGTGCTGCTGCACACGGTGCTGTCGCTGGCCGGCGTGGCGTCGTGACGGGCTGACGCTCGCGGGCTTGTCTAGGGCCTCATCCTTCGAGACGCCGCTGCGCGGCTCCTCAGGATGAGGGGAGAGTCTTCGATGTCGCTGCTTCCCCTCATGGTGAGGAGCGCCGAAGGCGCGTCTCGAACCATGAGGCCCGAGATGCTTCAAGTTGAACCACATTGAGTTGCCCTGCCCCATCTTGTCTCATCGGGGCTCGTCAGGAGGTATCCGTGCGCGGAGTTTTCATCGACGCCAACGACTCGCTTGCCGAGATCTTCGAGCGGCAGCGCAAATCCGGCGATCCCGAGATGCGCGTGCATCTCGACCCCGACATCAAGCCGGAGGACTGGCCGGCGATCCTCGACGGCGCCGAGATCGGCGTGGTCGATCACACCGCGCTCCCGACCGACGTCGCGAGGCACTGCAAGGGGCTCAAGCACGTCGTCTTCCTGGGCACCGGCGCACGCAGCTACATGAACCCGGAGGAGCTCGCGGAGCTCGGCATCACCGTGCATCTGATCAAGGGCTACGGCGACACCGCGGTTGCCGAAGCCGCCATCGCGCTGATGTGGGCCTCTGCCCGCGGCATCGCACAGATGGACCGCGAGATGCGCGCCGGCAACTGGCTGCGTGACGACGGCATGCAGCTCACCGGCAAGACGCTCGGCCTGATCGGCTTCGGCGGCATCGCCGCGGAAGTCGCGCGCATCGCGTCGGGCAGCGGCATGAAGGTGATCGCCTGGAACCGCTCGCCGAAGAGCCATCCCGGTGTGGAGTTCGTCGAACTCGAGACGCTGCTCCAGAACAGCCACGTCGTCTCGCTGCATCTTCTGCTCAACGACGAGACCCGCGGCTTCCTGTCGCGCGAGCGCATCGCGCAGATGCGCCCCGGCGTGATCTTCGTCAACACCGCCCGCGCGGCAATCGTCGACGAGACCGCGATGATCGACGCGCTCCGCTCCGGCCAGATCCGCCACGCCGGCCTGGACGTCTTCACCACCGAGCCGCTGCCGGCCGGCCACGTGCTGACCACGATCCCCAACGTGACACTGTCGGCACACTCGGCGTTCCGAACGCCCGAGGCGAGCGAGAACCTGATCCACGCCGCGTGGGAGCACTGCCGCCGCGTGGCGAACGAGTAGTCCGCGCCCTCTCCTCCGTCATTGCGAGCGAAGCGAAGCAATCCAGAGTCCCGCGACGACCCTGGATTGCTTCGTCGCTGCGCTCCTCGCAATGACGGTGTTGCCCGAGTTGTGGCCGCAACCACCATTGTCGTCCCGGCCTAGTGCGCAATTGCGCACGCGACGCCGGGACCCATACCGCGTGATCTATCGAGAGCAGACGGAGGCAGACGCGTAGGGCGGATTAGCGCAGCGTAATCCGCCATCCCGTAGCGATGAAGAAGCCGGCGGGTTACGCTGCGCTAACCCGCCCTACGTACTGGTGTCATCAGCCCCCGGCCGGGGCGACAACAAACGGCTGCGACTAATCCACCATCTCCGCGACCGCCTTGCCGCACGCCGTGGTGTCGGCATTGCCGCCGAGATCGCGCGTGCGCAACGTCCGTTCCGCCAGCGTCCGCTCGATGGCGCCGACGATCGCCTGCGCTGCGGTCTTCTCGCCGAGATGCTCCAGCATCATCGCGCCCGACCAGATCATGCCGATCGGGTTCGCGATCCCCTGCCCGGCAATGTCGGGCGCCGAGCCGTGCACCGGCTCGAACACCGACGGGAAATTGCGCTCCGGATTGATGTTGCCCGACGGCGCGATGCCGATGGTGCCGGTGCAGGCAGGTCCCAGATCGGACAGGATGTCGCCGAACAGATTGGAGCCGACGACGACGTCGAACCAGTCCGGATGCAGCACGAAATTCGCGGTGAGGATGTCGATGTGGTACTTGTCCCACTTCACGCCCGGATAGTTCCTGGCCATCGCCTCGACGCGCTCGTCCCAATACGGCATCGTGATCGAGATGCCGTTCGACTTGGTGGCCGAGGTCAGGTGCTTCTTCGGCCGCGACTGCGCCAGCTCGAAAGCGAATTTGAGGATGCGGTCGACGCCGGTGCGGGTCATCACCGTCTGCTGCGTGACGAACTCGCGGTCGGTGTCGGGGAACATGCGGCCGCCGACCGACGAATACTCGCCCTCGGTGTTCTCGCGGACCACCCAGAAATCGATGTCGCCCGGCTTGCGGTTCGCCAGCGGGCACGGCACGCCCGGCATCAAGCGCACGGGGCGCAGGTTGACGTACTGATCGAACTCACGGCGGAACTTGATCAGCGAACCCCACAGCGAGACGTGGTCGGCGATCTTGGCCGGCCAGCCGACGGCACCGAAATAGATCGCGTCATGGCTGCCGATCTGCGTCTTCCAATCGTCCGGCATCATCTGGCCGTGCTTCTCGAAATAGTCGTAGCTCGAAAAGTCGAAATGATCGAACTGCACCGCGACGCCGTGCTTCTTGGCGGCCGCCTCGATCACGCGAATGCCCTCGGGCATGACCTCCTTGCCGATGCCGTCGCCGGGAATGACTGCGATGCGATAGGGCTTCTTGCTCATCGAGCGGATCCTTGCGTGTTGCGCCGTGTTCCGGCTGAAATCGTCGATCGCCTGAATGGACCAAACGACCGGGAAGCGCAACGCTGCGGTGCAAGATTGACCGCATGGCTGACGCGCAAGACAATCGCACAAGACAATCCGGTCTCCTCCCCTTCAGCGAGAGTGTCCATGGATCTTCACCTGCGCGGCAAGCGCGTTCTCATCACCGGCGCCTCCAAGGGCATCGGCGCCGCGGCGGCCGAAGCGTTCGCCGAGGAAGGCTGCCACGTCCGGCTCGCGGCGCGCAGCGGCGACCGGCTGTCGGCGCTGGTCGAGCAGCTCCGGTCGAAGCACCAGATCGATGCGGCCGCGCATGTGGTCGACCTGCGCAAATCCGAGGATGTCACGCGGCTCGCGCAGGAGGCCGCGGACATCGACATCCTCGTCAACAATGCCGGCGACATTCCGGGCGGGCCGATCGACAAGATCGACGAGGCGGCGTGGCGCCACGCCTGGGACCTCAAGGTGTTCGGCTTCATCAACCTGACGCGCCTTGTCTATGCTGACATGAAGGCGCGCGGGGGCGGCGTCATCATCAACGACATCGGCGCGGCCGGCGAGAAGTTCGACGCCAATTACATCTGCGGCAGCGCCGGAAACGCCGCGCTGATGGCCTTCACGCGCGCGCTCGGCTCCAAGAGCCTCGCCGACAACATCCGCGTTGTCGGCATCAACCCCGGCCCGGTCGGCACCGACCGGCACGTCACTTTGCTGAAAACCCGCGCCAAGCAGCAGTTCGGCGACGAGAGCCGCTACACGGAATTCCAGAAGAGCCTGCCGCTCGGGCGTCCGGCGCATCCACGCGAGATCGCCGACCTGATGGCGTTCCTGGCGTCCGATCGTGCCGGCTACACCTCCGGCGTGATCTATACCGTCGATGGCGGCATCAGTGCAGGGTGGGGTTGATCGCGGCGACCTTTCCACGTCCGGCGAAACATGGTCTACGACATGGCGCCGGGATGCTTCCAATCAGGAGAACCAAGCTTTGGCCGACCAGGGATTGATCCGCGAGACCGCCTGCGCCGTCGTCGACAAGTTGAAGGCCGGCGAGGTCACCCCGCTCGATTGCCTCGATGCATTGGAAGCGCGCATCACGGCCGTCGACGGCAAGGTGAATGCGCTGCCGACGCTGTGCTTCGATCGCGCGCGCGATCACGCCAAGGCGCTGATGCAGAAGAAGGCCTCTGAACGCGGCCTGCTCGCCGGCATGCCCGTGCCGATCAAGGATCTCACCGACGTCCAGGGCGTACTGACCACGCAGGGCTCGCCGATCTTCAAGGACCGGATTCCGGAACACTCCGATCTCCTGGTCGAGCATCTCGAAGCCAATGGCGGCGTGATCTACGCCAAGTCGAACACGCCGGAGTTCGGCGCCGGCGCCAACACCTTCAACGAGGTGTTCGGTGCGACGCGCAATCCCTGGGATACGTCGCGCTCGGCCGCCGGCTCGTCGGGCGGCGCAGCGGTTGCGCTTGCGACCGGCATGGCGTGGCTGGCGCACGGCTCGGACATGGGCGGCTCGCTGCGCAATCCCGCGAGCTTCTGCGGCATCGTCGGCCTGCGCCCGAGCTTCGGCCGCGTCGCGCATACGCCGGCCGTCGCCATCGACCGCAATCTCGGCGTCCAGGGCCCGATGGCCCGCAATGTCGAGGACCTCGCGCTGCTGCTGGACGCGATGAGCGGCGAGCACGCCGCCGACCCGATCTCGCTGCCCTCGCCCGCGACCTCCTTCCTCACCGCCGCCCGCTCCGGCAAGAAGCCGATCCGCGTCGCCTATTCGCCCGATCTCGGCATCACGCCGGTCGATCCCGAAGTGATCGCGGTCACCCGCAAAGCGGCGCAGCGTTTCGCCGAGCTCGGCGTCATCGTCGAGGAGGCGCATCCGGACTTCAGCGAGGCGCATGAATGCTTCCACGTGCTGCGCGCGCTCGACTTCGCGATGAGCAAGCAGGAGCTGCTGCGCACCAAGCGCGACCTGCTCAAGCCCGAAGTGATCTGGAACATCGAGGAAGGGCTGAAGCTCACCGTCGCGCAGATCACCCGCGCCGAAGCGCAGCGCGTGGCGATGACCGCTCGCGCCGTCAAGTTCTTCGAGACCTATGACCTGCTGCTGGCGCCGGCCACCATCGTGCCGCCCTTCCCGGTCGAGAACCGCTACGTCGCCGAATGCGCCGGACAGAAGTTCGACAACTACGTGCAGTGGCTCGGCATCGTCTACACGATCACGCTCGCCTGCTGCCCGGCGCTTTCGCTGCCATGCGGCTTCACCGCGTCGGGCCTGCCGGTGGGGTTGCAGGTGATCGCGCGGCCGCGCAACGACGCCGGTTTGCTGGCGGGTGCCAAGCTGCTCGAGGACGTGCTGGGAGTCGCCAGCTCCACGCCGATCGATCCGCGCGCGCCGAGGTGAAATGCTCCCCCTCGCCCTGAGGAGCCGCGCAGCGGCGTCTCGAAGGGTCAGGCCCGGGCGCTGGCCTCATGGTTCGAGACGCCCGCCTTCGGCGGGCTCCTCACCATGAGGGTTGAGATTCTCGCTGGCCTGCACAGTTCGCTCTTTCCGGCATGACCTTCCCCCGACCTTCCCCCTCACCCTGAGGAGCTCGCCGAAGGCGAGCGTCTCGAAGGGCGAGGCCCCGAACCTTGGCCTGATGGTTCTCCCAGCGAGGCGGAGCAGCGCCGCTCACCCTGAGGGGCGGCAGTTCTGCTTTGATTGGCGCAGAGTTCCATGCGCTGAACATGGGACCCATGTCCGTTATCGTCTGTTGGCAATCCGGGGGGCTGCCGTAGAAGGGCCGCAAATCACGCTTGCCGGAGACCGGATATGACAGACCAAGCGCTGCCGCCTGCCGCGGACGCTACCACATTCAGCGACGTCGAGCGCCGCATCAAGGCGATCCTGATCGGCTCGGCCGGCAACCTGGTCGAATGGTACGATTTCTATGCCTATACGGCGTTCGCATTGTATTTCGCGCCGGCCTTCTTTCCATCGAAGGACCCGGTGGTCGAGCAGCTCAACGCCGCTGTCGTGTTCGCCGCGACCTTCCTGATGCGCCCGCTCGGCGGCTGGCTGTTCGGCTATCTTGCCGATCACCACGGCCGGCGGCTGTCGCTGACGGTCTCGGTGCTCTGCATGTGCTTCGGCTCGCTGATCATCGCGGTGACGCCGACCTATGCCACCATCGGCATCGCCGCGCCGATCATCCTGGCGCTCGCCCGCGTCATCGAGGGCCTCAGCCTCGGCGGCGAATATGGTGCCAGCGCCACCTATCTGTCCGAGGTCGCCGACGCCAGGCATCGCGGCTTCTATTCGAGCTTCCAATACGTCACGCTGATCGGCGGCCAGCTCACCGCGATCATCGTGCTCCTGCTGCTGCAGAAGGTGTTCCTGACCCCGGACGAATTGCGGGCCTGGGGCTGGCGCATTCCGTTCGCAATCGGTGCCGGCCTCGCGATCTTCGTCGCGGTGATGCGGCGGAACCTGCACGAGACCGAGGCCTTCGTCGAGGCCAAGAAGACCGTCGGCCCTTCCGGCTCGATCACCGCGCTGTTCAAATATCCGCGGGAGCTCCTGCTGGTGGTCGGCCTGACCGCGGGCGGCACCGCGGCATTCTACACCTTCACCACCTACATGCAGACCTTCGTGAAGCTCTCGGTCGGCCTGACAGCAGACCAGACCACGATGGTGATCTTCGGCTCGCTGCTGTTCGCCTGCGTGCTGCAGCCCCTCTATGGGGCGATCTCCGATCGCATCGGCCGCAAGCCGCTGCTGATCTTCTTCGGCGTCGCCGGCACCCTGGCGACAATCCCGATTCTGACCGTGCTGAAGGGCACCAAGGAGCCGTTCACGGCCTTCCTGCTGATCTGCGGTGCCTGGATCTTCACGGCGGGCTACACCTCGATCAACGCGGTGGTGAAGGCCGAGCTGTTTCCGACCAATGTCCGTGCGCTCGGTGTCGGCCTGCCCTACGCGATCACCGTCTCGCTGTTCGGCGGCACCGCGCCGGCGATCGCGCTCTACTTCAAGAGCATTGGGCACGAGACCTGGTTCTATTATTATCTTACCGGCGTAATCTTCCTGTCGCTGCTCATCTATGCGACCATGCGCGACACCAAGCATGCGTCGGCGATGCACAGGCACGAATGAGCAGGGCGAACTGACGAGGGGTGCCAATGGCTGACGAGTCCGGGCTGCCGCCCGAAAGCAAGCTGAGCCGAGCCAAGGAGCGCTGGGCACGCGAAGGCAAGTTCCTGACCGGCCGCATCATCAGGCCCGACGACCAGCGCCTGCCACCGGGCCAGCACCTGACCCGCGACTGGCCGGTGCTCGACCTCGGCCTGACGCCGTCGGTCGCATCGGAGCGCTGGCGTCTCGACGTCTATGGCGCGGTGGAAAATCCCCTGTTCTGGGACTGGGCTGCCTTCCGCGCCCAGGAGCAGCGCCAGTTCACATCCGACATTCACTGCGTGACGACCTGGTCGCGTTACGACAATCGATGGGAAGGCCTTGCCACGCGCGACCTGCTCGCCGCCTGCCGGCCGCGCGACACCGCCAATTTCGTCGTGCTGCATTCCTACGACGGCTACACGACCAATCTCACGCTGGAGGATTTCGCCGCCGAGGATGCGCTGCTCGCTCACAGCTGGTCCGGCGCGCCGCTCACCAGGGAGCATGGCGGCCCGGTGCGGGTCGTGGTGCCGCATCTGTATTTCTGGAAGAGCGCAAAGTGGCTGAAGGCGATCGAGTTTCTCGACTCCGACAAACCCGGCTATTGGGAGGTGCGCGGCTATCACAACCGCGGTGATCCCTGGGCCGAGCAGCGCTATTCGGAGTGATCGGGCTCCGCTCAAGCCAGGCCAACGGAGCCGTAGGGTGGGCAAAGACGCGAAGCGTCGTGCCCACCCTCGCCCCGCAAAAAAGAAAAGAATGGTGGGCACGCTTCGCTTTGCCCACCCTACGGACTACATGTTATCGCTTCCGCACCGAAGCGCGGCCACCGCGATATCCGAACGTGCCAGAGACACAACATGGAGTTCACCTCAGAAACCGGCAAAATACCCAAGGGCTATGGGTACCTTCTCAAGCCGAGCGTCATCCTGGCCGCGCTGACCGCACGAGATCTTGGCGGCATTCGCATCCACCTCGTTCGCAGCCACGGCCGGCGTCTGTTCGATGCGCGATATCGGCCGCCGGACGGCGACATTCCATATGAGCGTCTCAACATCAAAGTGGGCACAGCGCACGAGCGCGACTTGCCCCCACTCCGCCGGCAGGCGAAGGACGAAGCTCTTCCCGAGCTGGTCCGATGGATTGCCGATCTCGTCGCGCAGGACCTGCCGACAGCGATCCGGAACGGTGAGCAGGTGATCGAGCTGCTGCCTCAGCGCGAGTGATCGTGGCGGGGCTGGTGAGATTGATCGCGGATCTAGGCTGGCAACAGCCCAACGTCGCAACGCGCGAGCTGGCTAGTTAGTTACTCCGTCATGGCCGGGCTTGTCCCACGGCTGTCCGGTTCAGCTTCCGCATATTGCGAGGCTCAACTGTTGTGGGTTTTTG
>NZ_JBNPUM010000016.1:0-118351 GCF_051168175.1 Bradyrhizobium sp. HKCCYLRH2047
TTCAACGCCATCTCCAAGAGCCGCCAAGAAAACGAGAATACCAAGCGTTAATTTGGTAAGTTAGCGCCAATGGCGGCCGCCACACGCACAAACCTCGCGGAGAGTCCCCCTCACCCGGATTGCATCTGGCGATGCAATCCGACCTCTCCCCGCAAGCGGGGCGAGGTGAGGACCTCGCACTCAGAACTTCAGATTGGCGAAGATCCGCACGCCGATGCCGGGCAGCAGCACCTCGTCCTTTGTGTAGGACACGGAGTTGCGGATCTTCTCGTTCAACAGATTGTTGCCGACCATGCCGACCAGCATCTCGCGCGCGCCGAACATGTTCGGATCGAGTTTGGTGCGATAGCTGACCTCGGCCTTGAGCAGGTTGTAGCCTGGCGTCGGCGTCTCCGCGATCGGCGCGATATCGTTCTGCGCGAAGGCGTGCAGCAGATTGATGCGGGTCAGCCAGTTGGCGTCGCGCCAGAACAGGCCGCCGCCGACGCGCATCGGCGGAATCCGCGGCACATTGGTGCCGTCCGCGAAGGTGGCGCGGACGACGTCGAACTGGTTCTCGATGCCCCAGATGCCGGTGCCGAGCGAAGCGACATCGAACTGGCTCTGGAACTCGAAGCCGCGGAACAGCGCGTTGCGCTGCGAGTAGACCGCCTGGTTCAGTCCGGCGCCGATGGTGCCGCAGGAGGCAAAATCGTCGCCGCACATCACGCCGGTCAGCCGCCGATAGATGAAGTTGCTGAACTGCGTGTAGTAGGCGGTGGCCTCGAAGCGGAAAGGGCCGGTGGCCTTGCGCAGTCCGGCCTCGACGGTTTTGGCCGTCTCGATGGTCAGGTTCGGATTGCCGATGTCGAAGGTTGCGGTCGCATCATGGCCGCCGCGCGAGAACAGCTCGGCTGGCTTCGGCGCGCGCTCGACATATTGCGCGGTGACGCTCGCCACGAGATCGCCCGGCAGGTTCTGCAACAGGCCGACGCTCGCGCTCTTCGGCGTGTACGACGGATTGCGGGCGATGTTGGCCTGTGGCGTGCCGTCCGGCAGATAGTCGACCGGGAAGTTCGGCGTGGAGCCGTTCAATGAGACGTGCTCGATGCGGGCTGCGACCTGCGCCTTGGTCGCCGGTGTGAAGGCGAACTCGTTGAAGACGTAGCCGGCGACGCGGTTGTTGGTGTTGGGGCCGAACAGTCCGTTGAACACCGAGCCGGGATTGTCGGGGCTCGGCGCATTCAGCTCCTGGTGTCCGGCCTGCACGCCATAGGCTGATGTCAGCGTGGCGAAGCGCAGATTGACGGGCATCATCTGCATCTCGACGCGCGCTTCCTGCTCGCGGTTGGTGAAGGTCTGGCGCACGCCGTCGGTGGTCGGATCGGCGGGGTCGGCGAGGCCGACCTCGTTGTGCCGATAGTCGGTCGCGCCGGCCCAGAAGCGGATGGCGTCGATCGCCGCGGAGTCCGGGCGGTACTCGCCCTTGGCGGTGATCTTGGTCTGGTGCGCGTCGATCCGCGTCCGGCTGTCGGCGCCGTCGATGCCGGGGATGTGGTAGAGCGCATCGGTCTGCGTGATCGCAGCGCCGACGAAGCCGCCTGAGAAGAAGTAGCTGCCGCCGAGCGAGGCGCCATCGTTCTGCACGGCGGAGTTCGGCTGCCGGCCGTTCACCGGGCGGGTCTGGTCGAACAGATAGGGGTAGCCGGGAATGGAGTAGTCGCCGGTCTTGCGGCCGTAGGCATCGGCATGGACAGCGAAATTGCCGCCGCCGGCATCGAGCAGCACGCCGCCCTCGACGCCGCGGTCGACCGAGCTGAACGAGGTGCGCGTTTCCGCGGTGACGCAAGGCGCGCTGCCCACGGCCGGCGCGCTCGCCGGCAGGCCATAGGTTTGGAACGGCGCTGTCGAACAGGTCGGCACCGCATTGGGAATGCGGTTGTTGGTGGCGCTCACGACGCCGCCGATCGAGGTCGAGCCGTAGCGCAGCGCCGCGGGGCCGCGGACGACCTCGATCTGGTCGCTGGTGAGCGGATCGATCGGCACGAAATGATCTTCGCCGAGATCGGACGCACCGCCGCCGCCGATGCCGTTCTCGACGATGCCGACGCGGTTGACGTCGAGGCCGCGGATGATCGGCCGGCTCGATGCGCCCGGCGCGAAGCTCGAGCCGGTGATGCCCGGCTTGGAATTCAGGAGATCGCCGAGCGTTGCCGCGCCGGAGCGGCGCAGCTCCTCGTTCGGCACCACCGTGACGGTCGCGAACTGGTCGGTGATGATGGGCGTCACGCCCTGCTGCGGCGGGGGCGGCGCGGTCTGTGCCTCGCGCGCGGGCGCCGGCGTGCGTGGGCCGCTGCGCGCCACGCGCGCGGTGGGATTGGGCCGCGGCACCACCGGCTTGCGGGCACGGATCGGGCTCGGTGCGGTCACTGTGACCTCGGGCAGTTCGGCCGCCGGCTTCGCCGGATCGTCAGCGCGCGCGGGCGCACCCAAAACGCACAACAAGGCTGCGGCGCTGCAGCCCGACATCAAGGCTCTCGACAACATCTTTCAATTCCTGATCCTGATCAGGCGTCCCACGTCTTTCGTTGCTGGCGGGATGCGCCTGCCGTCGGGTTGCGACGGACCCATTCCTGCACGCGGCCGCCGTGCGCTCGCGCAGCGGGGCAGCGTTTCGAGCGGCTCAGATCAGGCGGTGGGAGGAGCGCGCGGCTGGAAGGCGGTGTCGACGACGACGGCCGCGACAGTGGCGGTGATCGCATCGGGCAGCCGGAATGCGACCGCTTCAGGAGGCGTCAGAACGGGCGCTGGCGACAGCAGGATCGATTGCGCCATCGCCATGACGGCGCAGATGGCGCATCCGTCAGCGGAGGGCTTCTGGTCGGGGTCCTGGCTTGCGGGAGAGGAGCCGGTATGGGCCTGCGCGGTCGTGATCCGGCCGCCGTCCAGCGCCTGCGCGGAAAGCCAATGGACATGGCCGAACGCGAGCGCGAATTGCAGCACCAGCGCAAACAGCGCCAGCCGCGAGACATCCTTGATGTTCGCGCGAAACCAGCTCATCGCCAGCTCTGGCACATGTGAATAGGCCATCCCCGTTCGGCCGAAAGGCTCAGCCGTTGTTACAATGTAACATCGCAAGGGGGCTTCACACCTGTCAATCAGCGCACTGCGACGGCGGGTGGAATCCCCGTCGCTGTGCCCTTCGCGCCACGTCGCACGAGGCGGTGGCGCGTGCTCGTGTCGTTGTGTCAGCGACCCTCGCGCAGCCAGGTGGCGGCGAGCGCGCCGAGCAGCAGCAACAGGCCGATCACGCCGGCGAACATCGGCAGCACGCCGACGCCCTTGACGACGCTGGCGTCGCGCATCCGCACGCCCATCCAGCCGTCGCCGCTGAACAGCGTCGATGACCTGACGGGGACGATGCGCGGCATGTCGATGCCGGATCCGTCGGCGATGCGGCGGGCGTCGCCGCCGGTGGCCTGTGCCAGCGGCTTCAGCGTCTCGGTGGTCGAAGTGACCTCGGAGAATTCCTTCGGATTGGTCGGGCCGACATTGATGAGCGCCTTCAAGGTGCCGTCCGTGGCCTGCCACAGGCCGAGCTCGTTGGCCGGCAAGGTCGCGCGCCATTCGCCGGGATCGCCCTGGCTCAACGTCAGCTCACGCGTCTGGCCGGACGGCGAAGTCACGGTGACCGGCGGCACGGTGTCGCCCATGGTCTGGCGGATGACGGCGAGATCCTTGCCCTGGATCTGGAGTCGCAGCGCCTCCTCATCCAGGTCAGGCTGCTGCATCAGCCAGTGCGACGTGCGTCGGAGCAGGTCGAGATGCGGACCGCCGCCCTCGTAGCCGCGCGCCCACAGCCAGATGTGGTCGGATAGCAGCAGCGCGACGCGGCCGGCGCCGAAGCGCGACAGCAGCAAGAGCGGCTTGCCGTCGGCGCCGGTCATCACCGGCGGGCTGACCGCATTGCGCGTCTCGACGGTGCGGAAGAAGCGGCTCCAGCGCGGCGGCTCGGAGCCCGAGCCTTCGAGGCCGCGCGTCACCGGATGCCGTTTGCCGGCGTCGGACAGATGCGCATAGAACGGCTTCTCGGTGACGCCGACCGGCTCGGCGGGCAGCACCGAGTCGAGCGGTGTGCGCCAGATGCTGGTGTTGGAGGCGTAGTCCGGGCCGGCCGAGACCAGCACCGCGCCGCCATTGCGCACGTAGCGCGCGATGTTGTCGAAATAGGCGACCGGCAGCACGCCCTGGCGGGCATAGCGGTCGAAGATGATCAGCTGGAATTCGTTGATCTTCTGCTGAAACAGCTCGCGGGTCGGAAACGCGATCAGCGACAGCTCGTTGATCGGGGTGCCGTCCTGCTTCTCCGGTGGCCGGAGGATCGTGAAGTGGACGAGATCGATGCTGGCGTCTGACTTCAACAGGTTGCGCCAGGTACGCTCGCCCGAATGCGGCTCGCCCGACACCAGCAGCACGCGCAGCTTGTCGCGGACGCCATCGATCGAGACCACCGCGCGGTTGTTGACGAGGGTCAGCTCGTTGTCGAGCGGCGAGGCTTCGATCTCGACGATGTTCTGACCTTCGTGCTTGACGTCGACGTCGACATTGGCAGCCTGGCCGCTGGTCAAGGTGCGCTCGCTGATGACCTCGCCGTCGCGGCGGATCACGACCTTCGCGCTGGCGCCCGCGATGCCCTGATCATCGAGCCGGAAGCTGATGGTCTGGGGCTGGCCGACGATGCCGAAACGAGGGGCCGCGGTGATCGCGACGCGGCGGTCACGCTCGGCCTTCTGGCCCGTGATCAGGGCCTGCAGCGGAGCCTGGAAGCCGAGCGCGGCGAGGTTGCCGGGAATGTCGTGCACGCGGCCATCAGTGATCATGAAGGCGCCCGCGACCCGATCGACGGGGACGTCCGACAGGGCCGATGTCAGCGCGCTGAACAGATGCGTGCCGTCGGTCTCGCCGTCCGCCTGGCCGGCATCGACCACGCGGACCTCGAGGCCCTTGATCTTCTTCAGGCTGTCGACCAGCGACTCCTGGGCCGCCTGGGTCTGCTTGTTGCGGTCACCGAAATTCTGGCTCGGGCTCTTGTCGACCACGACGGCGGCGACCGAGCTCAGCGGCTCGCGGTCCTCGCGCGTGAACTGCGGATTGGCCAGCGCGAGCGCGATCAAGGCCAGCGCGGTGACGCGGATCCAGGCCGAACGCGAGCGGCCGAGCAACAGCAGCGCCGCGATGACGACGATCGCGCCGATCGCGAGCCACAGCACGATCGGCGGGACCAGAGGTGTGAACGCGATGCCGTAGTTCATGAGGCAAACTCGCAGTTGTCGTCATGCCCGGCCTCGTGCCGGGCATCCACGTCGCGCAGCGTGCGCCGCTGGTCGTGGATGGCCGGGGCAAGCCCGGCCATGACGGCTATGGGTTTGGCGCGACCTTCGCGCACAGCTAATTTCATTGCCCGAGCCGTTCGATCAGCGCCGGTGCGTGCACTTGATCAGCCTTGTAGTTGCCGGTCAGCGTGTACATCACGATGTTGACGCCGGCGCGGAAGGCGAATTCGCGCTGCCGCGGCTCGCCCGGAACCATCGGCAGCATGGCCTGGCCGTCGGGGCGGATGGCCCAGGCACCGGCCAGATCGTTGGAGGTGATGATGATCGGCGAGACACCGTCGCCGCCGCGCGCCGGGCGCGAGGCGCTGTCCTCGTCCTCGTCCTTCGGCAGCGCCTCGACCCAGGTCTGTCCTGTGGTGAAGCGGCCGGGGAAGTCGCGCAGCAGGTAGAACGTCTTGGTCAGCACGTGCTCGCGCGGCACCGGCTCGAGCTCGGGCACATCGAGCGACGACAGGATCTCGCGCAGCGACTGCATGCCCGGGGTCTGCTGCGCGCCGTTCTCGCCGGGGGGCGCCTCGACCGCGTCGCGGGTATCGAAGATCACTGTGCCGCCCTGCTTCATGTAGGCATCGATCTTGTTGATCGCGTCCTGCGGCGGCTTCGGCACGCCCGGCACGATCGGCCAGTAGATCAGCGGGAAGAAGGCAAGCTCGTCATGGGCGGGATCGACGCCGACGGGATCGCCGGCTTCGAGCGCAGTCCGCTGCGCCAGGAACAAGGTCAGTCCGGTCAGCCCGGCCTTGACGATGGAATCGACGTCGGCATTGCCGGTCACGACATAGGCAAGCCGCGTCTGCGACACCGCGCGCATCGCGAAATCATCGCTTGCCGCATCGGCGCGCGCGGTGGTCGGCATTGCGACGGCGAGCAGGGCGCCGGTTGCAAGCACCGCAAGCGCGATGGACGCGGGTGCTGCACGTCGCCGCCGTGCGAGCGAGGCCAGCGCGCCGCCGAGGAGAGCGACGATGACCGCGTCGATCAGGAAAAGCAGCAGTGCGGTCGACAGCAGGATGCCCCGGAGATCGCGCGGCTCGGCGGTGGTGTAGCTGGCGCGGTTGGCGCGCAGCGCCGACGTGTCGAGCTGAAGAATGCGATCGGCGGGGCTCAGCGTGTTCACTGCGGTGGGTCCCTCGGCTGGGCCATAGAATCCGGGCGGATGATCCAGCGAAGCCCGGTCGTTGAAATCGGCCGGCAGCGGCTTGGCGGTCGAAGGCGGCGGTCCGAAGGCGCCGAAGCCGTCGAGGATGTGCAGCGGCGCCAGCGTGGCCTTGGCGGTCTCGCCAGCGGGACCCGGTCCCGGCGTCGAGGTGTAGCCGGACATGTCGACGATGCGGCGGAGCATCTCGACCATCGCGCCGGACATCGGCAGATCGGACCAGCGCATGTCCGCGCTGACGTGGAACAGCGCGATCAGGCCTTTGCCGCGATGCTCGCCGGTGACGAGCGGCGTGCCGTCCTCCAGCGATGCCCAGCTCTTGGTCGCCAACACGGCGTCGGGCTCGGCGAGGACCTGGCGGTTGACGGTGACGTCCTTCGGCACGGTGATGCCGGCGAACGGGCCGTCGGCAGCAAACGCTGCCAGATGCTGCGGCTTCTCCCAGGTCAGGCTGCCGCCGAGCGTGCGGCCGCCGCGGCGCAGCTTGACCGGCACGAGATCGTCGTCGCCTTGCGCGAGGCGCGGTCCGGCGAAACGGACCAGCACGCCGCCGTTCTCGATCCAGCCGTTGAGCCGGTCGCGCAACTCCGGAGACAGCGTGCCGACATCGGCCATCACGATCATCGGCACCTTCTGGTCGAGGAATTGCGTGATGACCTGCTGCGGCGCACCGCGGTCGCCGAGCCGGAGATCGGCGAACGGCGACAGCGCGCGGGTGAGGTAGAAGGTCGGGGCGAGCAGCGGCTGCGCGGTGTCGCTGGTGGCGCCGGAGACGATGCCGACGGCGCGGCGGCGCCAGCGCTTGTCGAGCAGCTGTACGGCTCCAGCCGAGCGCTCGCCCGCGATCTCCAGCCGCGTGATGTCGTTGCGCAGCTCGACCGGCAGGTCGAAGCTCGCCTCGGCGTCGTGCGCGCCGGCGGCGAAGCTGAATTGTGCCTCGCCGAGCGGCGAGCCCTTGGCATCGAGCGCGCGGACGATGCCACCGGGAACGGAGAGATCGGCGCGCAGCACCTTCACCGTCATCTTGGCGGCGGCGTTCTCGGCACCGGCGAGCGCCAGCGGCGAGGGCGTGCCGCCTTCGAACACCGTCAGGCTGCGGTCGCCGATGGTCTTAGCGAGACCCGTCACGAACTCGCTGCCGCGGCCGGGATCGACGCCGTCGGAGAACCACATGATCTCGGCATCGCCGGTCGCCTTCAGGAAGCGATCGAGCTGCGGCAGCGCATCGGCGCGCTCGGTCGTGTAGGCCTTGGGCGTGATCTGGCGCAGCGCGACGCGCGCCGCGCCGGCCGCCATCAAGGTGAGGTCACGCGCGGGCTCCGACAGCGGCAGCAGCGCGACGCCGCGGCGGTCGGCATCGGCATTGGCGATGATCTCGTCGGCGGCCCTGATGCGGGTGTCCCAGCTTGCGGCCGCGCTCCAGCTGTCGTCGAGCAGCAGCACCAGCGGCGCCTTGCTGCCGACGGCCTCGGTGCGCGGATTCCAGATCGGGCCGGCCGCGGCGAAGATCACGAGCGCCGCCGCGATCAGCCGCAGCAGGGTCAGCCACCACGGCGAGCGCGACGGTGTCTCTTCCTTGGGCGTGATGTCGAACAGGAGGCGGGTCGGCGGAAACTCGATCCGGCGCGGCCGCGGCGGCATCACCCGCAGCAGCCACCACAGCACCGGCAGGCTGACGAGGCCGGTCAGCAGCAGCGGTTCGGCGAACGACAGCGGCAGGCCCATCATGCGCCGAGCCCTCCGGGGCCAGCGCCCACTTTGACGCCGCCGCGCGCGCCGACCTTCGCGGTCGTCATGCCGGCGTGCAGGAACAGCAGCAGCTCGGCGGCCGAGCGGCTGGTGGTGTGGGTGGTG
The DNA here is from genome assembly GCF_051168175.1 of Bradyrhizobium sp. HKCCYLRH2047. Lineage (NCBI taxonomy): Bacteria > Pseudomonadati > Pseudomonadota > Alphaproteobacteria > Hyphomicrobiales > Nitrobacteraceae > Bradyrhizobium > Bradyrhizobium sp. HKCCYLRH2047. Next base: position 8,383 of record NZ_JBNPUM010000016.1, read on the forward strand.
AACAGCCAGTCGAGCCTGCCGGTCTCGGCGCGGATCTGGTCGCGATGCAGCGCCACGCGGGCGACGTAGTCTTGCGCCCAACTCTCGGCGCGGCCGGCGGTGATCACCTCGCCGCCTTCCGGCTCGACGAACTCGACGCGGCCGGAATAGGGGAAGGTCTCCTCGGCGGGATCGACCACCTGCACCATCGTGCCGTGTGCGCCCGACGCGGACAGGCCGGCCAGCATGGTGCTGATCTCCGAGATCGGCGACCAGAAGTCGGACAGCACGACGATCTCGGCGAGCGCCGAGGGGACGAAGGAGGGCGGCAGGCTGGGCCTGACCGCCTCATCGTGCAGCATCGCCTGCGCGATGCGGTCGATCACGTTGCGGCTCGCGGTCGGATTGATCAGGCCGGGAATGCCGACGCGTTCGCCGCCGGCGACCAGCAGCTCGGCCAGGGCGAAGGTCACGATCAGGGCGCGCTCGAGCTTGCTGTCGCGCGCGCCTTTCGACGCGAACGCCATCGAGGGCGAGCGGTCGGGCCAGATCCACACCGTGTGCGCGGCCTCCCATTCCTGCTCGCGGACATAGAGATGATCGTCGCGCGCAGAGCGGCGCCAGTCGACGCGCTGCGACGGCTCGCCGGAAACGAAGCGGCGATATTGCCAGAAGCTTTCGCCGGAGCCGGCGCGACGACGGCCATGCAGACCATGGATCACGTTGGCGGCGATCTGGCGCGCTTCCAGCACGAGACGCGGCAGCGACGATGCCAGCGTCCGGCTTTCGCCATCGGCACGCCGTATCGCGAGAATTTCCTTGTCGGCGTGCCCCGTCGCTGCGGCCATCAGCCAATCCGGCTCTTCAGTTGGCGGATCACGTCCGGAATGGTGCGTCCCTCGGCGCGCGCCGGGAAGGTCAGCGCCATGCGGTGCTTGAGCACGGGCTCGGCGAGATCGAGCACGTCGTCGATCGAGGGCGCGAGGCGGCCGTCGAGCAGCGCGCGCGCGCGCACCGCGAGCATCAGCGATTGGCTGGCGCGCGGACCGGGGCCCCAGGCGATCAGCTTGCCGGCCTCGCCGGCCTCCGGACCGGGACGCGCCGAGCGGACCAGCGACAGGATCGCCTCGACCACGGAATCGCCGACCGGCAGGCGCCGCACCAGGCGCTGGGCCGCGATCAACGCATCGGCCGTCATCGCGCCCTTGGCGGCGCTCTCCTCGGCGCCGGTGGTCTCGAACAGGATGCGGCGCTCGGCGTCGCGATCGGGATAGTCGACGTCGATCTCCATCAGGAAGCGGTCGAGCTGCGCCTCGGGCAGCGGATAGGTTCCTTCCTGCTCGAGCGGATTCTGGGTCGCGAGCACGTGGAAGGGCTTGGGCAGGTCATGACGGGCGCCTGCAACGGTGATGTGCTGCTCCTGCATGGCTTGCAGCAAGGCCGACTGCGTGCGCGGGCTGGCGCGGTTGATCTCGTCCGCCATCAGGAGCTGCGCGAACACCGGGCCGGCGATGAAGCGGAACGAGCGCTTGCCGCCGGCGCTCTCGTCCAGCACCTCGGCGCCGAGGATGTCCGACGGCATCAGGTCCGGCGTGAACTGGATGCGCTTGGCATCGAGGCCGAGCGTGACGCCCAGGGTCTCGACCAGCTTGGTCTTGGCAAGGCCGGGGACGCCGATCAGCAGCGCGTGGCCGCCGGACAGGATGGTCACCAGCGTGTTCTCCACGACGCGGTCCTGGCCGAAGATGACGCTGGAAATCGCATCCTTTGCCGCTCGGATCTGGCCGGAGACCTGTTCGGCCGACCGGACGATCGCATCCTCGAGCTTCTCGGCACTCTCAGCCATTCCGTCGCTCCTTCTGCCCCGCATCTTCAACTTTCGGACGGACGTTCCGCTCCAGTTTGCCGGGGAAGCGGATGCCAATCTATGCGAAGGCGCTGTATTCGTTGAGTTAAACTATCCCCATATTATCGGCATTACGGGGTATTGACGGCATCACGTTATGGCGACCTTACATGACCTGCAGGGCCGCCAGGAACTTTTGCACAGACGACGGCGATGGAATCTTGCACCAATCGTGCCAAGGTGGACGCAAACTCAAGGCAAACCATGGCGAAGCAAGGGCAGACCACCGACAACGCACTCGGCACCGTCAACGGACTCGATCGGCTGACGTCGGCGGCAACGCAGGCTGGCACATCCGCAAGAGGACTGCCGCCGGTGCATTTGTGGAATCCGCCATTCTGCGGCGATCTCGACATGCGAATCGGCGGTGATGGTAGCTGGTACTACATGGGCACGCCAATCGGTCGGCCGGCGCTGGTGCGACTGTTCTCGACGATCCTCAAGCGCGAGGGTGATCGCTATTTCCTGGTCACGCCGGTGGAGAAGGTCGGCATCCGCGTCGATGATGTCCCCTTCACGGCCGTAGAAATGCGGACGGAGAGCGATGCGCGCGGGCCGTCGCTGCATTTCCGCACCAATGTCGACGACTGGGTCGGGTGCGATGCCGAGCACCGCCTGCGCTTCGAGCCCGGCGAGAGCGGCGGCCTGACGCCCTATCTGCATGTGCGAGCCGATCTCTGGGCCAAGGTGACGCGGGCGCTCTACTACGAGCTTGTTGACATGGGTGAGGAGCGGATGATCGATGGGCGTGTCATGTTCGGCGTGGGGTCCGGCGGCGCGTTCTTCCCCATGGCCGATGCAGAAGAGGTGAGGGCGGCGCTTTGAACCAGCCCATGGTGAGGAACGGGGCCGCCGCTGTGCTCAATTCAGCGGATTTCTTCGCGCGGGGCCGCGCGCGGCTGGGCTTCGACGTTCCGCAGGCCCTGCTCGATCCCGATGTCATTCCGGCCAGCGGAGATTCCGGCACCGACCGCATGCTCGAGATCATCTCCCGCGAGCAGCCGATCCGCCCCGCGGCAGTGCTGATCCCGGTGGTCGACCATCCCGAGCCGACGGTCCTTTTGACCCAGCGCTCGCCGAACCTCTCGAGCCATGCCGGACAGATCGCCTTTCCCGGCGGCAAGATCGACGTCACCGATGCCTCGCCGCTCGATGCCGCCCTGCGCGAGGCCGAGGAGGAGGTCGGGCTCGACCGCAGCTTCGTCGACCCGATCGGCTATCTCGACGTCTACGGCACCGCCTTCGGCTTCCGCATCCTGCCCACGGTGGCGCGGGTGCGGCCCGGATTCACGCTCAAGATCAACGAGGGCGAGGTCGACGACGCCTTCGAGGTGCCGCTGGCCTTCCTGATGGACCCCGCCAATCATCAGCTGCATTCCAAGGAGTTTCGCGGCATGGAGCGCTCGTATTACGCGATGCCGTTCGCCGAGCGCTACATATGGGGCGCCACAGCCGGCATCCTTCGGGTCTTGTACGAACGGATATGCCGGCCATGATCCGTGGCGTGTTGACGGAAATCGGAATTTTCCTCATTCCTTTTGCGGTTTATGTGTTGTTCTTGCTCGCGACCAAATCGGGGCTGTTGGTGCCGGCCAGCTGGCCCTTTCATCTGATCACAAAATTGACGGTGGCGGCGCTGGTGTTGGTGATTGCAAGTCTGGTCCTGGTCGCCGAATTCTCCGGCGCGCCGCCGCGTTCGACCTACGTCCCCGCTCATGTCGAGAACGGCAGGCTCGTTCCAGGGGTCGAGAAATGACCGGCGCGCGGGTGCTGCACGCGCCCTGGCTCTCGTCTGGTCCCGCCGCGCGCGTGCTTGCGCTGCTCAATTGCGACGGCGAGGAGGCGCGGGTGGTCGGCGGCGCCGTGCGCAATGCGCTGCTCGGCATCGCCATCGGCGACATCGACATCGCGACCACGGCGCTGCCGGCGGAGGTGCTCCGGCGCGCCAAGGCGGCGTCGATCAAGAGCGTGCCGACCGGCATCGACCATGGCACCGTGACCCTCGTGCTCGAGGGGCATCCGTTCGAGGTCACCACCCTGCGCGAGGACACCGAGACCTTCGGCCGCAAGGCCAAGGTCGAGTTCGGCCGCGACTGGGTCGGCGACGCGCACCGGCGCGACTTCACCATCAATGCGCTGTCCGTCGGGCCCGATGGCGTGGTGCATGATCACGTCGGCGGCCTCGCCGACATCGCCCAGCGCCGCGTGCGCTTCATCGGCGATCCCGCCCAGCGCATCGCCGAGGATTACTTACGCATCCTGCGCTTCTTCCGCATCCATTCGGCATTCGGTCATGGCGCCCCTGATCGCGACGGCTATCTGGCCTGCATCGCCGGCCGTGCCGGGTTCGCCTCCCTGTCGGCCGAGCGCGTGCGCATGGAGATGCTGAAGCTGCTCGTCACCGACGGCGCGGTCGGCGCGGTCACGGCGATGGCGGATGGCGGGTTGCTGACGGCGATCCTCGGCGGTGTCGCCTATCTCGGTCCGTTCGCCGCGATGATCGGCATCGAGCGCGAGCTGGAGCTGCCGCCGAACGCGGTCCGCCGTCTCGCTGCGCTTGCGGTCGCCGTGACCGAGGATGCGCGCCGTCTCGGCGTCAGACTGAAGCTCTCCAATGCCGAGACCAAGGCGCTCGACGGCATGGGCCATCGCTGGTGGCGGTTCGCTTCCGCCGACGAGGCGCGGGTCCGGCGTCTGCTGTATCGTCTCGGCGAGACCGTCTATCGCGACCGGCTGATGCTCGGCTGGGCGCGGGCGCGCGATCGCGACGACCGGCGCTGGCGCGAGCGTGCGCTGTTGCCGCAGCGCTTCACGCCGCCGAAATTGCCGTTGAAGGCGGCCGATTTCATCGCGCGAGGGGTTGCGGAGGGACCGCTTCTTGGTCATGTGCTCACCCTCGCAGAAGATGCCTGGCTCGCGGCGGACTTTCCGCTCGACGAGGCATCTCTGAACGCGATCGCCGACCAGGCGGCGGCGCGCGTCAACCGCGACGGACGTTCATGAATTTTCTGGCAGGCTTTGCCGACATTTCGCTGCTGCAACTCCTGCTCGTCGCTTCCGTCGCTCTGTTCGCTTCCATCATCGGCGGTCTTGCCGGCTACGGCACGGGCGCCCTCATGCCGCTCGTGCTGGTGCCGATGGTCGGGGCCGAGCCGGTGGTGCCGATCATCGCGATCTCGGCGATTCTCACCAATCTCAGCCGTGTCGTCGCCTATGTCAGCCATGCCGACCGTACCCGCGCCGGAATCGTGATCGCGGCAGCCGCGCTCACGACGGCGCTCGGCGCCTACGGCTACACCCGGCTGACCAATGCCGGCGCGGCCTTCGTGATCGGCACGATGCTGATCATGAGCGTTCCGCTGCGGCGGATCCTGCGCAAGCGCGAGGTCAGGATCGGCAATGGCGGGCTTGCTGCCGGCGCGGTCGGTTATGGCGTGCTGGTCGGCGGCACCTCCGGCTCCGGCGTGATCCTGCTGTCGCTGCTGATGGCCGCCGGCCTCGAAGGCGCCGCGGTCATCGCCACCGACGCGATGATCTCGGTCGCGACGGGCGTCATCAAGATCTCGGTGTTCGGTTTGGCAGGCGTCGTCACGGCGCAAGTGCTGGCCTTCGCGCTGCTGATCGGCGCGGTCGCGGTGCCCGGCGCGTTCCTTGCCAAGGCCTTCGTCGCCCGCATGCCGGTGCACATCCACGCGGCCATCCTCGATGCCGCCGTCATCACCGGCGGCGGCGTGATGATCGCGTCGGCGCTGCGACACCTGCTGCCGGCGGGGTAGCTTTCCGGCGTCAGGCCACCTGCTGGCCCGTCTCCCGATCGGATGGCGTGATGGTGTCGGTCTCCGCACGTGCCACGATGGCATCGAGCGCGGCGACGGCCCGGTTCGTCACCTCGTCGAGCGGCGGCACCATGCCGCCCGAGGCGAGCTCGACCCGGTTGCGGCCCTTGTGCTTGGCGCGGTACAGCGCCCCGTCGGCCACGCGCAGGATCTCCGTCAGGTCGAGGCCAGCCTCGGGATAGGCGGCGACGCCGACCGAGATCGTCACCCGCGGCAGCATGCCTTCGCCATAGCTGATGTTGAGCGCTTCGACGCGGGTGCGCAACTCCTCGGCGCGCAGCGCGGCTTCCTCGATTCCGCAGTTCGGCAGCATCACGACGAACTCTTCGCCGCCGAGGCGGCAGGGCACGTCGTCGCCGCGGAACGTGGCCTTGAGGATCTCGCCGACATGGCGCAGCACGGTGTCGCCGGCTTCGTGACCGTGATTGTCGTTGAACGATTTGAAGTGGTCGATGTCCAAGGTCACCACGCTCAGCGGCGTCTGATTGCGCGCGGCGCGCAGCAGTTCGCGGCGTGCCGTCTCGATCAGATAGCGGCGATTGTTCAGCCCGGTCAGCGTATCGCGTAGCGACTGGTCACGCAGGCCTTCGCGCAGCTTCATGTTGGCGATGGCAATCGACAGGTGCTCGGCGCAAGCGAGCGCGAGACGAGCCCGATCGGCGAAGCGCGCCTTGGCCTCGGCCGCGGTGTCGCGGTCGTCGAAATTGTAGGCGACATGCAGCAGTCCGACGGTCTCGCCATGGGCCAGGATCGGAATGCAGCAGTAGTTCTCATTGGTCTCGTGGTGCACGTGGTCGCAGCGGAATTCGACCTCGCTCGTGCCATGGACGTAGACATGGCCGCGGCGCAGGCTCCAGCAATCGTCGGGGTGCAGGGTCCGGGTGGGCAGCGTGCCGTTCCATTCGGCGGCCAGTTCGAGCACGTCGCGGCTGTCGGCGTAGATGTAGAGCGCGCCCGTGCATTCCGGCATCAGTCCGCCGAGCACGGTCGAGATCATCCCGTAGAGCTCGCTCTCGGACTTGGCCGATTGCAGCCATTCGCTGAGCTCCGACAGGGTTCGTGTCGCCGCGTTCAGGCGTTCGTTCTCGACCAGGCTCTTGCGGAACACGGCCAGCGCCCGCGCCATCATGCCGAGCTCGTTGCTGTGGCCGGCATAGGGAATCTCGGTCTGCAGCTCGCCCCTGGCGATCGCCTCCATGCTGCGGGTGATGCGGAAGATCGGCATCGAGACATCGTGGACGACGAACAGCAGCGTCGCCAGCCCGATCAGCACGCTGACGCCGTTGACCGACCACAGCACCAGGCGAAACACCTGGGCATCCAGCGTCGCGCTCTCGATCGCGCTGTCGGCGCGATGGTCGGCGAGCCTGATGCCGTGTCCGATTGCATCGACCACGGCCTGGAAGACCGGCGGCGTTTCGATGTTGACGACATGCTCCAGGCGGTCGCGGCTCGCCCCGACCTCCGGCTCGAGCATCACCGCCTGCTGCTTCTGGTACAGGTCCCATTTGTTGACGAACTCGTCGAACGCCATCTTCAACGGCGCGTCGGTGCCGATCGTGTCCTGGAAGCGCGCGATCTTCGCATCGACGTCGGTGGTGCGGCGTCTCAGCTCCTGCTCGGACGCGGCGCGTGGCTCGGCCGCGGTGGAGAGGGCTGCGCGGATCGCGACGAGATGGGTGTGGGCGATGCTGACGTTGAGATCACCCAGGGTGTGAATCTTCGGCAGCCGGTCGCGGTTGATGTTCTCGATCGCGTCCTGCAGCGCCGACAGCCGCATCGTCGCCATGACCGACACGCCGGCGAGGATCGCCAGCAGCAGGAAGACGGACGTCAGGAGCGAGTTCTTGATCGACACGCCCAGGGAGATCTGCGGCAGATTGAGAGCCATGACACCGACGCTGCTCGAACCGGCTTGCGATCGGTCGAAGCGGCGCGCAAGGACTGGCGCCTATTCCCCTCCAAGCCCCGCAGCGAATAGACGCTTGTGCGAATTTCGATTCGGTTACGGGCAGGCCGCAGGTCAACGGGGGAGGGCACGAACGGCGCGCGCGGTTAAAGGCGCGTGTCCCGTCAAGGTGAACGACGGGCTAACGCTCAGGCCGGCACCAGCTCGGTCAGCGAGCGGATGATGCGGTCGGGCTTGACGTCGGTGCCTTCGGGCAGGCCGTCGCCATGGACGTCGATCCAGATCGAATAGATGCCGAGCCGCTGCGGCGCGACGATCTCCCATTCGAGATTGTCGCCGATCATCCAGGTGTCGTCCGGGCCGACGCCGAGCCGCTCCATCGCATGCCAATAGGCGCGCTCCTCCGGCTTGCCGAAGCCGTGCTCGCCCTCGATCTGGATGTGGTCGAAGCGATGCGCCAGCGCGAAGCGCTCGATCTTGGCGCGCTGCTGGCCGGCCTCGCCGTTGGTGACGAGCGCCAGCCTGACGCCGCGCGCCTTGAATGCGTCGATCGCCTCGTGCGCCCCGGGGAAGACGAACATCTGCTCGTCGCGATAGCCGGTGAAGCGGTCGGCGATGCGGATCGCGAGCTCGGTCGGCAGGGCGGCGCCGGCGCTGGTCAGCGCCGCGAAGCCGCCCTTCACCACCTCCTGCCGCGCCTGGATCAGCTTCATCCGCCACTCCGCGCCCGCGACCGCCCAGAAGCTGCGCGCGGAGGCCAGGATCGCGGCGGCCACGGCCTGCGGCGTATGCGGCGCGAGTTCGTCGGCGAACTCGGTGGCGACGATGTTCCAGGCGATCTCGGGACGGCCATAGGCCGACAGGATGGTGTCATCCATGTCGATCAGCATGGCGCGGGGCAGGGCGGCGGTCATAATGAGCTTACGGGTCAATCAAACAAGGGTTTCAGGGCCATTTCACTTCAGGCGGCATCGACGACAGAATGGACTCCACATTGCCACCGGTTTTCAGCCCAAATGTGGTGCCGCGGTCATAAAGCAGGTTGAATTCCACATAGCGCCCGCGCCGGATCAGCTGCTCCTCGCGGTCCGCCTCGGTCCAGGGCGCGGCGAAATTGCGCCGGACCAGCTCGGGATAGATGGCGAGAAAGGCGCGGCCGACGTCCTGGGTGAAGGCCAGGTCGGCCTCCCAGTCGCCGGAATCGTGATGGTCGTAGAAGATGCCGCCGATGCCGCGCGGCTCCTTGCGGTGGGGCAGGTAGAAGTACTCGTCGCACCAGCGCTTGTACTTGTCATAGGAGGCGACAGCCGCGTGTGCGTCGCAGGCACCTTTCATCGCGGCGTGGAAGGCGACCGTGTCAGGGTCCTCCTGGGTGCGGCGGCGGTCCAGCACCGGCGTCAGATCGGCGCCGCCGCCGAACCAGGCTTTTGTCGTGACGACGAAGCGCGTGTTCATGTGCACCGCCGGCACGTGCGGCGACCACAGATGCGCGATCAGCGAGATGCCGGAGGCCCAGAACCGCGGGTCTTCCGAGGCGCCGGGAATCTGGCTGCGGAATTCCGGGGCGAACTCGCCATGCACGGTCGAGCAGTGCACGCCGACCTTCTCGAACAGCCGGCCGTGCATCATGCTCATGACGCCGCCGCCGCCATGCCCGCCGCCATGGTCGGTGCGCTCCCACGGCGTGCGCACGAACCGGCTCGGTGCGCGCGGATAGAGCGCAGCCGGCGCCTCGTCCTCGAGCCGCTCGAACGCCGCGCAGATCTGGTCGCGCAGGCTCTCGAACCAGGCGCGGGCGCGGGCCTTGCGATCCTCGATGGCGGCGATGGTCATGGACGCTCCCCCCTGGCACATTGGCGGTCACCCCGCCGTCAAGAGTCCATGACAGCCGGAGGTGACAGTGCTGTTGTCGCTACGGTTCGGTCCTACCACAATCGATCAGGCCTGCGGACCGAAATAGGTGCAGGTCTCGCGGCAGCTGTCGCGGTGGACGCTGACCTTGGTGACATGGCCGATGGAGCGGACGCGCTCATAGATGAAGCGCGACAGGTTCTCCAGCGTCGGCAGCCCGATCGCCTCGATCTTGTTCAGGAACTTGTGGTCGAGCATGGTCTGGATCTCGCCCAGGCGCTGCGTCAGCACGCCGAAATCCACCACCATGCCGGTCTCGGGATTGGTCGCATCGCCCCGCACCGTCACCTCGGCGCGGAATGAGTGGCCGTGGATCTCCTGGCTGGCTTCGCCGAGCGTCGTGATCGGCAGCGTATGCGCGGCCTCGAAGGTGAACGACTTGGTCAATTCCCACATCGTGTCAGTCACAATCCTATCTGATGCCGATCATCTTGTGCGTCTGCAGGCTGAGCCGCCATTGCGGATGATGCTGGCAGTAATCGATGGCGCGCGCCGTGTTCGCGGCCGCCTCGGGCCCGTCCATCGGCTGCAGCGAGAAGCGCTCGAAGGCGAGGCCGTCGAACCGCTCCGGCTCGGCTCCCTGCTGCGGATAGACCAGCTTCAGCTCGTGGCCCTGCCGCAGGTTCAGCTCGGCGCCGGCCTTCGGGCTGACGCAGATCCAGTCGATCCCGTCAGGCGGAATGAGCGTACCGTTGGTTTCGACCCCGACCGCGAAGCCGCGGGCGTGGAGCGCTTCGATCAGGTCGGCATCGACCTGCAGCAGCGGCTCCCCGCCGGTGAGGATCGTATAGCGGTCGGCCGCCCCGCCTGTCCATTGCCCGGCGATGGCCGCGGCCAGGTCGGCGGCATTGGCGTAACGGCCGCCTAGCGTGCCGTCGGTGCCGACGAAATCGGTGTCACAGAACCGGCACGTCGCGGTTGCGCGGTCGGCCTCGCGGCCGCTCCACAGGTTGCAGCCGGCGAAGCGGCAGAACACGGCGGCACGGCCCGCCTGGGCGCCTTCGCCCTGCAGGGTCATGAAGATTTCCTTCACCGCGTAGCTCACGCTCCGGCTCCTTGTGACTGCAATTGGACGAATTGTCCGGTCTGGCGCAGCGCCTCGCCGGTGGCGATCGCCGCCGCCATCGCCACGTTCAGCGAGCGCAGTCCGGGCTTGAGCGGAATCCGCAACCGCGCATCGGCCGCTGCCGCCACGCCGTCCGGCACGCCGGCGCTCTCGCGCCCGAGCAGCAGGATGTCGTCCGGCCGGTAGCTGACCTCGAGATAGCAGGTCGCGGCCCTGGTCGTCAGCAGCAGCAGGCGATGGCCCGCTCCGGACCGCCAGGCCTCGAACGCGCTCCAGGAATCGTGCCGCCGCCAATTCAGCTGGTCCAGATAGTCCATGCCGGCGCGGCGGAACTGGCGGTCGGACACCGGAAAGCCCGCCGGCTCGATGATGTGGGCCGCGAGCCCGAGGCAGGCGCAGAGGCGCAGAATCGTTCCGGTGTTCTGCGGAATGTCGGGCTGATAGAGCGCGATCTGCATGCGAATTGGTCTTAAGACTGAGGCTGAAAGTCCGCTTCGGAAGCGGGAATTGGTGCATGGCGTGCTGCAGGGCCGATAGCGGGCTTGCGCTCGTATCGCAAGGGTGCCAATAGAACGATTCTGGACGGCTTGTTCCCCAGGGGCGGTGGAGCGAGCCGTTTTCTGCCGCCGCGGGGGACGCGGGCGCCGGCAGGATCTCCCGGTCACGTGATCTCCCAGGTCGAGATCGTCAGACGTCGAGCGGGGCGGTTCCACCGGCTGCAACGAAGAAAGGGTTGGAATCGTGACAGCGTCTACTGCGGATCATCCGACACGCCGGGATTTTCTTTTCGTCGCCACGGGCGCTACCGCGGCAGTCGGCGGTGTGCTCGCCCTGTGGCCCTTCATCTCCCAGATGAACCCCGATGCCTCGACCATCGCGGCCGGTGCGCCGATCGAGGTCGATCTCGCGCCCGTCGCCGAAGGACAGGACATCAAGGTGTTCTGGCGCGGCAAGCCGATCTACATCTCCCACCGCACCAAGAAGCAGGTCGAGGAAGTGCGCGCGGTGCCGGTGTCGAGCCTGCCGGATCCGGCGACCGACCAGTCCCGCACCAAGGACGGCCACGAGCAGTGGCTGGTCGTGATCGGCATCTGCACCCATCTCGGCTGCATCCCGATCGCGCATGAAGGCAATTACGACGGCTTCTTCTGCCCGTGCCACGGCTCGCAGTACGACGCTTCCGGCCGCGTGCGCCAGGGACCGGCGCCGCTCAACCTTCCCGTCCCGCCCTATCAGTTCGTTTCCGACACCAAGATCCAGATCGGCTGAGCAGACGTTTGTCTTGAGCTCACGCTCGATCGTGCAAGATAATTTCTTCAGGAACGCATCATGAGTGGACCTTCTGACTACCAGCCGAGCCACCCCGCCTTGAAGTGGCTCGAGCAACGACTTCCGATCATCGGCCTGGTCCACTCGTCCTTCGTTGCCTATCCGACGCCGCGGAACCTGAACTACTGGTGGACGTTCGGCGCCATCCTTTCGATCATGCTGGGCGTGCAGATCGTCACCGGCGTCATCCTGGCGATGCACTACACGCCGCACGCCGACATGGCCTTCAAGTCGGTCGAGCTGATCGTGCGCGACGTGAACTACGGCTGGCTGCTGCGCAACATGCATGCCTCCGGCGCGTCGATGTTTTTCCTTGCCGTCTACATCCACATGTTCCGCGGCCTGTATTACGGGTCATACAAGGCGCCGCGCGAGGTGCTCTGGATCCTCGGCGTCATCATTTATCTCCTGATGATGGCAACGGGCTTCATGGGCTACGTGCTGCCGTGGGGCCAGATGAGCTTCTGGGGCGCCACCGTCATCACCAATTTGTTCTCGGCGGTGCCCTATTTCGGCGAGAGCATCGTGACCCTGCTGTGGGGCGGCTACTCCGTCGGCAATCCCACCCTGAACCGCTTCTTCGCGCTCCACTACCTGCTGCCGTTCCTGATCGCCGGCGTGGTCGTGCTGCACGTCTGGGCGCTGCACGTGGTCGGCCAGAACAATCCGGCCGGCGTCGAGCCGAAGACCGAGAAGGACATGGTGCCGTTCACGCCCTATGCCACGATCAAGGACTTCTTCGGCGTCGCCTGCTTCCTGATCTTCTATTCCTGGTTCATCTTCTACATGCCGAACTATCTCGGCGACGCCGACAACTACATCCCGGCCAACCCGGCGGTGACCCCGGCGCACATCGTGCCCGAATGGTACTACCTGCCGTTCTACGCCATCCTGCGCTCGGTGCCGAACAAGCTCGCCGGCGTGATCGCGATGTTCGCGGCGATCATCGTGCTGGTGTTCCTGCCCTGGCTCGACTCGGCCAAGACCCGCTCGAACAAGTACCGTCCGCTCGGCAAGCAGTTCTTCTGGATCTTTGTCGTCGTCTGCGTCGGCCTCGGCTATCTCGGCGCGCAGCCGCCGGAGGGCGTCTACGTCGTGCTCGGCCGTATCCTGACCGTGCTGTACTTCGCCTACTTCCTGATCGTGCTGCCGCTGCTCGCCCGCATCGAGCGGCCGCGGCCGCTGCCGAACTCGATCGCCGACGACGTGCTGGCGAAGTCCGGCCGCAAGGCGGCGCCGATGGTCTCGACCGTGATCGCGCTGGTCGCCGCGGTGTCGCTGCTCGCCGGCAGCATGGGCGATGCCCGTGCCAGCGAAGGCCAGGAGAACCCGCCGTCGGTGAAGTGGTCGTTTGCGGGTCCGTTCGGCACCTTCGATCGCGGCGCCGTGCAGCGAGGCCTCAAGGTCTACAAGGAAGTCTGCTCGAACTGCCATTCGCTGAACTATGTGGCGTTCCGCAACCTGGCCGAGCCCGGCGGTCCCGGCTACTCGCCCGCCCAGGCGGCCGCCTTCGCCGCCGAGTACAAGATCAAGGATGGTCCGAACGACGCCGGCGATATGTTCGAGCGCCCGGGCCGCCCCGCCGACTACTTCCCGGCGCCGTTCCCGAACGAGCAGGCCGCGCGGGCCGCCAATGGCGGCGCGGCTCCGCCGGACCTGTCGCTGATCGCCAAGGCGCGCTCCTACAAGCGCGGCTTCCCCTGGTTCCTGATCGACTTCTTCACCCAGTTCCAGGAGCAGGGCCCGAACTACGTCAACGCGCTGCTGCAGGGCTATGAAGAAACCCCGCCGCACGGCGTCACCATCCCGGAGGGCTCGTACTACAACAAGTACTTCCCCGGCCACGCGATCAAGATGCCGCCGCCGCTGTCCGACGGCCAGGTGACGTTCGACGACGGCTCGCCGGCCACCGTGAAGCAGTATGCCCACGACGTCGCGACCTTCCTGATGTGGACCGCCGAGCCGCACATGGAAGCGCGCAAGCGCCTCGGCTATCAGGTGTTCATCTTCCTGATCATCTTCGCCGGGCTGATGTACTTCACCAAGAAGCGGGTCTGGGCCGCCGCGCATTGAGCGGAGCGCGAGCCATCGCCGCATGCGATTGAAAAAGCCCCCTCTGGGGGCTTTTTTGCTTTTGGCCGCTCTGGCCGTCGTAGCGTTGACGAGGCGCGGCAGAGGAGGGGACGCAATGACGTCATTGTTGGCCTTCGCAGGCGCCGCCGTGCTCGAGATCGGCGGCTGCTTTGCGTTCTGGGCTTGGCTGCGGCTCGGCCATTCGCCGCTATGGCTGTTGCCGGGGATGGTCGCGCTTGCCGGCTTCGCCTATCTGCTGACCCTCGCCGACAGCCCGCTCGCCGGCCGCGCCTACGCCGCCTATGGCGGCATCTACATCACGTCGGCGCTGCTGTGGGGCTGGCTGGTCGAAGACCATCGCCCCGATCTGTGGGACGCCGCCGGCGCCCTGATCTGCCTCGCCGGCATGGCCGTGATCCTGTTCGCGCCACGGTCGCTGCCGGTGTAGCGCGGCGACCCGTGGCCGAGCGTGGCGACATCCGGCTACGAAGGCGGTCACGTTGAAGCGAACCCGATCCCCTCCCGTCGCGCCGGACGCGCATTTGCGGTAAACCGCATTCCCAACGTCCCAAACAGAAATTGCGGAGGACCATCATGGGCACACTCATCAGCTTCAAGCGCCCCGACGGCCAGGAGGCCAAGGGCTATCTCGCCAAGGCGGCGCAGGGCAATGCGCCGGGCGTCGTCGTCATCCAGGAATGGTGGGGCCTGCAGGATCAGATCAAGGGCATGTGCGACCGGTTCGCGCTGGCCGGCTTCAACGCGCTGGCGCCGGATCTCTACAAGGGCACGGTGGTGCCGTATCACGACACGGATGCGGCAGGCCGCGAGATGAACTCGCTCGATTTCATGGACGCGACCACGCAGACGGTGCGCGGCGCCGCGCAATATCTCGCCCGTAACGGCGCCAAGGTCGGCCTCACCGGCTTCTGTCTCGGCGGCGCGGTGACGATCATCGGCGCCACCCGGATCGCTGAGCTGACCGCGGGCGTCGTGTTCTACGGCATTCCGCCGGAGCAGGCAGCCAAGCCCGCCGACGTCAAGATTCCGCTGCAGGCCCATTTCGCCAACAAGGACGATTGGTGCACGCCGGCGCTGGTGGACGGCTTCGAGGCGGCGATGAAGGCCGCCGGCAAGTCGCTCGAGCTCTACCGCTACGACGCCGAGCATGCCTTCGTGAACGAGCAGCGCATGACCGTGCACGACCGCGCGGCCGCCGAGCTCGCCTGGGGCCGCGCCACGGCGTTCTTCCACAAGCATCTCGGCTGAGCTGAGGGCAGGGGCGCACCGGTCCGAAGCGGTGCCGCGCGGACTTTACACCGCGCGGACGGCCTTGATCTCGGCCGACGTCTGTTCGGCCTCGTCGCGGGACGAGGCGTCGTCGGTCGGCTCCAAGGGACGGGCGGGATCGATGCTGGTCGCCGCGTCGGCGGAGCGCCGTCGACGCTTCGTCCTCTTCGCCTGCGCTTCCAGGAAGCAATCGAGCAGCGTCTGCTGCTTCGGAAGCGCATGCGACACAGAAGGCTGTTTGCCGCGAGCCATGTTAACCAAGGTAATTCAATATGGTTAACCAATCATTGCCATACTATGGCAGATAGACAACAGGTGTTGCTCTCACGCACGGTCAAGTTATGTAACTTTTTGCGGTTGGGACAACCGCCGATCGACAGGAGAGGCCTCATGCACGCGCGCAACATGAGGTTGTGACGGGCCGCACAGCCGCCGGCTGCAGCTTTCCGCCGCCTGGCGCTGCGAGGTTTCCGCGAATCACCGTTGTTTCGCCGGGATATGAGCGTTGATCATGTTCGAAACGCGTCGCTTCGTTCGATGTTCGAATTCGCCGCGTCTCGTCGCCGGTTGCGTCGCAGAAACAATCTGAGGTAGCATTCCCCGATCCCTCTGCTGATGGAGAAAGCCGTGCGTGTGGCCTTTGCGCTGGCCGGGCTGGGCGGCTTGAACGCCCATGGCGCCGGCTTCCTCGATACGGCCCGCGCCTGGGGCGTGACGCCGGATCTCGTCACCGCGACATCCGGCCAGATCCTGGTGCTGTCGGCGTGGCTTCAGGGTCTCGATCTGCGCAACGAGCTGATGTCCTCCGACCGCCACCGGGATCCGGCGTCGCAGTTGCGCACGGTGATGTTCGGCTATCCCGGGGTGTTCCGTCCCGCCTATGCCGAGGCGCTGGCGCGCCTCGTCTCCTGGCCGGATTGGCGCGACGGCCCGTTCAACGCCCTCGCCGACCGGCTGTGGCCGGCGCAGCAATATGTCCCGGTGCGCAGCGAGGCCGACTTCGCGCACGCGGCGGAGACGCTCAACGCCACGCCGATCGGCGTCGTGTTCAACACCTATGATCCCGAGACCGGCACCGGCTATCTCTACGGCAACGAGGCGGCGCGGGCGCTGCTGCCGTCGGAGAAGTCGGTTCCCAATGCTCATGCCGTCAAGGCGCGGCAATCGGCGGCGAAGCGCGACCTGCGCTACGCCTCCGAGGTGCTGGCCGAGCGCGCCATCCGCCCGATCACGCCGGAAGCGGTCAAGGCGGCGCTGTGGCTGTCGCTGTACGGCTTCACCAAGCTGCCGCAGGGACAGATGGACGGTGCCTATCACCGTGCCAGCATCATTTCCGAGCTGCACGGTTTCGACCGCGTCTTCGCCGTCCGCCCGCTCGCACAGGGGTGGCAGGGCCAGGCGCCGGCCAATTGGTTCGAGGTGCAGGACTGGACCACCGAGATGTGGTTCTCGGTCGGCTACAAAGCCGAGGTCGATGCGCTCAAGCGCATCAACGACCTGATCGCGAGCGGCGCCATCACCGATCCCAAATACAAGACCGTGGAGCTGGTCGAGATCCAGCCGGAGACGCCGGCCGGCTACTTCAACTACTTCGTCGAGCGCGGCGAGGTGTATGAGAACGCGGTGGTGGCGACGGAGATGAAGTTCGCGGAGCTCGGGCTGGTGAAGCCGGGGACGTGAGCGGTCGGCATTCGGTCACGGCCGCCGCCGCGCGATGCGGTAGCGGCCGCGATGGCCGTGGTCAGCCTGCGGTGATGGCTCCCACAAGCGCTTCGTTGGTCATCGGCCTGCCGTGCAGATTCCAGGTGCCGTCGACGGCATGGACGCCGTTGGACCAGATCCGGTCCCTCGCCAGCGCCCCGCCGGAGAGGTCATGCAGAATGTCGGTGGCTTCGCCGAAGAACGCCGTCTGGATGTCGTGGCTGGCGAGCGCAAAGGACGGCGTCTTGGTCTCGATCCAGGCTCCGTCGACAGGCGTGCCACCGGCGAAGGTCTGGCCCTTCGGCAGGATGTTCAGATGGGCTGTGACGTTCGCCGTCATGATCCTGTTTCCCGCGAGACCATGATGTCTCAGGAACGCTTCCGTGATCCGCGCGACGGCGATCGGCGCCTTGTCGGCAGCGATGACGCCTTCGGTGAGTGTGAGACTGATCGGCATGAGTCCTCCTGTGCCCGCGCTATGGCGGTTGTCCGGGGAATGGCGGCCATTATATAACGACCGTGATGTATTAATAGAATAACGATCGTTATGAGTCAATCATGAAATAACGATCGCTATGAGAGGCGCCAGATGCGGTATCAGGCCGAACATAAGCTGGAAGCAAAGGCAAAACTGTTGGAGGCCGCAGGCCGCGGATTTCGCCGGCTCGGCTATGGCGGGATCGGCGTCGATGGTCTGGCCAAGGAGGCCGGGGTCACCTCCGGCGCATTCTACGGTCATTTCAAGTCGAAGGACGCCGCGTTCGAATCCGCCGCCTTGGCCGGACTCGAGGAACTCAGAGCCGGCATTGCAGCCCTTCAGGCGGAGCAGGGCGCCCGCTGGGCCGAGACGTTCGTCGCCTTCTATCTCGGTGAGCGCCTCACTTGCGCGCTGGATGCGAGCTGCGGCCTGCAGAGCCTGACCCCGGACGTCACGCGCGCCAGCGCGGCCATCAAGGCCAGCTACGGCGCGGCGCTCGAACGGGTCGCCCGGCAGATCGCGAAAGGGTTGCAGGGAAAGACCGACGAGGCGCGGCTGCAAAAGGCCTGGGCATTGATGGCGCTTCTCTCGGGCGGCGTGACCATGGCGCGCAGCGTCGCCTCACCCGAAGCCCGCGACGCCATCGCCGCCCATCTCAAGCAAGCCGCGCGCGGGCTGCTGTAGGGCAATTGCCGCGCGAGTACTCAGCTTCGCAAGTTGTGAGTTGCCGCTCGCCCAACAGCGGTGAGCCCCGCTCCCTGCAAGGGGCACTCCAGGGCAGGGCTGTCGCATATGGAGATGCGGAGCTATCCCAGCGAACTATCCTGCCGACTAGTTGCTCCGTCATGCCCGGGACAAGCCCACGGCTGTCCGGTTGAGGTTTTAGCATATACTAAGGCTCAGCTGGCGGTCGTCTCGGGTGAGAGACTGTGGAGGATCGAGCAGTCCATCGATCCTCCTGCGGTGCATGAGGTTTTGCGCGACCAGGCCGGTAAAGGTCCGCAGGCTTTCCACGCTGCTTTGCAGCTTATGGGCCGCGCGCAGCAGGAGATGAGCGATCAGCGCCACTGCAATCTGGATGCGTATGGCGTTCTCGGACGTTCCGAGGAAGTGTCTGATCTTCAGCGTGTGCTTGACCCAGCGAAAGAACAGCTCGATCTGCCAGCGGCGCTTGTAAAGGTCGGCAATTTCGTCGGCAGATGCGTCGAGGTCGTTGGTTATGATGCGCAGGACCTTGCGGGTTTCCGTGGCAACTCTGACCTCACGGACGGGATCCTGGAACGGGTTCTTTCGCGAGACAGCCAATCTGCCAGGCAGCAGGCCGATCCGATCGGACAACACGGACGAGCCCTCCGGGATTGTCTTCTCAGTCACGTCTCTGAGTTTAGTATTCGCCTTGAGACGGGTGACGAGACGGCACCCCTGCTCGTTGAGATTGGCCCACCAGCCGTAGTCATAGTAACCGAGGTCGAAGACGTAAGTCGCGCCCGGGCGGATCGGAAGAGATTTTGCCGCGGTGATGTCGTTGACGTTTCCCGCGGTCACGTCGGCCGTAACCGGATTTCCGGTATCCGGATTATAAACGATGTGCAGCTTGAAGCAGTTGATGCCGCTGCTGAACTTGGCCCAGCTGGCGCTGAGAGAGTTCAGGGGAAATCTGGTCGAATCGACCAGGTAGACCGCATCCGCCACCTCGTTTGCCAGCTTCCGCTCACAGCGTTTCATCATCTCTGCCAACAGACCGGCAAAGACCTCGGGCCGTCGCTTTGCATTGGCATCGGCCAGCGTCGAACGCGAAACCACCTTGGCGCCTACGTGATAGAGCCGTGCAGCGTGGCTCTCGAAAGCAGCTTCAATGGCACGCAGGCTCTCAGCGCGAGCCAGTTGCGCATAGAGCAAAGCACAAAACTGATTCCGGGTACTGAGCCGGCGCACCCGCTTGTCTCCTCCATGTGTTTCCACAAGCCGGTCAAAAACCCTCCACGGAACGAGCTTCTGCAGACCGTGAAATACAGTATTGTGGTGGCGCATGGCGGGATCCCCCTCGTGTGTCTCGAACATTTGGCGATGCTCAAGATCGCAGAAGAATCCACGCCATGCGCCTTGTCCAGCCTGCCTGAACCGGACAGCCGTGGGACAAGCCCGGCCATGACGAGGTGGAGAAAGACGCGCACACGTAAGCGCCACCCCCACCTGTGTCCCCGCCGCCCCTTGACCCCGCCCGCCGCCCGTGGTCAGTTCCGCCGCATGAGCACCCTTGTCCGCCCAGCCCGTCTCTGGTGGCGCACCTTGTAAGAGGTGGCCGGTGCGATTCATTTGACATTCGATCGCAGAGGGGCCGCCACGCAGCGGCGGCTTCCGGTTGGTCCTGTGTGGCGTTTCCTCGGCAAATTCCGTAAGAGGACGCCCAAGAGGACCCCATGAACAGGACCGTTTTCGCCCTTCCGGCCCGCAGCGACTACCGCACCTCCAGCGGGCTCGCGATCACGCGCGCCGTCGAGCAGTTTTCCGGCAATGCCAGCCGGCTCGACGACCTGATCGACCTGCTCGACCGCCGCCGCGGCGTGGTGCTGTCCTCGGGCACGACCGTGCCCGGCCGCTACGAGAGTTTTGACCTCGGCTTCGCCGACCCACCGCTGGTGCTGGAAACCAAGGGCACCGACTTCACCCTGCAGGCGCTCAACCGCCGCGGCGAGGTGCTGATCGCGTTCCTGAAGGACACGTTGCGCGAGCCCTGCGTGGTCATTACTGCGGCTTCGCCGGCGCGGCTGGCCGGACACATCGTCCGCGGGCCTGCCCCGGTCGAGGAGGACCAACGCACCCGCCGCGCCAGCGTGATGTCGCTGGTGCGGGCGATGATCGCCGCGCTGTCCGCCAATGACGATCCGCTGCTCGGCCTGTTCGGCGCCTTCGCCTACGACCTCGTGTTCCAGATCGAGGACCTCGTGCAGAAGCGGCCGCGCGAAAAGGACCAGCGCGACATCGTGCTCTACGTGCCCGATCGCCTCCTGGCCTATGACCGCGCCACCGGCCGCGGCGTCGTGCTGTCTTATGATTTTTCCTGGAACGGCCAGTCGACATCAGGCCTGCCGCGCGACACCGACGCCAGCGTCTATCTGAAGGAGCCGCGCCAGGGCTTTGCCGACCACGCGCCGGGCGAGTACCAGGCCACGGTCGAGAAGGCCCGCGCCGCCTTTGCCCGCGGCGACCTGTTCGAGGCGGTGCCCGGCCAGTTGTTTGCCGAGCCGTGCGAGCGCTCGCCGGCGGAAGTGTTCCAGCGGCTCTGCCGGATCAACCCGTCGCCCTATGGCGCGCTGATGAATCTCGGCGACGGCGAGTTCCTGGTGTCGGCGTCGCCCGAGATGTTCGTCCGCTCCGACGGCCGCCGCGTCGAGACCTGCCCGATCTCCGGCACCATCGCGCGCGGCCGCGACGCCATCGGCGATGCCGAGCAGATCCGTCAGCTCCTGAACTCGGAGAAGGACGAGTTCGAGCTCAACATGTGCACCGACGTCGACCGCAACGACAAGGCGCGCATCTGCGTGCCCGGCACCATCAAGGTGCTGGCGCGCCGCCAGATCGAGACCTACTCGAAGCTGTTCCACACCGTCGACCACGTCGAGGGCATGCTGCGGCCGGGCTTCGACGCGCTCGACGCGTTCCTGACCCACGCCTGGGCCGTGACCGTCACCGGCGCGCCAAAGCTGTGGGCGATGCAGTTCGTCGAGGACAATGAGCGCTCGCCGCGGCGCTGGTACGCCGGCGCGATCGGCGCCGTGAATTTCGACGGCTCGATCAACACCGGCCTCACCATCCGCACCATCCGTATGAAGGACGGGCTCGCCGAGGTGCGCGTCGGCGCCACCTGTTTGTTCGATTCGGACCCCGCGGCCGAGGATCGCGAGTGCCAGGTCAAGGCGGCGGCGCTGTTCCAGGCGCTGCGCGGCGATCCGCCGAAGCCGCTGTCGTCGACGGCGCCGGACGCGACAGGCTCCGGCAAGAACGTGCTGCTGATCGATCATGACGACTCGTTCGTGCACATGCTGGCCGACTATTTCCGCCAGGTCGGCGCCAACGTCACGGTGGTGCGTCACGTCCATGCACTGAAGATGCTGGCCGAGCGCAGCTGGGATCTGATCGTGCTGTCGCCGGGGCCGGGCCGTCCCGAGGACTTCAAGATCTCGACCACCATCGATGCCGCGCTTCAAAAGAAGCTGCCGATCTTCGGCGTCTGTCTCGGCGTGCAGGCGATGGGTGAGTATTTCGGTGGCCGTCTCGGCCAGCTCGCCCAGCCCGCGCATGGAAGGCCCTCGCGGGTCCAGGTGCGCGGCGGCCGCCTGATGCAGGGGCTGCCGAACGAGATCGTCATCGGCCGCTATCACTCGCTGTTCGTCGAGCGCGACAGCATGCCCGAGGTGCTGACGGTGACGGCGGCAACCGATGACGGCGTGGCGATGGCGATCGAGCACAAGACGCTGCCGGTCGGCGGCGTGCAGTTCCATCCGGAATCGCTGATGTCGCTCGGCGATGCCGTCGGTTTGCGGATCGTGGAGAATGCGTTCCGGCTGAAGCAGCCGGCGTAACAGGTGGTCGCCGTCATCGCGAGGAGCGTAGCGACGAAGCGATCCAGAGTTGTTTTCGCGGCCCTGGATTGCTTCGCTTCGCTCGCAATGACGAATTCCTCGCGGTCACGGCAAAACAAGGTAGCGAGAGCACGATGACGTTCGATCTGGACATCAAGAACACGGTCCGCACCATTCCGGACTATCCGAAGCCCGGCATCCTGTTCCGGGACATCACGACGCTGTTGGCGGACGCGCGCGCGTTCCGCCGCGCGGTGGACGAGCTGGTGCATCCCTGGGCCGGATCGAAGATCGACAAGGTCGCCGGCATCGAGGCCCGCGGCTTCATCCTCGGCGGCGCGGTCGCGCATCAGCTCTCGGCCGGGTTCGTGCCGATCCGCAAGAAGGGCAAGCTGCCGCACAAGACGGTCAGCATGTCCTACGCGCTGGAATACGGCACCGACGAGATGGAGATGCATGTCGACGCGGTGCAGCCCGGCGAGCGCGTGATCCTGGTCGACGATCTCATCGCCACCGGCGGCACGGCCGAGGGCGCGGTGAAGCTGCTGCGCCAGATCGGCGCGACCGTGGTGGCGGCCTGCTTCATCATCGACCTGCCGGATCTCGGCGGCGCCGCCAAGCTGCGCGCGCTCGACGTGCCCGTGCGCACGCTGATTTCCTTCGAAGGGCACTGAGGCGCGCGCGGCGGCGTCAGGACCGCTGCAACAGGAGCTCGTTCTCGATCTCGCGTAGCGCATAATAGTTGCGCCGGATCCATTGATAGAGCTCGGTGGAGGGGTCCTTCTCCTGGCGCAGATAGCCGGTGAAGGAGAACGAGAAGCGCTCGATATAGGTCCTGAGGAAGGCGGGCAGGGCGGCGATGCGCAGATGCTTGCTGCGGCTGTAGAGGTCGGGAAGTTCCTCGCGCAGCACGTGGTCGTTCTCGACCACGATCAGCTGTGCCTTCGGGATCTGCCGCCGCAAGGCGTCGTAGGCGCGCATCGAGACGCGGTCGCCCTCGGCGCAGTACAGCACGATCGGGACCACGTTCCGCCGCGCGGCCTCCTTCAAAAAGCCGATCTGTTCGGACATCTTGAAGAACTCGTCGAACGAGTAGTAGCCGAGGTCGATCACCTTGGGGATACCGTCGTTGAGGATCACCCGGTCCATCAATTGGATCTTGCCGTAGGTGTCCTCGATCGTCGCGGTTTCCGTGATCTGCGGCAGGAAGTCGAGCAGCGACGGCTCGCGCAGAGTGACGTCGAACGCGAGCACCTGGCCGTTCTTGAGCAGCAGGAACTCGCTCAGCACCCGCGCAAGCAGCGTCTTCCCGGATTGCGGCCGGGGCGAGCAGACGATGTAGACGGGCGTCGCGGGCATCCAACCTATATCAGGTCAAATGCGGTTGCGATAAAGTCCCATCAGTCACGGGAATGCTATTTTTCCCCGGCCGGACGCGGCGTCGCCGCCTTGGTCGAGCCGACGATGTCGGTCAGCTTGATGCGGTCGTACTCGCTCCAGACATTGGCGAGCCAATGCCGGACATAGCCGCGCAGCACGAAGGAATAGTTGGCGGCCTCGTCGCGCGGCCCCTTGTTGGCGACGAATTTGAGGAACGGCACCGACGCCACCTCGACCTGCTCGAACGCCATCTCGTTGAGCTTGGGGATGGTCAGCTCGGTCGCGTCCTTGATGCGGTGGAAGTAGGAATTATAGGTCGACTGGTCCCACTCGAAGAAGCTGGTGTTGTTGATGAAGTTCTTCACCAGGAAATACTTCGCCCCGATCATGTAGCTGGCCGTCTCGGCGATCTCGTCGAGCGAGGCGATCGACGAGCCCAGGATGTGGAACACCGCGAAGGTGATCTGGCCGGAGCGGGCGGCGTCGAGGAAGCCGATGTCGCGCAAGGCGGCCAGTGTCGGCGACATCAGGCCGGCGCGGACGTCGATCACGGTCACCGAGGGCGCCACCGCGCTCAATGTGTCGAAGATCTTCATCTGGTCCGGCGTCGAGTTCATGTCGACGATCTCGGTGATCTCGGGGTGGAAGCGCTTCAGGGTGCCGCGCGGATGCTCGGTGTCGAACGCCCGGGTGGGGACGTTGTTGGCGCTGAAATAATCGAGCAACGTCCGCGACACCGTGGTCTTGCCGACCCCGCCCTTGTCCGCGCCCACCACAACCACTGCCGGTTTCGCCATGGAAAGTCCTTCAGCCCTGAGGCCGGCCAGGGGGCCGGCGCATTGCATTCTGCTTTGGGCGCGAACATGGCAGAAACGCTGGAGAATTCAAATTCATTGCAGCACGGGACCGGGGAAATTTGCGCCTTCGCCGCCGCGGGCCGGAGCAATCGGAGGCATTCCGGCCAAACGTTCGTGCCGGCGAGGAAGCACTTGCAAGCGAGTGGCAGCACGATTGCCCGCCGCACGGCATTCGCCCCCGATTCCGCTGCGAAGGAGGGGTCTAGTGCCGGCCCCAGGGACCGGTTGCGGGTGTGCTCCAAGGTCCCTCGGGAGCGGCTTGTCCCTGGCCGGATGGCGTAGGCGGGCCATCGGCCTGGCCCCAGGGACCGCCGGACGGCAGCGGTGGCGGAGCGTCGCTTTCGGTCGCGTTGGCGCCGGTGTCGTCCGGCTGTGCCTCGTCCGTGGGCAGCGCCAGCGGGCCCGGATCGTGGCCGCCGGCGAACTTGATCAGCGCCTGGACCCGGGCATCGACGGAAGGGTGGGTGGCGAACAGGTCGGCAAAGCCCTCGCGCGGATTGTCGACGCACAACTCCATGACGGCGGAGGTGGCGCCGGGCAGCTCGCCGCGCCCTTCGATCTTGCGCAGAGCGCTGATCATGGCGTCCGGATTCTTGGTCAACTCGACCGACCCGGCATCGGCGAGGTATTCGCGGGTGCGCGACAGCGCCAGCTTGACCACCTGGGACAACAGCCAGGCCACCACGATCAGCACGACCGCGATGATCACGACGATGATGGCCCCTCCGCCGGAGCCCTTGCGGTCGGAGTCGGATGAGGAGGAGGACGACGACGAGCGGCCCCAGCCGCCGCCCCAGCTCATATTGGTGAACAGGCGGAAGAACAATTCGCCGAAGAAGCCGACGACACCGGCGATGATGACGGCCACGACCATCAGCTGCACGTCGCCGTTGCGGATATGGGTGAGTTCGTGACCCAGCACCGCCTCGATCTCCTGGTCATCGAGCGCAGCGAGCAGGCCGGTCGTGACGGTGACGGCGTATTGCCGCTGATTGAGGCCGGTGGCGAAGGCATTCAGCGCTGGGCTGTCCATGATCTTCAGCTTCGGCATGGTGATGCCGCGCGAGATGCAGAGATTCTCGAGCAGATTGTACAGCCGCGGCTGCTCCTGACGCGTGACCGCGGTGCCGCCGGTCACGGCGTCGATCATCGTCTGGTGGAAGAAATAGGCGATCACGATCCAGGCCGCCGCGCCCAGCGTGGCCCAGGGCAGCGCCTTGATCAGGTCGCGGGTGGCGGCGTTCATGTAATAGGCGACGCTGCCATTGCCGTTGATCATGACCTCCGCGATCAGCGCACCGGCGAACACCAGCACATAGATCAGCAGGAACAGGCCGCCGAGCAGCAGCACCGAACGGGTCTTGTTCGATGCGATGTGGGTGTAGAGACCGTAGGCGGCCATGGCGTCGGACCCTTCAGCGCGGAAGGCGCGGGATCAGAACTTGACGCTCGGCGCGGCCTCGACGTCGGCCCGGCTGGCGCCGAGATCGAAGAACTCCTTGCGGGTGAAGCCGAAGGTGCCGGCGAACAGTGCGGCGGGCATCTGCTGGATGCCGGTATTGTATTCCTGCACAGCGTTGTTGAAGAAGCGGCGGCTGGCGGCGATCTTGTTCTCGATGTCGGACAGCTCGCTGGCGAGCTGCTGGAAGTTCGCATTGGCCTTCAGATCCGGATAGGCCTCGGACAGCGCGATCAGCCGGCCGAGCGCACCGGAGAGCTGGCCTTCGGCCGCCGAGACCTGGGCCGGTCCCTGCGCCGACATGGCCGCATTGCGGGCCTTGATCACCTCGTCCAGCGTACCGCGCTCATGCGCGGCATAGCCCTTCACGGTCTCGACCAGGTTCGGGATCAGATCGTGGCGCTGCTTGAGCTGGACGTCGATGTCGGCAAAGGCCTGGCCGACCCGCTGGCTGAGGGCGACCAGCCGGTTGTAGGCGCCAAGGGCGAACAGCACGAGAATGACGATGATGCCGAGGACGATCCAGCCGGACATGACGGGCTCCGAGGGAGGGGGCGGGAGAACGAGGCGGCCGACACGCGACGGCGCCGCCGGTCCGCAGCTGGACCGGCGTGCATTGGTCGCATCAGGGGGGATGCCCGTTCAAGTCGCTTTGGCCTGACCGGTCCGTTCGATGGGCGCCCAGGTGGCCGAATTGGCGCCGGAGGCAACGACGCGCAGGGTTCAATAGGGGCGGGCGATCCGCCATTGCTGCGTGGGGTCGTTGCCCTTGATATCGCCGGGGGCGCTGTCGAGCTGCGAGGTGTAGAGCGGCCGGTAGCGGTAGGCCCACATCTTCTTGCCGTCGCTGCGGGTGATGACGGTGAAGTCGCCGGTCGCGACCGCGTTGTCGGGCGCCGCCAGCGGGGGGCGCTTCTGGGCACAGTCGCCGTCGCAGGTCGATTTGTTCCCGGTCGTGTCGCGCTCGGTATAGTACAGCGTCATGCCTTTCGGGTCCGTCAGAACCGGCCCGTTCTTGCCGATGATCGCCCTGGCCGGCGGGCCTTCCTGCTTGGGAGCCGGCGGCGGCGCCGAGGACTCGCCGCCATGGCCGCCCGCGAAGGCGGTCCCTGCCGAAGCCAGCAGCATCGCAGCGATCGTCATCGTCCTGAACATCGAAATGCATTCCCTTGTGAGCAGCGCATGTCAGCGCCCGTTGCAGCTCACCGTAGCAAACGCGGATTTCTCGCCGGTTTCGCGAAATCGCGAAAATGAGAGACAAACTCGACCTGTCGTTAACCATCGGCGGCCGGGCAGGTATTCAGTGGCGCGGCGGCGGCTCGACGCCGTCGCCCCAGTCCCACCGGCGGGCGGCGGCGAAGGCGGGCTTGTCGCGGCGCGGGATGCTGACGACGCCGGCAGCGCCGTCCGCCTGACACAGCTTCGCGGCTGCCCCGATCTTGGTGATCGCCGTCGGCGCGAGCACGCGTGCGGCGGGCTGATGCGTTGCTGGCTTGCGCGTGAGGGCAATGAAGCTGAACTTCTCGTCCTCGAACGGGACGTCGGCGCCCTTCAGCTCGCGATGCGCCCGGGACCGCGCCAGCCGCTGCGCGAAATGGCACCAGTCCGGTGCGACCAGCGGGCAGGGCGCTGCGTGCGGGCAGGGCGCTACGACATGAGCGCCGGCTGCGATCAGGCGGTCACGCGCTGCGAGGATGCGCTGATAGCCGGCGGGCGTGCCGGGCTCGACGATAAGCAGCGTATCACCGGTCGTCGCCCACAGCGCGTCCACGATCGCAGGGCGATCGGCGTCCGTCAGTTCGCCGATCATGTAGCTGGCGATGACGAGATCGGCACTTCCGGCACGATCGAGCAGCGCTCGCGCCGGTCCCAGCGCATAGGAGAGGTCGCGCAGGCGCATCGTGTCGTCAGCGAGCGTCAGCGCCAGCCCGCGCAACGCTGCATTGGAATCGACGGCGTTGAACGAGGTCAGCGGCGGAAACGCTTCCGCCGCAGCGAAGCTCGCGGTCGCCGGCCCGGCACCGACGTCCAGCAGCGAGGCCGGTGCGAAGTCCGGGCAGGCCTGCATCACGGCGTTCAGGCTCGCCGCGATCGCGGCATAAGTCGCCGGCATCCGCACGGTGGCATAGGCGATGGCGTCGGTGTCGCTCGTGATCGTTCCGGAATTGCCGCCGCTGCGATAGGCGGCCGAGATGCGGGCCGCTCGGGCGGCTGCATCCTGCCGCGACTGCCCGTGCAGCCTGGCTTCGAGGGACGCCTTCAGCGCGGCGGGCAGATCGGGAGAGATCATCGGTCCTCTCCACGCGTCAATCCGGGCGCCGCCGACGCGGCGATCCGGAATGACGCAGCACGATCACGCCACCTGCTGGTCGAGGATCTTCACGGCCTCGTCGAGCGCGACCGAGACGAGCTGCGAGACGCCGCGCTCCGCCATGGTGACGCCGAACAGCCGGTTCATGCGCGCCATGGTGATCGGGTTGTGGGTGATGATGATGAAGCGGGTCTCGGTCGAGCCCTTCATCTCGTGCAGCAGGTTGCAGAACCGTTCGACGTTGTGGTCGTCGAGCGGCGCGTCGACCTCGTCCAGCACGCAGATCGGCGAGGGGTTGGTGAGGAACACCGCGAAGATCAGCGCCATCGCGGTCAGCGCCTGCTCGCCGCCCGACAAGAGCGACAGCGTCTGCGGCTTCTTGCCCGGCGGCTTGGCGATGATCTCGAGGCCGGCCTCGAGCGGATCGTCGCTCTCGATCAGATGCAGCGCCGCCTCGCCGCCGCCGAACAGCTCGGTGAACAGGCGCTTGAAGTGGTCGTTGACGGTCTCGAACGAGGATTGCAGGCGCTCGCGCGCCTCTTTGTTGAGGCTCTGGATGCCCTGGCGCAGCCGCTTGATGGCTTCGACCAGGTCGTCGCGCTCGGTGGTCAGCGCGGTGTGCGAGCCCTCGACCTCGGTCAGCTCCTCCTCGGCACGCAGGTTGACGGCGCCGAGCCGCTCGCGGTCGCGGCGCAGCTTCTCCAAGGTCTCTTCGATCTCGTGCAGCGGCGGCAGTTGCGTGTCCGGACCGATCTCGGCCATCGCCGCGACGGCCTGCGGTTCGCATTCGAGCATGTCGTGGATCTCGCGCTCGACGTCGCCGATGCGGCGCTTGGCGCTCTCCAGCCGCTCCTCGGCACGGGCCGCTGCCTCGCGCGACTTCGACAACGCTTCCAGCGACGCCTTGGCGGCGCGGTCGGTGTCGCCCATCGCGGTCTCGGCCTCGGCCAGCGCGTCGGCCGCGACCTGGCGCTCCTCCTCGGCAATCGCGAGCTCGTCGATCAGCGCGCTGCGCTTCTCGGCAAAAATCTCCGGGGCGTTGTCGAGCTCGGCGCGCTCGTCCCTTACCTCGGCGATGCGCGCCTCGATGGTGGCGATCTGCGAGCCGGCGCCGCGGATGCGGTTGAACCAGTCGTTGCGCTCGCTGATGATCGCCTGCACGCGGCGATCGGCGAGCTCGGCCTCGCGGGCCAGCGCCTGGGCCTCGGCGCGCACCTGCGCGGCGGCACGGCGCTTGGTCTCGATCTCTGCGCGCACGGCCGCCAACCGGCCGTCGGCCTCGGTCGTCGCCGGCAGCTCCTCGATCGCCTCCAGCGCATTCTGGTGCAGCTCGGCGATCTCGGCGCGGTCGTGGGCGAGACGCGTGGACGCCTCGACCAGCGCCGATTTGCGCGCCGAATGGCGGTTGATTTCGCGCTCGGCGTTGGCGTGGCGCTCGCGCGCCGAGTTCACCTCGCGCTGCGCGGCGCGCCAGGCTTCGCGCGCGGCGCTCTCGGCGGCGGTCGCAGCCTTCACCTCGGCCTCGGCGCTCTCCAGCGCCTGGCGCTTGTTCGTGGCATCGATGCGCGCCTGCTCCAGCTCGGCCTCGATGTCGATCAGGCGGGCGCGCTCGGCGAGCCGGCGGGCCGCGCCGGTCGGCGCGTGCGCGGCGGCAATGAAGCCGTCCCAGCGCCAGACGTCGCCTTCCGGCGACACCAGCCGCTGGCCGGTCCTGAGCTGAGAAACCAGTTGAGCGCCGCGATCGCGCGACACGACCCCGATCTGGGCGAGACGGCGCGACAGCTCAGGCGGCGCCTGCACATAGGCGGCGAGCGGCTCGACTCCGTCGGGCAGCGCGGGGTCGGTGACCTCCGCGCCGGCGACGGTCCAGTGCATCGGCGCGGACGCATCGACCGGAGCATCGAGATCGTCGCCGAGCACGGCGCCCAGCGCCTTCTCATAGCCCTTGGCGACGGTGACGCCGTCGATGATCGGCGGCCACAGGTTCTTGGTCTCGCTGTTGACCATCTTGGAGATGGTGCGCGCCTCGGTCTCCAGCCGCTGCGCGCGCTTCTCGGCTTCGGCGAGCGGCGCGCGCGAGGCTTCGAGCTTCTGCCGCGCATTGGCCTGCGCGGCCTCGTTGGTCTGCACCGCGGCTTCGGCCTGCGCCTCGGATTCTTCCGCGGCTTCGAGCGCGGCGGCGAGCGTGTCGAGATCGCCGAGATGGGCGGTCTCCTGCGCCAGCCGCTCCTCGTCGGCGCGGACATTGGCGATGTCCTGGTCGAGCCGGGCGAGACGGTCGCGGTGGCTGCGGACGTTGGCCTCGAGCTGGTTGCGGCGCGCGGTGAGATCGGCGAGCTGCGTCGTCAGCTCGGTGAACTGGCGCTCGGTCTCGGCGAGCAGGGCCTCGGCCTCGGCGACGCGCTCGTCGACGCCGCTGCGCATCTCGACGCGCGCCTTGATCTCTTCCTTCAGCTCCGCATCTTCAGTTTCAAGACGTTGCAGCGCGACCTGCGCATCCTGGTTCTGCTGCTGCTCGCGCGCGACGTCGGCGGTGAGCTGCATCAGGCGGCGATCGAGCTCGCCGACGCGCTCCTTGGCGCGAACCTCCTCGCGGTCGAGCAGGTCGCGGGCGTTCTTCAGCCGCTGCATCGTCGCGGCGGCGCGGGCCTCGGCCTCGCGCAGCGCCGGCAGATGCGACGAGCGGATGGCCTGGATACGGGCGGATTCGGCCTGTTCGCGGGTCCGCTCGGCCATCTCGCGCACGGCGACGTCGTGCACATGCGCGGCGTCGTTGAGGTCGGCATGCGCCCCCATCCAGCGCAGATGATAGAGCGTCGCTTCGGCCTTGCGCACCTTGGCGGCGACCTCGCGATAGCGGATCGCCTGCCGCGCCTGCTTGCGCAGGCCTTCCATCTGGCCGGAGAGCTGGCCGATGACGTCCTCGACGCGCAGCAGATTGGTCTCGGCCGCCTTCAGCCGCAGCTCGGCCTCGTGGCGGCGCGCATGCAGGCCGGCGACGCCGGCGGCGTCTTCCAGCACGCGGCGGCGCTGCTCGGGTTTCGCTTGAATGATTTCGCCGATCTTGCCCTGGTGGACGAGGGCCGGCGAGCGAGCGCCTGTGGCGGCGTCGGCGAACAGGATCTGCACGTCGCGGGCGCGCACGTCGCGGCCGTTGATGCGATACACCGAGCCGGCCTCGCGCTCGATGCGGCGCGAGATCTCGAGAATGTCTCGGTCGTTCACGGCAGCCGGCGCGGTGCGATCGCTGTTGTCGATCGTCATCACCACTTCGGCGTGGTTGCGCGAGGGCCGCGTGTTCGAGCCGGAGAAGATCACGGCGTCCATGTCGGCCGCGCGCAGCGATTTGTGCGAGGTCTCGCCCATCGCCCAGCGCAGCGCCTCGACCAGATTCGACTTGCCGCAGCCGTTCGGACCGACGACGCCGGTGAGACCGGGTTCGATCACGAAGTCAGTCGGTTCGACGAACGTCTTGAAACCGTGAAGACGAAGACGCGTGAGTTTCATGCACAGATTCTCTGTTGGCGGGAGACGAATCTCCCAACCCCGACAATACCATGGAAGGCAATGTCAATGTGGACTGAGTCGCCTTTGCGCCCCATTCTAGGGGCCGGACAATGGCGATGGCCGCCCGCGAGGGCAACCCGGCGGCCCCGCTTTTCCAAGGCTTTCTCGCAGCGAACGGCCCACGAATCAGAAGCGGCCCCACGAAGGGGCCGCGCTGTGTCTTGCCGGACTCAGTCTCTCGAATCAGCTCTTCAGAAGCGGGTTGATCTTCTTCTGAAACTCCTCGATCGAAGCCTCGCCCTTGATCTTCTCGCCGTTGATGAAGAAGGTCGGCGTCGAATCGACCTTGAGAATGTCGCTCGCGTATTTCTGGTCGGCGGCGATCTTGTCGAGCAGCGCCTGGTCCTTGAGGCAGGCCTCGACCTGCTGCTGGCTGAGGCCGGCCTGCTTGCCGATCCGCGTCAGCGTCTCCGTGGTGTTCTTCACCACCCAGTCGTTCTGCGAGCGGAACAGCATGTCGGTGACCGCAAAATACTTCTGTGCGTCGCCATTGGCGATGCAGCGCGTCAGCATCGAGCCCGCGGCGGCTTTGATGTCGAGCGGGAACTCGCGGAAGATGTAGCGGATCTTGCCGGTATCGATGTATTCGGCCTTCAGCTTCGGGAACACGGTGGCGTTGAACGCCGCGCAATGCGGGCAGGTCATGGAGGCGTATTCGGTGATGGTCACCGCAGCGTCTGCCGGCCCGATCGCCATGTCGGGCAAGGACTGGGGCTTGGCGACATCGGCGGCGCTCTGCGCCATCGCGTCCGAGATCAGCCGCAGCGGGGACAGGCCCGCCAGGGCGGCGAGGCCGGTCAGCGACAAGGCTGCGGTGAAGGCGCGGCGGGTAATGATCAAGGCTCTGCTCCGAAATGGGCGCATCTCGCGCCTGAAACACTCGTGACGTGCCTTTTCGCTAGCTTGAAACCCAGTTGGAGGCAATGCCGGCGCTCAAGCCGGGATCAAACGGCGAACGTCAATTTCGCTTGATGGCCGCGCCCAGCCGGGCCAGCGCGTCACGCAGCGCGTCGTCCTCGATCGCGGTCAGGGTCTCAGCGACCTTCGCCACCTTTTTCGGATCGGGCGGGGCCGGGCGGCGCTTCAGCGGCGGCCGGGTCAGCGGCCCCTGGCGCAGCGCCAGCTTGCCCACCGCATGCCAGCCGAAGAACCGGTTGACCCGCTCCAGGATCACATCCGAGGAATGCTGGATCTCCAGCGCCATCGGCCCCTCGACGCGCAGGATCAAGGTGGCCGGCTCCTGCGGCTGGCCCTCGACCGGCCGCGGCCATTGCATCTTCAACGGCTGGGCATGCTCGGCGATGTCGCGGCCCGCGATCTCCGGCCAGCGTGTCACGAGTTCACGTGCGGCAAACCCCTGCTTGGCATAGGCGGCCGTCAGCACGTCGCCCATCATCAGCGAGAGAGGCTTTGCGGTGAGACGGCCGGGCTTTGCCATGATCAATGCTCGCAACGGCGCGGGCGTCAGGCCGCACGCGGCCGGATGGCCTTCAGGTCCGGCGCAATCTCGCGGCGCCGCTGCATGAGATCATAATCCATCTGGAGACCGAGGAAAAAGCCCTCCGAGATCCGGAAATAACGGGCAAGGCGCAGGTCGGTGTCGGCAGTGATGTCGCGCTTGCCCAGCACGATTTCATTGATCCGCCGGGGCGGCACGTGAACGGCACGCGCCAGCGCGTTCTGGCTCAGCCCCATCGGCTTGAGGAACTCTTCCAGCAGGATTTCGCCGGGATGGGGATTGTGCAGCAGGTTGCTTCTAGCGGTGGTAGTCGACGATTTCGACATGCGCCGGTCCTCTATCATCCCAGACGAAGCAAATTCGGCATTGATCGTTGATCCTGATCGAATGCTGGCCGACGCGGTCGGCCTTCAAGGCTTCGAGACGGTTGCCCGGCGGCACGCGGAGATCGTCGAGAACCCGCGCCTGATTCAAAAGACGAAGTTTGCGAAGCGCGACATCCTGGATGTCGGACGGCAATCTCCGGCTCCGTCGGCCGCTCCATATCAGCTCCGTCTCGCGATCCGCGAAGCTCTGGATCATCCGGAACTTATAACGCGGGACGTTATAGAATGCGAGCGCATTCTATTTGGCTCTGCCACGAGTTGGGGACTTCCGGATCAGGGTTCTGGTCTCGTTGCTCGTTTCCTCGTATGGAGGAGGGGTGGCTCAACTCAAGGCTTCTCGCAAACATGATATCGCTGTCGGGGAAGCAGGGCGTCCCGCACAGCTTCTCGCCTGGTACGATCGCCATCGCCGGCGGCTGCCATGGCGTGCGCCAGCCGGACAGCGCTCCGATCCGTATCGGGTCTGGTTGTCGGAGATCATGCTGCAGCAGACCACGGTGAAGGCGGTCGGGCCGTATTTCGAGAAGTTTGTCGCCCGCTGGCCTGATGTCACTGCGCTCGGTAGCGCCGATCTCGACGACGTGCTGCGGATGTGGGCGGGGCTCGGCTATTATTCGCGGGCGCGCAACCTGCATGCCTGCGCCGTCACCGTGATGCGCGAGCATGACGGCGCCTTCCCGGACACGGAGGAGGGCTTGCGCGCGCTGCCCGGCATCGGTCCCTATACTGCCGCGGCCATCGCCGCGATCGCGTTCGATCGCCTGACCATGCCGGTCGACGGCAACATCGAGCGCGTCGTCTCGCGGCTATTCGCCGTGGAGGAGGCATTGCCGCAAGCCAAGCCGCAGATCCAGGCGCTCGCCGCCACCTTGCTCGGCCCGTCCCGCGCCGGCGACAGCGCGCAGGCGCTGATGGACCTCGGCGCCACCATCTGCACGCCGAAGAAGCCGGCCTGCGCGCTGTGCCCGCTGAACGACGACTGCGCAGCGCGCGAGCGCGGTGACCAGGAGACGTTCCCGCGCAAAGGCGCCAAGAAGACCGGCGCGCTGCGGCGTGGCGCCGCCTTCGTCGTCGTCAGGGGCGATGAGCTGCTGGTGCGCTCGCGTCCCTCGAAGGGCCTGCTCGGCGGGATGACCGAGGTCCCCGGCTCGGAGTGGCGCGCCGGCCAGGACGACGCCGACGCGCTGGCGCAGGCGCCAGAGTTGGCCGGTGTGAAAGGCTGGCACCGCAAGCTCGGCGTCGTCACACATGTCTTCACGCATTTTCCGCTGGAGCTCGTGGTCTACGCGGCCCGCGTGCCGGCCCGCACGCGCGCGCCAGACGGCATGCGCTGGGTGCCGATCGCGACGCTCGACGGCGAGGCGCTGCCCAACGTGATGCGCAAGGTGGTGGCGCATGGGTTGGGTGATTGAGGATGCGTCTGTGACGGAGGCTGAAGAACCCGGCTAGCTGACGTAGAGTGGGCAAAGGTGCGCATCACCACAGCTCGCCACGGCCGCGCTGTTTCGCGCGCCGTGCCCATCGTTTGGCTCTGGGTGCGCGGTGACGCGGTGGGCACGCTGCCGCCCTGGCGGGCGGCTGCTTTGTTCACCCTACCTGATCTCGGCCGATCGCGACGCTCGTCCGCCGCGCCCATGGCGGCCCTCGTAGCTACCCGATCAATCGAATCTGGACCCTGGACGGAGCGTCCTTGAGCACGCTGGCCGCAGTCGCGCCAAAGGTTGCCTTGAAGGCGTGGCTGAAATGGCTGGAGCTCGCAAAGCCTGCATCGAGGGCCGCCGACGTGATGGAGTCGCCGCCTCCCACACGCTCCACAGCGTGCCGGAAACGAATCCAAATCCTGAACGTCCTCAATGGCACCCCAATCTCTTGGACGAACAGATGCTGCAGGCGGCTGGGGGAAAGGTCGACTCGCCGGGCCAGTTCCTGGATCGAGTGATTGCGGGCGATGTCAGCCCTTATGATAGACACGATATGTTCGACCCGCGCATCGACTCGTGGTGGACGCGGTTCGATTCCCAATGCCTGCTCAGCCGCGAAATCGAAATCGTCGAAGCGTAGTCTATGACCGGCCTGATGCAACGCGTAGAGATTCCGCACAGCGACGATAAGCGAGCTTTCGACGTCAGGGGCCAGTGAGCTTAGGCCACATCCCTGATGGGGCGAGAGGCGCCGATAGTAAGGATCGTCAGGATCGTTGTATATCACGGCCACCGGCGCCCCGCTTGGATCAAGGGTATGCGACAAGCCTGCGGGGACGATGGCCGTAAGGCAGGTCAGGCTTTCCCCGGCCATTGTGGTGCCGATCCGCAGAGGCCCCTGAAGCGCCACCAGGCAGACCGATATTGGATGCCGGTGCAGCGGCAGCGCACCTGGACGCCCGATGAACATCATTCGCTGAGGCCAGAGGCACAACAAAGCTCTCTCGTCGAAGTTGGTAGCCGATTCTGGCAAGCGACCATTCCTCCACACGTCTATGCTGCGAGAAGATCACGCCGACGCAATCCAGCGACCTGGGCGCGCAAGCTTTTGTCGTACGCGGCGTCCATAGCGGAAAGATCTGTTTGGGGAAATGATGTCCAACGCTCTCTTGATTGCGACTGTTGAGTTGTGGCGGCTTCTTGCCGTGGCCGGCATCTGGAAATGCCGCCTACACGGTACAGCCCGCTTGCAACACGCACCCGGTCAGCCTCGGCCAGACTAAGAGACGACGGTCCGTGTCACGCGCGCCGCGCCCGGCACGCGAGACCCCCTCAGCGATTGCGCCGCCGTGCCGCGGACCACGCGTCCTCGGCCGATGGAGCGCCGCGCCGTCACACAAAACGCCCAACCGCAGCCTCTCCCATACTCCGGAGCACCAGATGACCCTCACCGCCCCCTACGACCCCAACAACATCTTTGGCCGAATCCTTCGCGGCGAAGTTCCCGCCGCCAAGGTCTGGGAGGACGATCACGTCCTCGCGTTCATGGACGCCTTTCCGCAGTCGGAGGGGCACATCCTGGTGATCTCGAAGACCTCGACCTCCCGCACCCTGCTGGACGTGGAGCCGGACGTGCTCGCTCGGATGGCCGTAGCCACCCGACGCACCGCCCGGGCCGTGGTCAAGGCGCTCGCACCCGAGGGTTTCCTGATCGTGCAGTTGAACGGGGCTGCCAGCGGTCAGACCGTCTTCCACCTGCATTTCCACATCATACCTCGCTGGGCTGACGTGCCGATGAAGGGCCACGGGGAGGCGCCGATGGGTAAACCAGAAACCCTGCTCGCCCTCGCCGACCGCATCGCCGCTGCGCTCGATTGACCGCAGCCCGGCATGCGGTCCGCTGTCGCTCAAATACCAATCGGAATAGCTCGGATGTGGCAGCACGAAGACGATGTGGTCATGCCTTGCGGCGACGGGCCGTCGCCCTGCGGGGTCTCACCGGAGGCTTCAAGCACTGGGAGCTTGTCCGAAGTCCTGCTCCGCAACGGCACCTGGGAAGCTCAGCAAGGATTCTCACATGTTTCGTTCACTTAGCATTGTCATCACCGGGGGAGCGACAGGCCTGGGCTTTGCGATAGCGAACGCGCTTACCCCTCAAGGCGCTCGGCTGACGCTCCTCTCGCGGCGGACCGATAATCTGGACCTCGCGGCTCACGAACTTCGTCGGCGACACGCCGGCGCCGATATCGAGGTTCAGGCCGTCGATGTTGGCGATCCAATTGCGACGTTCCAGGCCATCGGGGAGGTTGCTCGTCGCCGAGGCGGGATCGACATGGTGTTCAACAATGCCGGCGTGATGCGCGAGGGGCGGTTCGAGACCCTCACCGACAATGACTTCCGGGACGTGATGCAAACCAATTTCTTTGGTGTGGTGAACGTCACCAGGGCTGCTTTACCCCATCTGGGCGCCACTGGCGGGCGGTTGATCAATATAGCATCGATCGCTGGTTTAACCGGCATTTTCGGTTTCACCGCCTATGGATCTGCGAAACATGCCTTGGTCGGCTTCACCGAATGCCTGCACTACGAGCTGCTGCGCCAAGGTATCAAGGTTCATCTCGTCTGCCCGGGAGAGTTCGAGACGCCGATGGTCGCGGAGCTCGATTCCTATCGGACACCGGAGAACCGGAGACATACGCTGACCATCCCGAGAACTCCCTTGGACCTCGTGGTTGCGGATACATTGCGGGGAATCCAGCGCGATCGGCATTTCATCGTTCCGGGTGGGCGTGCCCGGCTGGCCGTCCTCGGCCTTCGGCTCTTCCCATCGATTGCGCGTAGGCTTGGCGCGCGCATGGTCGCGAAGCTTGAGCGGAAGCGCCGGCGTGAGGGGCCCGGGTGAGAGAGAGCGGATTCACGCCTCGAACAACGACCTGGATCAGCGCCCGACAGCCGCGCCTGGATAGCGCTCGTCGATGGCGACTTCGGCTGCTGACACAGGGCTGGCAGCAGCGGACATCTAGAACTTGGGCGCACCGAGGAGGCACCCATGATCGCAACCGCAATCGACACGCTCGCTTCGCCGCCCTGCGCCGTGTTGCTCGGCTGGCGGCTGATCGACGGCCGCCCGGCTGAGGGCTGGATCAAGATCGGCTTCGACGGCAAGCCGGAGTTCTGCAACCCGGCCGGATTCATCCAGGGTGGCATCCTCGCATCGATGCTCGACGATACGATGGGACCTGCGGTCTTCATCAAGACCGAGGGCCGGCTCTACACGGCGACCGTCAACTTTCTTGCGCCGGCAAAACCTGGACCGATCGTCGGCGAGGCGCGGGTGCTCCAACTCGGCAGGACGATAGCCTTCATGGAGGCACGCCTCACTGGCGGTGCCGGTGTATTGCTCGCCACCGCAAGCGCGAGTGCACGGCTGGTCGAGGCGGCGAAGGCGCTCGCCAAATAACCTCAAGCTTGCCGGATACGCAGGACGTTCCGAGATATCTTGCTCCGGCGACCGTACCGACACGCTCCGCCGTCGTCCCGGCGAACGCCGTGATCCATGCCCCCAGGGAGCGGATCGGAGAGTTACAGAGTTACGGTGACTCTGCATAAAACCGGCTCCGACGAGCGGGAGGCGACGAGGCAACTGCAGCGGGCCAACCCTGGCAGTCATCCAGACGCAAGTTCCGTTTTTCAGAATTCCTCTTGACTCTCCCCCCAAATCATGTGTCTTATCCACCCGTTCCGTCCCGGCAGGAGGGGCGTACGCGTCGTCACGACACGCGGGGCGGGATGCGGTGGCTGCGACGGCGTCGTCCGACGAACGACGTCGACCGGTCTCGTGCAGCGCTGCGTCGGCTCGCCGGCGTGAAGCGGGTGCGGGGTCTTTCGCGGACGTTGAAATCGTGTGGTCCTGGCATCCCGGTGCTGATGCCAAGCGGGCGGTGATGATGATCCGCCGGTGACGGGGGCAAGACAGCCGGTCCCCGGGGAGATCACGTATAAGACGGAAGCCCATCGCGCAGGGAATGCCGGATGATCCGGCTGGACCTGTGGTGACTGCCGCCTGCTTTCTTTGTTGCAGGCGGGCCATGGGTTGCGGCCAGCACCCGGCATTCCCTGCGCCCTCTTCTTTGCGAGGGTCCTTCTCGGCAACAGCTCGGGCGCTTCGCGCCGCGAGACGGCGAGGTCGCGTCTGTCGTGTTTCGCCATCGATCGACAGGAACACTGTTTCTCAATGGCAGGGGCGTGCCTGACTCGCATAGCCAGACATCCGATCCGCGCCGATGGACCCTGCGTCGCGTCGCCTGGAACGATCATTCTGCAAGCAACCGCCGATGCTGCGCCAAGTTTCGCGACTGTAGCGCTGAATCCTTTCGCTTGGCTTGTCTTTTACGTTGCGACTGCATTGCAGATGTAGATAATCTTAGATTGTGTTTGATGGTCGTGCTCTTTGAGCGCGCAGACCTGTTCCGAGCTGCTGCTCCTCACCCTGAGGAGCCCGCCGACGGCGGGCGTCTCGAAGGGCGAGGCCACCCTGGGGCCTCATGGTTCTCCCGGCGATGCGTAGCATCGTCCGGAGACGGCGCTGCGCGCTTCCTCACCATGAGGGTTGAGCGCGGAAACCGGTGCTGCACATGACCATGAGCGGCGTGCTCATCGAGAACGGGCGTGCTGATCGAGAAGGGGAAAGCGTCGGCACCTTGTTGAAGTGACAACATCATGATCGGCAGCTCGGACCAACGCGAGCAAGGAATAAGATCGATTTGGGGAGGCAAAGATGACAAAGCTAACAGGATTTTCACGTCGTTCGATGCTGGGCCTTGGCGCTGCGGCCGGGCTGTACGGTCTCACGAGTCCCGTCCTGGCCAAGGGCCCGTTCCTGAACACGCAGGCGCCGACGTTCTTCCGCTTCAAGCTCGGCTCGGCCGAGGCCACCATCATCTCCGACGGCGTGTTGCCGCTCGGCGATCCCCATGCGGCGTTCCTCGGCATTTCTCCCGGTGATCTCGATGGAATGCTGACGAGCAACTTTCTGCCGACAGGCGCCGCGACCCTCGAGCAGAACATCCTGGTGCTCAACACGGGAGACAAGATCATCATCTTCGACAACGGCATGGGCGTCTCGAAGCTGTTCGGCGACACCACCGGCAAGATGCTGACGACCTTGAAGCAGGCCGGCATCGAGGCCAAGGACGTCGATGCGCTGGTCATGACGCATGCCCATATCGATCATTGCGGCGGCGTCATCGGGCCGGACGGCAAGCCGAGCTTCCCCAATGCCGAGCTGTTCATCTCCGAAGCCGACTTCACCTTCTGGACCGACGAGGCCAAGGTCGGCCCCAACTACAAGGCGTTCTACGAGCAGGCGGTGCGCAATCTCGTGCCTGTCAAGGACCGCATCACCTTCTTCAAGGACGGCCAGGAGTTCCTGCCGGGCGTCCAGGCGATGTTCACGCCCGGCCACACCGTCGGGCATACGATCTTCCTGATCCAGTCGGGCAAGGATCAGCTCGCCTATATCGGTGACATCTCCCATCATCCGGTGCTGCTGATCGAAAAGCCGCTGATCGAGTTCGCCTATGACACCGACCCGAAGCAGGCCGCCAAGACCCGCGTCCGCGTGCTCGACATGCTCGCCGCCAACCGGACGCGGATTCTCGGTTATCACTTCCCATGGCCGGGCATCGGGCACATCGGCAAGGCCGGTGACGGCTTCCGCTACTTCCCGACGGCGGTCCACACGATGGATGTGGCGCCGCTGTGACCTGAGGCCGCCTTGCCGTTTGCCCGACCGCCGGCGCATGCTGGCTGCGCAGACGTGTTCCCTCGACAGCGGGATGGACGGCCGATGCCGCCGCCGCTAGGTTCGCGTCTCGTCTTGTCAGGGATCACCATGCTCAAGCTCTATGTGGCGCCAGGCACCTGCGCGCTCGCTTCACACATCGCGCTGGCCGAGACCGGCGCCGACTACGTCGCCGAGAAGCTCAGCTTCAAGACCAACCAGCAGAACAGCCCGGACTATCTCGCGATCAATCCCAAGGGGCGCGTTCCGGCGCTGGTGACCGAGCAGGGGGTTCTGACCGAGACGCCGGCGATGCTCGCCTATATCGCGCAGCGCTTCCCGGAGGCTCGTCTTGCACCGCTCGACGATGTCTTCGCCTTCGCGGAGGTGCAGTCGTTCACCAGCTATCTCTGCTCGACGGTCCACATCGCCCACGCGCACAAGATGCGCGGCTATCGCTGGGCGACCGAAGACTCCTCTTTCGCCGACATGAAGAAGAAGGTGCCGGAGACGATGGGCGCCTGCTTCGCGCTGATCGAGCAGAAGATGTTGCGCGGTCCCTGGGTGATGGGCGAGCAGTACACGATCTGCGATCCCTATCTGTTCACGATCGCGCAATGGCTCGAGGGCGACGGCGTCGACATCAACGCCTTCCCGAAGGTCGCCGCTCATTTCAAGCGCATGGCTGAACGGCCGGCGGTGAAGAAGGCGCTTGCCGAGGTCTCGGCCTGACGGCCGCGGAATGCACGCGCCGGGCGGCGCCCGCACCGCCGGCTCATTCCTTCGTCGCGCGTGGAGCCGCGCCGCCGAGCTCGCGGCCGGTCTCCAGCATCAGCGTGCGGAGCCAGATCGAGCCCGGCTCGACCTGGGCCCGCGTCGGATAGAACATGTATTGCTCGTCGATGCCGGGATCGAGCGGCGGCGTCACGGTCGCCAGCGACAACGGCCGCGCCAGCGCTGATATCAGGCGGCGCGGCACGAAGGCGACGAGGTCGGTGCGCGCGGCGACGTGCAGCGCCTCGATGTAGCTCGGCACCACCAGCGCGATCCGCCGCTCCCAGCCCTTGCTGCGCAGCCAGCTGTCGATCAGGTCCTCGCTCTGGCCGCGCAGCACCACGGCGACGTGGCGCGCCGAGAGAAACCTCTCGCGCTTCGCCAGACCTGATCCGGCGGGGTGACCGCGGCGCACGGCGAGCGCATCGCTGTCGGTGTAGAGCAGTTGGCGGTGAAAGCCCTTGAAGGCGTTGCCGATCGAAATCACCATGTCGATGGTGCGCGCGAATTCGGCATGGAAGATCGCAGGTCCTCGCCACGGCACGACGTCGATGCGGACATTGGGCGCGGCGCGCGTCACCTTGGCCATCAAGGACGGCATCAGCAACTCGACCGCGAGATCGGGCATCATCAGCCGAAACTGACGCTCGCTGCTGATGGCGTCGAAGACATCAGGCGCGAGCAGGCCGCGCACCTGGTCCAGCGCCTGCGCGAGCGGCGCCTGCAGCGCAAGCGCCCGCGGCGTGAGCTCCATTCGCGCGCCGGTCCGCACCAGCAGGGGATCACCGAGCAGATCGCGCAGCCGCTGCAGCGCGTGGCTGGTCGCCGGCTGGGACAGGCCGATGCGCAATGCGGCCCGGCTGACGCTGCTCTCGCGGAGCAGCGCATCGAGCGCCACCAGCAGGTTGAGATCGAGTGCGGCCAAATTCATCAGGCGAATTGATATCATATTCAATATCGATTGGAAGAATGCAGGACCGTGCCGCATGCTTCCCCCTGTCGCACGAGGAATTCGGGAGGAACGATGTCATGACCGCCAGCGCCAACAAGCAATTGATGCAGGAGCTGCTCGCGAAAGCCGCCGCCGGCGACCGCGCCGCCTACGTCGCGGCCATCGCCGACGACGTCACCATGGTGATCACCGGGCAATATTCATGGTCGCAGACGATCAGGGGTAAGGAGGCGCTGCTGCGCGATCTCCACGGTCACCTCGCCAGCCTTCTGGCCGAGGGACGCCGCACGCTTCCGCTGCGCTTCATCGCCGAGGACGACCTCGTCGTGGTCGAAGCCAAGGGCGAGATGCGCACCAGGGCCGGGCGGGCTTACGACAACGACTACTGCCTGATCTTCCGATTGCATGAGGGACGCATCGTGGAAATCCGCGAATATTGCGACTCGGCGCTGACAGAGGCGGTGCTGGGACCGTTCCCGGCTTCGCTCCGGCAGGCCAGCTGATGCGACGATCATCGAATTCAAGGAAGAATCACCGATGAGCACCGGGGACACCTTAAGTCACCACAACAAGCAGATCGTGCAGCACGTGTTCGACGAGCTGGCCAAGAGCAACCCGCAGCCGCTGCTGGCGCATCTGTCGGACGATTTCCGCTTCGTCATCATGGGCAGCGGATCGTGGTCGCGCAGCTACGACGGCAAAGAGACCGTTCTCGCCGAGCTGTTCGCGCCGCTGCGAGCGCGGCTCGGCCGCATCACCACCATTCCGGTGCGGCTGATCGC
This sequence comes from Bradyrhizobium sp. HKCCYLRH2047, assembly GCF_051168175.1. Classification (NCBI taxonomy): domain Bacteria; kingdom Pseudomonadati; phylum Pseudomonadota; class Alphaproteobacteria; order Hyphomicrobiales; family Nitrobacteraceae; genus Bradyrhizobium; species Bradyrhizobium sp. HKCCYLRH2047. The sequence continues at coordinate 51,574 of NZ_JBNPUM010000016.1, forward strand.
GGAAGGCGATCACGTCGTGGTCCAGGCGCGAGGCCGCAACACGACCGCCGATGGGCGCGCCTACGACAACAGCTATTGCAACGTGCTCCGGCTCGACAACGGCCGCATCACCGAATGGGTCGAATATTGCGATACGCTGCTGATCGAAAACGTGCTGGGTCCGCCAGCGGCTGTGGTGCCTGCGGACCGCTGACGTGCACAGCGCGACGGGAACCGAGGGGAACTCGGCTGTGGGACCGGGCAGCCGGACCATGGTGGCGGAAAAAGAGAGCTGGAGCGGGAACTCATCCGTTCCAGTGACGTTGCATGAGGCCGTGGCGCGCCGTGCGGCCCCATCTCCTTTTTCTGAGCCCCTTGATGTCGCTGGCTGCCATTTCCGATGACTCAATTCCCGCTGACGGCACCGAGGGCATTCGCAACAGATTGAAGGCCGCCACGTCAGCGGCTCATCATGCCCTCGACGAGCGCCTCAGCCGTTTCGACCTGACCACGACGGCGCATTATCGCCGCTTCCTGCAGGCGAGCGCGGCCGTGCTGTTGCCGCTGGAACAGATGCTCGACCGTGCCGGCGCCGACGCGATGCTCGGCGACTGGACCCGGCGGCGGCGCGCGGAGGCGATCCGCGCCGATCTTGCCGATCTCAACGGCCGTATCGTTCCCATGGACCTGCCGGCGCGGCCGCTCGATCGTGCCTTCGTCTTCGGCACGCTCTATGTCCTGGAAGGCTCGCGTCTCGGGGCGGCCTATCTGCTGCGCATCGTCGCGGCTTCGGCCGACCCCCGCGTGCGACGGGCAACGCGCTATCTGCGTCACGGCGCGGGGCAGGGGCTGTGGCGCAGCTTCCTGTCACAGCTTGCGGAAGAGCCGCTTCCTCCCGGCGACGATGTCAGAGTGATCATGAGTGCACGCGAAGCGTTCGCGATGTTTGCGAAGGCGATGGCAGCAGCATGAACGAGCCGGTCAACCTCACCAATTGCGATCGCGAGCCGATCCATGTTCCCGGGACGGTTCAGCCGTTCGGATTCCTGCTGGCGCTGGTGTCGGACTTCACCATATGCATGGCCTCGGAGAACGCGCCGGACTTTCTCGGCGGCGACCTCGGATGGCTGCTGCAGCAGCCGCTCGACGCCGTGCTCTCGGAGGCGGCCGCGGCCGCGATCCGTGCCAGGGTCGACTATCTCAGCGGCCCGGATGCGGTCGAGCGCGTGTTCGGCGTCGATCTGCAGGGTCGTGGCAAGCTTTTCGACCTCGCCATCCACTTTTCCGGTGCGTATCTCGTCGTCGAGGCCGAGCCCAGTCTGATCGAGCCCGGCGTCAATTCCGGCGAACTGGTGCGGCTGATGCTCGGCCGCATCCGCAAGACGACGGGGATGATGGATCTGGCGCAGGAGGCGGCGCGCCAGCTCAAGCTGTTGACCGGCTTCGATCGGGTGATGGTGTATCGGTTTCATCCCGACGGCTCGGGCGAGGTGATCGCCGAGGTCGCGGGCTCCGGCCTGGAGCCGTTCCTCGGGCTGCATTATCCGGCCTCGGACATTCCCAAGCAGGCGCGGCAGCTCTATCAGCGCAACTGGCTCCGGATCATCGCCGACATCAACGCCGCGCCTGCGCCGCTGCAGTCGACGCCTACGCACAATGCCGGACTGCTCGACCTGTCGATGAGCGTGCTGCGCGCGGTCTCGCCCATTCACATCGAGTATCTCCGCAACATGGGCGTCGCCGCGTCGATGTCGGTCTCGATTCTGCGCGAAGGCAAGCTGTGGGGCCTGTTCGCCTGCCATCACTATGCGCCGCATCATCTGTCGTTCGAGAAGCGTACCGCGGCCGAGCTGTTCGGCCAGATGTACTCCTGGCTGCTCGAGGCGCGCGAGCGCGAGACCGACGTCGCCTATGAGGCGCGTGCGCATCAGATCCAGGAACGGCTGATCGAGCGCGCGGCTGCGCAGGCGCACAGCAAGCGCGCGATCCTCGACCTTGTCGCCGACTATCGGCAGATGATCGAGTGCGACGGCATCGCCGTGTGGTCCGACGACGAGATCACGCTCGAGGGCGAGACGCCGACCGAAGAGGAGGTGCAGGACCTCATCGGCTTCATCAACCGGACCTCCCCCGGCCGCATCTGCGCCAGCGCCGAGATTGCCAAGGTGTACGCGGCCGGCGAGGTATTCCGCGATCGCGCCGCCGGCTTCCTCGCCGTCCCGATCTCGCGCACGCCGCGCGACTGCCTGATCTTCTTCCGCCGCGAGGTGTTGCGCTCGGTCAACTGGGCGGGCGATCCGAACAAGACCTATGCCGAGGGGCCGCTCGGGCCGCGCCTGACGCCGCGCAAGAGCTTCGAGCTGTGGCAGCAGACGGTGGCCGGCCAGTCGAAGCCATGGTCTTCGGCGGACCTGCGCATCGCCGAGGGCCTGCGCATCACTCTGCTTGAAGTGATTCTGCAGCTTTCGGAGCTCGCCGCGCGCGAGCGCCGCGGCGCACAGGAGCGGCAGGAGCTGATGATCGCGGAGCTTAATCACCGCGTCCGCAACATCCTCAGCCTCGTGCGCGGCCTGGTCGCGCACAGCAAGGAGACCTCGAGCTCGGTCGAGGAGTTCGCTTCCGTGCTCGGCGGTCGCATCCAGTCGCTGGCGCGCGCCCACGACCAGATCACCAATCTCAATTGGGCGCCGGTCGCGTTGCGCGCACTGCTCGAATCGGAAGCGGGGGCCTATCTCGGTTCGCGGGCAGGGCGGGTGCTGATGGAAGGGCCGGATGTCGCGCTCGACCCCAAGGCGTTCGCAACGCTCGCGCTCGTCGTGCACGAGATGATGACCAACTCGGCGAAATACGGCGCGCTGGCCGACTCCACCGGACAGGTGCAGGTGATCTGGCGGCTCGATCCCGGCTGGAGCCTGGTCATCGACTGGAAGGAGAGCGGCGGCCCGCCTGTGCAGCCGCCGTCGCGGCGCGGCTTCGGCACCACCATCATCGAGCGTTCGGTGCCGTTCGACCTCAAGGGCGACGCCGAGATCCGCTTCGACCTGCTCGGCGTGCAGGCGCGTTTCGTGATCCCTGCCAATTTCGTCCAGATGGTGCCGGCGATGACAGGCGCTCCCTCCCGTCATCAGTTCAAGGAAGAGGACACGCCGCGGCTGTCCGGTACGGTGCTGATCGTCGAGGACAATCTGATCATCGCGATGGGCGCCGAAGTGATTCTGCTCGAGCTGGGTGCGCGGCACATCGACACCGCGGCCTCCGTCAATCAGGCGTTGAAGTCGATCGAGCGCGCGGTGCCGAGCTTCGCGCTGCTCGACATCAACCTTGGCGCGGAGAGCAGCCTGCCGGTCGGGCACCGGTTGAAGGAACTCGGCGTGCCCTTCATGTTCGCGACCGGCTATGGCGAGCGTGCGCCGATTCCGGCGGAGCTGTCCGACATGCCGGTGATTCAGAAGCCGTACACGCGCGAAGTCGTCGAGAAGGCATTGATGAAGATCAAATGAGTCGCACGCGCATCAAAGTCGGCTTTGCGCGTCGCGGTGATTGGCATTCATGATTGCAGTCTTGGGTTTTCTCACATCCGCGTGTTTGTCGTGAGCGACATAACGCACGATGGGAGACACAGCATCGACTATCCCACTGTTGCTGCGACAAAACAGCCCGAAAATATTAGAACGCATCCAAAGGACACCGCTGTTCTAACATTGTTTCGACAAATGGAACCTCCGCAGCCTTATTCCGAACGAAGTCATCGCCGAAACGGCGCAACGGGGGCGCGTTGAATCGTCGGAGGTCTGATGACGAATCGAACGACGAGTTTGTTGCCGTGCGTTGCTATCGCCGTGCTGGCGGGAGCGGCTGCGACGACAATCGAGTTTACACCGGCATCGGCTGCAGACGAATGCCTTGCAAAGCCTGCGGGGACGCCGGCGGGGAAGCACTGGTTCTATCGCATCGATCGCGCGACCAAGAAGCAGTGCTGGTATCTGCGCGACGACGATCGCGAAGCGAAGGGCGCGTCGCTGGTCACGCGCAAGCTCGCCTCGCAGAAGGAGCGGGCTCAGCTCTCGTCGACCGCGGCCAATGCACGTGCCGAGATCCAATCGTCGTCCAAGGACGCCGCCGATGAGGTGAAGGTCGTGTCCTCGACGCCGACCGCTGCGGCGTCTGTGCCGGCGACGTCTGCGTTTCCGTCGGTTGCTGCATTTCCGGCCGCGCCTGCACCGGTCGCCGCGCCGGCGCCCGTCGCGTCAGCGTCGGCGGGTGCGCCCGACCCGGTCGGCGCGGCTGTGAACGAATCTGCTGTTGCGACGCGTTGGCCCGACCAGTCCGGCACGCTGCAGGCAGCGGCGGAGCCCGGCGCGCCGCGCGCATCCTCCTACACGCTCGCTGCCGCCAGCGACACCAGCGCCGCGGAAGCGGCTGCTCCCGCGACGCCGGCGCTGGCCGCTGCGGATGCGTCGCCGGCCGTGACGATCGGCATGTCCGGGGACGATGCGTCCAAGACGCGGATGTTCGCTTTCCTCGGCGCAGTCGCGATTGCGGGCTTCTCGATCAGCGTGCTGTTTGCGCGCGCCCGGGGCAGGCGGCAGCTCCGCATCGAGCCGGCGGCCGCCCGGCGCGTCACGCGTTGGCCGGCGGAGCCTGAGCTCGATCGCATGCAGCTGCCGCCGGTGGACAGCTACTATCCGGCCCTGGCGGGACGCAGGGGTAAATCGTCGCAGTCGACTGCGCAGGTCTCGGTCGTGCCGCGCGACGACGCTCGCTACGATGAGCAGTACGAGGTCGAAGACCTGCTGGCGCGTTATTCCGGACAGGAACGCCGGAATTCGTGAGCGTCAGGCGACGGACATCTCGGAGCGAATCTCGGCGCGCAATTCGTCGATCAGCCTGAGGCCGCCCTTCGTCTCGACATGCCAGAAGGTCCAGCCGTTGCAGGCCGGCAGACCTTGTGCCACCGCGCCGATGCGGTGGATCGAACCGACCTTGTCGCCCAGCATGATGGCCCCATCGGCGCGCACCAGCGCGCCGTGGCGGCGCTTGGAGTCGACGAGCTTGGTGCCGGGCGCGATCATGCCGCGTTCGATCAGCTCCGAGAAGGCGACGCGCGGCGCTTCGCGCGCCGTCATGAATGGTGCGAGCGTGGCCTCCGGCAGCGGCTCGACCGCGGCGATGCGCCGCTCTGCTGCCTTCGCATAGACCTTGTCGCGCTCGAAGCCGATATAGCGGCGGCCGAGGCGTTTTGCCACGGCCCCGGTCGTGCCGGTGCCGTTGAACGGATCGATCACGAGATCGCCGGGCTTCGATGACGACAGCAGCACCCGCGCCAGCAGGCCCTCGGGCTTCTGCGTCGGATGAACCTTCTTGCCGTCGCCGTCCTTCAGCCGCTCCTCGCCGGTGCACAACGGAATCAGCCAGTCCGAGCGCGCCTGAACGTCCTCGTTGGCGGCCTTCAGCACTTCGTAGTTGAACGTGTAGCCCTTCGCCTTCTCGTCACGCGCGGCCCAGATCATGGTCTCGTGCGCGTTGGTGAAGCGGCGGCCGCGGAAGTTCGGCATCGGGTTGGACTTGCGCCAGACGATGTCGTTGAGGATCCAGAAGCCGAGATCCTGCATGATCGCGCCGACGCGGAAGATGTTGTGATAGGAGCCGATCACCCAGATCGTCGCGCTCGGCTTCATCGCGCGGCGCGCGGCGAGCAGCCAGGCGCGGGTGAAGTCGTCATAGGCGGCGAACGAGGAGAACTTGTCCCAATCGTCGTCGACGGCATCGACCTGCGATTCGTCGGGACGCTTGAGCTCGCCCTTGAGCTGCAGATTGTAGGGAGGATCCGCGAACACCAGGTCGACGGATGCGGCCTGCAGTTTCGACATCTCGGCGACGCAGTCGCCGACGATGATTCGTTGCTCTTCAAGCGGCTGAAATTTAGTGCGGGGCGCCTTTGCAGACGCCCCGCGACGCGACTCTACCATGACTCAAGAACTCTGACTCAGGCGACGCTGTCGGCGACGCGGGACCTAACAACCGACTGCCCACACATTGACGTGGCAAAGTAAAAATGGACTTAATCGGGAAAATTTTTCGCATCGATGCGCACGCGTTCATCACGCGCACCGACGATGATGAGCCGTTCGTCGATGCGCGATGATCTCTGCGCAACGTGGCGATTGCGATGGGCTTTTTCGCTTCGCGCGCACGCCGCCGCCCGGCGAGGGGAGGTTGCACATGCCGGATTTTTCGGCTCGCGCTAGGCAAAATTTGCCGGCCGGGTTATTGATTAACACAGTGGAAATTTTACCTGTTTGCCGCGTTAGGCATTTCGCGCAGAGCCGCGCAAGGACAGTGAGGAAAGGCCGCCATGCGTTACGATGATTTCCGTCGCAGCGACGACATCGACGACCGTCGCGACGAAGGCGGCGGGATGGGCGGCGGTATGGGTCTGCCGATCGGCGGCGGCGGGCTCGGCATTGGCACCATCATCGTGCTCGGCCTGATCGGCTACGCCTTCGGCATCGACCCGCGCATCCTGATCGGCGGCGCCGAGATGATCACCCGTGGCGGCGCGCCGATGGAGCAGGCCGACCGGCGGTCGCCCGGCAAGACCGGCGCGCCGAAGGACGAGATGGGTGACATGATCTCCGGTGTGCTCGGCGAGATCGACGACCGCTGGAGCGAGATCTTCCAGGCCAGCGGCCAGAATTATACCGGGCCCAAAATCGTGCTGTTTCGCAACAGCACCAATGGCGGCCGCTGCGGCATGGCGCAGTCGGCGATGGGGCCGTTCTACTGTCCGCCGGACCGGCAGATCTTCCTCGACACCAACTTCTTCCGCGAGGTCGAGACGCGCTTCCGGGGCTGCTCGGGCAGCGCCTGCAAGTTCACCGCGGCCTACATCATTGCCCACGAGGCGGGACACCACGTCCAGAACCTGCTCGGCATCCTGCCGCGCGTCACGCGGATGCAGCAGCAGTCGGACAACAAGGCCGAAGCCAACGCGCTGCAGGTCAAGGTCGAGCTGCAGGCCGATTGCCTGTCCGGGGTGTGGGTCAATCGTGAGGCCAAGAAGCGTCCGGGCTTCCTCGAGGATGGCGACATCGACGCCGCGCTGACGACAGCCTCGGCGATCGGCGACGACACCCTGCAGCGGAAGGCGACCGGACGCGTGGTGCCGGATTCGTTCACCCATGGCTCTGCCGCGCAGCGCAAGCGCTGGTTCATGGTCGGCTACCAGCAGGGCACGGTGCAGGCCTGCAATACGTTCAGCGCCGGTTCGCTGTAGGGAGACGCGCTCATGGCGATCGACGAGAGCAAGAGCTTCATTCCCCTCAACATCGCCGTGCTGACGGTGTCGGACACGCGTTCGCTCGCCGACGACAAGTCCGGCACCACCTTGAGCGACCGCCTGACCGCCGCCGGCCACAAGCTCGCGGCGCGCGAGATCGTCACCGACGATGTCGAGAAGATTCGTGCGGTGGTGAAGTCGTGGATCGCCGACCCCGGCGTCGACGTCGTCATCACCACCGGCGGCACCGGCTTCACCGGCCGTGACGTCACGCCGGAAGCGATCGAGCCCCTGTTCGAGAAGCGCATGGACGGCTTCTCGATCGCCTTCCACATGCTGAGCTACGCCAAGATCGGGACGTCGACGATCCAGAGCCGGGCCACGGCCGGCGTCGCCGGGGCGACCTACATCTTCTGCCTGCCGGGATCACCGGGCGCCTGCCGTGACGGCTGGGACGGCATCCTCGCCGCCCAGCTCGACTATCGCACGCGACCCTGCAACTTCGTCGAGATCATGCCGCGGCTCGACGAGCATCTGCGCCGGCCCAAGGCGCAGGGCGCGACGGCGTAGGGCCACGGCGCGATGCCGTATCGCGCGTTGATCGCGCGTCTCACTTCGTTGGTACGATATCGAAAGCGCCGCCGCCTTCGATCGCCGCGCCGATGAGGCCGCCCATCATGCTGGCCGCGAAATTCTGGCCGCGCGGCCCCACGACCATCCGATAGGTCTTGCCGGGCACGGCGGTGAAACGAATGTTCGACGAGCCCGGCGAGGACCATGTCGATACGGTGATCGTGGTGGCGCCCGGCGCAATCGGGCCGCTATAGCTCTCGCCGCGGCCAAGGCTCGCCACCTTAACGCCATTGATTTCGATCGCCGCCGGCGCCGCCAGATAGAGGAAGTCCGTCGTGCGCGTAATCGCGACCGTTGCGCGCCCTTTGGGTGCGGCGTGCGCCGCCGTCCCGGCCTCGACCCCAAACAAGCCTGCCAGCGCGACTAGCGCCGCAAGCTTCGAACGCACCATCGATTGCATCACTGCCAATACCCGCCCCGGTTTGGCGCGATACTACCGGCGCGACGGAACTTCGCAATCGGCATGCGCAGCCTGTTGTGGAGGTGATCTCGGCCTACCGGCGGTTGTTACGATCACAAGCAGCGCGGGCTACAGCTCCAGCCGCCATGTCTCGCCGGTCAGCGGGACGCCGAACATGGCGTGCGGCTCCTCGGCGATCTTGCGAAACCCGGCGCGGGCATAGATGTCGCGTGCGGCGGTGAGAATGCTCTGCGTCCACAGCTCGATCGTCCTGTAGTTCTTCTCGCGCGCGAAGCGGATGCATTGTTCGGTCAGAGCCCGGCCGACGCCGAGCCCGCGTGCCTTCTTCTCGACCAGCAGCAGCCGCAGCTTGGCGACCTCGCCGCTGCCCTTGACCAGGAAGATCGAGCCGACCGGCTCGCCCGCGAGCTCGGCGATCCAGCAGTGCTCGCGCGCCGGATCGTAGCTCCTGATGAACTGTGCGCCGATCTCGGCGACCAGCGCCTCGAACGAGACGTCCCAGCCATATTCCTCGGCGTAGACGGCGCCATGCCTTGAAACCACCCAGCCGATGTCGCCCGGACGATGGCTGCGCAGCAGGACCGGGGAGCGGCCCGGCTGCTGCGGCTCCAGGGCGGTCGCGATCGTCGTCATTGCACCGACCAGCCGGTCGCGCACGGAGGGCGCCAGCGGCGCCAGCATGGCCGCGATCTCCTTCTGCGAGCTGCGGTCGAGCTTGGCATAGGCCTGCCGTCCCTTCGCGGTCAGGCCGAGCTGCTGCTGCCTGCGGTCGGTTGGCAAAGGCGTGCGGGTGATCAGCCCCTGCTCGTCGAAGCTCTGGACGATGCGGCTGAGATAGCCGGCATCGAGGCCGAGCGAGAGACCGATCTCCTTGGCCGAGATGGCCTCGTACTGTGCGAGCTCATAGAGCACACGCGCCTCGGCCAGCGAAAACGGACTGTCGAGCAGATGCTGGTCCAGTGCGCCGAGCTTCCTGGTGTAGAAGCGGTTGAACGCGCGGATGGCGGCGACTTGGCCGTCGGCTGGGGTGGAATTCATGGGGGCGCCTCCAATATTTGCCATTGTCAACCAATTGGTTGACTTTGGCAAGTATGGTCGTGCCGCTTACACCATCACGATCCGGCTGCGCAGCATCGTCCGCGAGGACCGGCCGAGCTGACGCAGCAGCCGCGTCTCGGCGCGCTTGTGGTCGGGCTTGTATCCGCCGAGCTGCCGGTAGTGATCCCTGGCGATCAGCAGGCCCTGATCGCCGAGCGGTCCGACCAGGACCCGCGCAACCGCGCGCAGCCGGTCGCGCAGGCTGATGGCGGCATAGGGAGACCAGGCATAACGGAAGACGCCGGCGCGCGGCCGGCCAGCGGCGGCGACGCTCTGGACGAACTGCATGGTTTCGTCGATCCAGCCGGGATCGAGCATCGCGCCGGCCGGCAGAAACATCAGCCAGGGCGCACGCGCTTTCGCCGCCCCTGCCGCGAGGGCAGCGGCCTGGGAGCCCTCGAACTTCATGAAGTGGCAGCCGGCAACGTCGGCGACACGTTCGATCACGCTGGAATCGGGCGAGCGATCGACCAGCAGCACCTCGGTGACGACACCGGCCGCAGCGCCGGGCACCAGCGCCGACAGGGTGGCCACGGCGGTCTGCTCGACACCTTCGGTCGGGATGATCACGCTCAGCATGAACCTGGCATCGTTATCTGTCGCGCCTCCGGCATGATTGTTATCATCTTGTCATAGCCAAATCAGCCCGCTGCGCTGCGGAATTTTGCAGCATGCCGGTTTGGCGGCACGGGGAGGAAAAGGGAGGGTCAGGCGGACAGCCGTTTGTCGGGCTGGGTCGCACCGCTGCGCCAGGCCGCGACCTCGGCCAGCTCGGCGTCGGGTCGAGTCGCCACGATCTCCAGCCGTCCGAGATAGAGGCAGCCTCGATCGCCGTCGATGGTCACCCAGTCGCCGCTTCCGACCGGCGTTCCGGCGAGTGTCGCGCAGCCGGCTTCGACACGCACCTCGAGCGCACGACAGCCGACGATGCAGGGCCGCCCGAGTTGGCGCGCGACCAGAGCGGCGTGGGCGGTGCGTGCGCCGACCGACGTCACGATGCCGGCTGCGACGGCGAAGCCCGCGACATCGGCCGTCGAGGTATCCGGGCGCATTAGGATGACCGGCTCGCCGCTGGCGGCCAGCCGCTTGGCGCCGTCCGCGTCGAAGGCGGCGCGCCCTGTGGCGATGCCGCCGGAGGCACCGATGCCTGTTGCGACCGGGGCGCCGGCCGCGACCAGCGACGTCTCGACCAGCCGCTCCAGATCGATGTCGGCCAGCCGCTCCAGGGCCTCATGAGGCGCGATGACCCGCTCGCGAACCAAATCCACCGCAAACCTCAACGCAGCGCGCGGCGTGCGCTTGGCGGCCCGGGTCTGGAGAATCCACAAATGGCCATCTTCAACGGTGAACTCGACGTCCTGCACGTCGCCGAATGCCTGTTCGAGCTGCCGCAGCACCGCACCGAGCTCATCCCGCAGAGCGGGAAGTGCGCGCGTGATCGCATCCTCGCTGTCCGGCATGCGGCGACCGGAGACGACGTCCTCGCCCTGCGCATCGAGCACGAGGTCGATCATGGGCTGCCGCGCCCCGGTGGAGGGATCGCGCGAGAACGCGACACCCGCGCCCGAACCGAGACCGCCATTGCCGAACACCATCGTCTGCACGGTGACGGCTGTGCCGCGCAGGTCCTCCAGGTTCTGCAGCTTGCGATAGGTCTGCGCACGCTCGCTGCTCCACGAACCATAGACGGCACGCGCCGCGGCCATGAGCTGCGCTTCGGCATCCTCCAGCCAGCCATCGCTGCCGGTCTCGACCAGCGCCTGTTCGTCGGCCGCGAGCCGCGCAATGGCTTCGCTGTCCAGATCCCGGTCGTTGGCAACACCTTCGTGCGCAACCAGCTCGTCGCGCCGCGCCGCGAGCGTCCCGGCATCGAAGCCGAGCACGGTCTCGGAGAAGCTCTCGATGAAGCGCCGGCGACAGTCGAAGGCGAGGCGCGGCCGTCCGGTGCTGCGGATCAGGCCGCGCATGGCAGCCGAGGTGCAGCCGACATTGAGCACGGTGTCGAGCATGCCCGGCATGGATCGCGCAGCGCCGGAGCGGACGGATACAAGCAAGGGCCGGCGATGATCGCCGAAGACCCGGCCGGTCGTCTGTTCGAGAAACCGGATGCCCGCCCGCAGGCCGTCGCGCAGGCGCCGTTCGGCATCGGCCTGGTTCGCAATGATGTCGGCGCAGAGCTCGACGGGAAGCACGAAGGCCGGCGGCACGGGCAGTCCGAGCGTCGCCATGCGCGCCAGATTGGCGGCCTTGGCGCCGACGGTCTCGGCCGAGCATGGCTCGGTGTTCGTGCCGAAAATGCAAATGATGGACATGGCAGTTCCTAACCCGCGAGATCGATCATGATGTACTGGCGCAGCAGATGTCCGAAGCTCGCCAGGCGGTCGGTCGCACGCTCGATGGCGCGCGCCAGCTCCAGCCCGGACAGCGATGTCGCGACGTCGAAGCCCGCTGTGAACACGAGGGCGGTGATCGCGCGTTCCTGCGCATCGGCCGCGTGTTCGCTGTCCATGAGGCGCAGCACGGCGGCGAGCGCATCATCGGAATCCGCCCGCCGTCCTTCGGGCACCTCGGCAGCGGCGGCGAGGCCGCTCGCGGCCGCCTCGATCCCGCCAATGGCGACCTTGCAGAGCTCGGCCAAGGCCGCCGACAGCGTTGGCGGCATCGCAGCCGGCGCGAGCGAGGCGATGAACGCCGCCTGTTCGAGCTCGTCGACGGCCTCTTCGACCCGGTCGACCAGTTGCGCGATCAGCGGCTCGGCCTTGAGCCGCGTGATCTCCTCGCGGGCCTCGATCGCGATCCGGTCGGCCTTCTGTTCGATCCTGCTGGCGCGTGCGGCCAGCAGCTTGCGGTCGCCGGAAACACCGGACTGCAGCGCACTGAGATCGCGGTTCAGCGCGGCGGCGAGGTCGTGGGCCAGGCCGAGCTGGCGCATCACGATCGCGAGCAGCGCACCGTCGGCACGATCGAGATGCCGCACCAGATCGGCTTCGATCTGGTCGCGGACCAGCCGCACCGAGCGGCCGGCCTGCAGGCCCTCGGTCGCAGCACGCAACGCGGCCTTGAGAAATTCGACTGCAGCGGTGCGGCCCAGGGCGCGATCTAGACGTTCGCCGAAGCCGATACGATGGGGCGCAGCGTTCCGGACGGCCGCACCCAACAGTTCGTTGCCGCCGAGCTCGAGGAAGGCGCGGTGGCCGATCCGGTTGCGCGCCGCCCAGTCGAGAAGTCTGATCGCATCATCCTTGGACAGCCAGGTCCGCAGCAGTTTCCGGGCCTTGTTCCAGTCGATCAGGAACACCAGCGCGGCGCCGAGTGCCGTGAGGAAATCGTCGCGCGCTTGCGCGGTGTTGCCCTGGAATTGGCCGGTCACCAGGTAGAACGCGTTCTCGTCCGCGAGGTTCGTCCCGGTGTGACGGTCGAGACCGCTCCAGATCGCCGCGAAACCATCGAACAGGCGAACGAAGAACTTCGCGCGGGCGAGGTGAACGTCGGTGTAGTTGACCGTGACCGTCAGACCTTGGACCGCGATCACCATGACATGCGCATCGGTGGTGCCGATGTCGTTCTGGATTAGGAGGCGTTCGCCGGCGCGGGTCGCCATCGTGTCCAGGCCGGGATGGTCGAACTTGAGTGCGCGCGTCGCGTTGAGCCCACGCATGAAGGCGACGACAGCGGGCTTATCGTCAGCGGCGAGCCCGTACACATGAGCTCCGTCGAGCGTGTCCTCGGCGCAGTCGGCCGCGATGCGGTTGAGCGCCTTGTGGAGATCCATCACCAGCCGGTGCAGGCTGTCCGCTTCTTCCTGGGCGCCAGTCAGACGCGCGACGCGCGTGAAATCGATTTCGTCGCCTATCGTCAGCAGGCCCGCGCGTTGCATCGTGCCGAGCCGGCGTTCGGCAGACTGGCCCTCGGAGCTTCGTCCGGCGTTGACCGCGCGGATCATCGCGCGCGTATCGTTTTCGATATCACCGATCAGCGCGGCGAGACCGGGAGCGGCAAGGCGTCCGGTCGCGGTGCGATGCGCGCCGCCGATCAGGCTCGCGAGATCAGCCGGTGCGATGCGCGCGGCGCGGCACTCGGTCGAGAGATCGGTCGGCCGCTGTTCCGGCGCCTGAGCGTGCTGGGCGGCGGCCTGCAGCGCGCTCATGCGCACCTTGACACGGTCGTTGGCAGCGAGACCGTCGGCAATCAGTGACGGCAGCAGGATGTCGGCTTCGCCGAGCTCCTTGATGATCTGGGATTTCATGACGGCATCGATCAGGTTTCCGATGCCGTCACCGTGCCTCAGCACCGCACGCAAGTCCTTGCGTTGGATCATTCATCGAACCGTCATACAAGGTGTGCGGGCGACGTCAGTCGCCTGCCTGTGTCGGCGTGGTGTCGCCGGTGCTGTTCGGCCAGACCCAGTCGCGGATCTCGGGCATGTCCTCGCCATGCGCCCGGATGTAGCGGGCATGCTCGATCAGTGCGTCGCGGAATTTCTGCTTCACATGGGCCGCCGACACACTGAGGCCGGGCACGCGCTCGATCGCCTCGATGGCGAGGTGGAAACGGTCGAGCTCGTTGAGCACGACCATGTCGAACGGAGTCGTCGTGGTGCCTTCCTCGATGAAGCCGCGCACGTGCATGCCGGCATGGTTGGTGCGGCTGTAGGTGAGACGATGGATGAGATACGGATAGCCGTGATAGGCGAAGATCACCGGCTTGTCGGTCGTGAACAGGCTGTCGAAGTCGCGGTCGCTGAGGCCGTGCGGATGGTCCTGCTTCGGCTGCAGGGTCATGAGGTCAACGACGTTGACGACGCGGATCTTGAGGTCGGGCAATTCCTTGCGCAGCAGATCGACGGCAGCGAGCGTTTCCAAAGTCGGGACGTCTCCGGCGCAGGCCATCACCACGTCGGGCTCCTCGTCGGCGGGCTCGGTGCCGGCCCACGACCAGATGCCGATGCCGGCGTCGCAATGGATGGCCGCATCCTGCATCGACAGCCATTGCGGCGCAGGCTGCTTGCCGGCGACGATGACGTTGATGCGGTCATAGGTGCGCAGGCAGTGGTCGGCGATCCACAGCAGCGTGTTGGCGTCCGGCGGGAAGTAGATGCGGACGATGTCCGCCTTCTTGTTGGCGACGAGGTCGACGAAGCCCGGATCCTGGTGGCTGAAGCCGTTATGGTCCTGCCGCCAGACATGCGAGGTCAGGAGATAGTTCAGCGACGCGACCGGGCGCCGCCACGGCAGCTCGCGTGACACTTTCAGCCATTTGGCGTGCTGGTTGAACATCGAATCGACGATGTGGATGAACGCCTCGTAGCAGGAGAACAGGCCGTGGCGGCCGGTGAGCAGATAGCCTTCCAGCCAGCCCTGGCAGAGGTGCTCGCTCAGCACCTCCATGACGCGGCCGTCATGGGCGAGGTGGACGTCGTAGGGCTCGATGCCCTCCATCCACACCCGCTCGGTGACCTCGAACACGGCATCGAGCCGGTTCGAGGCGGTTTCGTCCGGGCCCATGATGCGGAAGTTGCGTGTCTCTGCATTCAGCGTGATCACGTCGCGCAGGAACTTGCCGAGTTCGCGCGTGGCTTCAGCGATGGTCTGTCCCGGAGAGGACACGTCGACCGCAAAATGCTGGTAGTTTGGGAGCTTGAGCTCACGCTTGAGCAAGCCGCCATTGGCGTGCGGGTTGGCGCCCATGCGCCGCGCGCCCTTCGGCGCCAGCGCCTGCAGCTCCGGCATCAGCCGGCCCTGCGCGTCGAACAATGTGTCCGGCTCGTAGCTCTTCAGCCAGGCTTCGAGCAGCGCGAGATGCTCCGGCTTGCCGCGCGGATTGGCGATCGGCACCTGGTGGGCACGCCAGAAACCTTCGACCTTGAGTCCGTCGACCTCCTTCGGGCCCGTCCAGCCCTTCGGGCTGCGCAGCACGATCATCGGCCAGCGCGGCCGTTGGATCGTTGCATCCGGCTGACGCGCATTCTGCTGGATCGAGCGGATGCTTGCGAGCGCGACATCGAGCGCGTCCGCCATCTGCCGATGCATCGCCTTGGGCTCGGCGCCTTCGACGAACAGCGGCTCATAACCGTAACCTTCGAACAGGCATTTGAGCTCGGCGTCGCCCATGCGGCCGAGCACGGTGGGATTGGCGATCTTGTAGCCGTTGAGATGCAGGATCGGCAGCACCGCGCCGTCATGGGCCGGGTTCAGGAACTTGTTCGAATGCCAGGACGCGGCGAGCGGGCCGGTCTCGGCCTCGCCGTCGCCGACCACGCAGGCCACGATCAGATCGGGATTATCGAACGCCGCGCCATAGGCGTGCACCAGCGCGTAGCCGAGCTCGCCGCCTTCATGGATCGAGCCCGGCGTTTCCGGCGCCGCATGGCTCGGAATGCCGCCAGGGAAGGAGAACTGCCGGAACAGCTTGCGCAGGCCATCGGCATCGCCCGTGATATCCGGATAGATCTCGCTGTATGTGCCTTCGAGATAGGTGTTTGCGACCATGCCCGGACCGCCATGGCCGGGACCGCAGATATAGATGACGCTGAGATCCTGGGCCTGGATGGCGCGATTGAGATGGGCGTAGATGAAATTCAGTCCGGGCGTCGTCCCCCAGTGGCCGAGCAGGCGCGGCTTGACGTGCTCCGCTTTCAGCGGCTCGCGCAGCAGCGGGTTGTCGAGCAGATAGATCTGCCCGACCGAGAGATAATTGGCCGCACGCCAGTAGCGGTCGAGCAGGTCGAGGTCATCGGCCGGGATCGTCTGGTGGGAAGACGTGATGTTCATGTAACCTCGCTTGCCGTCCGCTTCGCGCCCGCGGGAGAGTGCATTAGAGTAACGCCGCACCGTCCCGTTCCAGTGCGCTGCGAGGATAGAACGGGAATGTGATGGTTGGCCTTGCGCCGGCTCAGAACCACCACGCAGATGTTCTCTTTTGTTCTTGTAATGTTCTTTTTGTGTGCTATGTCTTGGCCATGAGCCGAGCATCTTCACATGCCCTCAAGCGCCCGCCGGTCCCGGTGCCCTCCGAGCCGGCGGGCGCGCCTTCTTTCGGTCCTGACAAGGACTTCCCGGAACTCGCGGTCGCCATCGAACGGGGCCGGCGCCGCGGCCGGGGTGCACAATCCAATGCGAGCGGCCGCTACGAGGCGGAGGCGCGCGTTGTCTTCGACGACGGCTGGCAGAGCCTCGAAGACCTGCCGCCGTTCAAGACCACGGTCGCGACCGATACCTCGCGCAAGGTCATCACCCGCAACGACTCGCCGGACATCGGTTTCGATCGCTCGATCAATCCGTATCGCGGCTGCGAGCACGGCTGTGTCTACTGCTTCGCGCGCCCGACCCATGCGTTTCTCGGGCTGTCGCCTGGCCTCGACTTCGAATCCAAGCTGTTCGTGAAGCCGGATGCGCCCGCGCTCCTGGAGAAGGAGCTCGCGGCCAGCGGCTACGAGCCGCGGATGATCGCGATCGGGACCAACACCGATCCCTACCAGCCGATCGAGCGCGAGCGGAAGATCATGCGCGGCATCCTCGAGGTGCTGGAAAAGGTTGGCCATCCCGTCGGGATCGTCACGAAGTCGGCGCTGGTGATGCGTGATGCCGACATCCTGGCGCGGATGGCCAAGAAGAACCTGGCGAAGGTCGCGATATCAGTGACCACGCTGGATCCGAAGCTGGCGCGCACCATGGAGCCGCGGGCGTCGACGCCATCGAAGCGGCTGGAGGCGCTGCAGGCGCTGTCCAAGGCTGGCATCCCGACGACGGTGATGGTGGCGCCGGTGATCCCGGCGCTCAATGACAGCGAGATCGAGCGCATCCTCGATGCCGCCGCCCATGCCGGGGTCAAGGAAGCCTCCTATGTGCTGCTGCGGCTGCCGCTGGAGGTGCGCGACCTGTTCCGCGAATGGCTGCTCGAGCATTATCCCGACCGCTACCGCCACGTCTTCACCCTGATCCGCGACATGCGCGGCGGCCGCGATTACGACTCGCAATGGGGCACGCGGATGAAGGGGACAGGCCCGATGGCCTGGATGATCGGCCGCCGCTTCGAGATCGCCTGCGAAAAGCTGGGGCTGAACAAGCGCCGGACCAAGCTGACGACCGATCATTTCGTCCGGCCAAAGGGCGGCGGGCAGCAGTTGAGTTTGTTCTAGCGTCAAGCTGCATTGAATTGCTGCCATCGACGTCCACGAAGTGTTTGCGGCCGGGGTGTTGGGGCGATAGTCATGCGGCGCCTGCCACTGGAGACTATCTGCGTCTGGCGGTTGCGGTCGAAAACGCAGGAACTTTCCAGTGGTTGGAAAGAGGGGCAAGCCGTCGAGCCGCCTGCCTCTATCAGCTCTGCGAGGTCAAGAGGCGCGGTCGCGGCTTTTGAATAGCAGGGAATTGAGGTCCGTTCGGGTTGGCCGCCGCCGGCGGTTTCGCACCATGCCGGCCATGATTCGCGATCAGTCAAAGAAGCCGGGCAGGGTGAGGGCCGCGAGCGGTGCCGTGGTGAAGAGTGACGCTGCAAAGGCCGTGACCAAGGCTGCGCCGCAGAGTGCCACAGGCAAGACCTCCGCCAAGCTCGGCAAGGGCGTCATCGCTGTGGCGCCGCCGAGCTTCCGGCGCGAGCGCGCGCTGCTGCCGCCGCCGTCATTCAAAGAAGCCGGGCAGGGTGAGGGCCGCGAGCGGTGCCGTGGTGAAGAGTGACGCTGCAAAGGCCGTGACCAAGGCTGCGCCGCAGAGTGCCACAGGCAAGACCTCCGCCAAGCTCGGCAAGGGCGTCATCGCTGTGGCGCCGCCGAGCTTCCGGCGCGAGCGCGCGCTGCTGCCGCCGCCGTCATTCTCGATCCCGCGCTTATCCCGAAGGGCCTCAACGATTCCAAGCGGTTGACCGCGGAGCACCGCCAGGCGGTGTTCGAGTTGCAGGGCGATAGGGGCGGAAGTTCGCTTCAAGTGAATTGTTCCCAAGAGCCCGAAACGAAGTTGTGTCGAGCGGGCTGGGACGCTAGGGAGGTGCCTGCCAGCTGACGAGTGTGCCCCGGGGGACATGGACACGCGATGCACAATTCTGACTACTTCACCCTGTTTATCTTGGTGTTGTCGGCAGTCTCGCTTGCCCTCAGGCTGACGAGCCGGGCCAGTGTTGAGGTCCGTCGTGGAATCGTGGCGATCGGCTCGACGATCGTTTACTATGGATTTGATCCGCACGGGTTGCCGATTTGTCTCGGTTTGGTCGCAATCAACTGGGTGCTGGGGCGTGCAATCGTGCTGTCACCACACCACAGAAAATCCACGCTTCTGATCTGTGGCTTGACGCTCGATCTCGGACTGCTTGCTGCGTACAAATATCTTGGTGCCATTATCGCCGGACTGGGCCCGACCTATTCCGTTGAACTGGGACTTGGCTTTCCGCTTGGGCTCTCCTTCATCGTCTTCCGCCTGGTGTCGCATCTCGTGGATGCACACGCCGGCGGCGAGGTCGCGCGCTCTCCGCTGGACCTATTGTGCTATGCATTGTTTTTTCCGGCGATCTTGTGCGGCCCGCTGATCCGCTACGAGGCGATGATGAGCCAGGACCGGCTCGGTCGTACGACCAGCGTTGACTGGTCCATTGGGCTGGCACTGATCGGCATCGGGATGTTCAAGAACCTGATGATCTCGCCCGCGATCGCAGCTGTGGCCGACAAGGTCTTTGTGCCTTGGCTTGCCGAGCAACCGATTCCCGTGACCGGTGCCTGGATCGGTATGATCGCCTACGGATTCCAGGTGTATTTCGACTTCTCGGGCTACAGCGACGCGGCTATCGGCGTCGCGCGTCTGCTCGGTGTGGAGTTGCCAGCCAATTTCCATTCCCCCTTCAAGGCGCGCAGCATGGTCGATTTCTGGCAGCGCTGGCACGTCTCATTGACACGCTTTCTGACGATCTACGTCTACAATACGGTCACTCTGACCATGGCGCGCAAGATCGGAGCCAAGGCCAGCGCGGTCAAGCAATTCGTCTGGCGCATCGCCTATCCGACCACGCTCGTGATGTTCCTTATGGGCATCTGGCACGGCGATCACCTGACATTTGCTATGTTCGGCCTGTATCACGGCGTTCTGCTGGTCGTGAACCACGCTTGGCGAAACTTCGGCGGACGTTATCGCAAGGCAGCGCTCGCCTCCGACTGGTGGCCTACAATAGCGCTCGGACTGACGTTCCTCGCGGTCGCGGCCGGGTGGGCAATCTTCCGTGCCAGCAATCCGGGGCGCGCGTTCGCGATGCTCGGGACATTGCTCGGGCGTTCAGAGTGGACCGGGGCCACGCTGGCGAGCAGCGCCTGGCCAAGCCATCTGGCGGACCCGCTTCTCACCACCGGCGGGGCGATGCCGATCACGGTTGCCGATATTGCCTTGCTGCTCGCGCTCTTCCTGATCGTCTGGGTGTTGCCGAACAGCAATCAAACCCTGTCGCGGTTCAATCCGGTGTTCGAAGGCGGCGGCTACCCCAAGATCGCGCCTTCGACCGAGGCGCTCAAGCTGTCCTTATCCCCGGCCTGGGCGCTCTCAGTGTCATGTCTGCTCGTCTGGTCGGTCGTCGCCTTCTTGAGCAACGATCGCGCCGCGCTGCTCTATTTCCACTTCTGACCGAGTGCACATTGGCCATGCCCGTCCGACCGATGAGCTCCGCAGGATAAGCCATGCAGTTGTCCGTCACGTCAACCACGCAGCAGCAAACGGGAGCGCGCCGAGGTCGTCGCTTCCTGGCATGGGTGGCAGGGTTTGCGCTCGTCCAAATCGCGCTGATGGAATATCTCGGCTGGACCACGCTGGAGGGACGCCCCCCCTCCGCTGCAGCCCGCCTGCAGCAGGGCAACGTGCCCGTCGTCTTCTTTCCCACTGATGCACGCAACTGGGCTGCCTTCAAACTGCAGCGGATTGCCGACGAACAGCCGGAGATCATCGCCATCGGAAATTCGCGCTGCAGTCAGCTGCGCTCAGCGATGTTCCGACCCTACAAGTTCTACAACGCCTGTCTGACGGCCTGGACGGTTTCGCAGCTGCGCGATTTTCTAAACAGGATCACCGAGGTCTCCCATCCCCGCGTCGTCATTTTCTCGATGGATTATTTCCAGCTCTCGAATTCCTACCAGACGATCGAGGCTAAGCGGGCAGGGGCGTTCCGCTACACGATCGGGGCGCACATCGGAGGGATCGGCTCCTTGATCGGTCAGGCGATGGATGCCAGCGGTCATGGGCTCGAAGCTCTGTGGGAGTGCCTTGCCGGCCGCTATCCGAGGCACCCGCGAGAGGATCTGACCATGGTCGGAGTTACCGCGGCGCGAACCGGAGCCGGCTTTCGTTGGGATGGATCGCTGATCTACCAAGTCGCGCAATATGACGGCGCCAAGCAGGTGATGCTCGATCTGAAAAATGGCTTGGTCAATGCCATTCCCGGAGCGCCCCATGCTGATGAGGGGCAACTCGCCGAGCTGGCGGGAATGGCGGCCGATGCCAAGGCCAAGGGCGTTCTGCTGGTTGGAATCCAGTTTCCGATCTATGCGCCGACCGTCGATTTTCTCGACCACGACGAGGGATACAGACCTTACGCAGGAACGTGGCGCGATTTCGAGAGCGAGGCGATGAAAAAGAGGTTCGCCGAAATGGGGATCGTCCACATCGATTTGAGCCGCGCCGTCATGTCAAAGGATCCCGAGAATTTCGTCGACACCTCTCATCCATCCGAGGCCGGCATGGTTGCCGCCTTGATTGAGGCAAGCGATACTGCCGGGTTCGCAGCGGCGCTGCCGAGGCTGGATATTCCCGGTTTGCGAGACGACCTCGGTCGCGCCAATGACTATGTCAACCACTACCATCTCTACAGATCGACTTTCGTGAAGTAATGGCCTTTGGGGCGGAGTGCAAAATGACGGCTGAGATCTACGAGCGTTTGAACAAGGTCTTCATCGAGACGTTCGGTGACGAGACCATCAAGATAACCCCCGAGATGACGGCCGATGACCTCGATGAATGGGATTCCGTCACGCACATCTCGTTGGTGCTGGCGGTCGAGGAGGAGTTCGGGCAACGCCTCAATGCCGCGGAAATCGGCAATCTCGAGAATGTCGCGGCGATGGTCGCTTTGCTCCAGAAGAAGATGGCGCGTTAGTTGCCGATGATCGGCTGGGTCATTGGCACAAGAAGCCGGAATTGGTCGGTCCATCGTTCGATTCGGGTCCCAGCCTGTGTTCCCTGTGCGACTTGGTCCAGGTGATTGAATAGGACCCGGCCAGCTCTGACTGGGCCGTCCGGGTGCCGATAGATCTGCAATCCTGAGTGGTCTGAGCAGGAACTGTTATTTTTTCTCGACCGGCTGACTTGAAAAAGCTAGTTTGTGAGCCTTAGGGGTGTGCTCGGCCTTATTCTAAACCATGCCGAGCTTCGACGCTGATGACGGGCAGGACGGGGGAATGGTTAAATTGGCCGGCGGCGCGAGCCCGGTTCTCTGCCTGAAGCCTGACGATATCTTCGTCGGCTTGACGGCGGAGATCGAACAATGCGTCGAGCGTCAGCATGTCGATCAGTTTGCAGCGCTGACCGGTGACGTATCCCCGATCCACATGGACGACGGCGCGGCCAGGGAACGCGGTTTCGAAGGGCGCGTCGTCCACGGCATGCTGATCGGGGGATTCATCTCACGGCTGTTCGGGCTCCGCCTGCCGGGCCTCGACTGCATCCTGCAATCGATCAATCTTCGGTGGATCGAGCCGTTGTACATCGGCGATACGATCCGCATCCAGGCAACGGTGGCGCAATGGTCGAGCGCAGCCGAGGTCTTCGTCGCCAACGTCGAAGTCATCCGCCCGCGCACTCAGACGATCGTCGCCAAGGGCAAGGTCCAAGCAGGGTTTACCAGGAGCCGAACATGAAGGATTGGGATTTTATACTTATCTGCCAATCTAACGTCGTCGAGTACGACGCGTTTTCGGCGCTTCCCATCGATCGGCTGGATCTGTTCCGGTCGCTGGTCTACCCGCGGATGGTTCGGCACGAGGGGAAGTTCGTCGGCCATCTCGATTTCATCAATTCGATCTCGGGCCGGCCCAACTATTTCGAGGCCGATTATCCCGGGCGCCGGCAGTCGCTGAACATATGGAACCTGCCGTCGGCCAGCGGTCTGCACGTGGCCAACTACCTGCTCTCGTTCGGTATCCGCACCAAGATCATCAACAACATCGACAGCGACTGGGATCTGTTCGAGGAGGCCTACCGCAGTTGTGGCGGTGACATCCCGGTCGGCATCTCCTCCACGTTCTTCCTGAGCTTCAAGGAGATCGGGCGCATTTGCAAGCGCCTCAAGAAGCTCGATCCCGATATGGAGATCATCGTCGGCGGCGCGTTCGCGAATTCCTACATCATCAACGGGTCGCCGGCCGATCTGGCGGAGCCGATGCGGAAATACGGCATCAAGCACATGCTGCATGCCTTCAACTCGGAATTCGATCTCCGGGATCTGCTCATGGCCCGTCGCAAGGGTGAGGGCTTCGATCAGGTCAAGAACCTCTGCAGCTACCAAGGAGGCAGCTTCACGGCCGGTCCGGTGCAATGGAATACGCCGCTGCTCGACGACTGCCCGGCCTTGTGGGATCAACTGGACGCGCCGTTCCTCAATCGCACCGTCCAGATCAGGACTGCGTCGGGGTGCCCGTTCTCCTGCGCCTTCTGTTCCTATCCGACGACGGCCGGCGGCTGGAAGACGTTGGGAGGCGACAAGGTCAGGATGCATCTCGACGCGGTCAAGCGCATCGGCGGCATCGATCGCATCATCTTCATCGACGACACCTTCAACGTGCCCCCGCACCGCTACAAGGCTCTGCTCAAGATCTTCCAGGAATATGACTTCGAATGGTTCTCGTTCCTCCGCGTGCAATATGTCGACGAGGACATCGTGCGGGCGATGAAGGATTCCGGGTGCAAAGGGGTCTATCTCGGTGTCGAATCCGCCAACGACACCGTGCTCGAAAATATGAACAAGAAGGCGCGACGCGCCGATTTCCAGCGTGGCATCGAGTTGTTGAACAAATACGACATCAACTCGCTGGCGGCCTTCGTGCTCGGCTTCCCCGGCGAGACGGACAAGACCATCCAGGACAACATGGACTTCATCGAGAACTGCGGCGTCCAGTTCTATTCGCTGAAGGAATTCTATTATATGGAGCACACCGACATCCACAACCGGCGCGAAGAGTTCGGTTTGACGGGGATGGGCGCGAATTGGAAGCACAACACGATGTCCCATGAGGACGCCGGCCGCATCAAGCTCGAGATGTTCCAGTCCATCAAGAACGCCTGCTTCGTCGATCCGGACACCAGCCTTTGGTACATGGCCTATCTCTACGACCAGGGTTACGACTTCCGCGAGATCAGGCAATTGCAGGAAGGCATCAACACCATCATGAAGAGGCAGCTTGCGGGGGACTTCGGTGACAATGACGACGTCGTTGCCTCGCTGAAGGCGCTTCACGCAAACCGGTTGCCGGGATCGGTGTTGCAGGCAAGCCGTCCGGAGCTCCTCACGAGCGCCTTCGGGGCTTAGATCGACAGCGGCGGCCGCCGCGACTTTTCGACGGCCCCCGACGGGGACGTCAAATCGAGAGCGGTGGCCCAATTCGGCGCCGAAGCAACGAGTTTACCGGCTCATGGTTTTTCGGACTTTCGCGATTTCCGAGGTTCGCACATGAGCGGTGTGGCTGGAGCTTGCCGACTTCGGGGCGTGGGGAATTGTACTGACTATTTGCGATGAGCCGATCCGACATGAACAGCACGCGTTCGAACGACCGTTTTGCCAGCTTCGCTGCGCAGGCGCGGCGGGGAGAGATCCAGGATGCCTTCGCGACGCTGCGAAGCGCGATCGACCCGAATGACAGCTTCGTCACCTTGCGCAAATACCTCAAGGTGTTCGATACGATGGACCGGGACGCGCTCGGCCTGAAGCCGATCCGGATCGCGATTCTGTCGAGTGCCACGGTCGATCACGTCTCCGAAATGGTTCGCTTGTGGTTGGCCTGCGAAGGCTTTGCCGCGCAGTTCTACATCGCGCCCTTCGACACCGTCGTTTCGACCATCCTCGACAAGGATGGGGACCTGTACGCGTTTCAGCCTGAGATCGTGTGGATCTTCACGACCGGACGAGACCTGCGGATCGACATGCCGCCCGGAAGCGCGGTCGACGTCGTCGATGAAGCCGTGGCCGCCGAGGTCGACATGGCGGAAGGCTTGTGGGCGGAGCTGCGCAAGAACTGCCCAGCCCTCGTCATCCAGAACAATGCTGATACGCCCTCCATCGACGTCCTCGGCAATTTCGAGGGCTCTGTCGGCTGGAGCCGGCGCTCGGTCATCCGCAAATTCAACAGCCGGCTCGCCGACCGAGCCTCAGGCGGCGTGGTGATTTTCGACTATGATCACCTGTCGGCGCTCTATGGACAGTCACGCTGGTTCGAATATCGCCACTGGCATCATTCCAAGCAGCCAATGACGTTCGATGCCATGGGGCTGGTCGGCTTTACGTTCGCGCGGCTGGTCGCGGCGATCAAGGGCCAGGCCAAGAAATGCGTCGTGCTCGACCTCGACAACACCCTGTGGGGCGGGGTCATCGGCGATGATGGGCTGGCGGGGATCAAGCTCGGCAACGGCGCCACCGGCGAGGCATTCAGCCAGATCCAGGACTACTTCAAAAGCCTGAAGCAGCGCGGTGTCATCCTCGCCGTCTGCAGCAAGAACGAGGCGGCCAATGCCAGGGAGCCGTTCGAGCAACATCCGGATATGCGCCTGAAGCTCGATGACATCGCCGAGTTCGTGGCCAATTGGAACAACAAGGCCGACAACATACGCACGATCGCCGAGAACCTGAACATCGGGCTCGATTCGATGGTGTTCATCGACGACAATCCCGTCGAACGCGACGTGGTGCGCCAGTACTTGCCGATGGTCGCCGTTCCCG
The DNA here is from genome assembly GCF_051168175.1 of Bradyrhizobium sp. HKCCYLRH2047. Taxonomy (NCBI): domain Bacteria; kingdom Pseudomonadati; phylum Pseudomonadota; class Alphaproteobacteria; order Hyphomicrobiales; family Nitrobacteraceae; genus Bradyrhizobium; species Bradyrhizobium sp. HKCCYLRH2047. The sequence continues at coordinate 76,932 of NZ_JBNPUM010000016.1, forward strand.
AGCTGTCCGACGATCCCGCGGAATATGTCGGGCTCGTGCATCGCCTGCGCTATTTCGAGACGGCCGCCTATTCGCAGGAAGATGCCGTTCGTACGGAGTACTACCGCGCCAATGCGCAGCGCCGCGAGCTGCAGGGGTCTTTCGCCGACCAGGCTCAGTTCCAGGAAAGCCTGTTGATGGAGGCCGAAATCGGCTGCGCCGACGGGATGTATCTCGCCCGCTCGGCACAATTGATCAACAAGAGCAACCAGTTTCATCTGACTGGCACGCGCTACAGCGAAGCCGAGGTAAGTGCGTTTCAGCGCGATGAGAACTGGATCTGCCGCCATTTCATTCTGCGTGACCGCTTTGGCGACAACGGCCTGATCTCGGTGGTCCTGATGCGGCAGGATGGTCCGGCACTCGTCGTCGATACATGGGTGATGAGCTGTCGCGTGCTTGGCAGGGCGATGGAGGAGTTCATCGCCAACGAGATCGCGCGCGTCGCGCTCGATCGCGGTTGCGAGGTCATCCGGGGCCGCTACGTGCCGAGCAAGAAGAACAAGCTGGTGGCTCAGCTCTACCAGCGTCTCCGTTTCGAGAAGGTCGGCGAGGTCGACGGCGTCACCGATTGGATCCGTCCAGTGAATCCGCCGGTGTTGCTGGACACTAAGATCAAGCTGGTCGGGAGCGAGCCGGCCCCTCGCGACGAGACGGTCGACGCGGCCTGAGAAAATGGCACCGTTCGACCGATATGATGTCGTCAGGTCGTCGATCGTGCTCGTTGGTTTGCTGGTCGTGTGGATCGGTGCGCGCGCGGTGACGAGTGAAACCACTCTGCGCGATCTCCGCGACATTTCCGCTGCTCTGGCCGACGTCCGGGCTCAGCAGGCGCGCTTGGCGCAGGCGTCGGATCAGCAGCAGGCGCTGCTGCTGAAGCTCGAGGCCCTGCAGAGCGACCAATTGCTGTCCGACATGCGGACGCCCGCCTACAGCGCTGAAGGAGCCGCACTCTTCGCCAAGGCCCTGAAGGTCGATTGTCGGACCTTTGCCCGGACGCGTTCTGCGGTCATTCTCATCCTTGGCCAGAGCAATGGCGGCAACTATGGCGAAGGGCGCTCGCCCAATCGTCATGATGCTGATCTGGCCAACTACTTCAGCCAGCAATGTGCGGTTGCCGCCGAGCCGCTGATGGGATCCGACGGCAACGGCGGCAGTCCCTGGATCGCGCTGGCCAATACAATGCTCCAAGCCAAGGTTTTTGACCGAGTGTTATTGGTGCCGGTCACCCTCGGTGGCAGCGGCATGACCCGATGGAGCGCGGGCGGCGATCTCTACATGCTGGCCGAGAGCACGCTGCGACGCCTTGCCCGGTCTGGGATCCCACCAACTCATGTGTTCTGGGTTCAGGGCGAGGCGGAACGTTTCGACGATAGCCGGTACCGTCGCAACGGGGGCGCGGATTATTTCGACGGCCTTCAGGCCATCGTGAATCTGGTGCGGCGATATTCGCAGGCCAAGGTCTTCGTGTCGCCGACCTCGTCATGCCGGGGTGAGCAACGAGGGCCTGCGCCGGAGATTCGCTGGGCGCAGACCGAGATCGTCAAAGAGAATTCGGGAGTCGTGTTCAGCGGACCCGATCTCGACGCGATTGACCTGCCCGAGCAGCGAACCGATACCTGCCATCTATCGCAGGCGGGCATGAAGGCGTTCGTGTCGGGATGGCATGCGGCGATCCAGGCGGCAGAGCCTGCCGCCAGATAGCTGCGGATACAATCTCCGCCCCGACGGGCGGAATGCCGGGGACGGCCGCCGGTTCCCGGTTGCGCTCATGCATCGGCTTCAGCAGCATGCGGACATGATTCGCGATAAGGCCAAGAAATCAGCCAAGGCTCTGAACGCCGCGAAGGGCGCTGCTAAGGGCTCGCCCAAAACAGGTGGTGCGGCCGCCAAGCTCGGCAAGGGCGTCATCGCGGTGGCGCCGCCGAGCTTCCGGCGGGAGCGTGCGCTGCTGAAGCAGGGGATCTGGCCGGTCGCGGGCTGCGACGAGGCGGGACGCGGGCCGCTGGCTGGTCCGGTGGTCGCTGCTGCCGTGATTCTCGATCCCGCGCGCATTCCGAAGGGGCTCGATGATTCCAAGCGGCTGAGCGCGGAGCAGCGCGAGGCGCTGTTCGACAAGATCTGCAAGACGTCTGCGTTTGCGGTGGCCGTCGCCTCGCCGGCCCGAATCGACCGCGACAATATCCTGCGTGCCTCGCTGTGGGCGCTGTCTCGCGCCGTGAGGGCGCTGCCCGAGGCGCCGAAGCACGTGTTCGTCGACGGTCGCGACCGCATCGACGTCGATTGCGCGTGCGAGGCGGTGATCGGCGGCGATGGTCTGGTGATGTCGATTGCGGCCGCCTCGATCGTCGCCAAGGTCACGCGCGACCGGCTGATGTGCGCGCTGGCGCAGGATTGCCCCGGTTACGGATTCGAGCAGCACAAGGGGTATGCTGTGCCGGAACACCTCGCCGCATTGGACCGGCTCGGCCCCTCGGTACATCATCGCAGCCTGTTTGCGCCGGTCGTCGCCGCCCGGCGCAAGCATCAGCCCTGGACCGAGGTGCCGGAGCCCGACCTTTTCGCAGAGGTGACCGTGGTCACGTCCACCGAAATCTCGCTCGGGGCCTGATGCTGGTTGCCTCGATCGCGCCGCGGTCTTAAAGCTTGAGATAGCGAACCGGCACGAAGTGTCACTCCTCGCAGCGGGGGCGGTCTTGTGCGCCCCGATCATGCGGTATCGATTGCGGGCGTCGGACAGCGAGGCTGCTGCGGATGAGCGACGGTCCTGCCGGCCTCCTCGACGTCGTCAGCGATTCAGCCAAGCGATCCAGCCGTTCATGCGTTTCACGTCCCTGGTTGTCGAACTGATCCGCGCAAGGCCGCGGCTGGTCGTCGTCATCGTGGTGCTGTGCCAGGCCCTGATGTGGCTCGGCGTGGCCATGCTGTTCTATCGCAGCTCGCCCGGCCAGCTTGCCACCACCATCGCATTCGGAGGCGAGTACCAGGTCGGCACCGATCTCGGCCCGCCACTGTCGTTCTGGCTGTCGGACATCGCCTATCGCCTCGCCGGCAATCATCTACTCGGCGTCTACGTGCTGGCCGTGCTGTGCTCGGCGCTCAGCCTGTGGGTGATGTATCTCCTCGCGGCGGCGATCGTCGGCGGCCAGCAGGCGGTGCTCGCCGTGCTGCTGACCATGACCATCACCGCGTTCGGTGCGCCCACGCTGGAATTCGGTCCGGAGGTGCTGGCGCGTCCGCTCTGGGCGCTGCTGCTGCTCCATAGCTGGCGGATTCTCGGCGAGGGCCGGCGCAACGCCTGGTTTGCCTGGTCGATCGAGGCCGGCCTGCTGCTGCTGACCACGCCGGCCGCCGCCGGCCTGCTGCTGCTGATCGCGGGCTTCGTGGTCTCGACCGCGCAGGGCCGCCGCGTGCTGCGCTCGTTCGATCCGCTGTTCGCGCTGCTTGTGGTGGTGGCGCTGGCACTGCCTTATCTCATTTTCGTGCTGCGTTCCGACAGCGTCGGCCTACCGGCGCTGCCCGTTCTCGCCGAGCTTTCGGTGCGCGCCTGGCATTGGCTCGCGCTGGCGGGGGGACTGCTGCTGGCGATCTCGGCCGTGCTGTTGCTGGTGCTGCTCGACGCCGGCTGGATCGATCGCGGCGAGACCGATGCGCCGATCATCTATCGCCGCTCGGTGCCGCCACTCGCGCGCGACTTCGTCTATTGCTTCGCGATTGCACCAGCGCTGGCGGGCAGTCTGATCTCCGCTCTGTTCGGCCTCCCGACCGTGTACGGCGGCACTGCCGTGACCCTGACCATGGTCGGCCTTGCCCTGGTGGTCGCGTCGGGCGATCTGATCTATCTGCGGCGGCAGCGGCTGCTGCGCCTGGTCTGGGCGGTTGCGGTCGCCGCGCCCGCCATCCTCGCGGCGGGCAGCGCTGTGGTGCTGCCGTTGCTCGGCGACCGCGAGGTCGCGACGGCGATGCCGGCCCGCGACATCTCCCGTTTCTTCGTCGAGAGTTTCGAGCGCCGTACCAACCAGCGGCTGCAGGCGGTCGCCGGCGATCCGCAACTCGCCAGCCTGGTCGCGCTCGGCCGCCGCCGCGCGCATCTGTTCCTCGATGCCACCCCGCAGCGGACACCCTGGGTCACGCCGGCCAAATTCGCCGAGAGCGGCGGCGTCGTGGTGTGGCGCGCCTCCGACACGGTCGGCACCCCCCCGCCGGAGATCGCCCAGCGCTTTCCCGGGCTGGTGCCGGAGGTGCCGCGCAGCTTCGACTGGCTGATCAACGGCCGCCAGCCGGTGCTGCGCATCGGCTGGGCGATCGTGCGACCGAAAGGGCCGTAGCGCTTCGCCGCGCTCTCCGTCATTGCGAGGAGCGCAGCGACGAAGCAATCCAGAGTCGTGGGCGGGACTCTGGATTGCGTCTGCCTACGCCCAAGAAGGCTTCGGCGGACAAGGCGCTTCGCTCGCAATGACGTGGAGAGACTGGCGCTCAGACCGCCAGCATCGTCGCGATCGCGCGCAGGTCCTGCCAGGACAGCCGCTTGTAGGATGGCGAGCGCAGCAGATAGGCCGGGTGGAAGGTCGCGATCGCGCGGATGGTGCGCTTGCCGGTGTCGTAGTCGCGCCATTTGCCGCGGGTGCGCATGATGCCCTCGGTGGTGCCGAGCAGCGCCTGGGTCGAGGGGTTGCCGAGCGTCACCAGCACATCGGGATCGACCAGCTCGATCTGGCGACGGATGAACGGCAGGCAGATCTGCGTCTCCTGCGGCGTCGGCGTACGGTTGCCGGGCGGGCGCCAGGGAATGACGTTGGCGATGTAGACCTTGCTGCGGTCGAGCCCGATGGCGGCGATCATGCGGTCGAGCAGCTTGCCGGAGCGGCCGACGAACGGCAGCCCTTCGATGTCCTCGTCGCGGCCGGGCGCCTCGCCGACCAGCATGATGCGCGCCTGCGGATTGCCGTCGGCGAACACCAGCCGCGACGCCGTCTGCTTCAGCGCGCAGCCGTCGAAACTCTCCAGCAGCGCGCGCAGCGCCTCCAGGGTCGGCGCTGTCCGCGCCGCCTCGCGGGCCGAGGCGACGGCCGCTTCCGGCGGAGGCGGGGGTTCGCCGCGCGGCGGAATGATCGCCGGCGCCGACAGCCGGCCAGCCTGCGGCGCCGCCGCCTGACGGGCGGCAGGAGCGGCAGCAGCCGCGGCCTCAGGCTCCACCAGCCTGTTGATCGGCTCGTCGGCGAGCGCGCAATCGACTCCCGCCTCCAGATAGAAGGCGAGCAATTGGCGGACGTCGGGGAGGGGCTCGGGGGTCATCATGATCGATCGTCGCCATAGTGTACGCCGCCTCGGCGCATGGCGGAATGCATTTCGGTGGTTGTCCTGCCCCGAAAAATCGGAAACAAGAGCTTGGAATAACCCAAAAAAGGGACGGAACGCCCTAGTGTTCCGGCGCCAGCCTTCGCTCCCCTCGGGACCTGCCCATCAGCGAACCGCCGGCGCCTCCAGGAACCCTAGTTAAGTCATTGTTGCTGTTGCAGCTCCGGGTTTGACCTTTGCACGCGCCAGGGGGATGCAAAGGCCAGATCCACTGCACCGGCCGGGCCTGAGATTGAGAGACATGAGCACCGAAGAGTTACCTCCGCGCGAATCCATGGAGTTCGACGTTGTCATCGTCGGCGCCGGCCCGTCGGGCCTGACTGCCGCGATCCGGCTGAAGCAGCTCAATGCCGACCTCAACATCGTCGTGGTCGAGAAGGGCTCCGAGGTCGGCGCGCACATCCTGTCCGGTGCGGTGATCGATCCGGCTGCGCTCGACAAGCTCATTCCCGATTGGCGCTCGGACGATGATTGCCCGCTGAAGACCCAGGTCAAGGTCGACAAGTTCTTCTGGATGACCGAAAGCAGCGCGATCCCGCTGCCGGGCTTCGCGATGCCGCCCTTGATGGACAACCATCATTGCTACGTCGGCTCGCTCGGCAATGTCTGCCGCTGGCTGTCGCGCAAGGCCGAGGCGCTCGGCGTCGAGATCTATCCGGGCTTCGCGGCCACCGAGGTGCTGTATGACGAGCAGGGCGCGGTGCGCGGCATCGCCACCGGCGACATGGGCATCGGCAAGGACGGCAAGCCGAAAGCCTCGTTCACCCGCGGGATGGAGCTGCTCGGCAAGTACACGCTGTTCGCCGAGGGCGCGCGCGGCAGCCTGTCCAAGCAGCTGATCGCCAAGTTCGCGCTGGACGCCAAGAGCGAGCCGGCGAAATTCGGCATCGGTCTCAAGGAAGTCTGGCAGATCGATCCGGCCAAGCATCAGAAGGGCCTGATCCAGCATTCGTTCGGCTGGCCGCTCGACATGAAGACCGGCGGCGGCTCGTTCCTGTATCACTATGACGACAACCTCGTCGCGGTCGGCTTCGTCGTCCACCTGAACTACGACGATCCCTATCTGTCGCCGTTCGAGGAATTCCAGCGCTTCAAGACCCATCCCTCGATCCGCGGCGTGTTCGAGGGCGGCAAGCGGCTTGCCTACGGGGCGCGCGCGATCACCGAGGGCGGCTATCAGTCGGTGCCGCGGCTGTCGTTCGCCGGCGGCGCGCTGATCGGCTGCGCGGCGGGCTTCGTCAACGTGCCGCGCATCAAGGGCGTGCACAATGCGATGGGCAGCGCGATGCTCGCGGCCGAGCACGTCAATGCCGCGCTCGCATCCGGCCGCGCCAATGACGAGCTGGTGAGTTACGAGAACGCCTGGCGCGGCTCGCCGGTGGGTGAGGACCTGTTCAAGGTGCGCAACGTCAAGCCGCTGTGGTCGAAGTTCGGGACCGTGCTCGGCGTCGTCCTCGGCGGCTTCGACATGTGGTGCAACACGCTCGGCTTCTCGCTGTTCGGCACCCAGTCGCACGCCAAGCCCGATCGCGCCACGCTCGATCCCGCCAAGGCGCATGAGCCGAAGCCTGCGATGAAGCCGGACGGCAAGCTGACCTTCGACCGGCTGTCCTCGGTGTTCCTGTCGAACACCAATCACGAGGAAGACCAGCCGGTGCATCTGAAGGTCGCCGACATCGCGCTGCAGAAAAGCTCCGAGCACGACGTCTATGCCGGGCCGTCCAACCGCTATTGCCCGGCGGGCGTGTACGAATGGGTCGAGGAGGGCACGAGCCCGCGCTTCGTGATCAACGCGCAGAACTGCGTCCACTGCAAGACCTGCGACGTCAAGGATCCCAACGGCAACATCACCTGGGTTCCTCCGGAAGGCGGCGGCGGGCCGAACTACGAGGCGATGTAGCCTCCGCATGCGCACGATTGCGTGAGTCGGCTGCCCCGGGGAGGGCAGCCGGCCACGATACGGCCATACTGGCGCGGTTTGACGCAGGTCACCTTCGCCAAAGGGGCTCCCGGCTGACCCGAATATCCTGCAAATCCTTGCGGTTGGCCGCCAAACGCGGCATTGTCGGCGCCTTGAAGAGCTGCCGATCGGGTTCGTGTCCGTACCGATCCGTCATTTCCAACAACCAGAGCGCACCGTGATGTTGTCAATTCGCAATCGCTGGACCGCAATTGCCGTTTCTGCCTTGCTGCTCCCCGGTGCCGTCCTGGCCCAGACGCCGGATCATCCTGCGGATAACGCCGCAAAATTTCCAACCAGCGTCGATCTGAAGTCGCTCACCACATCGGGCAGCTATCTGGCGGCCCGCCACGCCAGCGTCGAGCGCGACGCAGCCTCGGCGGCGGCGTTCTACCGCTCGGCGCTACGCAGCGACCCGAAGAACAACGAGCTGCTCGACCGCGCCTTCATCTCCTCGGTCGCCGATGGCGACATCGACGAGGCCGTGAAGCTCGCCGAGCGCGTGCTCACGATCGACAAGTCGAACCGCATCGCGCGGCTCGTGGTCGGCGTGCAGGACATCAAGCAGAAGAAATACGCGGCTGCCCAGACCAACATCAACCAGTCGGTGCGCGGGCCGATCACCGATCTCGTCGCCACCTTGCTGTCGGCGTGGGCCGCGGCAGGCGCGGGCGATTCGAAGACCGCCGTCGCCAATATCGACAAGCTGACCGGTCCCGAATGGTATCCGCTGTTCAAGGACCTTCATGCCGGCATGATCCTGGAGCTGGCCGGCAAGGAGAAGGACGCCGGCACCCGGTTCGAGCGCGCCTACAAGCTCGACGATTCGATGCTGCGCATCACCGAGGCCTATGCGCATTGGCTGTCGCGCAACAAGGATGCGGCGGCGGCGACCGCGATCTATGAAGCCTTCGACAAGAAGCTCGCGCGCCATCCGCTGGTGCAGGAGGGCCTGCGCGAGACCAAGGCCGGCAAGAAGCTGCCGCCGCTGGTCGACTCGCCGCAGGCCGGCGCCGCCGAGGCGCTGTACGGCATCGGCGCCACCTTGAGCCGCCGCGGCGGCGAGGATCTGGCGCTGGTCTATCTGCAGCTCGCGCTGCACTTGCAGCCGAATCATCCGCTGGCGCTGCTATCGCTCGCCGATCTCTACGAGACGGTGAAGAAGCCGCAGATGGCGATCAAGGTCTATGAGCGCGTGCCGGCGAGCTCGCCGCTGAAGCGCAACGCCCAGATCCAGCTCGCCACCGATCTCGACAGCGCCGACCGCAGCGACGAGGCGATCAAGATCCTCAAGGACGTGATTGCCCAGGATCCGAAGGATCTCGAGGCGATCATGGCGCTCGGCAACATCGAGCGCGGCCGCAAGAAGTTCGCCGATTGCGCCAAGACCTATTCGCTCGGCGTCGATTCGCTGCCCGCCAACAACGACAAGGCCAACAGCGTCTATTACTACTATCGCGGCATCTGCCTGGAGCGCTCCAAGCAGTGGCCGAAGGCCGAGGCCGACATGCGCAAGGCGCTCGAGCTGCAGCCCGACCAGCCGCACGTGCTGAACTATCTCGGCTATTCCTGGATCGACCAGGGCATCAATCTCGACGAAGGCATGAAGATGATCAAGCGCGCCGTCGAGCAGCGGCCCGACGACGGCTACATCGTCGACTCGCTCGGCTGGGCCTATTACCGCATCGGCAATTACGAGGAGGCGGTCAAGAACCTCGAGCGCGCGATCGACCTCAAGCCCGAGGATCCGACCATCAACGACCATCTCGGCGACGCCTATTGGCGTGTCGGCCGCAAGCTGGAAGCCAAGTTCCAGTGGGCCCATGCCCGCGACCTGAAGCCGGAGGCCGAGGAGCTGCCGAAGATCGAGGCCAAGATCCAGAATGGCCTGCCCGATGATCCGGCGCCCGCTGCGGCCAGCAACGACACCAAGGACACGCCGTCCGACGCCAAGAAGGACGATGGCAAGGGCGGCTAGTTCGTCCTGATCGCGATATGAGAGCCATCACGGGCTCCTCGGCTTGCCGGGGAGCCCGGATGATTTTGATGAAGGGGTGGCGGTTGTCGGCCACGTCCGTTTCGGCCTGGGCCGCAGCGCGTTGGCAACCGACCTCCACCACCGAACATGCTGGGGGCATTGCGCCGATGTTGGCGTCCACGGTCACCGGCGCGCTGCAGGAGCAGGGGCGCGCCAAGGTCAATCTGACCCTGCGGGTCGTCGGCCGCAGGGTCGACGGCTATCATGATCTCGAAAGCGTCGTTGCTTTTGCCGACTGCGCGGACCAGCTGACGCTGGTGCCGGGCCCGGAGCTGACGCTGACGACGACCGGTCCTCTGGCGGACGCCTGCGGCGAGACCACGGACAATCTGGTGCTGAAGGCGGCGCGGCTGCTGGCGGAGGCCGTTCCCGGCCTGAAGCTCGGCGCCTTCACCCTCGAGAAGGTGCTGCCGGTCGCGGCGGGCATTGGGGGCGGCTCCGCCGATGCGGCGGCGGCGCTGCGGTTGCTGGCGAAACTGAATGGCCTGTCCCTGGACGACCCGCGCCTCGCGGCGGTGGCCTTGAAGACCGGCGCCGACGTGCCGGTTTGCGTGCCCTCGCGCGCCTGCACCATGACGGGCGTCGGCGAGAACCTGCAGCCGCTCGCGCTTCCCGTCCTGCCCTGCGTGATGATCAATCCGCGCGTGCCGGTGGCGACCAAGGACGTGTTCCAGGCGCTTGGTCTCAAGCCGGGCGATCTGCTGATCGGGGTGACGGATGTTCTCACCGCGCCGTCCTGGCCGAAGGCCGGAGCCTCGGTCGGCGGCTGGGTCGATGCACTCGATCAGGTGCACAACGACCTCGAGCCGCCGGCGCTGAAGGTGCAGCCGATCATCGGCACCGTGCTCGAGGCGCTGCGCACGAGCGCGGGCGTGCTGCTGGCGCGGATGTCGGGCTCCGGCGCGACGTGCTTTGCGATCTATGGCAGCAAGGCCGACGCCAAGGCCGCCGGCGCCGCGATCGCCGCCGCGCATCCCGAATGGTGGGTGCATGCGGGGACGCTGAGCTAACTCATCAGCATCTGCGAAACGACTGCCCAATACAGCGCCCTCGCCCCCAAGGCGAAGCGAAGCTTCGCCAGGGTGGGAGAGGGCATTTAGGACGGAGCGACAAGATCGGTTGGGTGAGGGGTATGCTTCCGCACGCGCGATGTTCGCGGAGAAATACCCCTCACCCAGCCGAGCACGTGGATGGGCCGGCGATGCCCTCTCCCACCCTGGCGAAGCTTCGCTTCGCCTTGGGGGCGAGGGCGCATTCACGAGCACCGCAGTCGCAGCGGCAGTCGCTAGAAGCAACTAATGCGACCGCGCCAGACAGAACGCCACCACCTGCTCCAGCGCGGTCTTCATCGGTGAGGCCGGGAACAGCGCCAGCGCATCGACGGCCATCGCGCCATAGTGATGCGCGCGGCTGATCGTGTCCTCCAGGGCGCGGTGCTTGTTCATCAGCCCGATCGCATGGTCGAGATCGTGATCGCTGATCTCGCCGCGCTCCAGCGCCTTGATCCAGAAGGCACGCTCGCTGTCGCTACCGCGGCGGAACGCGAGCACCACCGGCAGCGTGATCTTGCCCTCGCGGAAATCGTCGCCGACATTCTTTCCGAGCTTGGCGGCCTTGCCGCCATAGTCGAGCACGTCGTCGACGAGCTGGAAGGCGATGCCGAGATTCATGCCGAAGGACCGCGAGGCGGTCTGCTCGGCCTTGGGCCGATCGGCGAGCACCGGCCCGACCTCGCAGGCCGCGGCGAACAGCTCGGCGGTCTTGCCGCGGATCACGGCGAGATATTCGTCCTCGGTGGTGGCGGTGTTCTTGGCGGCGGCAAGCTGCATCACCTCGCCCTCGGCGATGGTGGCGGCAGCGGCGGAGAGAATGTCGAGCGCGCGCAGCGAGCCGACCTCGACCATCATGCGGAACGCCTGGCCGAGCAGGAAGTCGCCGACCAGCACGCTGGCCTCGTTGCCCCACAGCATGCGCGCGGACAATTTGCCGCGGCGCATTTCGCTCTCGTCAACCACGTCGTCATGCAGCAGCGTCGCCGTGTGCATGAACTCGACGGCCGCGGCGAGCTTGACGTGACCGTCGCCGGTGTAGTCGGTGAGATGAGCCATCGCCAGCGTCAGCATCGGCCGCAGCCGCTTGCCGCCGGAGGAGATCAGGTGGTTTGCGACCTCCGGGATCATCGTGACGTCCGACCCGGTGCGCGACAAAATCGTAGCGTTGACCCGTTCCATGTCGGCTGCGACCAGCGCGACCAGCCCATCGATGGAGGCTCCCGATGGACTCTCGAAAGGTACGATAACCGCCACTCTGGTCTCCGATTTTGCTATGCTCGAAACGACAATAGAAACTGCGGCCGCAGGCGGCAAGGGCAGACACGGAACCTTGACCCAGGCCTTGTTGACCCAAGCCTTCTTCTTGACCCAAGCCCTTCTTGACCCAGGCCCGCATGGAGACATAACGATTGAAGGAATTGGTTCGGACCAATGATATCGTGCTGGTTTCGGCGATAGGGGCGCTGCTCGACGGCGCCGACATCCATCACCTCGTGCTCGATCAGAACATGAGCATCATCGAGGGCTCGCTCGGCATCCTGCCGCGGCGGATCCTCGTGCATGAGGACGACATTCTCCAGGCCCGGCGGCTTCTCACCGACGCCGGTCTGGCGCATGAACTGCGCCCTGATGAGTGACGCTGTCGACATTTCGGAGGACGCCGTGCTCGGCGGCCAATTGCGCCTGCGGCAGCCCACGACGGGCCATCGCGCCGGCCACGACGCAATCCTGCTGGCGGCGGCGACGGCCGCGCGTTCGGGCGATCGCGTGGTCGATCTCGGTGCCGGCGTGGGGACGGCCGGGCTGGCCTTGGCCCGGCGCGTGGGCGGTCTCAGCTTGACGCTGGTCGAGCGCGAGCCGGATCTGGCGCGGCTCGCGCGCGACAACGCACGCGCCAATGCGTTGCCGGCGGAGGTCGTGGCGCTGGACGTCGCCGCGGACGCGGCTGCTTTCGCTGCCGCAGGGCTCGGGCCCGATAGTGTCGACGTCGTGCTGATGAATCCGCCGTTCCACGATGTTGCCCGTCACCGTGCCTCGCCCGACGCCGCGCGCGCGACCGCGCACATGGCAACGGCGACGACGTTGGAGATCTGGACGCATGCCGCGCGGCGGATGCTGAAATCCGGCGGCGTGCTGACCTTGATCTGGCGGGCCGATGGTTTGAGCGAGGTGGTCGCGGCGCTGGCGCGCGGCTTCGGCAGTCTTGCCGTTCAACCGGTTCATGGCCAGGCGGGCAAGCCGGCGATCCGTCTCCTGGTCCGGGCCGTTAAGGGAGGGCGGGCGCCGACCCAGATTCTCGCCGGAGTGGTGCTGAATGAGGTGGCAGGTGTGCCGAATGACGAGGCCGTGCGCGTGCTGTCGGGGCAGGGGGCGCTGGCCTTGAGCACCCCCTGAACGGTTGATCGTGGTCGGGCGTTATTGCGTCTGAGCTTCCGACTGGCGTTCGGTTACCGTCGTGAAACGGATCGCAGTCAATAGAGTACCGATCAGCAGCATCAACAGGTAGACCTTCATGTATTCCTCCGCCGCACTCTGCACCTTGTGCTCGCCGTGCAATTGCCCAGGGCATTGCAAGGCTCGTTCCAGCCCTTTGGATGGCAGCGGCGCGATAAAAAATGGTAAATCCGAGGTAACTGAATGGTGGACAATTTGACACAACCCAGCGATGCAGCCGGGCTATTCGATCGGCTGAAGGCGCTGCTTCCGGCGCGGCTGCGCGGCGTCCCGGTGGTGCCGGTCGTCCGTCTGTCCGGCGTGATCGGCGCGGTGACGCCGTTGCGGCCGGGGCTGACGCTCGCGGGCGTCGCCAAGGTGCTGGAGCGGGCGTTCTCGATGCGCAACGCCAAGGCCGTGGCGCTGGTGATCAATTCGCCGGGCGGCTCGCCGGTGCAGTCGCGCCAGATCTACTTGCGCATCCGCCAGCTCGCGGCGGAGAAGAAGCTGCCGGTGCTGGTGTTCGTCGAGGACGTCGCGGCGTCCGGCGGCTACATGATTGCGTGCGCCGGCGACGAGATCTTCTGCGATCCGTCCTCGATCCTCGGCTCGATCGGCGTGGTCGGCGGCTCGTTCGGGCTGCAGGACCTGATCAAGAAGATCGGCATCGAGCGCAGGCTCTATACCGCCGGCGAGCACAAGGCGATGCTCGATCCGTTCCTGCCGGAGAATCCCGACGACGTGGCGCGGCTGAAGAAGATCCAGCGCGAGATCCACGCGCTGTTCATCTCGCTGGTCAAGGAGAGCCGCACCACCCGGCTGAAGGGCGCCGACGATGTGCTGTTCACCGGCGAGTACTGGGCCGGCGACAGCGCCGTCACGCTGGGGCTGGCGGACGCCATCGGCGACCTCCGTGCGGTGCTGCGCGCCCGGTTCGGCGACAAGGTCGCGACGCCCGTGGTGGCGCCGGCCGGCGGCCTGCTGTCCGGGCTGCTCGGACGGCGGGCGGCAGGCGCCGGGAGCCTGGGGATCGGTTGGACCGGGCTAGCGGAGGAGCTGATCTCCGCGGTCGAAACCCGGGCGATCTGGGCTCGTTTCGGGTTCTAGAACCCGGGGGGCGCGCCATTTCGCCCCTCGCAATCCGATTGCGGGGGGAACCGGGATCGGCGACAATGGGAATCGGGGTGGCTCTGTTCATGAACGAGGATCGACCAATGCCGCCGTTCGTTGCTTTCGCGGGTATGCTGGGCGGGCTAGCCGTGGTTCGCTGGGCCTACAAGGCCGCGCAGAAGATCAACCGCGAGCTCGAAGAGGCGCGGCTGTCACGCGTCGCCGAGGCCGCGCGGGCCGCCGAGATCAAGACTCTGCGCCGCGATCCCGTCACCGGCGCCTACCGGCCGGGCTGACACGCTCCGCCGACCTTCGAACGACGGGACGTCGCCGTCGTTTCGAGGGCCCTATTGCCTTGATTCCTGATGGCCCCGCCGATACGGTCCGCGCGCTTTTCCGACGCCTGCGAAAGACCGATACCGACGATGGACTCGCTGCCTCTGCACATGCGCCCCGAACGTTCGTTCCAGGGCTTCATCCTGGCCCTGCAACGGTTCTGGGCCGAGCAGGGCTGCGTGATCCTGCAGCCCTACGACATGGAGATGGGCGCTGGCACCTTCCACCCGGCGACGACCTTGCGCGCGCTCGGGCCGAAGCCGTGGAATGCCGCCTACGTGCAGCCGTCGCGGCGGCCGAAGGACGGCCGCTACGGCGAGAATCCGAACCGGATGCAGCACTACTACCAGTTCCAGGTGATCATGAAGCCGTCGCCGCCGAACCTCCAGGAGCTGTACCTGAAGTCGCTCGGCGCGATCGGCATCGACGCCGCCGTGCACGACATCCGCTTCGTCGAGGACGATTGGGAGAGCCCGACCCTCGGCGCCTGGGGGCTCGGCTGGGAGTGCTGGTGCGACGGCATGGAAGTGTCGCAGTTCACCTATTTCCAGCAGGTCGCGGGCTTCGAATGCGCGCCGGTCGCGGGCGAGCTCACCTACGGCCTCGAGCGCCTGGCGATGTACGTCCAGGGCGTCGACCGCGTCTATGACCTCAACTTCAACGGCCGCGACGGCGACGCCAAGGTCACCTATGGCGACGTCTTCCTGCAGGCCGAGCGCGAATATTCGCGGCACAATTTCGAGCATGCCGACACCGACATGCTGTTCGAGCAGTTCAAGATGGCCGAGGGCGCCTGCCGCAAATATCTCGACGCCGGTTGGCGTGACGGCAATCGCAAGGAGCATCTGATGGCGCTGCCGGCCTACGACCAGTGCATCAAGGCCAGCCACGTCTTCAACCTGCTCGACGCCCGCGGCGTCATCTCCGTCACCGAGCGCCAGAGCTACATCCTGCGCGTCCGCGAGCTCGCCAAGGCCTGCGGTGAAGCTTGGCTGCATACGGAAGCGGGCGGGGCGGGCGCTGGTTAGAACGAACGCGGCTGCGTCCGGGGCCTCATGGTTCGAGACGCGCCGCCTGCGGCGCTCCTCACCATGACGGTCTTTCGGATCTCGCCGCAAAATCAGACCTCGTCCTGAGGAGCCCGCCTTCGGCGGGCGTCTCGAAGGACGGTGGGAGGCAAGCTGCTTTCCACGAGTTTAGCAATTCGCGATGGCCTGTCCCTCCAGGGGAAGGTGGTTCTTCGTGCAGAGAGACCTGAGACATGCCCGACCTTCTCCTCGAACTGTTCTCCGAAGAAATCCCCGCGCGCATGCAGGCCAAGGCGGCCGACGATCTGCGCCGCATGGTCACCGACAAGCTGGTCGCCGAGGGGCTCGTCTATGAAGGCGCCAAGGCGTTCGCGACGCCGCGGCGGCTGGCGCTGACCGTGCACGGCATCCCGGCGCGGCAGGCCGACTTGAAAGAGGAGCGCAAGGGTCCGCGCGTCGGCGGCGCTGACGCGGCGATCCAGGGATTTCTGAAAGCAACCGGCCTGTCCTCGATCGAGGAGGCCACGATCCAGCGCGATCCGAAGAAGGGCGACTTCTACGTCGCGCTGATCGAGAAGCCCGGCCGCGCCACGCTGGACGTGCTCGCCGAGATGCTGCCGGTGATCGTGCGCACATTCCCGTGGCCGAAATCGATGCGCTGGGGCAAGCGCTCGGAAAAGCCGGGTGCGCTCAACTGGGTGCGTCCGCTGCACGCGATCACCGCGACCTTCGGCCTGGAGACCGAGGAGCCCGACGTGATCAGCTTCGCCGTCGACGGCATCGAGGCGGGACAGACCACGTTCGGCCACCGCTTCATGGCGCCCGCGCCGATCTCGGTGCGCCGCTTCGAGGATTACGAGGCGAAGCTGCTCGACGCCAAGGTCGTGCTCGATCCTGACCGCCGCAAGGACACCATCGTCACCGACGCCAAGCAGCTCGCGTTTGCGCAAGGCTATGAGCTGGTCGAGGACCCCGTGCTGCTCGATGAGGTCGCGGGCCTGGTCGAATGGCCGGTGGTGCTGATGGGCTCCTTCGATCCGGAGTATCTGAAGGTCCCTGGCGAGGTGATCCGCGCCACCATTCGCAACAACCAGAAATGCTTCGTGGTCCGCGATCCCAAGACCGGCGGGCTGGCGCCGAAGTTCATCCTGACCGCCAACATCGAGGCGACCGACGGCGGCAAGACCATCATCGCCGGCAACGAGCGCGTCATCCGCGCCCGGCTGTCGGATGCGAAGTTCTTCTATGAGACCGACCTCAAGACGAAGCTCGAGGACCGGCTGCCGAAGTTCGAGCAGATCGTGTTCCACGAGAAGCTCGGCACCCAGGCCGCGCGCATCGCGCGGATCGAGAAGCTCGCCGCAGAAATCGCGCCGCTGGTGGGCGCCGACGCCGCAAAGACCGTGCGTGCGGCGAAGCTCGCCAAGGCTGATCTGCTGACCGAAGTGGTCGGCGAATTTCCGGAGGTGCAGGGCCTGATGGGCAAGTACTATGCCCTGGCCCAGGGCGAAGATGCCTCGGTCGCCGCCGCCTGCGAGGAGCACTACAAGCCGCAGGGGCCCGGTGATCGCGTGCCGACCGACAAGGTCGCGGTGGCCGTGGCCCTCGCCGACAAGCTCGATACGCTGGTCGGCTTCTGGGCGATCGACGAGAAGCCGACGGGCTCGAAGGACCCGTATGCGCTGCGGCGCGCGGCGCTGGGCGTGATCAGGCTAGTCTTGGAAAGCGATCTTCGCATATCAATTGGTACTCTTGTTAGTCCGCTTTTTGAGAAGATAGATCTCGCCAATATCATGCGGGATATACAGGCTCGAGACGAGGCCTCAAAAAAACTTGGCATCACCATTGGAGCGATTGCTAGCGGCGGACACCGCAGTGAGGTTTCTTTCGGTGGGCGATTCTTGGATGAGAGGGCCGTTAACCTCCTCTCCTTCTTCGCCGACCGCCTCAAGGTGCAACTGCGCGAGCAGGGCGCCCGCCACGATCTCGTTGACGCCGTGTTCGCGCTCGGCGGCCAGGATGACCTGCTGATGGTCGTCCGCCGCGTCGAGGCGCTCGGCAAGTTCCTTGACAGCGACGACGGCAAGAACCTGCTCGCCGGCACCAAGCGCGCCTCCAACATCCTCGCCATCGAGGAGAAGAAGGACAAGCGCAAGTTCGAGGGTGCGCCGGATGCCGCGCTCTACAAGCTCGACGAGGAGAAGGCGCTGGCCCAGGCGATCGGCGAGGTCGCTGCGGACGCGGGCGCCGCCGTCGCCAAGGAGGACTTCGCCGCGGCGATGCGTGCGCTGGCGAAGCTGCGTCCGGCGGTCGATGCGTTCTTCGACAAGGTGAAGGTCAACGACGACGACGCAGCGATCCGCGAGAACCGACTCAGGCTGCTCAACGAGATCCGTAGCGCCACGCGCGCGGTCGCGGATTTCTCCAAGATCGAGGGCTGAGGATGGACCGCCCGACGCTCGCCGCCTATGACCGTGAGGCGGCGGCGTTCGCGGCCGACTGGCATGCGCAGCCGGCGCCGGCCGATCTCCACGCCATCATCAGGCGCTTCTTCGTGTCCGGTGGCCGCACCGCGGACATCGGCTGCGGCAGCGGCCGCGAGGTCGGCTGGCTGAATGCCAACGGGTATCCTGCGGAAGGTTTCGACGCGTCGGAGGGACTGTTGGCTGAAGCGCGCACGCGCTATCCGAACGCGTCGTTCACGCATGCCGAACTGCCCGCCCTCGCCAACATCGCAGATGCAAGCTTCGACAATTTGCTGTGCGAGACCGTGCTGATGCATCTCGATCGCAGCGACGTGGTGCCGTCGGTGCGGCGGATGCGCGCGATCACGAAGCCCGGCGGTGTCCTGTATCTGAGCTGGCGGGTGACAAAGCAGGCCGATCAGCGCGATGCCCACGGCCGGCTCTATGCGGTGGTCGACCTCGCAACCATCCGCGCACTCTTCGAAGCTGACACGAGCCTGCTCGACGAGGATGTGGTCAGCGCCTCCTCGGGCAAGGTCATCCATCGCCTAGTGGTGAAGACGGCTGCCTGAGCGCCACTGCGCCCTGGCTCACAGCAGGCGTCGTCGACCGCCCCTGGATCGCGTCGTGACGCTTGCGATGACGGTGAAAAAAGTAAGCCCCACCCGGCGGGGGGAACCGGGCAGGGCCTTTTACATCTGGCCGCTTGCGGGGGCGTTGGCGACCAAATGCAGCTCTATAACTACTCGACAACCTGAATGATCCGCCGGGATCGCGGTTCGACGAGAACAGTTTCGCCGTTGACTACGGTGTAACGGTAAGGTGTCGCACCGAAGCGCTGCGGGACGTCGTAATATGTAACACCGGACTCTGGCAGCACGGTGCCAACAACGACGCGATCGGGGATCACATAGTTGGGAACGCGCTCGCGGACGACATATTCGCGAAACTCCGGCCGCCGCTCGACCGTGATCACTGGAGCGTCCTCCTCGACCACGACGCTGCGGCCGACGCCCGTGGTGTAGGATTGCGCCTGTGCGGCCGCCGGAATCACGAGTGCGGCCACGAGGGCAGCAAGGGTGAGATGGGTTCGCATGGACGGGACTCCTGAGCTGTTGATCGCTGAGAGAGACCGGCGCGTGCCGGCACCTGCTTCCCAATGCCCGCAGCAGATCATCGTTCCGCGCGGAGGACGGTGGAACCGGCGGCATTTTTGCGGCAGATCGAGTGGTGGGGGAACCGGAACTCGTGCCGTGCGTCTCCTATTCCGCCACGATGGGCCAGGATAAAGTCCGGCCAAATCGAATCGCCCCAGCCTCGTCCTTCAATCATTCAGAGCTCGTCGATGACCCTGACCGTTGCCCATATCTCGCCGATCATGTCCGTGATCGCCGGCGTCCTGATCCTGATCATGCCGCGCCTCTTGAATTTGATCGTCGCGATCTTCCTCATCCTGAACGGCCTGATCGGCATGGGCCTGCTGAAGTGGCTGCACTTCTAGTCCCAAGGTCGGGAACCCCCGAGCTTGCGCCGCAGCGCCCAAAGTGGTGTAAGGCGCGCGATTTCTCCTCCCATTTGCGGATCGAAGCACCTCATGGCCAAAGCGGTAGCGAAGTCTAAGAAAGTTACAGCGAAATCAAAGCCTTCCAAGCCGGGCAAGGCCAAGACCGCAGCACTCGCTCCGCCGCGCAAGGCGCTCAAGACGGCGTCGAAGCCCGTTGCCAAGGCCCCGGCCAAGGTCGCGCCCAGGTCTGCACCGAAAGCGCCAGTGAAAACCGCTCCGAAGAAGCCGGCCAAAACGGCTGCCAGGCCGGTCGCCAAGGCCGCGAAGGCGTCGGCGGCAAAGGCCCCGGCCAAGAGCGCGGCCACCGCGATCAAGCCGAACAAGTGGGTCTACACCTTCGGTGACGGCAAGGCCGAAGGTAAGGCCGGTCTGCGCGATCTGCTCGGCGGCAAGGGCGCCAATCTGGCCGAGATGGCCAATCTCGGCCTGCCGGTGCCCCCGGGCTTCACCATCCCGACCTCGGTCTGCACCTACTTCTACGCCAACGACAAGACCTACCCGAAGGAGCTGCAGTCGCAGGTCGACAAGGCGCTCGACTACATCGGCAAATTGACCGGCAAGAAATTCGGCGATCCGGAGAACCCGCTGCTGGTCTCGGTGCGCTCCGGCGCCCGCGCCTCGATGCCGGGCATGATGGACACCGTGCTCAATCTCGGTCTCAACGACCAGACGGTGGAGGCGCTGGCGTCGCTGTCGGGCGATCGCCGCTTCGCCTTCGACAGCTATCGCCGTTTCATCACGATGTATTCGGATGTCGTGCTCGGCTTCGAGCACCATCATTTCGAGGATATCCTCGACAGCTTCAAGGACGCCCAGGGCTATCAGCTCGACACCGATCTCTCGTCCGAGGATTGGGAGATGCTGGTCGGCAAGTACAAGGAAGCCGTCGCCACCGAGACCGGCAAGGACTTCCCGCAGGACCCGCATGACCAGCTCTGGGGCGCCATCGGCGCGGTGTTCTCATCCTGGATGAACGCGCGCGCGGTGACCTATCGCAAGCTGCACGACATCCCGGAATCCTGGGGCACCGCCGTCAACGTCCAGGCCATGGTGTTCGGCAACATGGGCGACACCTCGGCCACCGGCGTCGCCTTCACCCGCAATCCCTCGACCGGCGAGAGCAAGCTCTACGGCGAGTTCCTGATCAATGCGCAGGGCGAGGACGTCGTCGCCGGCATCCGCACCCCGCAGGACATCACCGAGGATGCCCGCGTCGAATCCGGCTCCGACAAGGCGTCGATGGAAGTCGCGATGCCCGACGCGTTCAAGGAGCTGACCCGCATCTACACGCTGCTCGAGCAGCACTACCGTGACATGCAGGACATGGAGTTCACGGTCGAGCGCGGCAAGCTGTGGATGCTGCAGACCCGCAGCGGCAAGCGCACCGCCAAGGCGGCGCTGCGCATCGCCGTCGAGCTCGCCAATGAGGGCCTGATCTCGGAGAACGATGCCGTGCTCCGCGTCGACCCGGCCTCGCTCGATCAGCTCCTGCACCCGACCATCGATCCCGCCGCCAAGCGCGATGTGGTCGCGACCGGCCTGCCGGCCTCGCCGGGCGCGGCCTCGGGCGAGATCGTGTTCTCCTCGGACGAAGCCACCAAGCTGCAGGCCGACGGTCGCAAGGTGATCCTGGTCCGCATCGAGACTTCGCCGGAGGATATCCACGGCATGCATGCCGCCGAGGGCATCCTGACCACGCGCGGCGGCATGACCTCGCACGCCGCCGTCGTCGCGCGCGGCATGGGCAAGCCCTGCGTCTCCGGCTGCGGCACCATCCGCGTCGACTACGGCCGGGGCACGATGAGCATCGGCTCGCGCACCTTCAAGACCGGCGACGTCATCACCATTGACGGCTCCGTCGGCCAGGTGCTGGCCGGCCGCATGCCGATGATCGAGCCGGAGTTGTCCGGCGAGTTCGGCACCCTGATGGGCTGGGCGGACGCCGTGCGCGAGACCGGCGTGCGCGTCAATGCCGACACCCCGGAGGATGCGCGCACCGCCATCAAGTTCGGCGCCGAGGGCATCGGCCTGTGCCGCACCGAGCACATGTTCTTCGAGGAGACGCGCATCCGCACGGTGCGCGAGATGATCCTCTCCGAGGAAGAGCAGGAGCGCCGCGCCGCGCTCGCCAAGCTGCTGCCGATGCAGCGCGCCGACTTCGTCGAGCTGTTCGAGATCATGAAGGGGCTTCCCGTCACGATCCGTCTGCTCGATCCGCCGCTGCACGAGTTCCTGCCGCACACCCAGGCCGAGGTCGAGGAAGTCGCGCGCGCGATGAACACCGATCCGCGTCGCCTGGCCGACCGCGCCCGCGAGCTCTCCGAGTTCAACCCGATGCTCGGCTTCCGCGGCTGCCGCCTGGCGATCGCCTATCCGGAGATCGCGGAGATGCAGGCGCGCGCGATCTTCGAGGCGGCGGTCGAGGCCGAGAAGCGCACCGGCGAGGCCGTCGGCCTCGAGGTGATGGTGCCGCTGATCGCGACCAAGGCCGAGTTCGATCTGGTCAAGGCGCGCATCGACGCGATGGCGCAGGCGGTGATCCGCGAGACCGGCGCCAAGCTGGAGTACCAGGTCGGCACCATGATCGAGCTGCCGCGTGCCGCGCTGATGGCCGGCCAGATCGCGGAAGCCGCCGAGTTCTTCTCGTTCGGCACCAACGATCTGACGCAGACCACCTACGGCATCAGCCGCGACGACGCCGGCAGCTTCCTCGGCGCCTACGTCGCCAAGGGCATCCTCGAGATCGATCCGTTCATCTCGATCGACCGCGAGGGTGTCGGCGAGCTGGTCAAGATCGGCGTCGAGCGCGGCCGCGCCACGCGGCCCACGCTCAAGGTCGGCATCTGCGGCGAGCATGGCGGCGATCCGGCCTCGGTGGCGTTCTGCCACAAGGTCGGCATGAACTACGTGTCGTGCTCGCCCTACCGCGTGCCGATCGCGCGCCTCGCCGCCGCGCAATCCGCGCTCGGCAAGGAGATCGCGAGCCAGGCCTGATCTTGCTGCGATCGATCTGATCTGATGAAGGCCGGCACATGTTGCCGGCCTTTTTCATTGGTGAGGTTCGTCACGATGGGGTGCGCACGTGACGCAAGGCGCACTCCTTCTCCGACTCTGCCGTCATTCTGGGGGCGCTCCGGAATGACGAGTGGAGAGAGCAACGGCGCAGGTCCGATGGAACACTCCGCCGCCGTCAATCATGCGCAGATGATTTTCATTCACCGCGTTCGTTGACCGAATGTTCACCGTTCTCGTCGGCGCGCTGTTTACCACACATATCGATCGCAAAACGCTCTGCAACTTCCCCGCTTGCCTGTCTCACGATTGCAACGCGGATTAACTCCTCGGCAACCTAAACCCGATACGAAGAGAGAAGATCGAATTGCACGGAAGCACTGTTGTTCGGTCGATCCAGTAAGCGTTGCGTTGAGCGTACCGATGTTAGTTCTGCGTCCCGGTCCGAAGGGCGCGCGATATGCGTCCTTCGGACTCGGTCTCTGCGTCTTCGCTCTGATGCCGACAGAGACCGGGTATCAAGACATCGCTTCTCTGCTCGCCCGCCAGCCGGGCGTCGCCGAGCGTTGGCAGAAGCGCGTGTTCTCGGCTGCGGCCTCCATTCAGCTCGCTACCTACAGTTTCGGCCGTCCGATCGGAACCTCGGCGCCGCAGGCGGGGAGCATCCGCCTCGCGAGCCTCGATGGCCGCGGCCTCGACATCACCGGGTCGACGCCGCGCAATCCGGTGCTGCAGGTTCCGCCGCGCTACCAGGCCTCCGATTTTCCCAAGGTCGATCGCACGCTGAAGGGCGATCGTCTCGTCGTCCGGCCGCCGACGCCGCCGGCGCAGCCGACCGAATCGGCCGCGCCCGTCGAGCCCGCACCCTCCGAGCCCGCACCCACGCCATCGACTCAACCCGATTCGAATTCCTCCGTGTTCGGCGCCAAGACGACGGAAGCGCCGGCGCAGGCGCCGCTCCCGCAGCGCGCTGCACTCGATCCCGAATTGCAGGAGGCGCTGAGCGCGCCGCCGCTCGCGCAGTACGACGCGACGAAGTCCGAGATCCAGCCCTCGGGCGAGCTGAAGCCTGCAGCCGATCAGATCCTGGTGGACGGCGCCGTCAGCTATGACGGCCTCAACGTCAAGACGTCCAATCTCTATTTCGGCACGTCGTCGCTGGGCGGTGCTGCCGGCACCATGGAGACATGGCTGCCAGGCGAGGCGCCACTGATCGTGATGCCGGATCCGGACCTCAAGCCGATGGCGGTGCTGTCACAGCCGGCCGAGGCTGCTGCCAAGGCCGGTGATGGCGGCGAGAGCATCGCGCCGAAAGGCGAGGTCAACGCCGACAATCAGCGCGACAGGACTCCGGCTGAACGCCTGGGGCTCACCGACGAGAAGGCGCGCTTCAAGTCCGAGAAGTGCCTCGCTGAAGCGGTCTATTTCGAATCCCGCGGCGAGGCGGTGCGCGGCCAGATGGCCGTGGCGCAGGTCGTGCTGAACCGGGCGTTCTCCGGCTACTATCCCACCACGGTGTGCGGCGTCGTCTACCAGAACAAATACCGCCACTTCGCCTGCCAGTTCACCTTCGCCTGCGACAACAATCCGGAGGTCATTCGCGAGCCCGAGATGTGGGACCGCGCCAGAAAGATCGCGAAGGCCATGCTCGACGGCCAGATCTGGCTGCCGGAGGTTGGCAAGTCGACCCACTATCATGCCTATTGGGTGCGGCCATCCTGGGTCGCCGAGATGAAGCGGATGTACAAGTTCGGCGTCCACACCTTCTACCGGCCGAAGAAGTGGGGCGACGGCAGCGACGCGCCGAGCTGGGGCACGCCACAGCAGACGGCGGCCATTTCGGCCGAGCTGACCGAGGCCGCCAAGAGCGAGGCCGAGATCAATCCGAACTGGACGCGGCGCTAGGCGCTGAGCGAGCGTGGCAGGCGCACCGTCGGCCGCGCGCTGAGCTCGTCGGCGATTTCGCGCGCCGCCGTGAGCGTCGTCATCGTCCGCTGCGCAAAGCCCGGATTCTCGGCCGGGCAATCGGCGCGGCAATGCGCGCCGCGGCTCTCGCGCCGGCTCCAGGCCGCGGTGGCGATCAGCAGCGCGGCGCTCGCCATGTTGCGCAGCCTCGGGCTGCCGGCGTCGCGCTCCATCCTGGCAATCGCGGCGATGGCCTCGGCCAGCCGCTCCTCGTCGCGGATGACGCCGAGCTGGCTCGTCATCATCTCGCGCAGCGACACCTCGGCAGCGCCCGCACAGGATCCGGCCGGATCGGCGAACGCAACGTGCTGCAGGGTGGAGGAGGCGGTGAACGTCCGGCCGGAGATGTCGTCGGCAATCCGCCGGGCGAACACCAGCGCGCCGAGCAGCGCGTTGCCGGCGATGTGATTGGCGCCATCCGTTGCCGTCGCGGCGACTTCACCTGCCGCCCAGAGCCCCTCGATCGTGCTGCGGCCCCGCGCGTCGACCGCGATCCCGCCCATGTGGAAATGCGCCGCCGGCGCCACTGGAATCGGCTGGCGGGTCGGATCGAGCCCCGCGGCGGCGCAGGCCCGATGCAGCATCGGATAGCGCTCGGCGACGTCGTCATCGAGCACGTCGCGCGCATCGAGAAAGGCGCCGCGTCCGGCGATGATCTCGGCCATGACGCCGCGGGCCACCGTGTCGCGCGGGGCAAGATCGACCAGCGGATGGCGCGGCAGCATGAAGCGCTGGCCGCGCCGGTTGACCAGGATCGCGCCGGCGCCGCGCAGACTCTCGCTCACAACCGGCGCCGGATCGCGACCGGTCATCATCGCGGTCGGATGAAACTGCACGAACTCCGGATCGGCAATCACCGCACCGGCGCGCGCGGCGATGGCGAGACCGATGCCGGTGGCGTGCGGCGGATTCGTGGTCGCCGCGAACAGCCGGCCGATGCCGCCGGTGGCCAGCACGATTGCCGGCGCCGCGATCAGCATCGGCGCGGCCGCGTCGTCATCGGTCGGCCGGAGTTGCAGGCCACGCACCGCGCCGTCTTCCGTCAGCAGCGCGTCGGCGACATGGCCCTCGATGATGCGGATCGAGGGCGTCGCGCGCACGGCTTGCGACAGCGCGGTGATGATCGCCTGTCCGGTGAAGTCCCCGCGAACGCTGAGAATCCGTCGCGCGGCGTGCGCAGCCGCACGAGACGTCGCCAGCCTGCCGCCGTGATCACGATCGAATGTCACGCCGAGGCGGACCAGGTCCTCGATCGCGGCCGAAGCATCGCGCGCGAGCGCCAGCGCAGCCGTCGCGTCGACCAGGCCGCCACCTGCAGCGATCATGTCGGCGGCGTGGGTATCGGGGCTGTCGCCGGATGACACCGCTGCCGCGATGTCGGCCTGCATCGTCGTGCCGAACGAGGCCTCGCCCAATGAGGTCGCGGAGATCAGCGTGACCGGCTGCGGGGCGAGCTTCAGCGCGCAGAACAGTCCGGCAACTCCGGCGCCGACGATCACGACGTGGCCGGATGTCTCGATCTGATCGTGGTCCATGTGCTGTCCAAATTCCACATTCCGTGCGCATGTGTACCGCGGTACCTGTTAGTTCTTCTTCAGAGACTTCCTTCGCTGTTTATTGGTGTTTGGCGACAAATAGCGGCCGTTCTGAAGGTCGCTCCCGCGCAGGATGAATCGTCGTTCGCGACTCGCGTATCAGGACGTTTCCCGCCGGGACAAAGACGCAGGAGCGAGTTCCGCTGCCGGAACTTGCTTCGGATGACACCTGCTCATGGCTGGCCGCCACATCGAAATTTTTCATGGCTGGGTTCCGCTTTTGAGCTTGGGAGTTCAATGCAGATGCATTAACCGGAGAGGCGCGGCGGACAGCGACCGCGGCAGGGAGGACACGGATGTCGGTACAGGCAGGCGATCTCGGCACGGTGTCCCGCAGCCAGGGCTGGCGCACGCCGGTGGTCATCATCGTGTGCGGCTGCGCGATTGCGCTGCTGAGCTTCGGTCCGCGCTCCAGCCTCGGCTTCTTCGTGCAGCCGATGAGCCGTGAGTTCGCCTGGGGCCGCGACGTGTTCGCCCTTGCAGTGGCGGTGCAGAATTTGTTGTGGGGGCTCGGTCAGCCGCTCGCCGGCGCGATCGCCGACCGTTTCGGCGTGATGCGCGTGATCTGTGTCGGCGCGCTGCTCTATGCCGGCGGCCTGCTGATGATGCGCTATTCCAGCTCGCCGCTGTCGCTGAACATCGGCGCCGGCGTGCTGGTCGGCTTCGGCCTGTCGGGCTGCTCGTTCAACCTCATCCTGTCGGCCTTCAGCAAGCTGCTGCCGCCGGAGCGGCGCGGCATCGCGCTCGGCGCCGGCACCGCGGCCGGCTCGCTCGGCCAGTTCCTGTTCGCGCCCTTCGGCGTCGCGCTGATCGACCAGTTCGGCTGGCAGAGCGCGCTGATGGTGTTCGCTTGCCTGATGCTGTTCATCGTCCCGCTCTCGCTCGCCGTGGCAACGCCGCCGGCCGCCGAGGCCAAGCCGACGGAGGCCGAGCAGCAGTCGTTCACGACGGCGCTGATGGAGGCGTTCGGCCACCGCTCCTACGTGCTGCTGGTGCTCGGCTTCTTCACCTGCGGCTTCCAACTCGCCTTCATCACCGTGCATTTGCCGGCATTCCTGGTCGATCGAGGCCTGTCGGCGCAGACCGGCGGCTGGGTGATCGCGGCGATCGGGCTGTTCAACATCATCGGCTCGCTCAGCGTCGGCTGGCTGCAGAGCCGGCTGCCGAAGCGCTACATCCTGTCCTTCATCTATTTCACCCGCGCGCTGGCGACGCTCGCCTTCATCTCGTTCCCGGTGACGCCGGCGACTGCGATCGCGTTCGGCGCGGTGTCGGGGCTGGCCTGGCTCTCCACGGTGCCGCCGACCTCGTCGCTGGTCGCGATCATGTTCGGCACCCGCTGGCTCGCCACGCTCTATGGCTTCGCCTTCGTGAGCCACCAGGTCGGTGGTTTCCTCGGCGTCTGGCTCGGCGGCATCGTGTTCGAGCGCTACGGCTCGTATACGCCGATCTGGTGGCTCTCGATCCTGTTCGGCGTGCTGTCGGCGCTGATCAACCTGCCGATCGTCGAGAAGCCGGTCGCGCGTGCCGTTCCCGCGACCTGAGTTGCGCGGCCGATCCGATCGGCTAAACATGGCGTGAGACGAAGACAGCGCAGGGAGTGCGGCAGTGGGAACGTTCAAGGCGATCCGGATCGACAAGGCGGACAAGGGAACGACCGCGACGCTGACGCAGTTCGATGAAGCCGAGCTGATGGACGGTGACGTCACCGTGAAGGTCGAGTGGTCGGCGCTGAACTACAAGGATGGGCTGGCGCTGACCGGCAAGGCGCCGGTGGTGCGCCGCTTCCCGATGATCGCGGGGATCGATTTCGCCGGCACGGTCGAGCAGTCCAGCCATCCCGCCTGGAAGCCGGGCGATGCCGTGATCTGCACCGGCTGGGGCATGGGCGAGACCCATCTCGGCGCCTATGCCGAGAAGGCGCGGGTCAAGGGCGACTGGCTGGTCGGCCTGCCGCAGGGGCTGTCGGCCCGCGACGCGATGGCGATCGGCACCGCCGGCTTCACCGCGATGCTCGCGGTGCTCGCCCTGGAGAAGCACGGGCTGACGCCGGCGAGCGGGCCGGTGGTGGTGACGGGTGCGGCCGGCGGCGTCGGCTCGGTGGCGACGGCGGTGCTCGCCAAGCTCGGCTACCACGTGATCGCTTCGACCGGCCGGCCGGCCGAGGCCGACTATCTCAAGTCGCTCGGTGCCGCCGAGATCATCGACCGCAACGAGCTGTCCGGGCCGGCCAAGCCGCTGGCGAAGGAGCGCTGGGCGGGCGGCATCGACAGCGTCGGCTCCAATACGCTCGCCAACCTGCTGGCGATGACCAAATATGGCGGCGCCATCGCCGCCTGCGGCCTCGCTGCCGGCATGGATTTGCCATCGTCGGTGGCGCCATTCATTTTGCGCGGCGTGTGCCTCCTCGGCATCGATTCGGTGATGTGCCCGCTGCCGGCGCGCAAGGCGGCCTGGCAACGCCTCGCGACCGATCTGGATCGCGCAAAACTAGCTGAAATCACTCACGAAATTGCCCTGGACCAGGTGGCGTCGCTGGGTCCGCAGATCCTCGCGGGCCAGGTCCGCGGCCGTACGGTGGTAAGAATATCCTGAGGACGTTCAGACTTTTCAAACCATGCTGCTCCATTGTTGCCATGGTTGGTATGGTAAGCATGGGGTAAAGATACCGCCTTACCCGCTGCGTGGGGTTAAGTGGGAGTTTGATGCATGCTCGCGCGTATATTGCTGGGGACCGTGACTGCCGGTGCCGTGATTGCTCCCGCGATCGCGGGTTCGATGACCGCCGACGAGGCCCGCAAATTCGTCGCCGGGAAGGTGTTCGCCTTCACCTGTGTCGACGGCACCCGTGGCGCGGGCCGCATCCTCGACGACATGGGCGCCGCCGGCGCGGTGCAGTTCTCCGGCTCTGGCCCGGTGCGTCACATCCGTCTGCCCGGCAATACCCTGCAGATTCGCGGCCAGAATGTCTGCGCTGCCATCAAGGGCATGCCGTTCGAGCCGTGCTTCAACCTCGACAAGAAGGACGACCGCAGCTTCCGCGGCTCGGTCTCCGGGCTCGGCGCCTTCGCCTATTGCGATTTCCAGCACCAGGGCGGAGCCACCATGCTGATGGCGCGCGCCGTGGCGCGGCCGCGCGCACGCGCTGCTGCGCCCGCGGCTGACGGCTCGCACACCGAAGTCGCGGCGCGGGTCGAGACGCCGCGGGTGGAGCGCAGCAAGGTTGAACCCTTGAAGGCAGATGCTGCGAAGGCCGCCAAGGCGGACAGTTCCAAGACTGAGAACATCAAGGCCGAAAACGCGAAGGCTGAGATGACCAAATCCGATAACGCGAAGTCGGATGCGGCGCCGGAGCTGCGTCGCTCGACCGATTAGTTGTTAGTTCACCGATCATTGAAAAACCAGCTCCCTATTAACATAGAGCAATATTTTAAGCTGACCGCACGTTAGTGGTCATTGCGCCGTAGTCGTACGGAATCTTAAATTCATGCCTCGGTAGCGACTCGTGTGCAGTTTGCGACCAGGGGGGTGGCCCATGAGAAAGGGTCGTTATGTCGCTTTATTTCTTCCGGATCAGCCAGGGCCGCTATTCTGGCGCTGCTGACCAGCCTTATGAATTCGCCAACCGGGAAACCGCCTGGAACGAGCTGACGGCTGTCTGCTCCGACCTGATCGGTGGGATCTCGAAGTCGTTGCAGCAGGGGGCCGAGTGGCAGATGGAACTGCTCGACGAAGCCAAGCAACCGGTGTTCCGGATTCGCCTCGTGTCCGAAGCGGTCGGCTGAGGTCCGGCTGTCCGGGTGATTGGGTTGTGGGCCGTCGGAGCCCGGTCCGGTTTGCCGTGGCGCCGATCGCTCGTGCGGGGCATCTTTCGATGAAGTCTGCGTCCACTCCGGGCGGGTCGGCCGCAACCCGGTAGAGTTCGGCCCTGGCTCCGCGTCGTGCCGCGGCCACCTCATCTCCGATAGATACGCACGATGATCAGCGTCGTCGGTAGCTGCGGCGCCTGCCAGTGCGGGTGGCGGCAGTGATCGCCCTTTGCCCGGCGCACCGTTTGAAGCTCCTGCTTCGACGCAATCCTGCAACGGTATCGGGAGACCTGGTCCAGCGCGGGCCGGTTTCGGAGCACCGCGTCGTTGCGCACGATGATCATTTTATGCGGTTTGTCCGTAATCTTACGGTTCCCGCATTAACCTCCGATAAGCCTGTTTCGCGCCCAATGAGTTCCGTCAGCGACGACGTGCGGGTCCGGAATTTTCGGAGTCTGCCGATCTCCTGACCTTCGACCGCGCAGCGCAGCGCAGACCTGGATGTTCGGGCCGTCCCTGGCGCTGGCAGAACGCGGCCGAACCACGCAGTCAGCTGGGGTCCTCCGTGTCAACAATGTCCATCCGTACGAAGATCATATCGGTCATCGCCTTCATGCTCGTCACCATGTGCGGGCTCGGCGTGCTCGCCGTCACCAGCATGCAGTCGATCAATGCCAACACGGTCGACATCGCCCAAAACTGGCTGCCGAGCGTGCGCGCAATCGGCGAGCTGCGCGCCGACATCAACCTGCTGCGCATCGCCTTGCGCGCGCATGTGATGTCGGAGACGGCCGAGGCCAAGCAGGGCGCGGAGAAGCGCGTCAACGGAATCCTCGAGACGATCAACAAGGACCGCAAGACCTACGAGCCGATGATCACCTCGACCGAGGAGCGGGCGATCTACAACAACTGGGTGCAGTCCTGGGAGAAGTATGTCGTCGCGGTCAAGCAGGTGATGGACGAATCCAACAAGAGCGTCGGAAAGATCCCGCACGAAGCCACCGAAATGCTGGAAAAATCGGCCGCCGCGATCGCGCGCGATGCCGACAAGTATTTCATCCAGGACATCGAGTTCAACAACAAGGGCGCCGACAACGCGACGCGGCAGGCCGCCGAGAGCTTCACGCGTGCGATCTGGCTCGTGGTGTCGATCATTGCCGCGGCCGTCATTGCCGGCATCGGCGTCGGATTCTATCTCGTGCAGAACGTCTCGTCCGGCATCGCCTCGATCATCAAGCCGATGCAGGAGCTCGCCAAGGGCGATCTCGGCGCGGAGGTGACGCATCGCGGCGAACCGACCGAGATCGGCGCCATGGCCGATACGCTGCAGGTGTTCAAGGAGGCGCTGATCGCCAAGAAGGAGGCCGACGAGCTCGCGGCTCACGATGCCGAGGCCAAGATCGAACGCGGCCGTCGCGTCGACAACATCACCCGCCAGTTCGAGGCGACGATCGGCGAGATCGTGCAGACGGTGTCTTCGGCCTCGACCGAGCTCGAGCATTCCGCCGGCGCGCTGTCATCCACCGCGACGCGCTCGCAGGAGATCTCCACGATGGTCGCGGCGGCCTCCGAGGAGGCCTCCACCAACGTGCAGTCGGTCGCCTCGGCGACCGAGGAGCTGTCGTCCTCGATCACCGAGATCAGCCGCCAGGTGCAGGAATCGGCCCGCATGGCCACCGAGGCCGTGGACCAGGCGCGCATGACCAACGATCGCGTCAGCGAACTGAGCAAGGCGGCTGCGCGCATCGGCGACGTCGTCGAGCTGATCAACACGATCGCCGGACAGACCAACCTCCTGGCTCTGAACGCGACCATCGAGGCGGCCCGCGCCGGCGAGGCTGGCCGCGGCTTCGCGGTCGTCGCCTCCGAGGTGAAGGCGCTGGCCGAGCAGACCGCCAAGGCGACCGACGAGATCGGCCAGCAGGTGTCCGGTATCCAGGCGGCGACGCAGGAATCGGTCGGCGCCATCCGGGCGATCTCCACGACCATCGAGAAACTGTCGGAGATCTCGTCCGCGATCGCCGCCGCGGTGGAGGAGCAGGGCGCGGCGACCCAGGAGATCTCGCGCAACGTCCAGCAGGCCTCGCAAGGCACGCAGGAGGTGTCGTCGAACGTCGTTGACGTGCAGCGCGGAGCGTCGGAGACGGGCCAGGCGTCGGCCCATGTTCTGTCCGCGGCGCAATCGTTGGCCGTCGACAGTGACCGCCTCAAGCGCGAGGTTGCCTCGTTCCTGCAGTCGGTCCGCGCGGCGTAAGCATTCGCGAGACTACGCCGCCGGCTGAGCCGGCGGCACCTGCTGCTGCCGCCGGAACAGCACTTTCTGGTACAGCCAGCCGATCGCGACCAGCACCAGGCCGAGTCCGATGAACGACAGTGCGCGCCACACGCCCGTCAGAGCCGACATGTCGACCAGGAAGGCCTTCAGGATCGTCAGCGCGATCACGATGGCGGACGCCAGACGCGCGCGCTGCGACTGCACGACGATTCCGATCCCGAGCAGCACCACGCCGAAGGCGAGCCAGGCGATCGAATAGGTGTACTGCTCGGCGGCGCTGGTCGGCCCTGCCGTCAGATCGGGGCCGTGATAGATCCGGCGGATCTCGAGGCTGACATAGGACAGCGCCATGACCAGCGCGCCCGCGGCCAGCGTATTGCCATAGGCCGGCGGACGGCGGCCTGCGACCGCGTAGGACAGCAGCAGCATCAGCACCGCCGGGAACGCATAGGCCAGGATCAGGATGTTGAGCAGGCCGCCCTTGATCGCGACGTCCGAGATCATCGGGTTCTCGAACATCAGCAGACCGAGCACGGTGGCGCCGCCGGCAACGCCGGTCAGGATCACGGCGCCGATGTTGTGCACGATGCTGCCGCTGCGCGCCCGCAACCGCTCCAGCCCGATCGCCAGCGCCAGGGCCACGCAGACGTCGAGGCCGATTTCGGCAAGCGACGGCACCGCCAGCATGTCGCCGTCATTGACGGCGTGGCGGATCTCCAGGAAGGCGAGCAGGGTGGTGAACAGGATCGCGGCGGCCTCCACCGCGCGTAAGGGCGCGTCGTCGCCATGGCGGCGCATCAGATAGCTCGCGCCCCAGAACGACGCCGCCGGCACGCCATAGCCCCACAGCAGCCAGTTGACGATCGGCGTGGTGCCGACATCGGCGCCGACGATGCGCGGATCATGGCCGATGCGCAGCACCACGAGACCGGCAAAGACGGCCGCGAGCGTGCGCAGGAACGGGATCGGCCGGCTCTCGTAGATCCAGGCGGTGCCGAGCGACATCAGCGCCAGCGCGATCGTCAGCCAGCCTTTTTCCAGCGCGAAGGTCAGCGCCAGCGCCAGCGCGGCCAGCGTGCCGGTCGCGAACAGCGCGATCGAGACACTGAGGCCGGGACGCTCCTCGCGCCGCGTCAGCGCCTCGGTGGCGACGGCAAAGCCGGCGGCGAGCACGACGGCGACGATCGCGAACGGGATCGAGCGGTCGAGATGGGCGATGCGCGCGTAGAGCGCGACCAGCAGCGCCAGCGGCGTGAACACGCCGGCCGCCGACCACACCACCGGCACGGCGGCGTTGTGCGAGCGCCCCTGCGCCAGGAAGCCGGCGCCGCCGAAGCCGAGCGCGAAGATCGCCGCCGTGACCAGATGCGAGGTGACCGATGCGCCGAGCGGGTTCGGTCCCATTCCCGGCAGCGCGCCGCCGGGCAGCACCAGCAGGTCCGGATTGTCGCGCAGCGCCCATTCGGCGAACACGAGGAACACGGTCGCAGCGGCGGCGGCCACCGCGCCGGCTGCGCTCGGCGCGCGCCAGGCGACCGCCAGCGTCGCCGCGACCAGCACCGTGAAGCCGATCAGCGCCAGGCCGTCATGGAAGCTCGCCAGCACGACCAGCATGGCGCCGAGCAGATAGACGGCGAGCCCCACCGACGAGATCGGCTCGACCTCGTCATTGTCGGCTGCGGGCCCGAACATGAAGCCGCAGACCACGATCAGCGCGGCCAGTGCAAAGCCGGCGACGACATGGAAGACGTGTGGCGCCACCGTCTCGACGCCCGCGTCGAGCCCGGGCAGGGTCCACAGGAACGACAGCCCGATCGTGGTCATCGCGAGCCAGCGCCACAGCCGCACGCGCGCCAGCGCGAACGCGGCTGCGGTGACGATGGCGAGGTAGATGTAGAGCGCCCAGTAGTTCGGCTCGCCGGTCGACACCAGCACCGGCGTCGTGAATGCCGCGACGAGGCCGAGCCCGGCCAGCGCCGGGCCGTGCAGCAGCGCCGCCGCCAGCGTGCCCAGCGCGACCACGCCGAGCAGCACGAAGGCGATCGCGGGCGGCAGGAAGTCGTAGAGTGCGTAGGCCGCGTAGATGGTGGCGAAGGCGACCGCCGTGCCGGCCGCGGTGAGGATCGCCGGGATGTTGGCGATCGGCAGCGCCGCGATCTGCGAGATGCTCTCCCTTCGCCGCGTCCATTCGCCGGCCGCGAGCAGCGCGGCCGCAAACAGCGCGCCGAGCGCGACGCGCACCTCGGGGCCGACCAGGCCGGCCTCGATCGAATAGCGCACCATGAAGAAGCCGCCGAGCGCCAGGGTCAGCCCACCGATCCACACCACCCAGCGGGTGCCGATGCGCTCCTCGAAGCCGGCCGCGGGCTGCGGCACGGGTGGTGGGGACACGAGCGGCGGCTGATCGGCCGCTGCGTCGCTCGCCAGCGCCGCGGGCTGGAGAGCAGGCTCGGTCAGCTCCGGCAATGGAGGCGGCATTGGCGGGGCTTCAGCGGGCTCCTGAAGCGGGCTGAGCGGCGGCGCGACCACCGGCGCGGCCGCGATCGGGGGGGCGGCCTCGAGCTTGGCCAGCC
Source organism: Bradyrhizobium sp. HKCCYLRH2047 (assembly GCF_051168175.1). NCBI lineage: Bacteria > Pseudomonadati > Pseudomonadota > Alphaproteobacteria > Hyphomicrobiales > Nitrobacteraceae > Bradyrhizobium > Bradyrhizobium sp. HKCCYLRH2047. Next base: position 111,544 of record NZ_JBNPUM010000016.1, read on the forward strand.
GTGCCTGCACCTCGGCCAATCGGTCGGACGTCCGTCGCGCGAAGGCGAGCGCCGCGAACGCCACCAGCAGGGCGATCCAATCCAGGGGCCAATCGAACATCACGCGGAAATCCTGAAATCGATGCCGCCGGGAGGCGTCACGGGTGGAGGGAAGCTGCGAGCCCTTGCGGACCCCGGCGAATCGGCCAACTGCTCCGGCGGGCCGCACGATGGCCGTCGTTCCCTCTGTGTCAAACCGCGGAACATAAGTTCAAAGCGCGCCGGTATGCGGCTACGCAGCGCCGCAACTCAGTCCAGATCGATCCGGAACGGCGCGCTGTCGACCATCATGGCGCCGGGCCCGATCGCGTCCAGCGCGCGCACCATGCGGCCGTTGCGGCCCAGCGCCCTGTCGGCCAGGCTGACGATCAGCCGGTTCGGCGAGGCGATCGGCGAGGCCTGCCGGATCGCCCAGGCGATATCGAGCTCGTCGCGATGGGGGTTGAGCGCGCAGGCCGCGGCGAAGGCGCTCGCGGTGGAGCGGCTGATGCCGGCATAGCAGTGGATCACCAGCGGCGCCGCACGATCCCAGCCGCGCACGAACTCCAGCACCTGGGCGACGTGATCCTCGCTCGGCGCCATGAAGCCCGGCAGCTGCTCGGTGATGTCGTCGACCGAGACCCGCAGATGGTTCTCGGGGCGGATCGTCTCCGGCCGCCGCACCTGCTCGACATTGGCCATGATGGTCAGCACGTGGCTGGCGCCGGTCAGGCGCACGGTCTCGGGCAGGGCGGCGAGTGAGCAGACGTGGATCATGGCGAGCCTTTGAACGCCCGATTATACGAATGGGGGCACAAGGGCAAAAGCGCGTTTTGCAAAAGCGCGTTTTGGATGTCTGCCGTCGGGCTGGCGCATGTGTGCGCCGACAGCCCTCAGCGCGTGTTCTTGAGCTGCCGCAGCTCCTGGCGAACCAGATGGGCCTTGCCCTCGATCTCCGCGTTGAGCCGCTCGATGTGGTCCACGAGACCGTCGCGCAGACCCTCACGCCGTGCCTGTGATGAATGGACCGGCTGTCGAGCGCCCGTCTCTGCCCACGGACGCCGCAGGATGAGAGCGTACAGCGCCACCATCGCGGCCACCGCGAGCGGCATGCTCAACGCATAGATCTGGCCCATCGTCATCGGAGCCCTCCAAGGACCCATTGCCCCACCAAATGTAGGATCAAACCGGCCATGAAGCAAACCGGGGCCGACACATAGATCAGCGTCGGGTCGGTATTTTGCGGCAGGAAGCCATAGATTTCCTGTCCAATCGGCACGAAAACGCCGACCGAAACGATCGCGGTCGCCAGCGTGTTGGCCCAATTGGCCAGCAGCTTCAGGCGCTCGTTCTGGCGCTCTTCGGGCGTCAGCGGCATCTCAGCACGCCCCCAGCACCGTATTGAAGCGAGTCAGGAACTGCTTCTCGGCCTTGGCCGCGCTCCAGGGCGTCAGATAGTCGGTCACGGTGGCGTCCGGCAGGCCGGGATCGCGGCCGAACAGCTTCTTCGCCTCGCTGTCCGAGAAACCGGCGAGGCGCGTCGCCTCCAGAAAAGCGGCGCCGCGGTCGGCCGCCTTGATCTGGCGCTCGATCTCGGGGGCAATCTCGGCCGGCAGGCCGAAGCGGATGTGGATCGCCCCGAGCAGCCGCTTCTCGACTGATTTGTAGCTGCCGCCGAGCACCGCCTTGAACGGCGAGATCATGTCGCCGATGACGTATTCCGGCGCGTCGTGCAGCAGCGCGGCGAGCCGCAGCTTCGCATCGATGTTGGGCTTGCGCGCGCGCATCACCGTCTCGACCAGCAGCGTGTGCTGCGCGACCGAGAAGATGTGCGCGCCGGTGGTCTGGCCGTTCCAGCGCGCGACGCGCGCGAGCCCATGGGCGATGTCGGCGATCTCGACATCGAGCGGCGAGGGATCGATCAGGTTGAGCCGCCGGCCGGACAGCATGCGCTGCCAGACGCGGTCGTGCCCGCTCGGGGCCTTGTCAGTCGTCATTTGGGAGGCTTGAGGCGCGGGGCGCGGCGCTTGCCGCTGCAGGTCTCGTGGCAGAAGCAGGTGACGAGATGGTCGTTGACCATGCCGGTCGCCTGCATGAAGGCGTAGACGATCGTCGGCCCGACGAACTTGAAGCCGCGCGACGACAGCTCCTTGGAGATCTTGATCGACAGCGGCGTCGAGGCCGGCACGCTGGCGGTGGTCTTGAACTGGTTGACCTTGGGCGCGCCGTCCACGAAGCCCCACAGCAGCTTCGAGAAGCCGGGACCCTTGTCCTGGATGTCGAGCCAGGATTTCGCGCTGAGAATCGTGCCTTCGATCTTGGCGCGGTTGCGGACGATGCCGGCATCGCTCATCAGCGCGTGGATCTTCTTGTCGGAGTAGCGCGCGATCTTCTCCGGCTGGAAATCATCGAAGGCGCGGCGGAAATTGTCGCGCTTGCGCAGGATCGTGATCCACGACAGCCCGGCCTGGAAGCCGTCGAGGATCAGCTTCTCATACAGCGCGCGGTCGTCATATTCCGGCACGCCCCATTCGGTGTCGTGATAGGCGACATAGAGCGGATCGCTGCCCGGCCACGGGCAGCGCGTCAGGCCATCGGGATGGACGACAGCAGCGCGACCCATGAGACCGGCTCAGGCGACCGTCTGCTTGGGCGCGCCCTGCAGCGCGTCGGGATCGGCGATGCGCAGAACGAGGCCGCCCGCGGTGAGCGGCGTTCCCGCCTCCAATGCCTCGGCGGCGCGGTCGATGCGCAGCAACGCCATGCCCTTCTGCGCGGCGGCCGAGCCCATCGTGCCGACGGTCTTGTCGCCGGCCAGAATCGGTGTGCCGGGCTCCGGACCCGGCCCGTCGAGCAGCACCTTCGCCGCGCGTGTGCGCGTGGTGCCGCGATGATGCATGCGGCTCACGACCTCCTGGCCGACATAGCAGCCCTTGCCGACGTCGACGCCGTGCAGCCGGTCCATGTTGGTCTCGTGCGGGAAGGCGTCGCCATACATGAAGTCGAGCCCGCCGCGCGGCACGCTGTAGTCGATGCGATGCGCTTCATAGGCGGCGGAATCGACGAGCTCGGCGCCGAGCCGCGCGGCGATCTCCGCCAGCGCCTCCTGCGGCGCAATGACGCGTGCGCCGAGGCTCTCGTGACGCGGGTCGGCGAAGCTCGGCTCCGGCGTGGCGCCGATGGCGCCATCCCAGACCGCGATCACGCCGACCTGGTCGGACAGATTGCTGACCGCAACCTTGGCCCTGAGCTTGTAGAGATTCAGCTTGTCGGTGAGCGCCTGTGCGAGCGCGCGCGGACAGTCGAGCAGGAAGCGCTCGCCGGCGTCGGTCGCCGGCACCTGCGCCACCAGGAAATCAACGATGATCTTGCCCTGCGGCGTCAGCAGCGCGCCGAACCGGGCCTCGCCGGGCGTGAGCTTGGTGACGTCGGTGGTGAAGAGACCGTTGAGGAACTTGCGTGCATCCTCGCCGCTGACCTGGACCACGCCCCGGTCGTCGAGAAACGTCGCCTTCATTCGAAAAACCTCTTGCGACAGGCCGCACTGAAACGTAAGCCGCCCAGGCATAAACCACAAGGCTGAAACGCCGCCGCGCGGTGGCTTCATTCTAAAGATCGAGACTCGCGTGCCGCCGGAGGCCAGCAAATGGGCAGGCGCGCAGCATGATCGAGCTGTCTTGGGGTTGTCAGGAGAATGAAATCCTATGAGGGCTTCATGAGCGCGCGGTTCGACGTCATTCTGAAATCCGGCACCGTGGTCAATCAGGACGGCGAGGGTGTCCGCGACGTCGGTATCTCCGCCGGGCGCATCGTCGAGATCGGCAATCTCGGCGCCGCCTCGGCCGCCGAGATCATCGACTGTACCGGCCTGCACGTGCTGCCCGGCGTGATCGACACCCAGGTGCATTTCCGCGAGCCTGGCCTTACTCACAAGGAGGACCTCGAAACCGGCTCGCGCAGCGCCGTGATGGGCGGCGTCACCGCCGTGTTCGAGATGCCCAACACCAATCCGCTGACGGTGACCGAGGAGGCCTTCACCGCCAAGGTCGAAGCCGGCCGTCATCGCATGCATTGCGACTTCGCCTTCTTCATCGGCGGCACCCGCGAGAACGTCGAGCAATTGCCGGTGCTGGAGCGCGCCGAGGGCTGCGCCGGCGTGAAAGTGTTCGTCGGCTCCTCCACCGGCTCGCTGCTGGTCGAGGACGACGACAGCCTTCGCCGCATCTTCCAGGTGATCCGCCGCCGTGCCGCGTTCCACGCCGAGGACGAGTACCGCCTCAACGAGCGCAAGGATTTGCGGGTCGAGAACGATCCGCGCTCGCACCCGGTGTGGCGTGACGAGGAGGCGGCGCTGCGCGCCACGCAGCGTCTGGTCAATCTCGCGCACGAGACCGGCAAGCGCATCCACGTGCTGCACATCTCCACCAAGGAGGAGATCGTGTTTCTGCGCGACCACAAGGACGTCGCCACCGTCGAGGCGACGCCGCATCACCTCACCCTGGCGGCGCCGGAGTGCTACGAGCGGCTCGGCACCTACGCGCAGATGAATCCGCCGGTGCGCTCGGCGGATCATCGCGACGTGATCTGGTGGGGCGTCCACCAGGGCATCGTCGACATCCTCGGCTCCGACCACGCGCCGCACACCGCCGAGGAGAAGTCCAAGACCTATCCGGCCTCGCCCTCCGGCATGACCGGCGTGCAGACCCTGGTGCCCATCATGCTCGACCACGTCAATGCCGGCCGGCTGTCGCTGCAGCGTTTCGTCGACCTCACCAGCGCCGGCCCCGCCCGCATCTACAACATCGCCCGCAAGGGCCGCATTGCCGCCGGCTACGACGCCGATCTGACCATCGTGGACCTCAAGCGCAGCGAGACCATCACCCACGAATGGGTTGCCTCGAAAGCCGGCTGGACGCCGTATGATGGTGTGCGCGTCACCGGCTGGCCGGTCGGCACCTTCGTGCGCGGTCAACGTGTGATGTGGCAGGGCGAGCTGCTGACGCCGGCGACCGGTGAGCCTGTCAGCTTCATGGAGACGCTGCGGCCGTAACGTAGCTGCGTGTGATCTGACTCCGTCATTGCGAGCGCAGCGAAGCAATCGATGGCCCGGCAAGGACTCTGGATTGCTTCGCTGCGCTCGCAAGGACGTGGAGCTGATAGTACGACGGTCCCGCCGCAACTCACGTGAACAGCTTGTCGATGTCGTCCTGGGAAATCGCCACGCCCGGCCGTTTCGGACCCTCCAGCAAGTCCGGGACGCTCGAGGGGGCAGCAAGCTCGGCGGCCACCCGCGCCAGCTCCTCTTTTCCCCAGATGCGGACGAGCTTGTTGATGTGGTCCTCCATGAACTTCAGCGACTTGACCACCCGCGTGATCCGCTGCCCGGTGAGGTCCTGGAACGCGCAAGCCTCGAACACCTTGTTTGTGCTGTCGACGATCTCGTCGCAGACCGCTACGGTCTTCGGGTCCTTGACGCCCTGCAGCTTCCCGACGCTGGCGCTGATCGCCTCCATGCTTTCGAGGATCGCGTTTCCGGCTACTTCCGTATTTTCCACGATCGCGTCGAGCGTGTCGGTCATCGACGCAAAACTGCCCTTGCCGTCGCCTTGAAGAGCTGCGAGTTCGCGCCGCATGCTGCTGATCTGGGCGAACATCTCGACCAGGTACGTCTTCAGCAATCTCTCTTCTTCCGGCGCGATCATCAGAAATCCCCGACTTCTCTTTAACGTTTCCTTACCAACTCTTCACGCGGCAGTTGCACCCCCCGGCCTGCTCTTCCGTGAAGGCATTTCGGATTCGGTTCGGCCGTTGCCGGCTCGCAACGCGGCTCGAAGAGGTACCGTAGTCAGCCAAGTGAAGAATAGCTGCCTATTTTTGCCCGCTTTCGTTAAGGGCGCATGTTCATTCCCGTCAAAGGCGCTCAAATGGTGAAGGGTTTCTGACGGGACCTCGATGCCGCGGCTGCCGTGCGGCAGTTCCCGGTCCGCCGCCGCTTGACCCCGGGCTCTCTACCCGACCGCAATGGCGGTCCACAGTCAGGCGCACGGCCCCGGCGCGCCGCTGACGAAGCCGGATATTTCGACTATCCTGCCCAGCGGACCATCAAGGCGGGGCAGAACAGGGTCCAGGAGGGGACGTCGATGAGCACAGTCAGAAGCGCGCTGGCCCAGAAGAGTGCCGCCGTGATCCATGTTCATTCCGGCGACATGGTCGTCGAAGCCTTGCGCCAGATGCGCGACAATCGGGTGCGCTCGGTGCTGGTCATCGACGACGGCGTACTGGTCGGCATCATCACGCAAGGCGACTGCGCCATCAAGGTGCTGCTGCCCGGGCTCGATGCGAAGCAGACCCCGGTGAGCCAGGTGATGACGGCCAACCCGGTGACGATCAGGCCGGACCACAAGCTGGACAGTTGCATGGCGATGATGTCGCAGCGCGGCTTTCGCCATCTGCCGGTGCTGGACGCGGGCAAGGTCGTAGGCGTGATCTCGATCGGCGACGTCGTCAAGAACATCATCCGAGATCTGGAGCACGACGTGGACGACCTGATGGGCTACATCATGAAGGACGGCCCCGGCGGCTGACGGACGAACCCGGTGTCGTTGCCCTCCACCTCTGCTTGGTCCGTCACGGGCCCGGTCGCCAGCTCGCGTGAAGGTCTGCTTCCGATGCGCAACCGTAAGCAGGTGTCCGGGACGCCGGTCGGCCGCTTGTGTGAAGGGTTTCGGATGCCGGCCGCATGATTGACGGCGCGGCATATTCGGGCGGCCGGCGTCCGAAAGCCTCCAAG
>NZ_JBNPUM010000017.1:0-109552 GCF_051168175.1 Bradyrhizobium sp. HKCCYLRH2047
GGGGCCACCCCAACTTGCCAAAAACCCACAACAGTTGAGCCTCGCAATATGCGGAAGCTGAACCGGACAGCCGTGGGACAAGCCCGGCCATGACGACGCGGAGGGAGATGGACGCAAAACATCGATCGCCATATGCGATAGCCCTGCCCGCAAGCGGGAGAGGGAGCGCACCGGCCGAGCGGCGACAACTCGAATCCAAACTCATGATGGATGAGACTTCGTTTCCTCCCACTGCGCGCGAAACCAGGCCCAGGTCTGCCGCGTCACTTCGATGTAGCCCTGCCCGCGGTACTTGATCTCGCCGTCGACGATCGCATGCAGCTTCGGCAGCGCGTGGAACGGCACCGCCGGATAGGCGTGGTGCTCGACGTGATAGGGCATGTTCCAGGCGAGCCAATGCACGACCCGCGTGGTGAAGGTGGTGCGGGTGTTGTGGAAGGCGCTCCTGGTGTGATCACAGCCGGTGTGCTCGGCGTAGAGATAGGGCCGGAGGATCAGTTGGCCCAGCAGCAGCGGCAGCACCCAGATCCACAGCAGCAGCGCGCTGTGCAGCGCGACCGAGCCGAGCAGGAGCAGCGCGTAGCCAGTGGCATAGGCGCGCGCCTCGCGCACGATGGTGGCGCGGCGGCCGGCGGGGACCCAGGGCACCGTCACCTCACCGGTCACCGCATGCTTCAGCAGCAGCCTGAGACGGCCGGCCACCTGGACCAGGCCGGAATAGGCGATCGCAAGCTGGGTCTCCGAGCGCGGCTTGGGGCCGACGATCAGCTCCGGATCGCGGAGGGGATCCTGGGTGTGGCGGTGATGCTCCCAGTGGAACAGGCAGTAATAGTCATAGGGCAGTCCGATCAGGAAACCGGAGAGATTGCCGATCGCGAGGTTGAGCCTGCGGCTGTCGAACGCGGTCTTGTGCGCGGTCTCGTGCACCGCCATGAACAGGAAGGCGATCAGCACGCCCTGCACCGGCAGCAAGGGCAGCGCCCAGAGCACACCATGCGTTGATGCGATCACTCCGATCAGCGCACCCACTCCGATGATCGCGCCGTAATGGCTGAGCGTGCGCAGCGCGCCTTGCGCGTTGGAGCGCGTGCAGAGCTGCTGCAACACCTGCGGTGTCAGCAGCTTCGGGCGGGGCGCGAATTCGTCGGCGGGCACATCGGTCATGTCGAACTCAGCCATCAGCTCTGGAGAAGGGTCGAGACGTGGGCGTTGATGAAGTCGCGATCCGCGGGAATGCGGATCGGGTTGCCGGCACGATGGCCATGGATCGATGGGATCGGCCGCAGCTCCGCCGAGCGGGCACCGACCAGCTTGGGCAGCTCGCGCTCGTTGTCGCGCCAATCGAAATAGCGGTCGGTCCGGCCCGGCATCAGCAGCATCCGCGCGGTGATCGCGCCGAGTGCGCGATCGAGATCGCCGCCGAACGCGGCGCACTGGCTGATATCGCCGCCCTGCCAGATCGCGATCTGCGCCAGCAGATTGTCGGCATCGCGATGCGCGAACGCGGTGTCCCAGGTCGCGGCGAGATAGTCCTCCTGCGAGGCAAAACCCTGCTCGCGCCAGACCTCGTCGCGGTAGAACTCATAGGACATCGCCCAGCCCGCGTAGATCCGCCCCATCGCGCGCAGGCCGGCCACCGGCTTCTCCACGAATCGGCCATTCTGGAACGCAGGATCGGCCATCAGCGCTGCCTTCACCGCGTCGAGGAACAGATGATTGTAGGGCGAGCAGCGCGCGCTGCCGCACACCACGGCCGCGCGCTCCACCATGTCCGGATGGCAGGCGGCCCAGTGATAGGCCTGCATGCCGCCCATCGACCAGCCATAGACCAGCGCGATCCGGCTGATCCCGAACTGTTCTTCCACGAGCCGGCGCTGCACCGCGACCGCATCGTGATAGCTGATGGCCGGGAACGGCGCGTCGCCGAACAGCTCGCGCGTGTTCGAGGGCGACGACGACAGCCCATTGCCGAACAGGTTGGGAATGATGATGAAGTAGCTGCTCGGATCGAGCGCGCCGCCGGGCGCGACCAGCCACTCGGTGTCGACATGCTGGGCGCCGAACGAGGTCGGATAGAGGATGACGTTGTCCTTGGCCGCGTTCAGCGTGCCGTAGGTCTTGTAGGCGAGCCGCAGCGACGGGAACGTCACGCCGGACTGCAGCACGACGTCGCCTGCCTCGAAGATCTGATAGTCGCCGCCTGTCGCCATGCGCGTCATCCCGTTTTGATCGATGATCGGAGCCTAGGTGATGCGCGGCCGCGCCACACGCCCATTTTTTGGCATGGCATGACCGCACAACAGGCGCGACCGGCCATCGCATCGGCCGAGGTCATGCGGTCGCGCTCTCGCGGCCGCGCTAGCCCGAGCCTTGTCCGGATCGTTCGCCCTCGGAAACGTGAGGGCGCAGGGAAGACCGGGAGCTCGCCGCCCCCATGGCCCGCCTGCGAAAAAAATGCAGGCGGCAGGAACCACAGGTTCGGCTGGAACATCCCGGCCTTCCCTGCGCGATGGTCTTACAGCTGCTTCGCGATCTCCCTGGGGACCGGCTGTCTTGCCCCCATCGTCGGCGCGCTGCGCTTCCGCACCGCCGTCCGGCTTGACCTCAGCATCGGGAGGCCAGGACCACGCGACTTGACTGTCCGCAACGGATCGTTCGTCGGCGCGACAAAGTCACGCTGCGACCCGCTACGGCCACCGCATCCCCGCCTCGCGTCTCGTGACGACCGCGCGTACGCCCCTCATCGATGAGGCAGGATGGATACAATAGAGCACACTTTCTGGAAAAACGAAAGAATTATTTTTGCCGCCTTGACCTTCACGCGCACGGCGGCCGGAGCCGCCTTCTCCCCCCTCTCTCCACCGTCATGGCCGGGCATGACGTGCCTGAAGCCAACAGACGAGCTCTTCACGCGGGATTCTGTCGTTGCCGCACCATCGAAACCCTGTGTTTCGCTCCAGCCGCTTGCAATCCGGTTCCCCCGCTTCCAGCTGACGCCTGGACGCCGTATGACGGCCCGACGCAATGGAATGAGACATGATCACACCAATCGAATTCGGCCTGGACACGTTCGGCGACGTCACCCGCGGCGCTGATGGCGACATGGCCTCGCATGCCCAGGTGATCCGCGACGTGGTCGAGGAAGCGGTGCTGGCCGACCAGCTCGGGCTCGATTTCATCGGGCTCGGCGAGCACCATCGCGGCGATTTCGCGATCTCGGCGCCCGAAGTGGCGCTGGCCGCGATCGCGGCGCGGACCTCGCGCATCAAGCTCGGCTCGGCGGTGACGGTGCTGAGCTCGGACGATCCGATCCGCGTGTTCCAGCGATTTTCGACGCTGGACGCCGTCTCGAACGGCCGCGCCGAGGTGATCCTCGGCCGCGGCTCCTTCACCGAGTCCTTCCCGCTGTTCGGCTTCGATCTCAAGGACTACGAGGCGCTGTTCGAGGAGAAGCTCGATCTGTTCGTCAGCCTGCTGCCGCAGCAGCCGCTGACCTGGCAGGGCAATCTGCGCCCGCCGCTGCGCGAGCAGCTGGTCTACCCGCCGGTCGAGCACGGCCGGCTGAAGGCCTGGATCGGCGTCGGCGGCAGCCCGGAGTCCGTGGTGCGCGCGGCGCATTACGAGCTGCCGCTAATGCTCGCGATCATCGGCGGCGATCCGAAACGCTTCGCTGCCTATGTCGAGCTGTACCATCGCGCGATCAAACAGTTCGGCCGCGAGACGAAGCCGATCGGCGTGCATTCGCCCGGCTATGTTGCCGACACCGACGACCAGGCACGCGAGGAGCTGTGGCCGGACTACAAGACCATGCGCGACCGCATCGGCCGCGAGCGCGGCTGGCCGCCGATGGGCCGCGACGAATTCGTGCAGGAGGCCGACCACGGCTCGCTCTATGTCGGCTCGCCGGAGACCGTGGCGCGGAAGATCGCCGCGACGATCAAGGCCCTCGGCCTGTCGCGCTTTCAACTGAAGTATTCGGCCGGCCCGCTGCCGCATGCGAAGCTGATGCGCAGCATCGAGCTGTATGGCCGGGTGGTGGTGCCGCGGGTGCGGGAGTTGCTGGCGGAGCAGTAGGCCGCCTCCGCGGTTCTTGACCATGTCCGCAACCGCGCCTGGCTCCTGCATCACGGCACCTGGATCACAGGCGGGCGCAAAACGGCTCGTTCAGGACAATCCAAGCGAGCCGATTAAGAGAGCCTTCGTGACACGCAGCATAAGCTCGACGTCGCGCACGCCTGCTCCGATCAAGGGGGCGCAATCCGATCGGCTGCCCGGAGGCAGACGACGATCTCGCGGTTCCCTGGGAACGAACTGATGTTGCTGAAGATCATCGCGGTGGTTTACGGACTCTGGTTCGTCCAGGCCGCCCTGGACTCCGGCTTCTACGATACGCCGGCTCACATGGTGAGCTCGACGCTCGCGCTCGGCGGGTTGCTCGCGCTGTTCGATCGTGCCTTCAGGATGGGCTTGCTCTCCGCCAACATCTGGCGGGTGGTTGCGCTTGTCTACGTCGCCGACGGCCTGGTCCACGTGGTACCGAGCGCCAAGGCTCTGATCGAGGCGCAACGTTTCGAGGTGCTGGCAGGCGCTGCGGCGATCAGCTTCGTTTTCCAACTCCCGATGCTGTTCAGCTTGTGGCGATTGTCGTTTCCGTCCACGCGCTCGGATCAGACCGGTCTCGCACGCATGGCCACGCGATAGGCGTCGGGCCTCATAAGCCTTCGACGTCCGCTCTCGGCCTCATACCCGGCCCGGGCGACAGCAGCCCGCGCTCACCTGCTACCAGCCGCGCAAGCTCCCCGGCCGTCCGCGCCAGCACACCATCCCAGGCCATCGGCTTGTCCTGGCGGAACAGCCGCATGGTCGGATACCACGGGCTGTCGGCGCGGTCGCGCAGCCAGCGCCAGTCGAGCGCGTAAGGCAACAGCACCCAGACCGGGCGGCCGAGCGCGCCGGCGAGATGCGCCACCGACGTGTCGACGGAGATGACGAGATCGAGCGCGGCGACGGCAGCTGCGGTCTCGGCGAAGTCGCTGAGCAGCGGCCCGAGATCGATGACGTCGGTGCCAAGCTCGGCGAGCCCTAGCGCATCGCCCGGCCGCGGCTCCTTCTGCAAGGAATAGAGCTGCACGCCCGGCATCACCAGCCGCGGCAGCACCGCCTGCGCGGTGAGCGAGCGCTGGCGGTCGCCCTTGTGCCTGGGATTGCCGGCCCAGACGACGCCGACTTTCAACGACGGCGCGCGCCCGAGCACGTTGCGCCACGCGGCCATCTTGATCGGATCGGCCGCGAGGTACGGCACCTCGGCCGGGATCGTCTCCAAGGTCGTGCCGAAGATCCGCGGCAGATCCATCAGCGGCAGTTGCAGGTCGAACGGCGGCAGCTTCTCGCCGCGCCCGACCACCGTGACGCCGTCGAGGCTGCGCAGCAACGGCGCGATCGCCGGCTGCACCTGCAGCACGATGTTGCCGCCCATCGCCTTGGCGCGATCGACATAGCGCACGAACTGCAGCGCATCGCCGATGCCATATTCGGCGAACAGCAGCAGGGTGCGTCCGTCGAGCGGCGCGCCCTGCCATTCCGGCGCGTCGAAGCGCGGCATGCCCGCGGAGAGGTCCGGACAGTCGCGGCCCCAGCGATGCTCGGCAAAACCGTTCACGAGGTCGCCGCACATCAGCAGGAAATGCGCGTGATTGTAGCGGGCGAGCGCATTGTCGGGCGCCAGCGCGATCGCACGATGCGAGGCGGCCAGCGCCGCGTCGATGTCGCCGGCGTTGCGCAGCGCCACCGCGAGGTTGGCGTGGCCCTTGGCGTAACCGGGATCGGAGGCCACGGCGCGGCGATGCGCCGCGACGGCCTCGATGGTCTCGCCGCGCATCTCATGGATGATGCCCAGATTGGTATGCGCCGGGGCGTGATCGGGCAGCAAGGCCAGCGCGTGCTCGCAGGCGGCCATCGCCGCTTCGATCTGGCCGGTCCCGCACAGGCAGGCGGCGAGATTGCTGAGCACGACCACATCGGTGGGATCGAGCACCGCGGCGCGCCGATAGGCCTCGACGGCCTCGGCCGGGCGGTCGGCCTCGTGCAGCGCATGCCCGAGCAGCCGTGCAGCGTTGGCATCACCGGGCGCGAGATCGCAGGCCAGACGATAGTGAACCGCGGCCTCGGCAAAGGCGCGCTGCTTGTAGAGCACATCGCCAAGGCTGAGATGCAGGCCGGCATCGGCCGGATGGACGGCGAGCGCATGCTGATAGGCCGGCACCGCCGCTGCATAGTCTGCCTGGTCGGCGAGCACATGCGCCAGCGCCCGCCACGCCTCGGGGTGGGCCGGGTCGCGTTCGAGCAGCGCACGGTAGACGGCTTCGGCCTCCACGAGGCGGCCCTGGCGCGTCAGGGCCAGCGCGAGATTCCAGCGCGCATGCGCGAGCGCAGGGTCGAGCGTCAGCGCGTGGCGATAGGCGGCTTCGGCCTCAGCGAAGCGCGACAGCTCCAGCAGCGCGCTGCCGAGCCTGCTGTGAATCGCCGCATCGAGCGGCCGCAACGCCGCTGCGCGCGCGAACGCATCGGCGGCGCCGTTGCGCTCGCCTTTCACCGCGAGCGCATCGCCGAGCGTGACATAGGCCGCCGCATGCTGGGGATCGCGGGCGAAGACGCGCCCGAGCAGCTCCGCGCCCTCGGCCATGCGGCCGTTGGCGAAGGCGAGGATCGCGGACAGATGCAGCGTCGGCAGATGATCCGGCACCGCCTGGAGGATGTCGCTGCACAGGACCTTGGCCATTCCGGCGCGCCCCGCATTGTAGTGATCGGCCGCCTCGATCAGCAGCCGGTCGACAGCCACAGCCCCCATGATGTCCTTGACCTCTTGCACCCGGATGCAAGCTTGAACGGGCGGCCGGGCGATTCCAGGCGAGACTAGAGGCCGAGCCGGCTCAGCCTGCCGCGGTCTCCATCCGCGTCGGCACGTTGCGCGCGCGCTCGACATCGGGCGTGCGATAGGCCGCCTCCGGAATGGTCCCGAGCCGCGAATCGTGAAGGCGCGGGCCGAGGCCGTAGAACTGCTGGAAGCTCATGATCAGCGGCCGCCATTTGTCGGGATCGATGCGGTCGCGGACGCCGTCCATCAGGAGGGCCCCGTCGACATGAACGCGCTGGACGCGGACCTCGAAGCACTGGATGTGCCCCTTCAGCAGCGCGTCGTCATCGGCGACGCCATGCACCGCTTCGACCCGCGCTTCGAGTTGCACCGGACATTCGGCGACGCGCGGCGCGGCGACCGTTTCGGACCTGACCGCAGTGAGGCCGGCCGCGGCGAACTTGTCCGGCTCATGGCGGTAGCCCTTGCGCTGCTTCATCGCCGGCACCGGGTCCGATCCCGTGGTCAGCGCCAGGCGATCGACCGCGGCGGCGAGATCGACCGACGCCAGGTTCAGCACGCACTCGCCGGTGCGGCGCATGTTCTGCGGCGTCTTCGATCCCGCCGCGAGGCCCAGCATGCAGCGCCAGCCGAGCCAGAATGCCGACGACATCGGCGCGAGATTGAAGCCGCCGTCCTCGTTGACCGTGCTGATGAGGACGACCGGCGTCCCGAAATAAAGAATGCCCGGCTCGATGGTCGTATGCATGGAAAACTCTCCAGGGTGATGCGTCTCGGCGGCGACTGCGCGCCGCGTGGACGGGGCTCAGGCCGCCGTCTCACCCGGAGAAGGTCCTCGATGGCAGCGACGCGCTCCACCCGATTCCCGGTCGGGCCTGATCAAGCACGCAATGGGTTTGATCTGGAGAAGTCTGCGCGCGCAAGGCTGCGGCAGATGGCGATCCCGGCATGACTCGAACATGCGACCTACGGTTTAGGAAACCGCCGCTCTATCCAGCTGAGCTACGGGACCGGAGCCTGCACCGAAGTGCACCTGCTTCGCTGGTCTCCATAGCAGACCCGGCCACCGACCGGAAGCCTCTCCGGTGACCGCCAGCACGGCGTGGCTCACCGTGGCACAGCGCCGCGCGGCAGGTTCGCGGGTCCGGTTCAGCGCGGGGGAACGTCGCCGCGCCGGACCGCTCGAAGGGGCTGCCGCGATCACACCCCCGTTGGCCGGGGCCGGTTTGACTATCCGGGAGGCAGCCAATGGTCTAAGAGAACGGCGCCGATGCGGAACCGGCCTCGGGATCGCCGTATTGGTCGTGCCTGAGCGCATCTCGGACCGGAGGATAGCCGTCCTGCGAAGCCGGAGCCGCCAGGTCACATAGACCTTGCCCATCATTTTTCAGCCGAGGGAAACGATTAAGTCGATGCTCATCCGGTCGGTCATTTCAGGCGCGCTCGCAAGCTTCCTCTCCATCGCCGCCGCAAGCGCGCAGGACACCCGCAATCTGCTGGAGTCCAAGGAGTCGCTCTACAACAACATCTATGTCTATGAGCAGGCGCCCTACCGCAGCATGACGTTCGGTCACAACCGCCGTATCTATACCGAGAGCGTCTACAACACCCGCGACGAGCTCGACCTGCCGGTCGACTATACCCGCTTCATGACCGCGAGCGTGATGTACGCCAAGAATGTCAGCTCCATTCTCGAGATCGGCTTCGGCGGCGGCCGCACCGCGTGGTACCTGCACCGCTTCCTGCCCAAGGTGCAGGTGACGTCGGTCGAGCTCGATCCGACGGTGCTGGAGCTCGCCAAGAAATATTTCGGCATCAAGGAGGAGCCGAACTTCCACGTCGCCAACCGCGACGGCCGGCTGTTCGTGCAGGAATCCAAGGACCGCTACGACATCATCCTGATCGACGCCTATCGCGGGCCGTTCGTGCCGTTTCATCTCCTGACCAAGGAATTCTACCAGCTCGTCAAGGACCATCTCGCCGAGGGCGGCGTGGTGGCGCAGAACGTCGAGCCGTCGACGATGCTGTTCGACGCCGCGGTGAAGACCATTCACAGCGTGTTCCCGCAGGTCGACTTCTACGAGGCCGGCGGCAACATCGTCATGGTCGCCTATCCCGGCGACGAGCGGAAGGCGGAAGATCTCGCCGGCATCGCGCAGGAGCGCGACAAGGAATTCGGCTTCCGCTACAAGCTCGCCGACATGCTGGCGCAGCGCAAGCGCATCGACATCGACAACGGCCAGGTGATCGACGCCAAGGCCAAGGTGCTGACCGACGACTTCGCGCCGGTGGAGGCGCTGAAGAGCATCGAGCGCCACAACAAGAAGCTGCCATGAGCGAGCACGTGTCCCGCGCCGGCATGCTGGCGATCTATCTCTGCTCGTTCCTGGTCGGCTGCGTGCTGATGGGCTTCGAGATGCTCGGCAGCCGCTACCTCAACCCGTATTTCGGCAGCGGCATCGGCGCCTGGGCGAGCCTGATCTCGACCGTGCTGTGCGCGCTCGCGATCGGCTATTTCGCCGGCAGCGCCATCGTCGACCGGCAGCCCACGACGCGCACCATCGGCACCATGATCCTGATCGCCGCCGCCTACATGGCGCTGGTGCCGGCGACCGCCGATACCGTGATGGCCGACATCCTCGACAGCATCGGCGACGGGCCGATGGCGACGCTGATGGCCTCGACCGCGCTGCTGCTGGTGCCGCTGACCCTGCTCGGCACCTTCTCGCCGATCGCCGTCAGCCTGCTGACGCGCTCGGCCGGCGAGGCCGGCCGTGTCGCCGGCCTGGTCTACGGCGTCTCGACCATCGGCAACGTCGTCGGCACGCTGGTCACGACGTTCGCGCTGATTCCGACCATCGGCTCGCGCGCCATCACCTATTATTTCGCCGTGGTGCTGGCTGGCTGCGCCGGCATCCTGTTCATTCCCTTCGGCAAGAAGCCGTCCTGACATCGTTGAAGAGCTTTTCGGATGACCGAGTTCTGGCCCCGCCTCGCCGCCACCGCGACAACGGCCGCGTTGCTGCTGACGTCGCCGGCCGCCCACGCCGCGGACGCAAAGATCGAATTGTGGGACGGCCAGCGCGCGATGTCCGTCATCGCCGATCTCTTGCGCTTCACGCCGCGCTCGATGGGTGAGCCGGGGCATCAGAAAACGATCGACTACATCAAGGACGCGATGGCCAAGAGCGCGGCGGATGCGGTGCTCACGCAGAGCTTCTCCGCCAAGGGTGACGACGGCAAGGCGATCCCGCTCACCAACATCATCGCCCGCTTCCAGGTGCAGAACCCGCGGCGCGTTATCGTCGCGACCCATTACGACAGCATCATCAAGGCCTATCGCGATCCGAAGTCGCCGGATGCGCCGATGCCGGGCGCCAACAACTCCGCCTCGGCGGTGGCGCTGCTGCTGGAGACCGCACGCGTGCTGTCGCTGTCGCCGCGGCCCGACGTCGGCATCGACCTGATCTTCTTCGACGGCGAGGAAGGGCCGAAATCGCTCGGCGCCGGCGATCCGACCTGGCGTCCCCTCGGCTCGCCGCATTTCGCGGCCAACCTGAAGACCTATTATCCGACGCACAAGCCGGAGAAGGCGGTCGATTTCGACATGGTCTGCGACAAGGATCTCAAGCTGCAGCCGGAGCCGTCGTCGCTGGCCTCGGCGCTGCCGGAGGTCAAGAAGTTCTGGAGCATCGGCAGCCGGATCGCGCCGCAGGCGTTCTCGCCGGAGCCCACGACGTACCCGATCAGCGACGACCACACGGCGCTGCAGCAGGCCGGAATTCCGAGCTTCCTGGTCATCGACTTCGACTACGAGCCCTATTTCAACACCACGCAGGATACGATCGAGCAGTGCTCGGCGCAGAGCCTGGAGACCGTCGGCCGCACCCTGCTGCGCTACCTCTACACGCCCTGATCGCCGCGCTCATGCCGCCTTCGGCGGCGCTGTCATTGCGTCCGATGCGACATCTGATACGCGCGCCAGCAGGCCGGGCACGAGCGCCTCGGCCGCCTCCGCGCCCGAGATCACCACGGCCTCGACGCCGGCTCCGGCATTGCCGCCGCCGGCGATGACGAGATTGCGCACCGGCGCCTTGGCGCCCTTCAGCCGTCCCGACCGGGCCACGCCATAGATCGCGCCGGCACTGGCGAGGTCGTAGCGCGCATAGGTCACGGGGCTGGCGTCGGTGCGGTAGACGATATGCTGCGACAGGCCGGGAATGATGGTCTCGGCGGCGGCGACCATGGCATCGCCGAGCTGCTGCTTGCGCGCCTCGTAGTCCGGCGAGCGCCGCCACGCCTTCCAGTCGTCGCCGCCCTCGTCGGGAAACCAGCTCTTGGCCTGTTCGTGAGGAACGAGGGTGATGATCGTCATCGTCGCATGGCCTTCCGGCGCCGCCGACGGATCGAGCTTGGACATTACCGCGAGCCCGATCCCCATCGGGGAGTCGAGATGCGCGGCGGGCGCGACGTCCGGCACCATGTCGAGGCCGAGATGCACCGAGAAGCACGACGTCGCCGGTACGAGGACACGGGCGCGCTCGCGAAAGCCGGCCGGCAGATCGTCGGCCTTCAGAAGCTCGGTGAAGGTGCGGCCGAGATCGGCATTCGAGACCACCGCCTGCGCGCGGACCGTGCGGCCATTGCCGAGCACGACGCCGGCGGCGCGGCCCTGCTCGACCAGGATGCGGGTGACCCTGGATTTCAGATGCACCTCGCCTCCCCGGGCGGTGACCGCCTCTGCGAGCACGTCCGCGAGGTGGCCGGAGCCGTCGACCGGATAGAAGCCGCCCTTGAAATAGTAGCCGAAGATCGGGACCATCTGCGCGCAGCTCAGCGTCTCGCTGCCGTCGCCGAGATAGCCCGACAGCGCATTGAGAGTGGCGATCAGCTCGGGATCGGAGACGTGGGCGGCGACGAGTTCGTCGAACGGGCGGTTCATCCAGCGGTACGCCTGCGGATGCTTGCGCGGGAAGGCCAGCATCTCCTCCAATGTGGCGGGCATGCCGGGAACGCCGCTGCGACCCTGCCCCGTCGCATACATGCTCTCGAAGATGGCATGGATGGTGTCGAACAGCCGGGTCAGCCCGTCCGCGCTGGCTGGAAACATCTCGCAAAGCAGTCGGACATAGGCGCGCCAGTCCTCTGGCACCTCGATGCGCCGGCCGGCGAGACGGTAGGAGTGGGTGACCCGCCGCCATTGGATACGGTCAGCGACGCCGAGCCGGCGCAGCACGCCGTCGACCGGCCCGCCGGGCCAGACGCCGGAGAAATCGTGCGGTCCGGCATCGAAGCGATACAGCACCGGCTTGTTGTCGTGGTGCGCCTTGCGAAGATAAGTGTGGCAGAAGCCGCCGGGCACGACGTGGTGGTCGAACACCTTCACCTTCAGCCCGGACTCCGCGAGCAGGGCCGCGGCCGTCAGCCCGCCGATTCCAGCGCCGATCACCGCGACATCGCAATCGGTCTCGACCGCGGAGGCGAAGCCCGGCGCCGGCCAATGGCACTCCTCGCGCGCGGCCCGCATGCGCAGCAAGGCCTGGCGAATTGCGAAGCGGGGGCCGAAGATCGAGATCAGCGCGCCGCCGACGACGATCGCCGTCGTGATCCAGGAGGCGACGCCGGCCCAGCGGCACAGGCCGAGCACCAGGAACAGGACGCCCCAGAGCCCGGTCATCAGCATGTTGATCAGGTGGAACTGGGGCGTCGAGGCGCTGTCGGCATAGGCCGACCGGGAATAATCCGCGGTCCAGGGACGGACGACGGCGAGCGAAGCGAAGCTGATGAGGCCGAGCCCAGCGAAGGACAGCCACAGGGCATTGCCGGCCGTCCAATTCGGCGCGACGTCGTTGGCGATCGCCAGCACGACGAAAAGGGCGAGGCTTCCGAGTTCCAGCAGCGCGAGCTCGCTACGGGAGGCGCGCCAGACATTGGCGGCCAGCGCCAGGGCCAGCGCGGACCACACCGCCCATGCCGGCTGATGCCAGGCCAGCAGGGTCCAGAACACGACGAACGGCAGCAGCGCCAGCTTGACCGTGAGGAACACCTTCATCGCAGCCTCCTCCGCGCCGGGCGGCGCAATCCATCTTTCCAGTGTCAAGATATTCATAGGAGCGCTTGTGCGGTCCCGTCAACACCAATCTTTCCATCGTCAAGATTAGTTTCGTCAACTACGGCGGGATGAAAATGGTGGAAAAAAGCTGCGTATCGTTCCGGCGCCACAGCAAGGTGCGATTCACGAACGGCGCCGCCGTCATTGCCGACCCGACTGTGGCAACGAGATCACGGAACCACGGCAGATAAAGAAGAAAGTCGCAAATTACGCAGCATTGGAGTCACACATCGCCGCAAATTGGCGACAATCTCCCGTCATCTGAGGCGGGGAGCCGCTGAGGATTGCCGTTCGTGTACCGACCCCACTTGCCAATTCTGGTCTTTGCAGCGATCACCTGCCTGCCTGCGGTGCAACCTCAACGCGCGCATGCGGAATGGTGGAGCCGCTCCCCGACGGATTTCGAGGAGTGCGCCGACGCCGCCGAGAAGTCCGCCTCCAAGGAGGAGAAGACCGCGGCGCTGGCGCAATGCAACGCCAAATTTGCCGGGAGACGGAAGCCGGGCGGCGGCTATGTCTACTACGACTTCATGCAGGACCGCAGCTTCGACATCGCCGGGCCCAATCCCACGGCCGAAGAGCAGAAGTTCATCGACCAGCAGTATACGCAATACCTCGAGCGCCAGCGCCACGCCAACATGAGCTCGGCAATGATGTCGCGGCCGCAGACGCAGGACCTCCAGCCCTCGCTCCGGGACATGACGGCGCGGGCCGCGATCGAGCCGCCGAAGCCGGCCATGCCGGCGCCGCCGCCGCAACGGCCGAGCAAGCCGCCGGCCGCGACCGCGCAGGGCGGCTTGCCACCGCCGGCGTCGAACGTGGAGGCACGCGCCCGCATCAAGGCAGCGCAATGCGCCAAGGATGGCTGGCGGCGCGATTCGTTCTCGTGCAACTTTCCGGTCCTGTCGGAGAAGCTCGACGAGCTGAAGCGGATGTTCACCGGCCCGAGCCAGACTGCTGCCGCACCGCCGGGAGCCAAGGCGCCGAAACGGGCCGAAGCCCGGAACTGAGCCGCGCGCGACACGTTCCCCTGTGCGACCCTTCTGACCGCGGCTTGTAACGCTCCGTGCAAGCCAATAGCTTTGTCGGCGTGGGGCGCAGGAGGCAGGTCATGGGTCTACTCGATATCCTCAACGGCATGCAGAACGGCCCGAATGGGCCAAGTCATCCGGCCACGCAGAAGAGCGGCGGCATGTCGCCAATGACGATGGCGATCCTCGCTTTGCTGGCGTGGAAAGCGGTGAAGCATTTCTCGCAGAATGGGCAGCAGCCGAATGCGGCGCCCGCGCCGGTCCCGCCGTCTCAGCCGACCGGGAATCAAGGCGGACCGCTCGGCGGTGCGCTTGGTGGCGGATTGAGCGGCGGCCTCGGCAACATCATCGCTGGCGGACTCGGCGGCCTGCTCGCCGGCGGCGCCGCCGGCAGCGTCTTGTCCGGCGGGCTCGGCGATCTGCTGCGCCAGTTGCAGGACAAGGGCCATGGCGACACCGCGAACTCCTGGGTCTCCCCCGGCGAGAACAAGCCGATCTCGCCCGGCGACCTCGCCAATGCGCTCGGCGCCGACCAGATCGATCAGCTCACCGCGCAGAGCGGGCTGTCGCGCGACGAGCTGTTGAACGGGCTGAGCCAGTACCTGCCGAAGGTGGTCGATCAGCTCACGCCGGACGGGCGGCTGCCGACCGAGCACGAGTTGGCGAGCCGGATCTGAGCGCGACTTTCAGGCAAGGATCATGTCATGCTCTATATTTTGATCGTCGGGCTGGTCGCCGGCTTCCTCGCCCGGCTTCTGTCGCCGGGACCGAACAACCCCTCCGGCTTCATCCTGACCGCCGTGCTCGGCATCGTCGGCGCATTCCTCGCCACCGCGGTGGGACAGGCGATCGGGCACTATGGTCCGAACCAGGGCGCCGGCTTCATCACCGCGACGATCGGCGCCGTGGTGGTGCTGTTCATCTGGAACAGGCTGGTCGCCAGCGGCACGATCCGCGATTTCAATCGCTAGCGCGCTCGCTCCAAGCGTCTTAGCTCCAAGCGTTTTCGCTCCAAGCCAGGGCGACGCAATCCAGAACCGACAAGGTCTCGATTGCGCCGTCGCCACTGGCTGCTCGCCATGACGACGTCACCCCAACAGATGCATCCCCGCATCCATGCGCACGACCTCGCCGGTCATGTGGCCTGACGCCGGGCTCGCCAGGAACGACACGAGCTGCGCGATATCCTCGGCGGACGAAGCCGCGCGCAGCGGCACCCGCGCGACCACCGCATCGCGCACCTGCTTGGCGCCGGCCTCGCCGCGGCCCTTGGTGAACCACGGCGTATCGATGTAGCCGGGGCAGACGGTGTTGACGCGGATCGCCGGCGCCAGGGCGCGCGCCAGCGACAGCGTCATCGTGTTGAGCGCGCCCTTGCTGGCAGCGTAGGCGACCGACGAGCCGACGCCGCTGATGCCGGCCACCGACGAGACGTTGACGACCGCGGACGCACGCGCCGTCGCCTTGGCCGCCGCTTCCAGCAGCGGCCGCGCGGCACGCACCATCTGGAAGGGGCCGATGGTGTTGACCGCGAAGATGCGCTGGAAATCCTCCGCCGAAAGGCCGTCGAGCTGATCGTGCGGGACGTGCTTGGTGGTGCCGGCATTGTTGACGAGGGCATCCAGCCGGCCCCAGGCCGCGGCGGCGGCGACGATCTTGCGGCAATCCTCGTCGCGCGACACGTCGCCTTGAATGACGACGACCTCGACTCCTTCCTTGCGGCAGAGATCAGCGGTCTGCTCGGCTTCACTCTTGCTGTTCGAATAGTTCACGACGATGCGCATGCCGGCCTTCGCCAGCAGCAACGCGGTCGCGGCTCCGAGGCCGGACGCCGACCCCGTCACGACCGCGCACAGACCTTCAGCCATTCCGCACCTCCCTGTTTGCCTTTGCCTGTTACCTTGCTTCTTCTTAGCCAACATCGCTGCATCTGCAAAATCGGCAAAATCTCCGCAGCGCGGAAATCGCTCGCCTCCATGCGGCGAGCGGACGGGGCCCTGCAGCGCGCTACGCTTGTCAGGGCCATCGCTTGCGCCCATCATGCCGGCAAGACATCGCCGGCGCGCGCAGGACATGGCGCGCCGAGACCGACGATAACGAGGGCGAGGAGCGCTGTGGCGGAAGCTGAGAACATCGTCGTTGCGACCGCGGAGAGGATCTTCGCCGATCTCGCCGACCCGCAGACGATCAACCACGACAAGGACGGCCGCTGGACGGCGCCGCTGTGGCAGGCGCTGAGCGAGGCCGGCCTGACGCTCGCCTGGGTGGGCGAGGAATTCGGCGGCGCCGGCACTGACCTCGCCGACGGCTTCGAGATCATCAATGCCACCGGCCGTTTTGCGATTGCGGTGCCGCTGGCCGAGACGCTGCTCGCAGGCTGGCTGCTGCAACAAGGCGGCATTGCCTCGCCCGACGGCGCCATGACGATCGCGCCGGCTCATCCGAGAGACCGGATCACGCTCGACGCTGACGGCACCTTGTCCGGCCATGCCCGCGGCGTGCCGTTCGCCAGAGCCGCGCAGCATGTTGCCGTGCTCGCGCAAGGCGGCGACGGCGTGTCGATCGCGCTGGTCGAGACCGCGCGGCTGCGCATCGACGCGGGCCTCAACCTCGCCAACGATCCCAGCGACACGCTAACGTTCGACAAGATCACGCCGGTGGCATGCCGGCCGGCGCCGGCCGGCTTCGACGCCACGACATTGATGCTGATGGGCGGCGTTGCCCGCGGACTGCAGATCGCCGGCGCGCTGGATCGGCTGCTCGCGATCAGCGTCAACTATGCGGGTGAGCGCGTCGCCTTCGAGAAGCCGATCGGCAAATTCCAGGCGGTGCAGCACAATCTGGCACGGCTGGCCGGCGAGAGCGCCGCCGCGAGCGCGGCGGCGACATCGGCCGCGGATGCGATCGCACGGGCCAGCGCATTCGACGACGCGGTGTTTCTCGAAGCCGTGGCGGCCAAGATCCGCTGCGCCGAGGCCGCCGAGAAGGGCGCGGCGATCGCCCATCAGGTACATGGCGCCATCGGCTTCACCACCGAGCACATCCTGCATCGCTTCTCCCTGCGCGCGCTGGCCTGGCGCGACGATTTCGGCTCCGAGAGCCATTGGGCCGTCGAGCTCGGCAGGCGCGTCGCCGCACACGGCGCCGATGAGCTGTGGCCGCTGGTCGCCTCGCGCTGACGACGAAGAGGATTGCCGCATGACCGCACTTCGTTTCGATCCGATCCGCCTGCCGAGAGAATGCGAGGAGCTGCGCAAGGAGGTGCGCGCCTTCCTCGCTGATGAGATCGCGGCCGGCACCTTCAACCCGTACCAGCCCAAGCGCGAGGATGCCGACGCGCGCGAGTTTGCGGCCCGCGTCGGCGCGCGCGGCTGGATCGGCATGACCTGGCCGAAGCAATATGGCGGCCACGAGCGCTCGTTCCTGGAACGCTACGTCGTGACCGAGGAGATGCGGGTCGCCAATGCGCCTGTCAGGCGCTTCTTCGTCGCCGACCGGCAGAGCGGGCCGATCCTGCTGCGCTACGCGCCCGAGCATATCAAGATGGACATCCTGCCGCGCATCTGCCGCGGCGAGCTGTGCTTCGCGATCGGCATGAGCGAGCCGAACTCGGGCTCCGACCTGTTCGCCGCCAAGACGCGCGCGACCAGGACGGACGGCGGCTGGCTGATCAACGGCTCGAAGATCTGGACCACGTCGGCGCACATGGCCGACTACATGATCGCGATCTTCCGCACGTCGCCGGCCACCAAGGAGAACCGTCGTCATGGCCTGACGCAGTTCCTGGTGAACATGAAATCACCGGGAATCAAGGTGAACCCGATTGGGCAGATCACCGGGCAGAAGGAGTTCAACGAGGTCGTCTTCACCGACGCCTTCGTGCCGGACGATCATCAGCTCGGCGAGATCGACGGCGCCTGGAAGCAGGCCACCTCCGAGCTCGCCTATGAGCGCTCGGGGCCCGAGCGTTTCCTCGAAACCTACTATGTGCTGACCGAGCTGGTGCGCGCGGTCGGTCCCAACCCCGACACGCGCAGCGCGGAGGGCATCGGTCGCCTGGTGGCGCAGCTGCACACGATGCGGCGGATGTCGGTGTCGGTCGCCGGCATGCTGCAGGCCGGCAAGGAGCCGGTGGTCGAGGCCTCGATCGTCAAGGACGTCGGCACGGTCTGGGAGCAGCAGCTGCCGCATCGCGTCCGCGACCTCGCCGCGTTCGTCGAGGACAACGCAGGAAATCGCGAGACCTTGGAGAGCCAGCTGACCTTCGCGATGCAGACCGCGCCGAAGCTGACCATCCAGGGCGGCACCACCGAGGTGCTACGCGGCATCATCGCGCGCGGGCTGGGGTTGAGGTGATTGTAGGAGCCAATTCGGCTTGCTCGGTGCACCCTCTCCCCTTGTGGGAGAGGGTGCCGGAGATGCGAAGCATCGGAGGCGGGTGAGGGGTCTCCATCCGCACGGCCAACTGCCGAGAGAACCCCTCACCCGGCTCGCCGTCGCTTTCGCGTCGGCGATCCACCCTCTCGCACAAGGGGAGAGGGTGCACCGGCCGTACCGCTGCATTAGGTAACTAATCAGGAGACCCCACCATGACCCACTTCCCTGACATCGGCGTCGAGATCCACGGCCATGTCGGCCTGATCGAGATTCGCCGGCCGCCGCTCAACTTCTTCGACATTTCACTGATCAACCAGATCGCCGATGCGCTGGAGGGCTTCGACCGCGACATCGAGATCCGCGCCTCGGTGCTGGCGGCGCAAGGCAAGGCGTTCTGCGCCGGCGCCAACTTCACCGATCCGGCGCGCCAGGCGCAGGAAGCGGCCGGCGCCAAAGGCGATCCGGCCGACAGCCTCGGGGCGATCAACCATCTCTACATGCAGGCGGTGCGGATCTTCCGCTGCAAGAAGCCGGTGGTCGCCGCGGTGCACGGAGCCGCCATCGGCGGCGGGCTCGGCCTCGCCGTCTCGGCCGACTTCCGCGTCACCTGTCCGGAGGCGCGGTTCTCGGCCAATTTCACCAAGCTCGGCTTCCATCCCGGCTTCGGGCTGACGGTGACGCTGCCGGAGCTGGTCGGCAAGAACAACGCCGAGCTGATGTTCTACACCAGCCGCCGTGTCACCGGCGAGGAAGCGCTCAGAATCGGCCTCGCCAATGAATGCGTGCCGCAGGACGAGGTGCGGACGGCCGCGATGAAGCTCGCCGCCGAGATCGCCGAATGCTCGCCGCTCGGCCTGCTGTCGACCCGCGCGACGATGCGCGCCAATCTCGCCGACCGTGTGATGGCGGCAACCGAGCACGAGCTCGCCGAACAGACCCGGCTGCGCGCGACCGAGGATTTCAAGGAAGGCGTCAAGGCCACCGAGGAGCGGCGCTTCGCGAACTTCAAGGGGCGGTGACGAACCGCGAGCTTCGAACGTCGGCATGGCCGGGCTCGTCCCGGCCATGCCGATCGACTAGTTGGCGACCGCCCCCTGCAACGCGAAGGCAACGCCGCCAATTGTGAAACAGCCGCCTGAAACCGCATAGCCACGAGCGCGCGCAGCGTCGGCCACACGTGCAGCATCGGCGACGCGGAACGTCAGCCCGCTCATGAGCTCGCGCTCGCCGGGTTCGATGCGGATGCCGGCGTTCGGCAATTTCAACTGCTGAACACCATCGCTGGCAGACGGCACCACATCGAGAATGCGCCCCCAATGCGCGGCAAGCGCGGCCGGCTCGGGGCTCTGCAGCACCACTTCGGTCATCGCCTTCGTCACGTCGCTGCGGATCGCGCGCGTCCAATCCGGCCCGGCGGGCGGATAGGCGCCGAGCACATCGTCGCTGCCCTCGGTGTGATTGAGCTCGATGAAGACCGCGCGGCAGTCGCGGGGATGCAGTTGCACGCCGTGATAGGGCGGATGATCGATGACATTGGCCGTACGCACGCCCATCGCATTGGCTCGGGACGCGCGGCCATCGGGATCATCGCAGGCGAAGATCGCCATGTAGCCGCCGCGACCGCCGGTCTTGTCGAGGAAGCGTCCGGCCGCGGTGTCCTCGCGGGTCGGCGCGATCACCTCGAGCAGGATCGGCCCGACCGGCAGCAGCGCATTCTCCAGCCCGTATTTGCCGACATGCGGGTCGCGATAGCAGATCTCCAGGCCCATGATCGCGGCGATGTCCGAGACGACGGGCTCGAGGCTGCGGGCGACGAGACAGATCTGGCGCAGGTGGAGGTAAGGCATGCAGTCCTCCTCGAGACGTTACCTGTTCACGCAGGCCAGCGGCCTCAGCAGCGTCATTGCGAGCGACGCTACCGTCCCTGAAACAGCGGCGCGCGCTTCTCGACGAAGGCTTTCGCCGCCTCCCTGTGGTCCTCGGTGTCGCTGCAGCGCGAGTGATGCATCGCCTCGGCGTCGAAGCAGGCCTCCAAGGTCAGCGTCTCGGCGTTGTTGATGTTGCGCTTGATGTAGCCGAGCGTCACGCTCGGCCCCTGCGCCAGCGACATCGCCAGCGCGCGCGTGGCCGCCTCGACCTCGGCGTCGGGCACGACCTTTGTCACCATGCCCAAGGCGAGCGCCTCCTGCGCCGTCAGGACCGGCGAGGTCAGATACAGCTCCCGCGCCTTGGCGCTGCCGAGCAGTTGGGTGAGGAAATAGGTGCCACCGAAATCGCCCGACAGCCCGACCTTGGCGAAGGCTGTCGTGATCTTGGCCGACTCGCCGGCCACCCGCAGATCGCAGGCCAGGGCGATCGACAGGCCGGCGCCGGCGGCCGCGCCGTCGATCTGCGCCACCACCGGCTTCTGCATCTGGTGCAGCAGCCGCGACACCTCCATGCGCTCGCGCAAGGTCGTCACCTTGGTCTCGAACGAGGGCGCGGTCTTGGCTTCGGCCATCGCCTTGACGTCGCCGCCGACGCAGAACGTGCCGCCGGCGCCCTTGAGCAGCACCGCGCGCACCTCCGGATCATTGGCCGCGCGATGCGCCGCCTCGACCAGCCCCTTGGTCAGGTCGCTGTTGAGCGCGTTGCGCCGCTCCGGCCGGTTCATCGTGATCGTGAGCAGGCCGGACTCGAGATGCTGCAGGACGGTGGTGTTGGTGGTCATGGCGGACGTTCTCCGGTTTTGGCCGTCATTGCGAACAAAGTGAAGCAATCCAGAGTCGCGCGCGCAGTCCTGGATTGCTTCGTCGCTTCGCTCCTCGCAATGACGGCAGCTACTTCTTCACCAGCGGGCAGCGCGACGCCTCGAGCGGCTGGAATGCCTCGTTGCCCGACACGGTCGCGAGCAGCTTGTAGTCGTCGGACTTGGCCTTCGACTCCGACGGCTTCTTGACCTCGAACAGGTACATGTCATGCACCATGCGGCCGTCCTCGCGGATGCGGCCGCCCTTGGCGAACATGTCGTTGATCGGCGTCGCCTTCATCAGCTTCATCACGGCGTCCGCGTCGGTCGTACCCGCAGCCTTCACCGCCTTCAGATAGTGCGTCACCGAGGAGTAGACGCCGGCCTGGGCCGAGGTCGGCACGCGCTTGGTACGCTCCATGAAGCGCTTGGTGAAGGCGCGGGTGTCGTCGTTGAGATCCCAGTAGAACGCTTCCGCGACCAGCAGCCCCTGCGCCGTCTCCAGCCCGACGCTGTCGATGTCGGAGACGAAGGCGAGCAGCGGCGACAGCTTCTGTCCGCCCTTGGTGAGGCCGAATTCGGCCGCCTGCTTGATCGCGTTGATGGTGTCGCCGCCGGCATTGGCAAGCCCGATCACCTTGGCCTTGGAGGCCTGCGCCTGCAGCAGGAAGGAGGAGAAGTCCGAGGTGTTGAGCGGATGACGCACGCTGCCGAGCACCTTGCCGCCCGACTTCACCACCACGGCGGTGGTGTCCTTTTCCAGATCCTGGCCGAACGCGTAGTCGGCGGTCAGGAAGAACCAGCTGTCGAGGCCGGACTTCACCGCCGCCAGGCCGGTGACGTTGGCCTGCGCGAAGGTGTCGAACACGTAGTGCACGGTGTAGGGGCCGCAGGCCTCGTTGGAGAGCCTGACAGAGCCGGGACCGTTGAAGATGATGATCTTGTTGCGCGCCTTGGCGATCTCGCCGGCGGCCAGCGCGGTCGCGGAGGCGGCGACATCCCAGATCATCTCGACGCCCTGGTTGTCGAGCATGTCGCGGGCGATGTTGGCGGCGAGATCGGCCTTGTTGAGATGATCGGCGGCGATCACGTCGATCTTGCGGCCCAGTACCTCGCCGCCGAAATCCTCCACCGCCATCTTCGCCGCGGTCTCGCTGCCCGGACCGGTGATGTCGGCGTAGAGGCTCGACATGTCGAGAATGCCGCCGATCTTCAGCGGCGGCTTGCTCTGCGCATGCGCCACGCCTGCGGACAACGTCAGCGCCGACGCCAGCATGAACAACGACGCCGCCGCGCCGCGGATGGTTCTGCTCATTGATATCCTCCCTGCCGGGCACGTCGCTACATGGCGACGGCCTCTTTGATAGTTCTCATCATGGCGCACGCATGCGCATGCGGCAAGCGCTCAGCACGCTCAGCAAAGGCGTCGCCGGTCGCCGCTTTCCGCTCAGTGGAATGGAAATTTCGTGCGATGATGCAGCATGGCGAGAGTGCGCGGAATGCAGAGCGGACGAAGGCTGGTTGCGCTCGGTGCGAGCGTGGCGGTCATCGCAATGACGTCGGCGAGTCACGCCACACCGTGCATGCTCGCGGAGCTCGGCGAAGGCCACGTCAGCGAGATCATCGATGCACGCGGCTTCCGTCTCGATGACGGTCGCGAGGTCAGGCTCGCCGGCATCGAGGTGCCGCCGGAGGAGCAGCGCGCGACGTCGGTGGATGCGCTGGGCGCGCTGCTGCGCGACCGCGACGTCGTGCTCCGCGGTGAGGACGACACCCCCGACCGCTACGGCCGGCAGCGCGCCTTCGTCTTCGTGGCCGGCGCGGACCAGCCGGTGCAAAGCGAGCTGCTGCGGCAGGGCGCCGTGCTGCGCGGCATTGACCTGCCCGACCGGGATTGCGCCCTCAGCCTGGGCGCGGCGGAAGCCGAGGCCCGCAACGCCGGGCGTGGTCTCTGGAAGATTGCGACCGTCATAAAAAACACGGAAAGTCCAGACGATATTTTGTCTCGCGTAGGGCTATTTACGGTTGTCGAAGGGAAGGTGTTGTCCGTACGACAGACGGGGACAACAACTTATCTGAACTTCGCTCGTAACTGGACACGGGGCTTCGCGGTGACTATTCCAAAGCGTATGATGGCGGTATTGGAAGGTGCCGGCATCGACGTCAAATCACTTGCGAATCGGCAGGTTCGCGTGCGCGGTTGGATTGAAGCGCATGCGGGTCCGAGACTGGAACTGACGCAGACCGCCCAGATCGAGATTTTAAGCGGGAATTGACCGCTGAGGTACATGAGTAGCGACGTGAACCTGTCTGTTCGAAAGCGCATGACGGTGATGAACTGCGGTTCGCGGATCGCACCGGCGCTGCTGTGCCTGGGGCTGGCGCTGGCCGGTTGCAGCGACATGGGCAAGTTGCAGCAGGCGACGGCGCCGTTGCCGACGCCGCGGCCGAAGCCGGCGATGGTGCAGACGACGCCGGCAAGCGATCGCGAGCACGAGCGCATTCTTGCAACCTATGGCGGCGCCTATGAGGATCCTCAGCTCGAGGGCCTGATCTCCAAGATCGTCGACCGGCTGGTGGCTGTGTCCGATCGCCCCGACCAGGGCTACAAGGTCACGATCCTGAACTCCGGTGCGGTCAACGCTTTCGCGCTGCCGACCGGCCAGCTCTACGTGACGCGCGGGCTGATTGCGCTCGCCAACGACACCTCCGAATTGTCCTCGGTGCTCAGCCACGAGATGGCGCATGTGCTGGCGCGCCATGCTGCGATCCGCGAGGACCAGGCGCGGCAGGCCGCGGTGGTGACCCGCGTCGTCTCCGACATGGGCAACGATCCGGACCTGACGGCGCTGGCGCTCGCCAAGACCAAGCTGACGATGGCGAGCTTCTCGCGCACCCAGGAGTTCGAGGCCGACGGCATCGGCGTCGGCATCTCCGCCAAGGCGAAGTTCGATCCCTACGGCGCGGCGCGCTTCCTGACCTCGATGGAGCGCAACGCCGAGTTGAAGGCCGGCAAAGTCGCGATCGACCCGCGCGCGCAGGACTTCCTGTCGTCGCATCCGGCGACGCCGGAGCGGGTGCAGAACGCCGCCGCCATCGCCAAGCAATACGTCTCCCCCGAGGCCAGGGAGCATGACCGCGAGACCTACTTGGCTGCAGTCGACAACATCGTCTACGGCGAGGACCCGAGCGAGGGCTTCGTGCGCGGACGGCGCTTCCTGCATCCGAAGCTCGGCTTCACCTTCCAGGCGCCGGAGAACTTCACGCTCGACAACACCGCGCAGGCGGTGATCGGCGTACGCGAGGGCGGCGCCCAGGCGATGCGCTTCGACGTCGTGCGCGTGCCGGCGCAGCAGACGCTCGGCGACTATCTGAACTCCGGCTGGATGGAGAACGTCGACAAGTCGGCGACCGAGGAGCTGACGATCAACGGCTTCCCGGCGGCCTCCACGACGGCGAGCGGCGATCCCTGGCAGTTCAAGGTCTATGCGCTGCGCGTCGGCAGCGACGTCTACCGCTTCATCTTCGCCTCGCGGCAGAAGACCACCGAGAGCGAGCGCAATGCGCGGGAGACGGTGAACTCGTTCCGCCGGCTCAGCCTGGAGGAGATCCAGTCGGCGCGGCCGCTGCGCATCAAGGTGATCACCGTGCAGCCCGGCGACACGGTCGAATCGCTGGCGCACCGCATGACCGGCGTCGACCGCCCGGTCGAGCGCTTCCGCGTGCTGAACGGCCTCGACGCCCGCGCCCAGGTCAAGGTCCGCGACCGCGTCAAGATCGTGGTGGAGTGAGCGCGATTTCCCCCTGAGCAAACCCTCAGGGCTGCCGCTCGCTCGAGCAGCTCGGCTGATCGGTCGAGGGGCGGACGGACGAGTGAACGCCCCCTAGTCGAAATACGCCGGCGCGTGCGCAAGCCCCGCCGACTGCGCCGTATCATGGTTGAGCCACAGCTGCGCGCGCTCTGCATCGACGATGGCGGCGATCCGCTCCATTGATGTCAGGGTCGCCTCGGCGCTTGCATTCATCGTCGGCACGCAGCGATGCGCCATGTTGTAGCGGTCATGCGCGGCGTCGCCCGATAGCAGGACCGCCCCGGAGCCGGCGAGCCGCACCAGCAGCGAGCAGTGGCCCGGCGTATGGCCAGGCGTTGAGATGACGCGCACCGAACCGTCACCGAACAGATCGACATCCCCGTCCATCAATTCGAGGCGGGCTTGCCGGAGGCAATCGTAGAGCAATGGCGCGTAGCCGAAGGTGCTGAAGTCCTTGCCGAACATCGCCGCGTGCTCCCGCCGCTGGATGTACCAGCGCGCATCGCGGAACAGCCTGGCATTGCCGATGTGATCGAAATGGGCATGGGACAGCAGCACCATCGCGACATCGGCCGGCGCGAGGCCGATTTCGGCTAGCTGAGCAGTGAGAGGCTTAGTGACCAGGCCTCTGATGCCGTGGGCGATGATCGGGCCTTCCGGCGCATCGGCCAGCCTCTCGTCGATCCCAGTGTCCCACAGGATCCATTCGCCCCGTCGCTGCAGCAGATAGACATGGCAGCTCAGCGTCGCCGGCTCGCCCTGCCATTTGCCCGGCGTGTAGACGGACCGATCCGGCGCGATCGCCTTGCCGGCATCGAGCACGTACAGACGATCAATCGTTCCCAACTGTCCAGTCATGGCGCTCACGGCAATTTCCTGCTTGCGGGCTCGATCAGATCGCCTGGCCGCCGGAGACTTCGATTCGCTGCGCATTGATCCAGCGGTTGTCCTCTGACAGCAGGCTCGCGATCATCGGGCCGATATCGTCGGGCACGCCGACGCGGCTGAGCGCAGTCATGCTGGCGAACACCCTGTTGATCTCGGGATTGTCGCGCACCGCACCGCCGCCGAAGTCGGTTTCGATCGCCCCTGGCGCCACGGTGTTCACCGCGATGCCGCGGCTGCCCAGCTCCTTCGCCAGATAGAGGGAGAGAACCTCCACTGCACCTTTCGCGGCCGCATAGGCCGCATAACCTGGAAACGAGACCCGCGTCAGGCCGGACGACAGATTGACGATGCGGCCGCCATCGGCGAGTAGCGGCAGCAGCGCCTGGGTCAGGAAATAGACGCCCTTGAAGTGAACATCGACCAGTCGGTCGAACTGCGCCTCCGTTGTGTCGGCGATCAGCGCATGGTCACCATGGCCGGCGTTGTTAACGAGGTGGTCGAACGTGTCGCGCTGCCAAGTCCGGCGCAGCGCTCCGCGCAGCGTCTCCGCAAACGGCGCAAAGGCGGCGACATCACCGGTGTCGAGCTGGAAGGCCAGCGCCTTGCGGCCCATCGCCTCGATCTCTTCGACGACGGCCGCCGCGTCCTCGGCCCGGTTCTGATAGGTGAGGATGAGGTCACTGCCGCGTTGGGCAATATGACGTGCCGCGCTACGGCCGAGCCCGCGGCTGGCGCCGGTCACGAGTGCGATCCTGGTCATGATTTTTCTCCGGTCGGGTTTGACTGGTCGGATATTGGACACCGACCACCGGCGGAGTTGCCGGAACCGCGCCGTTCCTTGCCTGATCCTCCAAATCGGGGTG
Source organism: Bradyrhizobium sp. HKCCYLRH2047 (assembly GCF_051168175.1). Taxonomy (NCBI): domain Bacteria; kingdom Pseudomonadati; phylum Pseudomonadota; class Alphaproteobacteria; order Hyphomicrobiales; family Nitrobacteraceae; genus Bradyrhizobium; species Bradyrhizobium sp. HKCCYLRH2047. The sequence goes on from NZ_JBNPUM010000017.1 coordinate 26,686, forward strand.
TGTGGAGAGCGAGAGCGGGCTAAGTTACGGACATGACCAGCCTGCTCAATGCCGTCAGCCGCTATGCCGCTGTCCGCGCCGATACAGCCGGGATTGCCAGGACCCCGATCCCCGGACTCACGACGGTGCGCGCGACCGCACCGAGCGAGCTCGTCTACGCCATCTCGCGGCCGCTGGTGTGTCTAGTTGTGCAGGGCAGCAAGCAGGTCACGATGGGGCTGCAGGGACTGACGTTTTCCGCAGGCGATTCGCTGATCATCACCGCCGACGTGCCGACCGTCAGCCAGATCACGCGCGCGACCCGCGCGGCGCCCTATCTGTCGCTGGTACTGGAGCTCGATTCGGCGCTGATCGCGGAGCTGATCCTGCAGATGGACGGCACGACGGCGACGGACGGTTTTGCCGTCCGGGTCGAGCCGACCGAGGCGGAAGTGACGGACGCGGCGCTACGCCTGATGCGCTTGCTCGATCGTCCTGCCGGATTGCAGGTGCTGCAGGCTCAACTCTTGCGCGAGATGCATTATTGGCTGCTCGCCGGCCGGCACGGCGCGGCGATCCGCCGGCTCGGTGGCCCCGACAGCCACGCCCAGCGCATCGCCCGTGCGGTAGCCCTGTTGCGCGCCGAGTTCACCCAGGCCCTGCCGGTCGAGCGGCTCGCGGCTGTCGCGGGTATGAGCCTGTCCTCCTTCCACCAGCACTTCCGCAGACACACCTCCCTGTCGCCACTGCAATTCCACAAGCAGCTTCGGCTGATCGAGGCGCGCCGGCTGATGTTGGCCGAAGGCATCAGCGCGAGCAGTGCGGCGTTCGCCGTGGGTTACGAAAGCGTGCCGCAGTTCACGCGCGAATATCGTCGCCTGTTCGGCCGTCCACCGGTGCAAGACATCAAGGCGGCACAGGCCAAAGTCGAAGCTGTTGCGTGAGCTGCGTGCGGGTGCCGTGCCGGGGACTTGCCGGTCTCGACAGCGTCCCCTTTGAGCTAGGCAAACAAAAAGCCCGACCTTGCGGCCGGGCTTTCGTAAGCAACTAATTCGAAAACGCTTGAACGGTCGATCAGGCGGCCTCGTCGGCCACGGCGGTATCGTCGCCGTCGATGTCATCACCCTCGCCTTCCGCATCGCCCTCGGCGACCGCATCGGCTTCGGTCTTGGCGCCGCGGCGCGGGCTCTTGGCGAGCTGCGTCTCGATCTCCTTGACGGCCTCGGTCTCGGTCGAGTGCTGCACGACCGCGATCTCGCGCGACAGCCGGTCGAGCGCCGCTTCATAGAGCTGGCGTTCGCTGTAGGACTGCTCCGGCTGCGACTCCGAGCGATACAGATCGCGCACGACCTCGGCGATGGCGACGATGTCGCCCGAATTGATCTTCGCTTCGTACTCCTGGGCGCGGCGCGACCACATCGTGCGCTTGACGCGGGCGCGGCCCTTCAGGGTCTCCAGCGCCTTCTTGACCAGCGCCGGGTCAGACAGCTTGCGCATGCCGACATTGGCGACCTTGGCGGTCGGCACGCGCAGCGTCATCTTGTCCTTGATGAAGTTGATGACGAACAGCTCGAGCTTCGCACCCGCGATCTCCTGCTCCTCGATGGCCAGGATCTGGCCGACGCCGTGAGCCGGATAGACGACGAATTCGTTGGTCTTGAAGCCCTGGCGCTGGGTCGGCAGCTTCTTCTCCTCGACGCGCGGCGCGGCCGCGACGGGAGCAGCCGGCTTGGCGGCGACGGCGGGCTTGGCAACAGGGGCAGCAGCCGCAGGAATGGCGGTCTTGGTGGCAGCCTTGGGCGCAGCGGCGGCCTTGGCGGGCGCAGCCTTGGCAACAGAGTCCTTTGCAAGAGTGGTCTTCGCGGCGGATGCTTTCGCGGCAGTCTTGGCAGTCTTTTCAGGCATTGCGCTTCTTTTGTTCTTGGTGGACTTGGCAGCCGAGGCCTTCGCGGCAGCCCGAATCTCCTTTACAGGAGCCCGGGCACGGCCCTTGGAAACGCTGCGGCTGGCCGCGGCGGCTTTTTTTGTACTCTTGGAAGCACTCTTTTTACGCGTTTTCTGTGACACAGCCTGCGCGCGGAACTGCCACGCCCCTGTTTGATGTTGCGGGAACCTAAAAGGGCGGCCAAAAAAAGGTACGCATGGCCGGGTTCGGCTCTGAGAATGTGCTATATATAGCACATTTACCGCAAAAATCAATGATTTAGAGGCCGCAGGGGCGGTATTGTGACGGGTCCACGAAGTTAGGGTTAAGTGAAGCGTGCCGGAATAGAACAACTCATGCGGCGGTTCCCGCTCGCCGCAATCTCGTTCTAGGCCATTGTTTCCGCGTGGCGATTCCAATCAGCCACGGCCAGCGGCAGAATTGCCGGCGCCGCTCTCGCGCCAGCGCAGAGGTGACCCGTCAGTCTCCGGCGCCCGGCTTCGATGAAAAATATTTCTCGAATTTTCCGTCCTCGCCGTCGTGCTCCTTGGCATCCGCCGGCGGGTCCTTCTTCTGCGTGATATTGGGCCAGGACTTGGCATATTCGGCGTTCACGCCCAGCCATTTCTCCAGCCCCGGCTCGGTATCCGGCTTGATCGCGTCGGCCGGGCATTCCGGCTCGCACACGCCGCAATCGATGCATTCGTCCGGATGGATCACCAGCATGTTGTCGCCCTCGTAGAAGCAGTCTACCGGGCAGACCTCAACGCAATCGGTGTATTTGCATTTGATACAGTTTTCGGTGACGACGTAAGTCATCCAGGGCTCCGGAACGGATCGACAAATCGGCTGGCTTGGACTAGCGCAGGACGTGGTGTGCCGCAAGTGAAGCGGGGCGAAGAACTGAATTGGAATTGCGCCGGCGCAACCAATCAACTTCGGCCGCGACCTTCGAGGTCGTCGTAGAGCCCGCGCACGGACGCGGCGTCGCCGCGACGCGCGGCAAAGCCGGTCACCTTGAGCACGCGCACGCTGCGATCGAGCGCGATGGTCAGCACATCACCGGTCTTCACCCCATGGCCCGGCGAGGTCTCGCGCACACCATTGACCCGGACATGCCCCGACGACACCAGCGCCGCGGCGCTGGTGCGCGCCTTCACCAGCCGCGCATGCCACAGCCATTTGTCGATGCGCTGGCGCTCTGACGGGGTGTCGGACGTCGGCGTTGTCCTTCCAACCAATCTTGCCAACCGATCTTGCCGCTCAGTCCTTGCGGTTGTTCCCCGCGAGCTGCTCCTTGAGCGCAGCAAGCTTGGCAAACGGCGAATTGGGATCGACCGGACGGTCGCGATCCCGGCCGCCGCCGCTGCTCGATGCGTAGGGCCGCAGCGCCGGGCCGCTGTCGCGCTTGTCGCGGCCGCCCTTGCCGAAGTCGCGGCCACCGCGCCCCTCGCGGTCGCCCCCGAACTTGCCGCCCTTGTTGCGGTCCCGGTTCTGGTCGCGCCCCTTGGCATCATGATCGCGGCGCGGCCCGCGATCCTCGCGCGCCGGCGCCGACGCGCCCTCGGCTGGCGCCGCACCCGCCTCCGGCGGGCCCTTGCGGAAGTCCTTGCCGAACTCCTTCATCCGGTCGCGCCGACCATGGCCGCGGTGATGGCGCTCGCGCGCCTCGCCGCCCTCGGCCGGAGCGGTCCCGGCCGATGCCTGACCGCCGCCGCCCCCCTGCCCGCGCTCATGCTGCGGACGGTTGGGCCGGCCGCGATGATGATGGTCGTGGCGCGGCCTGCGCTCCTCCGACCGCCCGCCCGGCCGCCAGACCTCGACCAGGACGGGCTCGGCAGCAGGCGAGGCCTCGGCGGGAGAAGCCTCGGTGGCGGTCGATCCAGCAGCAGTTTCCGCCGCGGCAGCTTCAGCCGAAGCGTCGCCGATGCTTGTTGCCTCGTTCGCAACGGCCTCCGCGGCTTCTGGCTGCGGCGCATCCGCAGCGACGGCGGTTTCCGCCTCGGCGACGACGCTTTCGGCGGCCGTCTCGGCCATGGAAGCGGCGTCCGCCACATCCGGCGTGACGAAATCGACGGTCGGCAGCGATGCCAGGGCCGATCCCGACGTGGTTTCCGGCTGCTCCTCACCGACCATCGCGGGCACGGCGACGGCCTGCTCGGTCACCGGAGCGACGGCGGCCTCCGCGACGGTGGGAACCTGCTCGTCGGCCGGCTCGCCGGCGACAACTGCGAGGTCCTCGCCCGGCACAGCCTGCGCATCTGCCGGAGCGGCTTCGGCAGCAGCAGCTTCCGCGATGGCAGCAGCCTCGACGGGCTTCTCAATCGGCTTGGGCGGCAGCGGCGGACGCTTCTCCATGCGATAGCCGAGCGCGCGCAGGATGGAGGCGAAGTCCTCGCCGGCCGAGCCGGTGAGCGAGGTCATCGCCTGCGTCACCACGAAGCCGCGGCCGTCGAAGGCGCCGGCCGGCTTCTCGCCCGGCGCATTGTCGCGCCAGGCCAGGGCGGGACGAATCAGGTCCGCCAGCCGCTCCAGGATGTCGACGCGCACGGCGCGCTCGCCGGCCTGCTTATAGCCGAGCACGCGATAGGCATCGCGCGGCAGCGCCTTGTCGACCGGGAACGAGGTACGGCCCGAGCTCGCCAGATGCTGGGCGCCGGTCAGCGCGGACATGTCGACATTGCCCTGCTTCTCGGCCCACAGCAGCGCGGCGAGCGCGCGCGCCGCCGGCTTGAGCAGTGCCGGGACGTAGATGTGATAGGCCCCGAAGCGCACGCCATATTTGCGCAAGGTGGCGCGCGACGGCTGGTCGAGATCCTTCATCTCGGCGGCGATCTTGGCGCGCTCGATGACGCCGAGCGCCTCCACGAGCTGGAACGCGATGCCGCGGCCGATGCCGGTGATGTCCTCGGCCTTGGACAGCTCGAACAGCGGGCCGAGCAGCTTCTCGATATGCGTCTTCAGCCACAGATCGAGCCGCGCCTGGACTTTGTCGCGCGCAGCACCCGTCAGCCGCTCGTCGGCGATGATGCGCAGGCGCGGATGCAGCGCGTCGTCGGCCGCGACCAGCTTGGCGACCGCGTCGCCGGTCCAGCGCATCGTGCCGTCGGCGGTGAGCACGATGTGCTCGTCGGGCGCGCCGGACAGCTTCTCGGCGCGCGCCTCGATCTCGCCGGCCAGCGCCTTCTGGGCAGCAGCCTGCAAGGCCTTGGCCTCCGAGCCGGCTTCGGCGGCGTCGGGCGCGAAGGTGAATCCATCCAGGCGGCCGATCGCGTGCCCTTCAACGATCACTTCGCCGGTCTTGCCGATTTCCGTATTCAAAACACTGTTCTCCCGCAGGCGCCGCATCAATACACTGGTACGACGATCAACGAAACGCTCCGTGAGCCGTTCATGAAGGGCGTCTGACAATTTATTTTCGAGTTCGCGGGTAATCCCCTGCCAATAATCAGGGTCGCGCAGCCAGTCGGGCCGGTTGGCCACGAAGGTCCAGGTGCGAATCTGTGCAATCCGCCCCGACAGCGTATCGATGTCGCCATCGACGCGGTCGGCCTGATCGACCTGGGCCGCGTACCAGGCGTCCGGAATACGCCCCTTCTGCATCAGGAAGCCGAACACGGTGGTCACCAGCTCCGCATGGGCAGCCGGCGACAGCCTGCGATAGTCGGGAATCTGGCAGGTTTCCCAGAGACGCTCGACCGCTTCAGCGCCATGCGCCATGTCGCGCGCCTCGGCATCGCGCGCGGCATGATCGAGCACGCGCAGATCCTCCGCGGTCGGCGCGCGCGTCAGCGCGTCATGCCCCGGCGTAATCGCCAGGGAGACCTGGAGCGCGCTCAAGGACGCGAAATCAAGCCTGGAGTTGCGCCATTGCAGCACCTTCACGGTATCGAAGGTGTGGTTCTGGAGCGCATTGACCAGCTCGGGCTCGAACGGCGCACAACGTCCGGTGGTGCCGAACGTGCCGTTACGCGTCGCGCGTCCGGCACGGCCGGCGATCTGGGCAAACTCCGACGGCGTGAGCCGGCGGAACTGATAGCCGTCATATTTGCGGTCGGATGCGAAGGCGACGTGATCGACGTCGAGATTGAGCCCCATGCCGATCGCATCGGTGGCGACGAGATAGTCGACGTCGCCGTTCTGGAACATCGCCACCTGCGCGTTGCGCGTGCGCGGCGACAGCGATCCCAGCACCACGGCGGCGCCGCCATGCTGGCGGCGGATCAGCTCGGCGATGGCGTACACCTCGTCAGCCGAGAACGCCACGATGGCGGTCCGGCGCGGCTGCCGCGTGATCTTCCGGTCGCCGGCGAATTCGAGCTGCGACAATCGTGGCCGTGTCACCATCGACGCACCGGGCAACAGCCGCTCGATGATGGGGCGCATCGTCGCAGCCCCGAGCAGCAGCGTCTCGTCGCGCCCGCGGCGATTGAGGATGCGGTCGGTGAAGACATGGCCGCGCTCGAGATCGGACGCGATCTGGATCTCGTCGACGGCCAGGAACGACACGTCGAGATCCCTGGGCATCGCCTCGACCGTCGACACCCAATAGCGCGGGTTCTTCGGCTTGATCTTCTCCTCGCCGGTGATCAGCGCGACGGCCTCGCTGCCGACGCGATCGGCGATCTTGTTGTAGACCTCGCGCGCGAGCAGCCGCAGCGGCAGTCCGATGATGCCGGAGGAATGCGCGAGCATGCGCTCGATCGCCAGATGCGTCTTGCCGGTGTTGGTGGGGCCGAGCACGGCGGTGACGCCGCTTCCGGGAGCACGGTCGGACGTGCGCTCGAAAGGCGAGGCAGCCGAAGAGGACGAAAAAGCCATTCGTTAAATGTGGGTCTCGAAGCCGGCGTTGGAAGCGCGTCGTTCACGCGCGACGGATGCGGAATTGTCGTGTGTCTGGAGAGGCTGAGATGCTGACCCCTGTCTCACATTGTGACGCATATAGTGCCGCAGCTTAAGCTTCGGAACGCCTTGAGAACGAATCGCGAAGGAATCGCTGACTCTGTCGGCTTTCAGGCTTCGTTCACCGCAACATCTCGCGCTCTGCGATCAAGCCAGCACTAGATCAAGTTTTCGCGGGCTCCACAAGCAACGCTTTCCCGATGGAACTGGCGCGCATTTCAGGGCGTCCCGAGTCGAATCAGAATCAGGGAAGAGTCAAACGGATTCACGCGCAGCAGACAGCATCCATACGGGGACCGGCAAATCGGAGGTCAACGCGGAATCTCCATCGCATTCAAGCGAGAGCGGACGGCATGCCGCCAGACCTTCACGCCACGGCCGCTGTTGCGGCTCAGCCGCTGACGGGGCCGTGCCACAGCGACGAGATTCGGATGTGGAGGAGCAGCGATACGAGGCGCTACTGGGTCTTGGCGACGTGCGGCGCCGCCTGGGTGATGAACGACGTCGCCTCCAGCATCGCGGTCCCCAGCGGGGTCGGGATCACCATCTTGAACGGCACCAGCACGCGGGTGCCGGCGATCGGCACGAAGAAGATCTCCATGTTGCGGGCCTGAGCCAGATATTTGATGACCGGCCGGTCCGGGATGTAGCCCGCGACCGGCGTGAAGTAGATCGCGCAGACCAGCGCCGGACCGCGATAGCCCTTGTCAGCCTTGACGTTCTCCATGCGCTTGTAGTCGAGCTTGAGCTCGTAGCGCATGCGGCCGTCGAACACGGGCGCAACGCCGCGGCAGGAGTCCGGCGACAGCAGTTCGCCATTGCCCGGCACCCGCACCAGAGAGGCCGTCATCGGATCGAGCACGCCGCGCTTGTGGGCATCCGTCACCGGAATGCGGTCGGGATCGACTGGAGGCGCCGGCTCGATGGCGAAGTCCTTCACGGTGCCGTTCTGCAGATTGATGCGGATCTGCTCCGATTTCTTTCCCGTGGAGGTCGAGGCCTGGTAGCTCTGGCCGACCAGGGCGCCGTTGACGACGCGTCCCTGCACCGAGCCCGTGCCTGATCCTTGCGAGAAGCTCTTGAGCAGGCCGGCGGTGCCGCCCTGAGCCGCAGCACCATACTGATCATCCCCGATCTCGACCGCCCAGGTGCCCTTGCCGACGGGGATGCCGGCCAGGGAAGCCTCGTATTGAGCGTCCAACCGAGCCTGCGCCTGGACGCCTTGCGCCAGCAACAACAGGCAGAGCGCTGCCCCGGCCGCGGCCAGGCGGCCCGAGAGAAATGAGGGAACCGAGATGATGGTCACGTGACGAATGATCCTGCCGATCCGCCTGCCTGAGCGCCGGACCGATCCGACGCGCCGTCCTTGCTACTTAAGCCAAAAACGCCTTCAAACAACGCGAACCGTCCGACAATGGCGGTTTGTCCAGCGCTTTGCGCCTGAACAGCACTCAGAACCGTCGTCCGCAGCGCTGCCGGAACCGAGCCGCGAACCTCCGACCGCGCCAGCATGCCGCCATTCCGGACCGTTCGCGGGATATCCATCCATCACGTCCGAATGCGCCCTTTATATGGTCTAAACTGCCGGCTATACTATTGATTACACGCCTGCTTTTCTGCTGGTCGGCGATTTCGGCCCGACCAGGAGGAGGCATGGGTCGCGTCCTCCGGGTTCGCCGGCCCGGCTCTCGGTATTTGCTGCAGCCTTCAAAACCTTGACGAAAAGCCGCATCCCCCCTATAGGACCGCATCTCCCAGAGACGAGCTGGACGAGTTTTGGACCCCCGCGGCCCGCCGACATAGGCGGACGAAGGGTGCGGGGATGAGAGAGGATTTATTGCCATGTCGCGGCGCTGTGAACTGACGGCCAAGGGTCCCCAGGTTGGCCACAAGGTCAGCCACTCCAACATCAAGACCAAGCGGCGCTTCCTGCCGAACCTGTGCAACGTGACCTTCATCTCGGATGCACTCGGCCGCAACGTGCGCCTGCGCGTTTCGACCAACGCGCTCAAGAGCGTCGACCACAATGGCGGCCTCGACGCCTATCTGCTCAAGGCCAACGCCGCGACCCTGTCGCCGCGCGCGCTGGAGCTGAAGCGCGCCATCGAGAAGAAGGCGGCGGACGCTGCCCCGGTCGCGAAGGCGAGCTGAGAGAGCCAACCGAAATTCAAGATTGATGCAGAAGCCGGACGCGTCACGAGCGGGGCTTCGAGCTGAACGAGATGTCGAAACGGCCGGGTCGAGAGATCCGGCCGTTTTGCTTGCGGATGCCGTGATCAACTGACAACTCTGGACAAGGCAGCCGGCGCGGGGCGGCAGGACAGGTCGGGTGACCATCCGTTCGTACAACGGCGCCCAGCAGTCACTCCGCCATGTCGGCCGCGCCGCGCGCAACAGCGACCCAGACGAAGTGCCATAGGGAACCGACCTCCCCAACACCAGCCGGATGCTCTACACTCGTTGCGGTAGCATTATTGCGGACATTCCTTTGCCATGAAGAATATTGTCATCTGCTGCGACGGCACCGGCAACGAGATCAGTGAGAACATCTCGAACGTACTCAAGCTCTATCGCTGCCTGCGCAAGACCGACAAGACGACACCGCATCAGGCCGTATTCTACGATCCCGGCGTCGGCACGCTGACCCAGCCCGACACCTGGCACCGCTTCAAGGCCAATTTCAACATGGTGCTGGGGCTCGCGACCGGCTACGGCCTCGACGACAACGTCATCAACGCCTACTCCTTCCTGGCCACGCATTACGAGGACGGCGACCGCATCTTTCTGTTCGGCTTCTCGCGGGGCGCCTACACCGTGCGCGTGCTGGCCGGGCTGATCCACAAGATCGGGCTGATCTCGCCGGGTCAGATCAATCTCGTCGGCCCGGGCGTGATCGCCTACAAGAAGTACTCCTCGGACAATCCGAAGGCCGGGCGCGGCATCACCAAGGAGCTCGAGAGCACCGAGGAGGACGGGCCGATCCCGGAGAGCCGCGACGACCACGCCGCGCAGTTCGCGCGGATCACCTCGGCGCGCTGGCCGACAATCCATTTCGTCGGCGTGTGGGACACGGTGGCGAGCGTGATCGTGCCGCGCACCGACCGGCTGTTCGCGCTGCCGAGCCTCGAGGAGCTCGCCTTCACGATCGAGAACCCGAGCGTGAAGATCTTCCGCCAGGCTGCGGCGATCGACGAGCGCCGCTGCATGTTCCGGCTGAAGCCGTGGGGCATGCCGCAGACCTTCACGCCGAACCGCTTCAACAAGGCGCAGGCGCGACCGCAGGACGCCAAACAGGTGTGGTTCGCCGGCGTGCATTCCGACGTCGGCGGCGGCTATCCCGAGGTCCGGTCGGCGGCTTCGAAATATCCGCTGCTGTGGATGATCGACGAGGCGGTCGAGGCCGGGCTGACGGTCAATCCGCGCACGGTGAATCAGCTCGCCTGGGGCGTGCAGCGCAAGAACAGTCCGTTCTCCTATGTGGCGCCGAGCGTCCAGGGACCGCTGCACGATTCGATGACAGCGGCCTGGCGGGTGCTCGAATGGCTGCCGAAGAGCGCGACGTACAAGGAATGGCCGGAACGCAAGGCGCATTTCGGCTTCTACATTCCGAATGGCGAACCGCGCTTCATCCCCGACGGCGCCTTCGTTCATGAGAGCGTGCTGATGCGGATCGCGGAATCGAAGGACTATCGCCCCGTCAACCTGCCCGCGTCCTATGAGCGCATTCCGCTTCCGGTCAAACAGAAGGCGGAGTAGCAGCAACAGCGCGTTGCGCGTCGGGCAGGGCCTTCTGAGGCCCGCGTGTGGCGGATCGCCTCAGATCATGCTTAGATGGATGACGCCGTCGGTCACCTCGCCACGGGCAAACTGCTCGCGCGCCATCTGCTCGAACGCCGTGCGGTTCCGTTGCAGATAGGCGAACGCCTGGTTGCGCGTGCAGAAGCAGGTCTCGAGATGACAGACCTGCCGTGTGGCGCCGATTGCGAGCGCAAATGCGATCGTCTGGGCTCCACGCTGCGTCTCATCCTTGGCAATGCGAACGTCTGTAGCGGTCGGCTTGGCCACGTCAGCCTCCTCGGTACGAAGGTCGGGTCTGTACGCGGGACACGGTTGGGGCGTAGTAATCAGGCATGGATCGCCCGTCTGTTCGAGCACCGGCAACGAAGTTCCGATAATTCCACCGGGCACCCGACGCCGGAAGGCGAGATGAAGCAGCCCTAGCGAACGACCTTCTTGCGCCGCTTCGGCGCAGGCGCCGCATCAGACCCCGCTTGCGCAGCTTCCGCTTCCTTGGCGAGCCGCAACACGCGCAGCCGCTCCATGTTCTTGCGGACCGCCATCGCGCGCTGATCCCATTCGGCGCGCGCCTTCGCCCCGTCCTCGGCGGCGACGCGCTGGCGCTCCGACCGCGCGATGCTTTCGGGGGAGCGCTCTGACATCTTCTTGGTAGCCATCGACTGATCCTTCCGGAGATGCGGGTTACCGTCGAGACGCAGAAAGCCCGCTCAATACAGGATCGAGCGGGCAAACCAGCCATTTCAGTACATCCGTGAAATGGCCTAAGACGTCAGAGACGTCTGATCAGTACGGTCAGACCAGCGCGAGATTTTCTGCGCTGGTTTTACCGCGCATCTTGTCCGTCTTGACCTCAAAACTGACTTTCTGGCCCTCAGCCAGACCGGCGAGACCAGCGCGTTCAACCGCGCTGATGTGAACGAACACGTCGTTCCCGCCATCCTGCGGCTGAATGAAACCAAAGCCCTTCTGGCCATTGAACCACTTGACGGTACCCTGCATGTCTATCTCCAAATCATTCATCGCGCGACCATCACGCGATCTCATTCAACTGAGCGATGACTTTTGGAAATAGCCCACAGGCACATTCAGAAAGGCACAGCGGCTAATCGAACTACCTCAAGGTAGAGATTTTCTGGGGGATTACAAGGCCGCGCGGCGAATATAGTTTGCCGAGGGCCGGAACCGTTGAGTCGGCTCGCGCTGGCAATATCGGCAGATTGCGCTTATCTTCATGGCACCATCGGTCACGGCTTGGCCATCGATGGCTGAGAGACACTCGTGCTCCCGCGTTCCGACGAAGGGGATCACCGTGTCTCGCACGCGTGTCTCATCACATTGTGAGCAACACGTTTCATTGTGAGCAACACGTTTCATTGGCGCCACTCAGCTGAGCGCGCCGCTCTCTCCGCCGCAGCGCCGATCGGCTTCGCCAACCGAATTTCATCGATAGAGATGAAGACAAGGAGGATACTTTTGCAGGTTCTTGTTCGTGACAACGACGTCGAGAAGGCGTTGCGCATCCTGAAGCGGAAGATGCAGCGCGAAGGCGTATTCCGCGAGATGAAGCGCCGCAGATCCTACGAGAAGCCATCGGAGCGCAAGACGCGCGAGAAATCCGATGCGATCAGGCGCCAACGCAAAGTCGCGCGCAAGCAGGCCATCCGCGAAGGCTTGCTGCCGGCGCCGGTCAAGAAGGTGCCTGCGGCGCGGCCGGGCGCGCTCCCCTCAACGACCTCGACGCGCACCGATCGTGAACGGCCGCAGGGCCAGCTCACCGCTACGCCTCCGCGCAGCTGAGCGAGCGACGGCATGCCCGCCGAAATCGACGGGACGAGGCTGGCGGTTCACGCCAGCTTCTTCGGCTGCTTGCCGGCGCTGTCAGCCGCTTCACGCGCCAAGCGCTCGGCCTTCAGCCGCTCGCGGTTCTGATCGAACGCGGCCTGTGCCTTTTCATAATCGCTTCTCGTCGGCTCGGCCGGCTTGAAGGCTTTTTGAGCCTCGCGCACGGCGGCCGTTGGCTTGCGCTCCGACATGATGAGAGTCCTCGTTGGGATGGTGAACGCCGCTGCGACATCCTGTCGAGACTGACGCTTCATGGGCACGGTTCAATGACAGCCTCGGGTAGAGGGAGCACGAGCCCGCTGTCTTGGCGCGGACCAGCTAGGGCGACCACCCTGCGGCCTCATCGGGGTCCAATGCTATTATAATCCAAATACGCCGAAGATGTTGCAAGTAATTGAACCCGGCCCGGCACGATGCGCCATGGTTCCGACCGGCGGTCGGTTTACGCACAATCACGCCATTCCGTGCTTGCGGCCGGGAACGGCAGCGAGCAGCTCGCGAGTATAGGCGTGTTCGGGATTGGCGAACAGCGCGGCGGTCGGCTTCAGCTCGACGATCTCGCCCTTCTGCATGACGGCGATCCGATCGCAGATCTGCGCGGCCACCCGCAGGTCATGCGTGATGAACAGCATCGACAGACCAAGGCGCGCCTTCAAATCTTCCAGCAGCCGCAGCATCTGCGCCTGGACGGACACGTCGAGCGCCGACACCGCTTCGTCCGCGACGATGATCTCCGGATCGAGCGCGAGCGCGCGCGCGATGCCGATGCGCTGACGCTGGCCGCCGGAGAATTCGTGCGGATAGCGGCCGATCGCGCCCGCGTCGAGCCCGACCATGCCGAGCAGCTCCTGAGCGCGCTTCAGCGCGGCATCGAGCGGCGTGCCGCGCGCGACCATGCCGTCGGCGATGATGCGGCCGACCTTGCGGCGCGGGTTGAGCGAGGCGAACGGATCCTGGAAGATCATTTGGATGCGATGACGCTGCGCACGCAAGGCACCGCCCTCCAGCGCCGTGAGATCGACGTCGCCGATCCGCACCGTGCCGCGATCGGCCTCGATCAGCCGCATCACGAGACGCGCGACGGACGACTTTCCCGAGCCGGACTCGCCGACGAGGCCGAGCGTCTCGCCCTGATGGATCGCGAAATTGACCGCATGCGCAGCGCGCGTCTCGCGCTTCGGGCGGAACCAGCCGGTCGGCGTCACATAGGTCTTGTCGAGGCCGATCACGTCGATCGCCTTCGGAACGTCCTCGCGGGATTGCCGCGGCGGCGGATCGAAAGAGGGCACCGCGGCGAGCAGCGCCTTGGTGTAGTCGTGCTGCGGATTGCCCAGCACGGACTCGGCCGCGCCTTCCTCCACCACCTTGCCATGGCGCAACACGACCACCTGGTCGGCGATGTCGGCGACGACGCCGAAATCATGGGTGATGAACATCACCGCCATGTTGTGGCTGGCCTGGAGGCTACGGATCAGCTTGAGGATCTGCGCCTGGGTCGTCACGTCGAGCGCGGTGGTCGGCTCGTCAGCGACCAGCACCGCCGGCTCGAGCGCCAGCGCCATTGCGATCATCGCGCGCTGGCGTTGGCCGCCGGAGAGCTGATGCGGATAGGCGCGGATGATCCGCTCGGGATCGGGCAGCCCGACCTCGCGCACCAGCGCCAGCGCCTTGGCGCGGCGCTCGCGGGGGCTCAGCAGATCATGCGCCTCGAACACCTCCATCAGTTGGTCACCGATGCGCATCAAGGGATTGAGCGCGGTCATCGGCTCCTGGAACACCATGGCGATGCGGCGACCGCGCAGATCCCGCCAGCCGTCCTCATCGACGGCAAGCAGGTCGTGCCCTTCGAAGCGGATCTCGCCGCTCTCGACGTTCACCGTATCGGGCAGCAGCCCGAGCAGCGCGTGCGCGCACATCGACTTGCCCGAGCCGGATTCGCCGACCACGCAGACGATCCTGCCGGCGGTGAGATCGAACGAGACGCCGTCGACCGCGTGGGTGCGCTCGGCGCCTTTGGGCAAGGCGATGCGCAGGTTCCTGATGGCAACGACAGAGTCAGCCATGGCTCACCGCCACAGCGTCGTAGGGTGGGCAAAGCGAAGCGTGCCCACCATCGGCAGATGAGGTCGAAAAATCGGTGGGCACGGCGCGGTGCGCCTTTGCCCACCCTGCGGACTCATGGTCGATCATGGCCTCACCTGCCCTCGCGCGACAGGCGCGGGTTGAGGGCATCGTTCAGGCCCTCGCCGATCAAATTGAGGCCGAGCACCGACAGCAGGATCGCGACGCCGGGAAACACCGTGATCCACCACGCCTGGCGAATGACGGTGCGGCCGGCGCCGACCATGTAGCCCCAGGAGATCAGGTTGGGATCGCCGAGCCCGAGGAACGACAGCGAGGATTCCAGCAGGATCGCGGTCGCGACCATCAGCGAGGCCAGCACGATGACAGGCGACAGCGCGTTGGGCAGGATCTCGCGCCAGATGATCCAGGCATTGCTCTGGCCGGTGACGACCGCAGCCTGGACATATTCGCGGGTGCGCAGGCTCAGCACCTCGCCGCGGACGAGACGCGCCACCGGTGGCCAGCTGACGAGGCCGATCGCGGCGACGATCGAATAGATCGAGGGCTGCAGGATCGCCACCAGCACGATCGCGAGCGCGAAGCTCGGGATGGTCTGGAAGAACTCGGTGAAGCGCATCAGCGCGTCGTCGACACGGCCGCCGAAATAGCCGGCGATGGCGCCGAGCGGCACGCCGACGATCAGCGCCACCAGCGTCGAGACCAGCCCGACCAGCAGCGAGACGCGAGCCCCGAAGATCAGGCCGGCCAGCACGTCGCGCCCGAGCGCGTCGGTACCGAGCGGGACCTTGGACAGCGTGAACGGCGGAACGAACGGCCGCTGTACCATGCGCCACGGCGAGTTCGGGAAGTAGAGCGGTCCGGCGACCGCGATCACGATCGCGAGCACGAGAATGATCAGCCCGATGACGCCGCTCGGGCTGCGCAGCATGGTGCGCCAGAACTGCCTCATGAGGCGTACTCGATGCGCGGATCGACCAGACGGTAGACGAGGTCGGTGACGAGGTTGAAGATCAGCACCATGGCCGAGGACACCACGAACACGCCGAGCAGGAGATTGTAGTCGCGCTGGATCAGCGCGTCGTACATCAGCCGGCCGATGCCCGGCCATGCGAACACCGTCTCCGTCAAGACCGCGCCGCCGACCAGCGTGCCGGCATGAACGCCAGCCAGGGTCACCACCGGCAGCAGCGCGTTGCGCAGCACGTGGCGGCGCAGGATGACGCCGTCGCGCAGCCCCTTGGCGCGCGCGGTCTTGACGAAATCGAGCCGCTTGACCTCGAGCATGGAAGCGCGGGTCATGCGGGTGTAGGTCGCCATGAAGAACAGCCCGAGCGTCGCAGCCGGCATGGCGAGATGCGCGGCGACGTCGAGCGCGTGGCGGACTCCCGTATAGCCGGCACCGATCGTCTCATAGCCGAAGCTCGGCAGCCAATCGACCCAGACCGAGAACAACAGGATCGCGATCAGCGCGATCCAGAACAGCGGCGTTGCGTAGAAGATCAGCGCGAGCACCGTGATCGCGGTGTCGAGGATGGTGCCGGCGAAGCGCGCGGCGAGCACACCGAACAGGATGCCGAGACCGAGCGAGATCGCGAACGCCGTCAGCGTCAGCAGCAGCGTCGCCGGCAGCCGCTCGGCGATCAGCCTGGCGACCGGCGCCTGCTGGCGGAACGAGAAGCCGAGATCGAGGCTGGCGATGCCCTTGACGTAGATCAGCAGCTGCTCCGGCAGCGGACGGTCGAGGCCGAACTTCTCGCGCAACTGCGCCACGAAGATCTGGTCGGAGGCGCCGGCCTCGCCGGCCATGACCACGGCCGGATCGCCCGGCGCCAGCCGGATCAGGAAGAAATTCAGCACGATGATGGCGAGAAGGACGATGATGCCTTTCACGACGCGCTGAGCGATGAAGGAGAGCATGAAAGGTCCGTGAAGGTCAGCTCGGGAGGACAGCGAAGCACCGGAGCGCGGGGATCATGGCCGCGCCCCGGAGTGCACCGCTATTTGTCGAGCCAAGCGTCGCGGAAGCCGTCGTTGACGCCGATGCCGGTGGTGATCAGGTTCTTCACCTTGCACTTGGTGATGGTCGGGAACTGGAGCTCAAGCAGCCAGGCCACGGGCACGTCCTCAGCCAAGATCTTCTGCACCTTGTCATAGGCTTCCTTGCGCTTGGCGTCGGTCGGCGCCGTCGCGCCCTCGGCGAACAGCTTGTCCACTTCCGGATTGGAATAGCCTTCGACATTGTTGAACAACTGGCCCTTGGCGATCGCCGAGGTGATGTAGTTGCGGGACACGCCGAGCGCGGGATCGCCGTACTGATAGAGAAAGGTGAAGGCGATGTCGTAGTCCCACTCCATGATCTTCTGGTTGCCGCCGGGCACGTCGGTCGCGATCGTCTCGATGTTCATGCCGACATCCTGCAGGTTCTGCTTCACCGCCTCGCCCCAGCGCTGCCAGGTCTCGCCATAGGCGAGCGGCAGCATGCGGATCTTCTCGCCCTTGTAGCCGGCTTCCTTCAAGAGCGCCTTGGCCTTGGCCGGATCGTACGGATATTTCGGCACGTCATCGGAATAGAACTTGATGGTCGAGGCCGACGGACCGGTCGCCACCTTGCCGAGGCCGTTCCAGATCACGTCCTTGGCGAAGTCGCGGTCGATGGCATACATGATCGCCTGCCGCACCTTCTTGTTGGCCAGGATCGGATGCCGGTTGTTGAGCCACATCCAGGCCAGCGGCGAGAAGAACTCCCAGCCGGCACCGGTGACGCAGGCGCCCGGCAGCTTGGAGACGCGCGGCACGTCGAAATTCTCGATCGAGCCGCCCGGCAGCACATCGACCTTGCCGGTCTCGAAGGCCACCGCGCGCGCCGCCGCGTCGGGAATGATCTGCCAGTAGACCTCGTCGAGATAGGGCTTGCCCTTCTCGTGGTAGTTGGGATTTTTCACCATCCGGATGAAGGAGCCCTTCTGCCATTCCTTGAACATGAAGGGACCGGTGCCGATCGGCGCGTTGTTGTTCGGATTGGTCTTGTAGTCGGTGCCTTCATACAGGTGCTTCGGCACCATCGGCATCGAGCCGACCTCGAAAATACCGATGAAGGGACCGAACGGCTCCTTCAGCGTGAACACCACCGTGAGATCGTCCGGCGCCTCGACCTTCTCGACGATTGCGAGGTTGTTGCGGGCGCGCGCATGCGTCTGCTTCAGCATCTCGATCGAGAACAGCACGTCGGCCGACGTGAACGGCTTGCCGTCGTGCCAGGTCACGCCAGGCTTGAGCTTGAAGGTGTAGACCTTGGCATCCGGGCTGATCGTCCAACTTTCGGCGAGGCCGGGCAGCGGCTCGAGCTTGGGGCTGTAGCGCAGCAGGCCCTCAAAGATGTTGCCGGCGACCATCTGCGTCGGGCCGTTCTGGACCATCGCCAGCATCAGGCCCGGCGGCTCGGGCTGAATGACGGCATTGACCACGCCGCCGACCTTCGGCTCCTCCGCTTGCGCCGCGGACAGTCCGCAGCCAATGACCACACCCAGCAGCACCCGTTTCAACATGATGAACTTCCCAAATGTCCTTGCCGCCTGCAATGCATCAAGCGCGCCAACGCGCGCGGAATCGCCATGCGGCGTTTTGATGCTGCGCTTGCTCTGGGCGCATGGACGCCGGCTTTGTCGCGACCCCGCGCCGAAATGCAGCCTGATCATTTGCCGGATCACCGGCCGGCAAGTTGGCTCGCCGACGGTGCCGTCGCTGCTCAGTATCAGCTAGTTCCGCAGAGCAGAACTCAACGAGGAGCCTATGCGCCACCTGTTCGCCGCAAGATGAAACTCGCGACAGCGTCAGCCCAAAAATTGAACAGGGAAAATCAGCGCCGCAGACGCGCGATCGCGCCGGCAACGATCTGCATGATCACGCCGATGATCCAGCCGACCATGATCAGCGACGTCCAGACGATGTGCGGATCTTCGCGCAGGATGATGATGGCAACGGCGAAGAACGCCGTGAGGGTTGCGAGGAAGGTCCCGACGGCGCTCAGAAATTCGGCCGTGTCGATCTTCGTCTCCGTCGGCGAGTTCTCGTCATGAGGATGAAAAGGCAGTTGCGGCGTGTCGATGCCGAGATAGAAGCCCAGCGCCCCAGACAGCATCATCACGATCAGGAAGCCCTGCGTGGTCAGCAACGGAACGCTGGAGCCGACATGGGCCCCGACGAAGACGCCGCAGGCGGCGCCTGCCAGAGCCAGACCCGAGCGTTCGAGGATATGGGCAAACTTCCTGACGCGAAACCGCATGACCTGCCCCCAGATGTCAGACCCGCCACGCGCATGCAGCGGATTCGACGCCTGGATCCGTCCTAACGGCAAGACCGTCACCCAAACGTCAAATCTGAAGCTGCACTCGCGCGAAAATTTTAGCTACATTTCTTTTGACGCCAGCATTGCCCGAAAGGGAGGGGGAATGCTGGCGCCAAGATACTAGGACGTTACTAGGCGGCCTTGGTCAGGCCGGCATTGAGGTGGCTCAATCTCGGCATCACCTCCTGCTTCAACAGGCGCAGCGAGTTGTGCCAGGCTTCCGGCTTGTGCTTGTAGTCGAAGCCGAACACGCACAGCGTCCCGAAGCCGCCGACCTCGTGCCAGATCTTCTCGATCTTCTCGGTCACCGTGGCCGGCGAGCCGACGATCCAGTTGCGCTTGGCGCAATAGTCCACCGTCACGTCGGAATCCGGCACCTCGGGTGAGTGCTTCAGATAGTCCTTGAAGCCGAAATGGCCGAGCAGTGGCAGGAAATATTCGCCCATCATCCGCCCCATCATGTCGCCGGAGGACAAGCGCCAGGCTTCCTCGTCGGTCTCGGCGACGAACACCTCGCGCACCAGCCGCCAGTCATTGCGGCTGGGCTTTCGCCCGGACTTGGCCGCGCCGGCCTCGACCGAGTCCCAGTGCGACGACACATAGGCCGGGTTGAGGTTGAGGCTCATCGGGATGAAGCCGCGCTCGCCGGCGAGCTTGAGCGTGTCGGAGTTCTTCGACAGGCCGGCGACGCCGATCGGCGGATGCGGCGCCTGCACCGGCTTGATGTGCGGCTTGAGGAAGTCGAACATCACGTCGGGCTTGGTCACCGTCCAGTATTTGCCCTTGTGCGTGAACGGTGCCGGCTCGGTCCACAGACGCAGGATGATCTCCAGCGCCTCGCGCGTCATCTCGCGGTTCTGGCCGCTCATGCCGTCGACGTTGAACATCGCCCAGTCGCTCGGCAGACCGGATGCGGCAATGCCGAAATTGAGCCGGCCGTCGGACAGATGATCCAGCATCGCAACGCGGTTGGCGAGCTCGGCCGGGTGATGATAGGGCAGAAGGAAGCCGCCCGGCCCAAGCCGGATGTTCTTCGTTTCACGGAAGGCCTGCGCCAGAATGAGATCGGGTGCCGGGTGCGGCTCCCAGGGCGCGGTGTGATGCTCGCCGATCCAGGCTTCCTGATAGCCGAGTTCGTCGAGCCACCGCAGGACCTGCAGGTCCCATTCCTGCCCCTCCTTCAATCCGCACTCCGGCGGATGCGAGGGCATCGTGAAGTATCCGATTTCCATGGCGCTTTCCTCTCGCGTTTGTATTGCGGCGCATCTTTGTGATGCGCTCATCGTCACGCGAGACGAAACACGACCAGACGAGTCGGCATCGCCGCACGTGGTCTGCGAAGTCTAGCACTTCGTCCGACAGCGACAATCGTCAGCCGTGTCGCGGGCGGAATGATGACCGCAGAATTTTGCAACGCTGGTGCGCAACATTGCGGTCATCAATTGCACGTCAGCGTGCGCCGAACGTCGTCTTGCCGAACAGCTCCTTCTGCGTCGACGGCTGCGAGCGCCAATATTGCGGAGGTGCGGCGACCTGTCCGCCGAGCTCCGCTGCCGCGTGCCAGCCCCAGCGCGGGTCGTAGAGCATGCCGCGGGCCAGCGCGACCATGTCGGCCTTGCCCGAGGCAACGATCTCCTCGGCCTGCTGCGCCTGCGTGATGAGACCGACCGCCATGGTCGGAAGCCCCGTCGCCTGTTTCACGGCCGCGGCGAACGGCACCTGGTAGCCGGGTCCGAGGGCGATCTTCTGCAACGGCGACACGCCGCCCGAGGAGACGTCGATCCAGTCGGCGCCGCGGCGCTTCAGCTCTTGCGCAAATATGATGGTCTGCTCGAGATCCCAGCCGCCGTCGACCCAGTCGGTGGCCGAGACACGCATGCTGACCGGCTTGTCCGCAGGCAAGACGGCGCGCACCGCATCGTAAACTTCGAGCGGAAAGCGCATGCGGTTTTCCAGAGACCCACCATAGCTGTCGGTGCGCTGGTTGGCGATCGGCGACAGAAACTGATGCAACAGATAGCCATGCGCGCCGTGGAGCTCGATCGCGTCGATGCCGAGGCGCGACGCCCGTTGCGCTGCAGAAACGAACGCATCGCGAATGCGGGCCAGGCCCGCGAGATCGAGCGCCTCCGGCGCGAACTCGCCCTCCTTGTGCGGCAAGGCCGACGGCGCGACCGTCCGCCATCCGCCGTCCGCCAGCGGAATCTGCTGTCCGCCATCCCACGGCTTGTGGCTGGAGCCCTTGCGGCCGGCATGGGCGAGTTGCATCGCAACCGCGGTCTTCGAATGTTTGCGAACCGAGGCCAGGATCGGCTTCAACGCAGCTTCCGTCACATCGTCCCACAGCCCGAGACAGCCGGGCGTGATGCGCCCGATCGGCTCGACATGCGTCGCCTCGATACAGAACATCGCCGCGCCCGACAGCGCCAGCGTGTTGATGTGGGTGAAGTGCCAGTCATTGGCCGCGCCATTCTCGGCCGAGTACTGGCACATCGGCGACACCATGATGCGGTTGGCGAGTTCGAGACTGCGCAGCTTGATCGGAGTGAACAGGGCGCTCATGCTGAGTTCCAGGTTGTGACGGTTGACGCGATGATCCGATGGCCGCGAGTGTCGATCATGGACGAGCCGCGGTCAACGCGAGCCGCCGCAGCGGTATCGCTGCTCACTCCATCAGCGTGAACTGCAGCAGCAGCGTGCGCTGGATCATCGAGAAGTTGTCGTCGGACACCAGCGTCAGCACGGTCTCGCCGTCCGGCGTGACATGCGCATCGATGCCCTCGAGATTGTCGATCTCCTGGCCGAGATCGGCGGAGAAGATCGCCGGACCATCGACCAGCGCGCCCGGCGCGATCTGCGCTAGCGTCAGCCGGCGGATTCGAATGCCGACCCCGTTGAACAGCGAGAACTTGCGTTCGAGCACCAGAAGATCACCGGACGGCAGCAGCACGGCATCACTGACGTCGAACTCGTTGCTACGGACGATGCTGAACTGTCCCGCGGCCGGTCCGCCGATCAGGAAGGCCAGCAGATTGCCGTTCGCGTCCAGACCGCGCTCGGACAGCGCGATCAGGGTGCCGGCGAGCGGCAGGCCCTTCGGCACGACCACCAACGCCTCCAGTCCCTTGTTGTGGGGCAGCCGTCTGGCGGCCGGCGGCAGCGGCACGATCTCGCCGCGCGCGCCGGTTCCACCCTTGGCGAAGTCGTAGCGCAGGAGCTGGTTGACGCGTTCGAGGCCGACATAGACGATGTCTCCATCGCGCGCGAGCGACTCGGAATCATACCAACCGCGATCGGTGATGGGCCGTCCGTCCGGACCAAGCAGCGGCGCCGCTTCGACGTCGGCGAGCCCCGCGATCTCGCGACCGGAATAGGCAATGCGGCCGGTGAACCAGCCGCCCTTGTCGCTGACCGCGAGGAAGCGTTCACCCTTGGCATCGAGCCGGATGCCGGACAGGCCACCGAAGCCGGGAAAAGACGAGGTCAGCGCCACGCCGCTGCGATATTGCAGCATCCCGAAGCGCAGATGCGTCCGATCACGGAGGTCGAACGAGGGCAGCGGTCGCGCGTTGACCTCGATCTTGACCGCCGATGTGACGGAGTGCTCGTCGATGGTGACGCGTCCGCGGACCGGCGCCGGCGCAAGCTGCGCGCGAGCCGTCCTGGACCATGCGAATGCCGACACTCCGCCGATGGTCAGCGCGAGAAAGCGCCTGCGGTCGGCAATCGCCTGCAGCGACATCGTCAGCGGAGCCCCCTCCCCCACCTCCTCCAAGACGGAGGAGACGCAGCCGGCCGACGGCCGCTTACGAATGCAGCCTGCGCTTTGGTCCCGGCGCAGGCTGCGGTGCCGCGTGGGTCTCCGTGAACAATTCGGCGAGCTTCTCGGTGATGGCGCCACCGAGCTCCTCGGCATCGACGATGGTCACCGCGCGACGGTAGTAGCGGGTGACGTCGTGGCCGATGCCGATCGCGATCAGCTCGACCGGCGAGCGGGTCTCGATCTCCTCGATGATGTGGCGCAGATGCCGCTCGAGATAGTTGCCGGGATTGACCGACAGCGTGGAGTCATCGACCGGCGCGCCGTCCGAGATCATCATCAGGATCTTGCGCTGCTCGGCACGCCCGAGCAGGCGCTTGTGCGCCCAGTCGAGCGCCTCGCCGTCGATGTTCTCTTTCAACAGCCCCTCGCGCATCATCAGGCCGAGATTCTTGCGCGCCCGCCGCCACGGCGCATCGGCCGACTTGTAGATGATATGGCGGAGATCGTTGAGGCGGCCGGGATTGGCCGGCTTGCCGGCGGCAAGCCACGCCTCGCGCGACTGCCCGCCCTTCCAGGCCCGCGTCGTGAAGCCGAGGATCTCGACCTTGACGCCGCAGCGCTCCAGCGTGCGGGCGAGGATGTCGGCGCAAGTCGCGGCCACCGTGATCGGTCGGCCACGCATCGAGCCGGAATTGTCGAGCAGCAGGGTCACCACGGTGTCACGGAAGGTCGCTTCCTTCTCACGCATGAACGACAGCGGTTGATAGGGGTCGATGACCACACGCGACAGCCGCGCCGGATCGAGGATGCCTTCCTCAAGATCGAACTCCCAGGCGCGGTTCTGCTGCGCCATCAGCCGGCGCTGCAGCCGGTTGGCGAGCCGCGCCACGATGCCCTGCAGATGTGCGAGCTGCTTGTCGAGATAGGAGCGCAGCCGCTCCAGCTCGTCATGGTCGCACAGGTCTTCCGCGGCAATGACCTCGTCGAACTTCGGCGCGAAGGCGTGATATTCCGGCCCGCGCGGCTCGTTGGCGCCGCCGCGGTTCGGACGCGTCGCCTCGCCCGGCGTCTCGTCGTCGCCGAGCTCGCCGTCGTCGAGCGTGTCGGACGCCGAAGCCTGGGCGGCCTCCATCGCGCTCTCCGACATCTCGTCCGACGTCGTCTGCGCCTGGTCTGCGCTCATCTCCTGCGCGGCGTCGGATTCGGGCGAGCCCTCGGCGCCGGACTGGTCGTTGTCGCCGTCGCGGCTGTCGTCGTTGTCCTCGTCCTCTTCGGAATCGGCGTTGCGCTCGTCGCCGAGATCCAGCGCCGACAAGAGATCGTGCACGAGGTCGCCGAACTTCGCCTGATCCTCGGTGAAGCGGCCGAGCTCATCGAGACGCTGGCCGATCCTGTCCTCCAGGAACGGACGCCAGAGATCGACCACCTTGCGCGCCGCGTTCGGCGGCGCCATGCCAGTGAGGCGCTCACGCACCATCATGGCCAACGCATCCGACAGCGGTGCGTCGGCACGGTCGGTGATCTCGTCATATTTGCCGCGATGGAAGTGATCATCGAGCATCGCCGTGAGATTCTTGGCGACGCCGGCCATGCGTTTTGCACCGATCGCCTCGACACGCGCCTGCTCGACCGCCTCGAACACGCCACGCGCCTGCGGATTGCCCGGGATCAGCTTGCGATGGATTTTCGGATCGTGGCAGGCGAGCTTCAGCGCGATCGAGTCGGCATGGCCGCGCACGACGGCGGCGTCGCGCTTGGTCATCTTGCGCGCCGGCTCCGGCAGCCGGGCCTTGCCCGGCGCAAGGCCGGGACGCTCGGCCGCGAAGGAGACTTCGAGCTCAGGCGCCCTGGCGATCGCGCGCAGGCACCCCGTGACCGACCTCTTGAAAGGTTCGGTTGGTGCTTCCTTGACGCCAGGACGGGGCTTGTTGCTCGGTGTGGTCATCTGGTTCCTGCGGCTATCGTCCCGGCGAACGCCAGGCCCGATAACCACCGGCGTTCGTTTGTTCGCACTCGCTCTCCCGCATCACCCCACGAGAGAGGCCGCGGCGTATGGGTCCCGGCCCGAGGCCGGGACCACGCCGTTGTGTCAGCTCAGCGCCACGTTGATGGAGGATTCCGGCAGCTCCGCATTGAAGCAGCGCTGATAGAATTCGGCGACCAGCGGACGCTCGAGCTCGTCGCACTTGTTGAGGAACGTCACACGGAAGGCGAAGCCGATGTCACCGAAGATCTCGGCGTTCTCGGCCCAGGTGATCACCGTGCGCGGGCTCATCACCGTCGACAGATCGCCATTGGCGAAGGCGTTGCGCGTGAGGTCGGCGAGCCGCACCATCTTGTTCACGATGTCGCGTCCCTGCGCGTTCTGATAGTGCTTGGCCTTGGCCAGCACGATCTCGACCTCCTCGTCATGGGCGAGGTAGTTGAGCGTGGTGACGATCGACCAGCGGTCCATCTGGCCCTGGTTGATCTGCTGGGTGCCGTGATAGAGGCCCGAGGTATCGCCAAGGCCGATCGTATTGGCGGTCGCGAACAGGCGGAATGCCGGGTGCGGCTTGATCACCTTGTTCTGGTCGAGCAGCGTCAGGCGGCCCGACACCTCCAACACGCGCTGGATCACGAACATCACGTCCGGACGGCCGGCGTCGTATTCGTCGAACACCAGCGCGACGTTGTGCTGCAGTGCCCAGGGCAGGATGCCGTCACGGAACTCGGTCACCTGCTTGCCGTCCTTGACCACGATCGCGTCCTTGCCGACGAGGTCGATACGGCTGATGTGGCTGTCGAGATTGACCCGCACGCACGGCCAGTTGAGCCGCGCCGCGACCTGCTCGATATGGGTCGACTTGCCCGTTCCATGGTAGCCGGTCACCATCACGCGGCGGTTCTTGGCGAAGCCGGCCAGGATCGCCAGCGTGGTGGCGCGGTCGAAGCGGTAATCGGCATCGACCTCGGGAACGTGCGGGTCGGTCGCTGAAAAAGCCGGCACCTCAAGGTCGCTGTCGATCCCGAACACCTGCCGCACCGACACCTTCATGTCGGGCACACCGGTCATCTCCTGCGCATTGGTCGTAGCGGCGGTCGTCATTCATCCTCCGAGGTCCCGGGCATTCCCGAAACCAGATTTCATGTTTGGCTGCGGTTGAAGGGCTTCGACGCCAGCCTAGCAGAGAGCACGCGCGGGCAGAAGCCTAAGCCTTGATCAAAGTTCCGTCGTTATATCATCGAGATAGGCATGGGTGGCCGTTTTCGGAAGGCTGCCCTGCGAATCGTGCCACCTTTTCGCCCACCGGCTCTTCCCAGGAATCTCGACGTGGCACCCGGGGCCGGGGTTCCTACTTATCGAGAAGTCCCCGCCCCACCCTCTCCACCAACAGGAACCGCGTGGCCCATCTGCTCGACCCACTCATTGCCTTTGTCTCAGCGCATGCGGGACTGGCCTATCTCACCCTGTTTCTGGCCGCCTTGCTGGAGGCGATCCCGATCGTGGGCTCGGTGATTCCGGGCACGACCATCATCCTGGCGCTGAGCGCGCTGATTCCGGGCGGCGAGCTGACCCTGCAATGGGTGCTGGCGGCGGCCGTCCTGGGCGCGGTGCTCGGGGACGGCGGGGCGTTCTGGGTCGGCCATCGCCGGCAGCGCGAGATCCTGGCGAACTGGCCATTCTCGAACTATCCGCGCCTGGTAGCGCAGAGCGAGGCCTTCTTCCACCGGTTCGGCACCCTGGCGATCTTCTTCGCCCGCTTTGTCGCGCCGATCCGAGCCGTCGTGCCGATCACGGCCGGCGCGCTCGACATCCCTCCGCTGCGCTTCTACGCCGTGAACATCCCAGCCATCGCGCTGTGGGCCTGCGCCCACGTCCTGCCCGGCGTCTTCGCGGTGCAGCTGTTGCACCGTTATGGCGGGATTCCGCATCATAGCCATATCGCCAAGTCCACCTGGATCATCGCGGCTGTCGCGGGCACGATCGTGGTCTGGCTGGTCCTCAGATTGGTGCGGAAGCGGCGCGAGTCTGAGCTCGCCGCTGGCGTCACGGATTAGAACGCTACAGCGCATCCAACATGGCTCCGCGGCCGGGTGCGGGTCCGATATAGCGAGCACGTGGGCGGATCAGGCGGCCGTGCTGCAGCTGCTCGCAGGCATGGGCGAGCCAGCCGACGCAGCGTGCCATCGCGAACAGCGCCAGCTCGCTGCCGGCAGGCAGCCGCAGGCTATGCACCAGCACCGCCAGCGCATAGTCGATATTGACGAACTCGCCGGTCGCCTCGGCGATCCGCTCCGGCACCTCGCGGGTGAATTTGCGCGGCGCGCCGGCGCGCGTCAGCGCCTCCAGCAGCGAGATGGCGCGGGGGTCGCCGTGCTTGTAGACGCCGTGGCCGAAGCCGGCGAAGCGCTCGCCGAGCGCCACCCGCTCGCGGATCAGCGGCGCGGCATCGCGATCAACGAGGGTCTTCACCAGTTGCGACGCCAGGACGCCGGCGCCGCCGTGCTGCGGTCCTTTGAGCGCCGCAAGACCCGCGATGACGGCATCGTAGAGACTGAGGCCCGTCGACGCCGCACAGCGGACGGTGAAGGTCGACGCGTTCAGCTCATGATCGGCCAGCAGCACCAGGGTGCGGCGGATCAGGTCCGGCGCATGTTCATGTCCGGGCGCCCAGCTCCGCGCGACCTGAACATGCAGCGGATCGGCTGAGGCGGGCTGGTTCAACATGGTTGCGACCACCAGCCGGACGATGCGCGCGCCGACCAGCGCCCGACCATCGGGAGCGCGGTTGAACGCCGCGGGATCGGCATGTGTCGCCAGCGCCAGCACCGCGATGGCCCGGTCGATCGGCGCCGCGCGCCGCGCGGCATCGGCGATGAAACCCATCTCCTCCGACACGGCCGGAAGGTTGCCCGGCGCAAACGGATCGAGCGCGGTCACGTCCCACAGCAGGGTCGCAGCATGTTCCAGCGTGCCGCGCACGGCTAGGTCGACGCAATTGACGCCTCGATAGATCGGACCGGCTTCGGTGATTGTCGACACGGCGGAATCGAACACGGGGAGGTCCGCATCGAAGCTGCGGAAGGCGCGCGGCTCGGGGGCCGGTGCGCGCCGCTCCTTCAGGGCCCGGATGTCCTCGGCGCGATAGCGGTTGCTGCGCGAATTCGGCGACGGCTCGGAGCGGACCAGTCCGCGGCTGACATAGGCGTAGAGGGTGGCCGGCGAGATCGCCAGTTCAGCCGAAGCTTCGCGCGCAGATAGGTAAAGACCGCTGTCTTTTTTCATATTGATCAGCTTAATCAAGATTGATCAAGTTGTCGACTGGGCGGATCTTGGCAGCGTGACCATTTCTCGAAGGAGACCCGCCATGACCATCCAGCTCGGCAAGACCCCCATCGGCCTCGACGGAATCGCCGCCGCCGAGACCGTGCTCAGCCACGTCGACGGCCAGCAGGGGGAGCTCATCATCGCCGGAGCGCGTGTGGCTGACCTCGCCGCCGCCAGCGGCTTCGAGGGCGTGACTGCCCGACTATGGAGCGCGGCGACGAAGCGCAGCGTCGGCGAGGCGGATGTCCGTGCCAGCCTCGGCCAGGCCCGCGCGCGCGCCTTTACGCGGCTGCCCGAGCTGCTCGCCGCGACCTCCGGCCTGTCGATCATCGACGGCTTCCGCGCCGCCATCGCGGCGCTGCGGTCCGAGCCCGGGCTCGACGACGAAGCCACGATCGTCGGCGCCTGCCCGGTGATCGCCGGCGCCCTGGTCCAGCGCGCACAGGGAGCACAGCCGATTGCGCCCGATCCTGACGCCGGCCACGCCGCAGACACCCTGCGCATGGTCCGCGGCGATACGCCTGCGGCTGGCGAGGTGGCGACGCTGGACACGTATCTCGTCACCGTCAGCGATCACGGCATGAACGCCTCGACCTTCGCCGCGCGCGTCGTCGCCTCGACCCAGGCCGACCTGTTCGCATCGGTGACCGCCGGCTATTGCGCGCTCACCGGCCCGCTGCATGGCGGGGCGCCGGAGCCGGTGCTGGAGATGCTCAACGCGATCGGCACGCGCGAGAACATCAAGCCGTGGGTCGACGCGGCGCTCGGCCGCGGCGAGCGACTGATGGGGTTCGGACATCGGATCTATCGCGTGCGCGATCCGCGGGCCGACGTGCTCAAGGCCGCGATCGAGCGGCTGGCGGGCAGCGGCGCCGACCTGCCGTTTGCGAGCGAGGTGGAGGCTTACATCCGCCAGGCGCTGCGGCGGAAGAATCCGGAGCGGGCGCTCGACACCAATGTCGAGTTCTTCACCGCCATCCTGCTCGATGCGCTGAAGATTCCGCGCCAGGCGTTCACGCCGATCTTCGCGGTGGCGCGGGCCGCCGGCTGGACCGCCCATGCGCGGGAGCAGCAGCGGACGGGGCGGTTGATCCGGCCGAGCTCGGCCTATATCGGGCCGAAGCCCTGAGACCTTCGACGCAACGCGCGGCAGCCTCACGCGCTGCCGCGCGTCAGCCCTTCACCACCGTCTTCAGGTAGTTGTAGGCCTTGATGATCTCGATCAGGCGATCCTCGGTGGAGCGGTCGCCGCCATTGGCATCGGGATGGTGCTGCTTCACCAGCGCCTTGTACTTGACCTTGACGTCTTCCAGCGTCGCGTCGGGACCGAGGCCCATGACCTGCAGCGCCTTGCGCTCGGCGTTGAACACCTTGCGCGTCTCGGCCTTGGGGGCCGACCGGGGATCCGGACGCCAGCTGCCGCGGCCGTTGATCTCGGCGAATACGCTGAACGGATCGGCGGCATCGCCGAGATCGCCCTCGGCGCTGCCGGTGCCGCGCTTGGCCGACGTGTTGGCACCCATCTTCCAGGTCGGGCGGTGTCCGGTCAGCGCATCCTTCTGATAGCGCGCGACCGCCTCGGCGTTCATCCCCGAGAAGAAATTATAGGACTGGTTGTACTCGCGCACGTGATCGAGACAGAAGTGCCAGTACTCGCGCGCGTTCTCGCGTCCCTTGGGCGCGCGATGCGAGCCCTTGTTCTTGCAGTCCGGCCACTGACAGGGCTGGGCCTCCTCGCGCACCACCGGCTGCCGCGCAGCCGCCTTCTTGGGCTTGATGCGGATGGAGTCGAAGAATTTGTTTGAATCGATCGGCATGGCGGACTTTGACTACGCAACGCGAAAAGCTTCAAGTCTTGACATTGCGAATACCTCGGGCGGGGACCGCCGATTGACGAAAAATAATTTGATGCGTATTTCCAGAGACCATGCGGACCCGAGATGCTATCATCAAAAAGTTGCGCGAAGCTTTCACGCCTGAAAGCCTCGATGTTCAGGACGAATCACATCTGCATGAAGGCCATATGGGCCATCAGCCGAGCGGTGAGACCCATTTCCGCGTGTATATTGTGTCGCAGGCCTTCGCGGGCAAGAGCCGTGTCGATCGCCACCGCCTGATCAACGCCGCATTGGCAGCGGAACTTGCCGGCTCGGTGCACGCGCTCGCGCTGCATGCGAAGGCGCCGGGCGAGGCTTGATCCCATCGCTTTGTTTGAGCATGATCTCTTCGGAAAACCGGCTTCCACTTTTCCGGATCATGCTCTAGCTAGAACGCCGTGCCTGCACGGCGCGGCCGCGTCTCCTCGGTTTCGCCGCGCGGCACCGGTACGATGCGCAGCGCAGTGATGCGATTGCGCTCCCGGCGCAGCACGCGAAACCGGAAGCCGTGGAACGTGAAGCTCTGGCCGCGCTCGGGGATCGAACGCGCCTCGTGAATGACGAGACCGGCAACTGTCGTTGCTTCCTCATCGGGCAGCGTCCAGTCCATCGCACGATTGAGATCGCGGATCGGCACTGAGCCATCGACGACGACGGATCCGTCCGGCTGCACGCGCACACCCGCGACCTGCACATCCTGCTCGTCGGAGATGTCGCCGACGATCTCCTCCAGAATATCCTCCAGCGTGACGATGCCTTCGACCTCGCCATACTCGTCGACCACGAGCGCGAAATGCGTCTTGCGCCGGCGGAACGCCTTCAGCTGTTCCGACACGGACCGCATCTCGGGTACGAACCACGGCGGCAGCGCCAGTGAAGCAACGTCGATGTGCGACACGTCGCCCTCGGCGGCGCGGATCGCACGCAGCAGGTCCTTCGCATGCAGCACGCCGATGATGTTCTCCGGCGTGCCGCGCCACAGCGGGATGCGTGTGTATTCGGTGGCGAGCACCTCGCGCACCAGTTCTTCCTGCGGCAGGTCCGCATTCACCATCACCATCTCGGTGCGGTGGACCATGACGTCGGACACCTGCAATTCGCGCAGATCGAGCAGGCCGCCGAGCATGTCGCGATCCTGCTTCTCGACCTTGCCTTCATGATGCAACAGATCGACGGCGCCGCGCAGGCGTTCGGTCGGCGACAGGATCGGCTGATTGGCCCCGACCTTGAAGCCGATCAGCCGCATCAGCCCGCGCACGATCGCTTCGATCACGGCGAGCACCGGACCGAGCACGATCACCGCCGCCCGCATCGGCCTGGCGACCGCGAGCGAGACGCGATCCGGCGCGTTGATCGCGATCGTCTTCGGCAGCACCTCGGCAAAGATCACGACCAGCGCGGTCATCACGCCGGTCGCGTAGAGCACGCCGACCTCACCGAACCAGGCGGTGAAAATACCGGTCGCCAGCGCGGAGGCGCCGATATTGGCGATGTTGTTGCCGAGCAGCAGCGCGCCGATCAGCCGTTCGCGCGTGTCGAACAGGCTCGACACCACGTCGGCATCGCGATTGCCCTGCTTCGACAGCCGCAGCATCGAGGCGCGAGAGGCGCCGGTCAGCGCGGTCTCGCTCAGCGCAAAGAAGGCGGAGGCGGCGAGGAGGAGAATGACGACGGAGAGTGTGAACCAGTCCATGACGCCGATGTCGCTCTGGAGGGAGGCAGCCGATGATCCGTTGGCACTGCTCAATACGGCGTAAAGCCCGGGATCAGCTTCTGCTGCGCAATTTGGCCTGGAGAAAGTCGCGGACCCGCGCCGGATCGACGTCGTTCGCGATGACGGCGCGGCCGATGGCTTCCATCAGGATGAAGGTCAACTTGCCGCGCTTGACCTTCTTGTCCTGCGCCATCAAGGCCAAGAGCCGGTCGGCGTCGCCGATCCCCTCCTGGGCAAAGCCGGCGATGTCCTGCAGATGGGTCGGCAGGCCGACCGCAGCAAGGTGACGCTCGATGCGCACGACGTCGTCCGGCGGCAGCATGCCGAGCTCGGCCGAGAACTGCGCCGCCAGCACCATGCCGACGGAAACGCCCTCGCCGTGGAACAGGCGGTCGGAGAAGCCGGTGACGGCCTCCAGCGCATGGCCGAAGGTGTGGCCGAGATTGAGCAGCGCGCGGTCGCCAGTCTCGCGCTCGTCGCGGGCCACGATCGCCGCCTTGGCGCGGCACGAGGTCGCGACCGCGTGCTCGCGCGCGGCGCCGCCTCTGACGATGTCGGCGTGATTGGCCTCGAGCCAGGCGAAGAAGCTGGCATCGCCGAGCAGGCCGTATTTGGCGACCTCGGCATAGCCGGCGCGGAACTGGCGCGGCGACAGGGTATCGAGCACGGCGGTGTCGGCGATCACCAGCACCGGCTGATGGAAGGCGCCGAGCAGGTTCTTGCCTTGCGGCGAATTGATGCCGGTCTTGCCGCCGACGGAGCTGTCGACCTGCGCCAGCAGCGAGGTCGGCACCTGCACGAAATCGACGCCGCGGCGCAGGATGGCGGCCGCGAAGCCGGCGAGATCGCCGACCACGCCGCCACCGAGCGCGACGACCAGATCGTTGCGTTCGATCCTGGCAGCGATCAGCGCCTCGCTGACCTTCTCCAGGCCGGCATAGGTCTTGGAGCCCTCGCCCTCATCGACCACGATCGTGGACGCCGGGATGCCCGCCTCCGCCAGGATCGCCTCGGTCGGCTTCAGCCAATGCGCGGCCACGGTACGGTCGGTGACGATGGCCGTGCGCACGCCCGGCCGCAGCGCCGCGATGCGCTGGCCGAGCGAAGCCAGCACGCCGCGGCCGATGACGATGTCATAGGCGCGCTCGCCGAGCGCGACGTCGACGATGATCGGATCGGAATGCTTCAGAGGTGCTGTCATCGGAGCGCGCCCATCGCGTGCGGAGGATCGGGTTGAACTGGATCGGGTTGCGGTCCGGCCGGCCCCGCCTCGGTCTCCGGTGGCGAGAAGAACGCCTGCAGCGCCTCAATGCAGTCCTCGACAACGCGATCATGCGGCACATCGCGCGAGCAGATCGTGAGATCGGCAAGCTGGTAGACCGGCTCGCGCTCGACGAGCAGGCGAGCGACCGTGCCTTCGGGATCGGCGGTCTGCAGCAGCGGCCGGTCGGCCCGCCGCCGGACGCGGCGCATGATCACGTCGGCATCGGCCTTCAGCCAAACAGAGACCGCCTTCTCATGGATGCGCCGCCGCGTCTCCTCGCGCATGAAGGCGCCGCCACCGGTTGCCAGCACACCGGGCCCGTTTTCGAGCAGCCGGGCGATCACCCGGGCCTCGCCGTTGCGGAAATAGTCCTCGCCACGCGATTCGAAGATTTCCGGTATGGTCATGCCGGCCGCGGTCTCGATCTCGGTGTCCGCATCGACGAAGGGCAGCCGCAACCGCGCCGCGAGCCGCCGGCCCACGGTCGACTTGCCGACACCCATCATGCCGACCAGCACGATCAGCCGCTTGCCGAGGCCTGCGAGAATAGCGGTCTCCGGAGCGGCTGGGCTTGCAGCGGGTTGGGACGTGTCGGTCATATGAAGGCTTCTAACCCAGCCCCTGCTGCTTTCAAAGGCATCCTGTTCCGCGACACGCAACCGGTTCTCCCCGCGGACGTCGTTCCGGGGCGCGCGCAGCGCGAGCCCGGAACCCATACCCACAGGATGCTGTGTGAGGCAGGCTGGCTGTTGGCATCTCGCCGACGACGTCGTCCCGCGGTGATGGATTCCGGGCTCGCCGCGCTGCGCGCGCCGCCCCGGAATGAGGGAGCAAGCAGAACCGACCTCCGGACGAACGGTGGAGAGCGCCGGACTTGCCAGCCGGGTGCGAACATGTTGGATGAAACTATTCCTTCCCTGGTGGCCCGCGCGACCCCGATGCCCAGCCTGTTCCGCTTCCTGACCGTGATCGCCGTCATCGTCGGCGTGGTCTATGGCGCGATCTACGCGCTGGCGAATTTCGTCAGTCCCAAATCGCGGGAGATGACGGTGACAATCCCGCCGGACAAGTTCCAGAAGAAATGATCCGGCACGCGAGCGCGAACTCAAAAGCCACACGGCATTGATTAAGCATTTTGCGCTTCTCTGAGGTGGCCGGGCGCCGCGATATCGGCCAGATTTGCAGTCACCGCTCGATGTGCCCCGGCGAATACCTCGTAGTGATTCGATCGCCTCGGACGCAGCGGATTTCACGACATGAAGGTCAAGGCCTCCGACGCCAGGCTGATGAGCCTGTTCCTCGACATGATGGCCGCCGAGCAGGGCGCCGGTCAGAACACGCTGGACGCCTATCGCCGCGACCTCACCGATCTCTCCGAATTTCTCGGCGGCAAGGCCAACAGCTTCGCCACGGCCGACACCCAGGCGTTGCGCGACTATCTCGCCGACCTCGATACCAGGGGCTTCAAGTCCTCCAGCGTGGCGCGGCGGCTGTCGGCGATGCGGCACCTGTTCCGCTTCCTGCTGAGCGAGCGCATCCGCAGCGACGATCCCGCCGCCATCCTGTCCGGCCCGAAACGCGGCCGTTCCTTGCCCAAGGTGCTGTCGATCGGCGATGTCGACCGGATGCTGACCAGGGCCAAGGAGCTCTCCGAGGTCGGCGAGGCCTCGCCGGCGCAGCGGCTGCGCGCGCTGCGGCTGTATTGCCTGCTCGAGGTGCTGTACGCGACCGGCCTGCGCGTCTCCGAGCTGGTGGCGCTGCCGCGCACCGCGGCCCGCAACGACGCCCGCATGATCGTGGTGCGCGGCAAGGGCAACAAGGAGCGGCTGGTGCCGCTGAACCAGGCCTCGCGCCAGGCGATGGCCGACTATCTCGCCGCCCTGGATGCGCTGAAGCCTGAGAAGAAGGCCAGTGCGACATTCGGCAAATGGCTGTTTCCCTCGTTCGGCGAGAGCGGCCACCTCACCCGCCAGCACTTCGCCCGCGACCTCAAGGAACTCGCGGTGGCCAGCGGCCTGCCCGCCCGGCTGGTGTCGCCGCACGTGCTGCGCCACGCCTTCGCCAGCCATCTGCTGCACAACGGTGCCGACCTGCGCATCGTGCAGACCCTGCTCGGCCACACCGACATCTCGACCACCCAGATCTACACCCACGTGGTCGAGGAGCGGCTCAAGAGCCTGGTCCGCGACCTGCACCCGCTGGCCGAGACCTGACCTCGCTTCACACCTTCCCGAAACCAAATCCGCCGGCGTGACGCCCGGCCGGCTTGACTTCGCGCCCGTCTGCCCCGAAAGAGCGCCATCCTGCCCGCGATCCCGGCGCGATGCCTGGAGGCTGGGCACCGATCGTACCCTAAGCTCCTGAAGTCGTTCGGCTTCAGGTCCGAAGGCCGAACCGATTTCGTCTCCCAGCGCTCTTCCTTCAGCTCTTCCATGCCGGATCCCATGCGCAGCTACCTCGATTTCGAAAAGCCTGTTGCCGAGCTCGATTCCAAGGTCGACGAACTCCGGGCGATGGCCGCCTCCGGCACCGATATCGGCGAGGAGGTCAGCCGGATCGAGGAGAAGGCCGGCCAGGCGCTGGCCGAGCTCTACGCCACGCTCACGCCGTGGCAGAAGACCATGGTGGCCCGCCATCCGCAGCGGCCGCACTTCACCGACTTCGTGGGCGGGCTGATCACCGAGTTCACCCCGCTCGCCGGCGACCGCAAGTTCGGCGAGGACGCCGCTCTGCTCGGCGGCTTCGGCCGCTTCCGCGGCGAGCCGATCTGCGTGATGGGCCAGGAAAAGGGCGCCACTACCGAGTCCCGGCTCAAACACAATTTCGGCATGGCCCGTCCCGAAGGCTACCGCAAGGCGGTCCGGCTGATGGAGATGGCCGAGCGCTTCGGCATCCCCGTTTTGTCGCTGGTCGATTCCGCCGGCGCCTATCCCGGCATCGGCGCCGAGGAGCGCGGCCAGGCCGAAGCGATCGCGCGCTCGACCGACGCCTGCCTTGCGCTCGGCGTCCCCAACATCGCGATCATCACCGGCGAAGGCATGTCGGGCGGCGCGATCGCGCTGACCACCGCCAACCGGGTGCTGATGCTGGAGCACGCGATCTACAGCGTGATCTCGCCGGAAGCCGCGTCCTCGATCCTGTGGCGCGACGGCACCAAGGCGCAGGAAGCCGCCAACAGCATGAAGATCACCGCCCAGGACATGCTCCGCTTCGGCGTGGTCGACACCATCCTCAAAGAACCGGTCGGCGGCGCCCACCGCGATCCCGCGGCCATGATCGCGGCGACCGGCGAGGCGATCGCCCAGGCGCTCGACGAGCTGAAGGGCCTCGACGCCGACGCCATCCGCAAGCAGCGCCGGCAGAAGTTCATCGAGATCGGCCGCAAGCTCGGCTGACCGGGCTTGCGCTCGGGCCTCGGCGCTCGCGGTTTTGTGAGTCTTTCCAGCCGTTTGGCCGCATTTCGGCCCCGCCGACGGGGTCTGCTGTTTAGAAGTTGTTGACCAAGGCGGCCGGGGCCAGGTGGCATCGCCGGAGCGCGGGTTGCGAGGCCTGGGGTCAAAGGCTACAATTTTAATCAATGGTTTGGCGGCATGACGCAGGGTCGACCCGTGATTTATCCAGCTTTCGGGCCGATCGCGTGAGATGAGACTGGGGTGTTGCGGCATGCCGGGTTTGCGGGGAGCTTTGCTTTGATCAACCGCGCTTTCGTCCGGGTTCTCCTGACCTCGGCGGCGTTGGCCGCCGGTGCGCTGCTGACCGGTTGCAACAGCGATCAGGTTGGACTCGCCACCAACGCCAAGGCCAACCAGCCGGTGCCGCCGAAGCTCGTCGCCGCGATGGGCGAGAAGGACATGGACCTGCAGTCGCCGATCCTCGTCCGCGTCTTCAAGCAGGAGGCCGAGCTGGAGGTCTGGAAGCAGGACCGCTCGGGCAAGTTCGCGCTGCTCAAGACCTATCCGATCTGCCGCTGGTCGGGCGATCTTGGACCCAAAGTGCGCGAGGGCGACCGCCAGGCGCCGGAGGGCTTCTACTCGATCAATCCGAGCCAGATGAACCCGCAATCGGCCTACTATCTGTCGTTCAACACCGGCTATCCGAACGCGTTCGACAAGGCGCTCGGCCGCACCGGCTCGCAGCTGATGGTGCATGGCGACTGCTCCTCGCGCGGCTGCTTCGCGATGACCGACGAGCAGATCGCCGAGATCTATGCGCTCGGGCGCGAGTCGTTCTTCGGCGGCCAGCGCGCCTTCCAGTTCCAGGCCTATCCGTTCCGGATGACGCCGGTGAACATGGCGAGGCACCGCAACAATCCGAACATGCCGTTCTGGCGCATGATCAAGGAAGGCTACGACGCCTTCGAGGTCACGCGGCAGGAGCCGAAGGTCGACTTCTGCGAGAAGAAATACGTCTTCAACGCCCAGAAGCCGCCGGGCGCGACGCATGATCCGGTGTTCGACGCCTCTGCCAAGTGCCCGGCCTATGTCGTGCCCGACGAGATCACCGCCGCCGTGCGCGACAAGCAGCAGGCCGACGAGGCGGAATATGCCAAGCTCGTCGCCAAGGGCACGCCGGTCGCCAAGCTCAACACCGGCATCGACGGCGGCATGAATCCGATCTTCGCCAGCCGCGTGCCCGGAGCCTCCACCGGCCTGTCCGACGCCGGCGAGGCGCCGGGCCTGTCGCTCGCCAACTTCCAGGCCGCGCCAGGCACGATCCCCGGTCACGTCAACCCGCCGCGCGCGCCCGGCGCCGACGAGGTCGCGATGCCGGCCAGTGCCGCGGAGGCGCCGGTGAGCGCGCCGTCGACCCGCGTGGCGGCCGTCAGCGCGCCCGAGAAGCCGAGCTTCATGTCGAGCCTCGCCCGCAAGGTCGGGATCGGCGGCAATGCGGCGGCAGAGAGCACAGCGACAGCCAAGCCCGCGCCGAGCAAGACCGCAGAGGCGAAGCCCGCCGAGACCAAGCCAGCGCCGAAGCCGGTCGCGGCCAAGCCCGCCGAGACCCGGCAGGCTGCCGCGCGGCCGCCGTTCAAGCCCGCGACCAGCGAGGCGCCGGCCACCACCGCCTCGGCTCCCGCCCAGACCCAGACCGCGCTGGTCTCCGGCGCCGTCCCGGTGCTGCAGTCGAACTCGTTCGACAGCCGGTTTTCGGGATTCAAGTAGGTAGGACGTCGGCGCCGCCGGCTCGGAAGAGCCGATCCGAACGCATGACGCCACCCTCCCCTGGAGGGGAAGCACCGCGTTCGTGGTGCCATCGTGGTCAACGATCTCAAACTGCATCTGGGGATGCGCGTCTCTGTTCTCGCGGCGCATTCGGCGTCCGAGTGATGCATCGATCTCACCCTCTTCAAGACCGAGGGTGCAGGGAAGGCCGGACCTCGACTGAGGCCCGTGGCCCGCCTGCGAAAAAAATGCAGGCGGCAGGAACCACAGGTCCAGCCGGACGATCCGGCCCTCCCTGCGCGACGGTTTGAACGGCTGCTTCGCGCTCTCCCTGGGGACCGGGCTGTCTTGCCCCCATCACCGGCGAGATGCACGAGGCATCATCAGCCGGCTTGACCTCAGCGTCGGGAGGCCAGGACCACGCGACTTGACCGTACGGACCGGTGTTGTTCGTCGGCGCGATCAAGTCACGCTGCAAACCGGCCCGCCCATCACATCCCGCACTCCACGCTTCGTGACGACCGCGCAGCGCCCCTCGTCGATGAGGCGGGATGGAATGAATAGATCACGAATTTCCGAAATTGCGAAGCGGAATATTTTTGCTCACGGGACTGGACAGCCCAAATCAGCCTGAACGCGCAGGCGAAATCCGGTTTTCCGCGCCAGAGACTTTGCGGCGGATCGGGGGAATGAAGGCGCCCGCATTCGCGACGAGCAGCAGGACCGAGTCGCCCGACGGGCGGACACGACAGCATCGCCCAAGGCCGCACGAAGGCAGGCCGGTTGACGTTCCGGGCATCATGTCATATTAAAAGTTACATGAGACCCAACAGCCAGTTGTCCGGCATCCTCCATGTCCTGCTCCACATGGCGGAGCACGACGGTCCGGTCACCTCCGAGGCGCTCGCAGCGATGATGCAGACCAACCCGGTCGTGATCCGCAGAATCATGGCGGGGCTCCGGGACAGCGGCTATGTGCGCTCCGAGAAAGGCCATGGCGGCGGCTGGACGCTCGCCTGCGATCTGGCGGCCGTCACCCTGCGTGACGTCTACGATTCGCTCGGACGTCCGTCGCTGTTCGCGATCGGCCATCGGAGCGACAATCCCAACTGTCTCGTCGAGCAGGCGGTCAATGCCGCGCTCGACACCTCCATCCGGGCCGCCGAGACGTTGCTGCTGTCCCGTCTCGGTGCCATCACGCTGGCGGCGCTGAGCGCTGATTTCCACGACCGCCTCGAACGACGCAAGCGACCTCGCAAGGGAGACATTTGTCATGCCGGCTGACATTGCCGACGGCGCTCAGCAGTTCATCCGCGCGTTTTCCGATCCCGAATTCGTCGCGCGCTACACCGATGGTCCACGGCGCTTCGTGCCCGGTCTCGACGGGCTGCACCGCATGACGGCGGTTCTGCTGGCCGAGCGGGCGCCCGACCATGCGCGGGTGCTCGTGCTGGGCGCGGGCGGCGGGCTCGAGCTCAATGCGTTGGCCGAAGCGCACCCATCCTGGACCTTCGTCGGGGTCGATCCGGCGCCGCAGATGCTGCGACTCGCCGAACGCACGCTCGGCGCGCGGATCAGC
Organism: Bradyrhizobium sp. HKCCYLRH2047; assembly: GCF_051168175.1. Taxonomy (NCBI): domain Bacteria; kingdom Pseudomonadati; phylum Pseudomonadota; class Alphaproteobacteria; order Hyphomicrobiales; family Nitrobacteraceae; genus Bradyrhizobium; species Bradyrhizobium sp. HKCCYLRH2047. The sequence continues at coordinate 66,228 of NZ_JBNPUM010000017.1, forward strand.
CGGGTCGAACTGATCGAGGGCACCATCGACGCTGCGCCGGCCGGCCCGTTCGACGCGGCGACATGCCTGCTGACGCTGCATTTTCTGGCAACGCCGGAGCGTTTGCAGACAGTCCGCGCCGTGCACGACCGGCTCCGCCCTGGCGCGCCGTTCGTGGTCGCCCATAGCTGCCTGCCGAAGGAGCCGACTGAGCGGGCTCTGTGGCTGGATCGCTACGCGGCCTATGCCGTTGCGTCGGGCACGGACCCCGAGCAGGCAAGGACGATGCGCGCGACCGTCGATGCCAGCGTCAACATGCTCAGTCCGGAGGACGATGAGGCGATCCTGCGCGGCGGCGGCTTTCGCGATGCCCGTCCGTTCTTCACCGCGCTGACCTGGCATGGCTGGATCGGCCACGCCTGAACCGCCGCTGAGCATCACACCGACGCTCCCCTGAATGACCGCGATCAGCGCCTGCTAATGAGTTGCGCGACCTGCGCCGGCATCCACGCATGTCCCTCCCCGCGGCCCCCGAGGACGTGGATGGCCTGGTCTTGTCGACAGGCTTCGCGCCGGAGCCCTGCCACCTCTCAGCCTGCGTGATGTCGCGCACGGAGCGCGCGGACGCGATCTGCGACAAACGGCGCGTCACCCGAGGCGAGGTGACGCAACCGAGAGGAGCAGGTCATGAGCTTTTGGGATGATATCGGAGATGCCGTCAGTTCCGCAGTCGATGACGTGAAGGACGTCGCGAAGGATGTGGCGGGCGCAGTCGGCGGCGCGGCGGGTGCCGTGGTCAACACGGTCGAGCACGTCGCCGGCGATGCCGCGCATGCCGTGGGCAGCGTGGTGCACGGGATCGGCGCGCTCGGCGGCGAGGCCATCCATACCGTCGGCGGCGTGCTCGGCGCGATCGGGCATGGCGCCGAGGCGATCGGCGGCGGCCTGCTTCACACCGTCGGCGACGTCGCGTCGACCGTGGTCCATGTCGGCGGCGACGTCCTCCACACCGGGATCAACGTCGTGAGCGACGTGGCGTCCGGCGTCGGCCACCTGGTGCATGGCGACCTCGACGGCGTCATCAACGACGTCAAGCATATCGGCGGCGACATCGTCGACGGCGGGCTCAAGGTCGGTGGCGACGTGGCGCATGGCGCCCTCGACGTCGCCGGCGACCTCGCGCACACCGCGGTCGGCCTCGGCGAGGCCGGGCTGGAGGCAGCGGGCGCAGTCGGCCACGGCGCGCTCGACATGGCCGGCACCATCGTCGGAACGGCCGGCGAGGTCGGCATGGACGCGCTCGACGCCGCAGGCGCGGTGGTGAAGGGCGGCTTCGACGCCGGCGTGGCGGTGGCTGACGGGGCCATCGGCGTGGTCACCGACACGGCGTCGGCGGCCGGCCACCTGATCGGCGGACCGATCGGCGAGGCGATCTCCGGCATCGCGCACGGCGCCGATGCGGTCGGCACCGGAATCGTCGATGGCGTCGGCCACTTCGTCGGCGAAGGCCTCAACGGGCTGGCGCAGACCGCGGGCGATTTGAGCCACTCGCTGGGGCAGCAGCTCGACGCGATTGGCCACGATCTGGGCTCGCTGGTCAACGACCTCAGCCATGGCGATCTCGGCGCCGCGATCGGCGATATCTTCAAGCTGGCGCAGGACGGCTTGCGCGGTGACGGCATCGCGGTCGCCCATGGCGGGTCCGAGGGCGGCAGCCACGGCGGGTTCTGGGACTCGATCGCCTCGGCGATCCAGCACGCGGGCGACAACGCCCAGGGCGGCCAAGGCTCGGGGTTGGGCTCCGGATTCGGCTCCGGTCCGCTGCACGGCGAAGGCTCGTCGCACAACCCGATCATCGTCGACAATTTCGGCGACCATGGCCACGCCGGCAACACCGGCATCGTGCCGCCGAATTTCGACCACGCGCCGGTGGCCGTGCACGACGCGCCGCACGCCGACTACAGCCACATCGTCCAGATGGACGATTCGCATCACTTCGCGATGCATGGCTGAGGCAAGCAGGACATCCCGCCGTGACTTCACGGCGGGGTGTCGCGTCAGGACCGATCGGCGCTCTGCTGGACGATGGCCGGTGGCGCGCCGGTCGCCTGCGCGCGATCCCGCGGCAGGTGATCATTCATCGCCGAGAGCGCGCACAGCGCCAGCGACCCCCAGACGGCAGCGCTGAAATACAGCGACATCCAGGCGATCTCTTCCCTCCAGTGCTCGAACTCGTGGGTGACGGTCCAGCGCGTGGCGGAGTCGCGCAGGCCGGCGAGCGGATGCAGCAGCGGCGTGCCGGCGGCGCGCTCGATGCGCCAGCGCTTCACATACATCGGGACATCGATCACGACGAGGAAGGCGAGATAGCAGGCGATGCCGACGAGGCCCGCGATCAGCAGGCCGCGCACCAGGCCGTCGAACTCCGGCAGCAGCCGGCCGAGGCCGATGCCGACGAACAGGAAGGCCACCGCCCACAGCGAGTTCTCGATCGCGTTGTACAGGAAATTCCGGGTGACGACGGCGTACCAGGAGCAGATCTCGGCGACGACGATCAGCGGCACGATGATGCGAGCCATGTTCACCGCGGTCTCGGCATCGGCGATGGCGCCGAGCTGCGCCAGGATGATGGCCCACTGTGCCGCGAAGGCGATCTCGGCGATGGTCGCCACGGTGCGGCCGACGAACACGCTCGACAGCCAACTGTCGACCAGGCAGATGCGCTGCACGTCGGCGCGCGGCAGCACCGAGCGGAAGGCGCAGCCGAACACATAGGCCGCCGACAGCGCCAGCATCGAACCGGTCTGGGACGCCTGACCCGCCGAACTGCTGCCGCCGTTGAGCTGGCGGTACAGGATGAACCAGAACACGATGTTGGCGAGGCTGACGAGCGTCAGCATCGCCCACCACAGGGCGACCGGGTTCGACAGGGCTCGCGACTGCGCACGCATCCGGGCACTCCAATTTTCATGTGACTGACATGGGATCGTATTAATTCCGTCACGGAGCGGCAACCCGGTCCGGCCACGGAAGGCGCGCAAAAGGCCGTGTGCCGGGAGGGAGATCGGCGACCGCGCGGCGGCCCCATCCCGTGCCCTGCACGGCCAGGAACTTCCGCCCTTCCTCGCCGTTCATGACGCGGCTGCGGCGTCGCGCCGCGGCCTGTCATCATCAGCCTGGAGCCGCGCAATGGCCGCAGCCCGCCATCTGCAGCGCGCGCCGCTGCTCACCTTCACCGCGATCGTTGTCGGCCTGATGGGCCTCGCGCTGCTCGCCGGCGGGGCGTGGCTCGCCGCGATCGGCGGCTCACCGTATTACCTGGTCGCAGGCCTCGCGCTGCTGGTCGTCGCGGTGCTGCTGTGGCGGCGGCATGCGGCGGCGCTGTGGATCTATGCGGCGCTGCTGCTGGGCACGATGATCTGGGCGATCTGGGAGGTCGGGCTGGATTTCTGGTCGCTGGCGCCGCGCGGCGACGTGCTGGTGCCGCTCGGCGTCTGGCTGCTGCTGCCATTCATCACGGCGCATCTGGTGGGCGACATGCGCGCGGCGCGCTGGGGGCTCGTGGCCGTGCTTGCGGTAGCCGTGGTCGTGCTCGGCGCCTCCTTGCGCGGCGATCGTTTCGGCGCCGATGGCGCGCTGCCGCGGACCGCGGCGGCGACGGCCGGCACCGATACCGCGCCAGCCGAGGCGCAGGCGGACTGGACCGCCTATGGCGCGACCAATTTCGGCACGCGCTTCTCGAGCCTGAAGCAGATCACACCCGACAATGTGAAGACTCTCAAGCTCGCCTGGGAATTCCGCACCGGCGACCGCAAAGGGCCCGACGATCCCGACGAGTTCACCAACGAGGTCACGCCGCTGAAGATCGGCGATCTGCTCTACACCTGCTCGCCGCATCAGATCGTGTTCGCGCTCGATGCCGCCACCGGCAAGCAGCGCTGGACGTTCGATCCGAAGATCGAGCATCACAAGAATTTCCAGCACATGACCTGCCGCGGCGTGGCCTATCACGAGACCAAGCCGGGCGCGGTCGACGTGTCAGGCGCGGCGGCCCCGACGGAATGCGCCAGGCGCATCTTCCTGCCGACCAATGACGGAAGGCTGTTTGCGCTCGACGCCGACAGCGGCAAGCCATGCGAGGGCTTTGGCGAGCACGGCCAGATCGATCTCAAGGCCGGCAACGAGATCACCACGCTCGGCTTCTACGAAGGCACCTCGCCGCCGGTCGTCACCGACAAGGTCGTGATCATGGCCGGCGCCGTGATCGACAACTACTCCAACAAGGTGCCGTCGGGCGCGATCCGCGGCTTCGACGTCTACACGGGCAAGCTGCTGTGGGCGTTCGATCCCGGCAATCCCGATCCCAACGAGATGCCGTCGGCCACGCATCACTTCACGCCGGGCTCGCCGAACGGCTGGAGCGTCGGCGCGGCCGACGAGGCGCTCGGCCTGGTCTACATCCCGCTTGGCTCGAGCTCGCCGGACATCTGGGGCGGCAACCGCTCGGCCGACAACGAGCGCTATGATTCGGCGCTGGTGGCGCTGGACATCGCCACGGGAAAATTGCGCTGGTCGTTCCAGAATGTGCATCATGATCTGTGGGACATGGACATGCCGTCGCAGCCGAGCCTGGTCGACATGCCCGGCAAGGACGGCGTGGTGCCGGCGATCTACGTGCCGGCCAAGACCGGCAACATCTTCGTGCTCGATCGCCGCGACGGGCATCTGCTGGTCCCCGCGCCGGAGAAGCCGGTGCCGCAGGGCGCTGCGCCCGGCGACCGGCTGTCGCCGACACAACCCTTCTCCGAACTGAGCTTCCGGCCGCGAAAGGAGCTCTCGGGCGCGCAGATGTGGGGCGCGACGATGTTCGATCAGTTGGCGTGCCGCATCATGTTCAAGCGGCTTCGTTACGAAGGTCCGTTCACGCCGCCGTCCGAGCAGGGCACCCTGGTCTATCCCGGCGATTTCGGCATGTTCGAGTGGGGCGGCATCGCGATCGATCCCGTGAAGAAGATCGCGATCGCCAATCCGCAGTCGATCCCGTTCGTGTCGCGGCTGGTGCCGCGCGGCAAGGACAATCCGGCCGAACCCAACGCCGCGCATCCGCCGGGCACCGAGCTCGGCGTGCAGCCGATGTACGGCACGCCCTACGGCGTCTCGCTTGGCATCTTCCTGTCGCCGCTCGGCATCCCCTGCATGGCGCCGCCCTGGGGCAGTCTCGCCGCCATCGACCTCAAGACCAACGCGATCGTCTGGCAGCACCGCGTCGGCACCATCCGCGACCAGGCGCCGCTGCCGCTGCCGTTCAAGCTGGGCGTACCGATGCTCGGCGGCCCGATGGTCACTGCGGGCGGCGTCGCCTTCCTGACCGGCACCATGGACGACTACATCCGCGCCTTCGACGTCAAGGACGGCCGCCTGCTGTGGCAGGACCGGCTGCCGGCCGGCGGCCAGTCGACGCCGATGACCTACGAGGCCGGCGGCAAACAGTATGTCGTCACCGTCGATGGCGGCCACGGCTCGTTCGGCACCAAGCTCGGCGACTATGTGCGGGCCTACGCGCTGCCCGGCAACGTCGCCAGCAAATAGTCCTGCGTGTTCCAGCTCCGCAAAGAGTCGTGCATGGCGTTGGCAGTTTCGTCACGATGTCCCAGGTTCCATGGCGAAACCCAGCGCCGGCGGCCGGCGGCTTAATCATCGGCTGTCCAACCTCGTGCATGACTCAACGCGGGCAGAGGTGCTGCCCGCGTTGACGCTTCGCTAACCGCGATTCCGCGCGCGCCAAAACCCGTCCCGCCGCGGAGCGTAGCTGGCTGCGTGAGGTAAATTGCCGATGTTGACGATTCTGTCCTGCCTGCCCGCCGATCATGATCTGCGCTACGTCGCCGCCGCGCTGCTGGTCTGCGTGCTCGGCTCCCTGCTGTCGATGCGGCTGCTGGCGCGCGTCCGCCGCAACATTGGCCTGCGACGCTTCCATCTGCTGTTCCTGGCCGGGCTGGTCGCCGGCGGCACGGTCTGGACGACGCATTTTGCCGCCATCCTCGGCTATGACGCATCCGGCAACCGTTCGTTCGAGGCGGGACTCACGTTCGCTTCGCTCGGCCTCGCCGTGGTGTTTTCCTGGCTGGGCTTCTTCATCACCACGCGAACGCAGCGCGGCCCGCTGATCGAGGCCGGCGGCGCCGTGTTCGGGCTGGGCATCGCCGCGATGCATTACACCGGCATGGGCGCGCTCAATCTCGACGGCATCCGAACCTGGCACGCGCCGGCGATCTGGCTCTCGGTCGTGCTGGCGACGGGCTTCGGCACCGTCGCCGCCAACCGCATCGCCCGTCCCGTCACACGGTTCTGCAAATATGGCAGCTCGCTGGCGATGGTGCTCGCGATCCTGAGCCTGCATTTCACCGGCATGGCCGCGCTGACCTTGGCGCCGATGGCCGGCATCGATACCCCCGTGCAATCGCTGTCCGACAGCGTGATGCTGATCAGCATCGTCACCGGCATCGGCCTGATCATGGCGATGGCCGCCTCGGCCTATATGATCGATCTGCAGGCGGCGCAGGAGGCTGTCGAAGGCTATCGGCAGCTCGCGTTGCAGGATCCGCTGACCGGCCTGCCCAACCGCAACGGCCTCGGCCATCGGCTGGCGCCGCTGCTGACCGACGGCGACGAGACGGCGCACCTGGTGGTGCTCGCGATCGACCTCGACCGCTTCAAGGACATCAACGACGCCCACGGCCATGCCGCGGGCGATGCGGTGCTGACGATGATCGCGCAGCGTATTGCATCGACGCTGCAGCCCGGCGAGTTCCTGGCGCGGATCGGCGGCGACGAGTTCGTCGCCGTCAAGAGCGAGATCTTCGCGCGCACCGAGGCGGCGAAGTTCGCCGAGCGGATGCGCACGCTGGTGCTGGCGCCTGTCGAGTGGGAGGAACGCAACCTCTCGGTCGGCTGCAGCATCGGCATCGCGCTGCATCCCGACCACGGCCTCACCGCCGACGAGCTTCTCACCCGCGCCGACCTCGCGATGTACCGCGCCAAGAGTCTCGGCCAGGGCAAGATCTGCACCTATGAGCCGTCGATGGACGAGGCCAGCCGGCGCCGCGCCGAGCTCGCCATCGACCTCAAGCGCGCGCTGGTGCGCAACGAGTTCGAGCTGCACTACCAGGTGCAGAACGACACGCAGAGCGGCGGCATCATCGGCTTCGAGGCGCTGCTGCGCTGGAATCACCCGGTGAAGGGCCGCGTGCCGCCGAACGATTTCATTCCGATGGCCGAACAAACCGGGCTGATCGTCGACATCGGCGACTGGGTGCTGCGCACCGCCTGCGCCACCGCCGCGAGCTGGAGCCAGCCGTTCAAGGTCGCCGTCAACGTCGCGCCAATGCAGCTCAACCACGACCTGCCGAAGCGCGTCGCCGAGGTGCTGCGCGAGACCGGATTGGCGCCGGAGCGGCTGGAGATCGAGCTGACAGAAACGGGCATCATCGCCGACCGCCAGCACGCGCTACAGGTAATGCAGGCGCTGAAGGCTATCGGCGTCACGGTGGCGATGGACGATTTCGGCACCGGCTACTCGTCGCTGTCGACCTTGCAGGTGTTTCCGTTCGACAAGATCAAGGTCGACAAGAGCTTCATCCAGTCGGTCGAGACCAGCGTGCACGCCGCGGCGATCGTCAAGGCGACCCTGCTGCTCGGGCGCAGCCTCAACATCCCCGTGCTGGCCGAGGGCGTCGAGACCGAGCAGCACCTCGCCTTCCTGCGCGAGGAGGGCTGCAGCAGCGTGCAGGGCTTCCTGTTCGGCAAGCCGATGCCGCAGGAGGCGATCAGCCGGATGATCCGCGACGTGCCGACAGCGCCGGCGCGCGCGCCTGCCAAGAGCGCTGCGGCTGCCTGAGCAGGCGGACGTCTCAGAACGTTCGGATGATCTTGAAATCGAGCCCGTCGGCCGCGGCGAGATGCATCGCCATGCCGGCGCGGCCCTGCCGGATCGTCACCTCGCCGCGCGCGCCGGAATAGACGATGTTGCGGCCGGCGGCAGCGAGCGGTCGCAGGGACAGCGAGCCGGCGCGCTCGGCGGCGGCCTTCAGGAAGCGCAGGCCCTCGTAGTTCGACTGGCCGACCGATCCGACCGGCGGCGCTTGGGCGCCAAACATGGCGGTGTAGCGGCTCATGAACGCGTCATTGGCCTTGGAGCCGATGCAGCTGAAATAGCCGGAAGAGGTATACAGGTTCTCGGTGTTGTCGGCGCCGATGCCGAGCAGCACCGTTTCGTCCACCGCGCCGGCGAGACGCAGCGTGGTCGCGGCGAGGCCCGATTCTCCGAAGGCGCGGTTGAAGGTGATGCTGTCGGTGCCGATCAGCGAGACCAGCACGACATCGGGCCGGGCGGCGCGGATGCGCGCCAGATGCGCCTGGTGATCATCCTCGCCGACCGGCACGAACTCCTCGCCGACCACCTGGCCGCCGGCCTCGGTGATGTAGGTCTTGGTCTGAAGATGCGACTGCCACGGCCAGACATAGTCGCTGCCGATCAGGTACCAGCGCCGGGCGCGCTTGTTCTCCGCCAGCCAGTGGATGGCAGGGCGCGTCTGGCTGTGCGGCGTCTCGCCGATCGCCATCACGCCGGGCGTGCGCTCGCCGCCTTCATAGACCGGCGTATACACATAGGGGATGCGGCCGCGGGTGAGCCGGCGCAGCGCCAGCCTGACCGCGCTGATATGCGAGCCCGTCACGACGTCGATATCGTCGAATTCGAGGGCATCCCTGGCGCGCTCGGCCACCTCCGCCACCGGGCCGCCGGAATCGTAGAACGACAATTCGATCTCGCGGCCGAGGATGCCGCCGCGGCGGTTGATCTCGGACACGGCCAGCAGCGCGCTGTTGGTCGCGGCCGGCCCCCAGATGCCGGGCGAGCCGGAGAAGGTGAGGAAGTTGCCGATGCGCAGCCGGCTCCGGGAGCCGCGCCGCTGGAGACGGTCGGGATCGAAGGGGGCGAGTGCGGGAAGGCCGGCCCGCCGGGGCGGGCTCCTGAACAGCAGGGATGGCGGCAGACCGAGACGCCCGGCCGTGACGGATCCTGTCGAGAGCACACCCACTCCTTGGCCGCAACCGTGTCTGGCCCAGAGTGGGCCGGCGGTCATACGCCGTCAAAATCAGCACGCGTTCGGCAAATATCCTATTCGAAAATGTTGAATGTTCAAGAATTGGGATGCATATAGATCGGGCAGCAACTGCCGGACATTCATTCAAGCCGGGACCGCAAGCGAAGTTCATCGTGGCCAAACCGCCCCATCCCAACACCCCCCTCACCGAACATCTCGCCTATCTGCTCGCGCAGGCCAACCGGGAGATCAACCGGCAGCTGGAATCGCGCCTCAGCACGGAAGGCGTGCCCGTCGAGCAGTGGCGCATCCTCAAGGTGCTCTCGGACGGCGAGGGACACTCGATGGGCGACCTCGCCGACGCGGTGCTGCTGAACCACCCGACCCTGACCAAGATGATCGACCGCATGGTGTCGGACTCGCTGGTCTACCGTCGCCAGGACGCCCACGACCGCCGCAAGGTGCTGATGTTCATCAGCGACCATGGCAAGGCGCTGTGCAAGCGGCTGAACTCGCTGGCGGCCAGCCAGGAAGCGCACATCCTGGAGAACTATGGCGACAAGGCCACCGGCGAGCTGAAGCGGCTGCTCGAAAATTTGATCGACGCGGCGAGCTGAGGAGGCGCTGCTTGAACGATCGATTCGCGGTGCGCGTTAATGCGCCGCCTCCCCTTGTGGGAGAGGGCGCTGTATCGCACAGCGCATGGCGGGGCTCGATCCGGGTGAGCGACAGCGCGCGCTTCTCCCCAACTAACGCTGCAGCGCAGCGTTGCTGCGACAATTCTCCCGGAGTCCCCAATCATACCGGGATAGACGCAAGACGAATCCTCGCTCATCCTGTCCTCTCGCGATCGCGACAAACGGGCCACAGAGCCCGCGCGCGATCACCGGCCGCATCGGCCGGACGAGGACACGACACCGGGAGGACAGGCCATGGGCATTCATCTGCTCGATCGCGCCATCGGCAGCGACTATCCGACATTCGCCAGCACCGCTGACATCCGCGCCTTCGAGCAGACGCCGTATGATGAACGCATCGCCGCGCGGAGCACCTATGAGGCGCTGAAATGCGGCGCGTCTGCCAATCCGGACGCGCCGGCGATCCAGTTTCTGCAGAATGCCGATCCCGCCGATACGCCGGTCGTGATCTCCTATCGCGACTTCGTCGCGAGGGTGACGCAGGCCGCGAACATGTTTCATGCGCTCGGCGTCGGCCCTGACGACGTCGTCAGCTTCATGCTGCCTCTGGTGCCGGACGCGTTCGTGACGCTGTTCGGCGCCGAGGCGGCCGGCATCGCCAACCCCGTCAATCCGCTGCTTGAGCCGCACCAGATCGCCGAGATTCTCGATGCCGCCAAGACCAAGGTGCTGGTGGCGCTCGGTCCCCTGCCCGGCACCGACATCTGGCAGAAGGTGGAGAAGGTGCGCGGCGGCCTCAAGCACCTCAAGGCGATCGTGCAGGTGCATGGCGGCGGCGGTGATCCTGCCAACGGCATTCATGCCTTCAACGATTTGATCGGGCCGCAGCCGAGCGATCATCTGGTCAGCGGCCGGCAGATCAAGGCGAGCGACACCGCCGCCTATTTCCACACCGGCGGCACCACCGGCACGCCGAAGCTGGTGCGCCACAGCCATGGCAATCAGGTCTATCAGGCCTGGGGCGTCAACCTGATCCTGAAGGCCAGGCCCGGCGGCACGCTGCTGTTCGGCATGCCGCTGTTTCATGTCGGGGGATCGCTGACCCAGGCGCTGCAGACGCTGTCGGCGGGCGGCTGCCTCGTCGTGCTCTCTGGCGCCGGCTGGCGCAATCCGAACGCGGTGCGCAACATCTGGGGCCTGGTCGAGCGCTTCAAGCCGGAGACGCTGTCGAGCGTGCCGACCGTGCTGGCGGCGACGCTCGCGGTGCCGCAGGGCGATGCCGACATCTCCAGCCTGCGCTACGCCGCAGGCGGCGGCTCGGCGATTCCGGTCGCGGTCGGACAGGCGATCATGGACAAGCTCAAGCTGCCGGTGATCGAAGTCTACGGCATGACCGAGACCGCGAGCGTGCACACCATGGCCTATCCGGACCAGCCGATCCGGCTCGGCTCGGTCGGCCTGCCCCTGCCTTACGCCAAGGTGCGGATCGTCAAGCTCGACGCCGATGGCCGTTACGAGCGCGATTGCGCACCGGATGAGATCGGAGTCGTCATCATGGCCGGGCCCGGCGTGTTCTCCGGCTATCTCGACGACGTCCACAACAAGGGCGCCTTCGTCCAGGGACATTGGGTGAACTCCGGCGATCTCGGCCGGCTCGATGCCGACGGCTTCCTGTGGATCACCGGCCGCGCCAAGGATCTCGTGATCCGCGGCGGCCACAACATCGATCCGGCGCCGATCGAGGAGATCCTGTTCCAGCATCCCGCCGTCGGCTTCGCCGCGGTGGTCGGCCAGCCCGACGCTTACGCGGGTGAACTGCCGATCGGCTATGTCCAGCTCAAGCCGGGCGCGAGCGTGCAGCCGGGCGAGCTGGAGGACTGGGTGCGCGCCCGCACGCCGGAGCGTGCCGCGGTGCCGGTGCAGATCATCCCGATCGATCCGATGCCGGTCACGGGTGTGGGCAAGGTGTTCAAGCCGCAGCTGCGCTGGGACGCCGCGACGCGGGTGTTCACAGGCGTACTGAAGCAGCTCACGGATCGCGGCGTCGATTGCAGCGTGAAGGTCGGCCCGCATGGCAGCCACGGCAGCATCGCGATGGTGACCTTGCGCAACGTGCCGGCGGAGAGCCGCGAGGCGATCGCGAACGAGGTGCACACGCTGCTGGCGCCGTTCGTGATCCGGCATGAGGTGGTGATGGGTTGAGCTGAGCGGCTCAATCTCGCCGACCGCCCGCAGTCGCGCCGAATCCGGAATGACGAGATGGTCTTCGCGTTCTCAGCTCACGATTCCGGATTCGAGTCCTCCCGGCAAAGCGCTCCGCGATTGCCAAGAGGACTTGCCGCGGAATGCCCCTGCAAGGTCGTTGGCCACGATCACTTGGCTGGCGGCTTCGGTTCGGAGGAGTGCAGATGCAGCATACCACGCAGCTTCACCAGACCTTTTTGCATGGCGACGGAACGCAACAGATCCGGACGATCTGAAATGATGCCGTCGACACCGCCATCGATGAGCCGCGCCATGTCCTCGGGCTTGTTAACGGTCCACACCACGACGCTCAGCCCAAGCGCATGCGCTTCGCCGATCAGCTCCGGCGTGATGTCGGCGAAGTAGGGCGACCACACCTTGCCACCCGCCGCGTGAATCGTCCGCGGCAGCGAGCCGCCGTGATCGGCGGGGTCAAAGCCTGCGGTCCAGCGCGTCGCCTGGGTCAGCGACACGTTCGGCGCCTTGCCGTGCTGTATCGTCAGATACACGGTTGGAATGGCGGGCGCGCGCTGCTGCACCAGCTGCAGGGTGCGCCAGTCGAACGACTGGATCATGACCCGGCCCGAGAACTGCTCTGCATCGATCAGATCGAGCAGCAAAGTCACGAACCGCTGCGGGTCCGGCGCCTCCGCAGGAAAAGCAGGATCGAGCTTGGTCTCGATGTTGAGACGCACATGCTCGTTGCCTGCTCGCCGCACGAGGTCGATGACCTCCTTCAACGTCGGAATTCGCCGTACCGAAGGATTCGTGCCGGACGGGGCCTGCTGCTCCGGAAACTGCTTGGCGTAGTCGCTGCCGGGACGGATCTGACTGACATCGTAGGACTGCACATCGGCCAACGGCAACTCGATCAAGAGCGGTCCGGGCGGCGCGACGTAGTTGCCGGCCGCGTCACGCGCGAGGTCGGGATGGAGCCGCCGCTCGTGCGACACCACGAGGACGCCGTCGCGGGTGACGCCGACGTCGAGCTCGAGCGTATCGACACGCCAGAGCAGTGATGCTGCAAAGGCCTGCAGCGTGTTCTCCGGAAAAAGGCCGCGCCCGCCGCGGTGAGCCTCGATATCGAAGGCCAGCGCCGGGCTCGCGACGCCGGCCAGCAGGAGAGCCGCCCAAAGGCAGAAAAAAAATGAGTGTCGCATGGCACCAGCCTACCACGGCGGCGCGGATTGCCCATTCCCCTTGTCTCCGCCGGCCTTCTGAACTAGGCCTTTTCCCTTCAGACCGGCAGACAATGCCGGCCGTGGATCGAGGGGAGGCGATCCGCGCGCGCTGCAGTGCCGCGCCCGCGTCCCCTTGGCCGTTCTTCGAACCTTGTTTCCCGAGTTCACGCGCGACGGACCATGCCCAGGACCATGCCCATGACCGATCTTCCTGTCATCATCGCCGGCGGCGGCATCGGCGGCCTGGCGACGGCGCTGACCCTGCAGCAGATCGGCGTGCCCTGCATCGTCTATGAGAGCGTGCGCGAGATGCGGCCGCTCGGCGTCGGCATCAATTTGCAGCCCAACGCGGTGCGCGAGCTGTATGATCTGGGCATCGGCGCTGACGATCTCGATCAGGTCGGCGTGCCCGCGCAAGAATGGGCGCTGGTCGGGCTGAACGGCAACGACATCTACTCCGAGCCGCGCGGGCTGCTCGCCGGGTACAACTGGCCGCAATATGCGGTGCATCGCGGCAAGCTGCACATGTTGCTGTACAGCCGGCTGGTGCAGCGGGCTGGCGCTGATTGCGTACGGCTCGGCAGCCGCGTCAGCGGCTATGAGAAGCATGCGGACGGCTCCGTGACCGCACGCATCGAGTATGCCGATGGGTCGCGCTCAGAGCAGCACGGGCGGCTCCTGATCGGCGCCGACGGCATTCATTCGGCGGTGCGCGCGCAGATGCACCCCACGCAGCCACCGATCCATTGGGGCGGCGCGGTAATGTGGCGTGGCGTCACCTGGGCGAAGCCGATGCGCACCGGCTCGTCCTTCGTCGGGCTGGGTACTCACCGCCATCGCGTCGTGGTCTATCCGATCTCGCATCCCGATCCGAAGACCGGACTGGCGCTGATCAACTGGATCGCGGAAGTGACGATGGACAACACCGAGGGCTGGAAGCAGACCGGCTGGTTCCGGCAGGTGCCGGTAGCTGAGTTCGCGCATCATTTCGCCGGCTGGACCTATGACTGGCTCGACGTGCCCGCGCTGATCGCCGGCGCCGATGGCGCCTATGAGAACCCGATGATCGACCGCGATCCGGTCTCGACCTGGGTCGACGGCCCCGTGGCGCTGATGGGCGACGCCGCGCATGCGATGTATCCGACCGGCTCCAATGGCGCGAGCCAGGCGATCGTGGACGCGCGCGTGCTCGGCGCCTGCCTGCTGCTGCATGGCGTGACGCCCGCCGCGCTCGCGGCCTATGACGAGAAACTGTGCGGCCCGATTTCGCAGGTCATCCTGCGCAACCGCGGCGCCGGACCGTTCGGCCTGCTCAATCTGGTGGACGAGCGTTGTGGCGGGACGTTCACCGATATCGATGACGTGATCCCGCCGGCCGAACGCGACGCGTTCATGGCCGGCTACAAGAAGGCGGCCGGCTTTGCGATCGAGCAGCTGAACGCGGCGCCGCGGACGATTGCGGAAGGGGCAAGGGTCGGCGGTCTGGCGACGATCTGAGTCCTGCGGTCAGCGACGTGATCTGAACCGGTGAACCTGAGTCGCCGAAACAGCCGCCAAGCGGGGATCGCCATGCTCCGACGATTTGGTCGACGGTCCCTGGCGGCCGCATTCCTGACGCTGACGGGTCAGACCGGCCTTGCTGCCGACTGCAGCAAGAGACCGGCAACCGCGCAACTGGTCGGCCCGATGATCATGGCCGGTTTCTTCGGGACCAAGACATCGGATCCGGGATTTCAGCAAGTCCTGTCCGATCTCGAGGAGGGGCTGATCGGCGGCGTCGTCATCCTCGGCCGCAACGTCGGAACATCGGACGATCTCACCGCGATGATCGACCGGATCCGATCATGCAAATGCGCGTCTCCTCCGTTCATCGCCATCGACGATGAAGGAGGTACGGTCGAGCGGCTCGGATCGAATGTCGGCCTTGCGGAAACACCGTCGGCCGCAGAGGTCGCTCGCGGCTCCATCACGGCGGCGCGAAGCGCTTACACCGCGCTCGCCGAGAAGCTCGCGACGCTGCACATCAACATAAATCTCGCGCCGGTGGTGGACCTCAACACCAACCCGTCGAACCCGGTCATCGGGCAGCGGCAACGCAGCTATGGCGCCGACTCCGACGCCGTCGTGCGCTATGCGGCGGCGTTCATCCAGGCGCACCGAAAAAAAGGCATCCTGACGGTGCTCAAGCATTTTCCCGGGCATGGATCATCGACCGCCGACAGCCACGCCGGCATTGCCGACGTCACAACCACCTGGTCACCGGCAGAGTTGAAGCCGTACCGGCGGCTGATGAGGCGAGGGCTCGCCGGGGCGATCATGGTCGGACATCTGGCGAATTCCCGGCGATGGGGCGGCGTTGCCACCCAGAGCGACGGACATGCGATCGATCGCCTGCTGCGCCGCGACCTCGGCTACGACGGCGTGGTGATGACGGACGATCTCGCCATGAAAGCCATCCTCGATGCCAAGCCGCCGGCCGCCGCCGCCATCGACGCGGTCAAGGCGGGCGCGGATATCATCATGTTCACCAAATTGAGCGACGCGGATCAGACCTCCGACGTCGGCCGCGAGATCAATCGCGCGCTGACCGCCGCCGTCTGCTCCGGCGAGCTCAAGGCCGGCAACCTGCAACGCTCCGCCGCGCGCATCCGAAAGTGGACGTCGGGCTGGACGCAGCACGGCCGCTCGTAAGCACAGCATCACGCGCGCGTCGCCGTGCGCTGATCTCAGTCCCATGCTGCCAGCAGGTGTGAGGCGGCATGCTGGAGCAAGCAGTGTGCCCAAGCACGCCGGCCTGCGGTTATGGATCCCGGCGTTCGCCGGGATGACGGCGGTGGGTTCGGCGCACAGCTCGATCGACAGCGTCATTGCGAGCGCTGCGAAGCAATCCAGAGTCGCGGACGGGACTCTGGATTGCTTCGCTTCGCTCGCAACGACAATGGAGAGACTGCCGCGCGCAGACCCGCGCCTACGCGTACTTTCCGTGGCAGTGCTTGTACTTCTTGCCCGAGCCGCACGGGCAATCCTCGTTGCGGCCGATCTTGCCCCAGGTGGCGGGGTCGTTCGGGTTGCGCGCTTCGGCCGGGACCGGGGCTGCACCTGACGACGGCACGAGCGACACGTTGGCGAAGGCCATCTCGTCCTCGCCGGTGTTGGGATCCGCGTGGTGCGCCTGCATCGGCGGCAGCACCTGCTGCTGCTCCTCCGGCGGCACGATCTCGACCCGCATCAGCTGCGCGGTGACGGCCTCGCGCAGATGCGCGATCATGGCCTCGAACAGCGTGAAGGCTTCCGACTTGTACTCCTGCAACGGATCGCGCTGGCCGTAGCCGCGCAAGCCGATGACCTGGCGCAGATGATCGAGCATCACCAGGTGCTCGCGCCAGAGATGGTCCAGCGTCTGCAAGAGGATCGTCTTCTCGACGTAGCGCATCACGTCGGGGCCCCATTGCGCAACCTTGGCGGCCATGCGCTCGTCGGCGTGGGTCTCGATGCGCTTGAGCAGCTCCTCGTCGGCGATGCCCTCTTCCTTCGCCCATTCGTCGACCGGCAGGTCGAGGTCGAGCACGCGCGTCAGCTCCTCCTTCAGGCCGGCCACGTCCCACTGCTCTGCATAGGCATGCTCGGGCACGTGCTTGCTGACGAGATCGTCGATGAAGGCATGGCGCATGTCGGTGATCGTTTCGACGACGCTCTCGTCCTGCATCAGCTCGACGCGCTGGTCGAAGATCACCTTGCGCTGGTCGTTCTGGACGTTGTCGAACTTCAGGAGGTTCTTGCGGATGTCGAAGTTGCGCGCCTCGACCTTCTGCTGCGCCTTCTCCAGCGCCTTGTTGATCCAGGGATGGATGATGGCTTCGCCTTCCTTCAGGCCGAGCCGGGTCAGCATGCTGTCGAGCCGGTCGGACCCGAAGATCCGCATCAAATCGTCTTCCAGCGACAGGAAGAACTTGGAGCGGCCGGGGTCGCCCTGGCGGCCTGAACGGCCGCGCAACTGGTTGTCGATGCGGCGGGATTCGTGCCGCTCGGAACCGATGATGTAGAGGCCGCCCGGCTTGGTCACGGTCTTGGCAGGCTTCGAGCCCTTGGCCGGCTCGATCTCGACCGTCTCCTCGGCCTTCAACACGATCTCGCGGAAGCGGGCGATGTCGGCCTTGATCTGCTCGATCTTGGCGGCCTTCTCGGCCTCATCAGTAATGCCACCGGTCTCCTGCTGGATGCGCATCTCCAAGGAGCCACCGAGCTTGATGTCGGTGCCGCGGCCGGCCATGTTGGTCGCGATCGTGATCGCGCCGGGCACGCCGGCTTCCGCCACGATATAGGCTTCCTGCTCGTGGAAGCGCGCGTTCAGCACTGCGAACAGCTTGGCCGGCTTGCCGGCGCGGGCCGCCGCATAGAGCTTGTCGAGCGCGCGCTCGCTGCCGAAATCGATCTGCTTGTAGCCGTGCTGCTTGAGATAGGCGGCCAGCACCTCGGACTTCTCGATCGAGGCGGTGCCGACCAGCACCGGCTGCAGGCGCGAATTCGCGCGCTCGATCTCGGCGAGGATCGCGGCGTATTTCTCCTGCTGGGTGCGATAGACCTCGTCATCCTCGTCGAGACGCGCGACCGGCAGGTTGGTCGGGATCTCCAGCACCTCGAGCTTGTAGATGTCGAACAGCTCGTCGGCCTCGGTGGCGGCCGTGCCGGTCATGCCGGCGAGCTTGGCGTACATGCGGAAGTAGTTCTGGAAGGTGATCGAGGCCAGCGTCTGGTTCTCGGGCTGTACCGGCTGGTGCTCCTTGGCCTCGAGCGCCTGGTGCAGGCCCTCCGAATAGCGCCGGCCCGGCATCATGCGGCCGGTGAATTCGTCGATGATCACGACCTCGCCGTCGCGGACGATGTAGTCCTTGTCGCGGGTGAACAGCGTGTGTGCGCGCAGCGCCTGGTTGATGTGATGGACGACGGAGACGTTCTCGACGTCGTAGAGCGAGTCGCCCTTAAGCTGGCCGGCGTCGCGCAGCAGGGTCTCGATCTTCTCCATGCCGGCTTCGGTGAGCGTCACCGTGCGCTGCTTCTCGTCGACCTCGTAGTCGGTCTTGTCGAGCTTCGGCACGAAGGTGTCGATGGTGTTGTAGAACTCCGAGCGATCGTCGAGCGGGCCGGAGATGATCAGCGGCGTGCGCGCCTCGTCGATCAGGATCGAGTCCACCTCGTCGACGATCGCGAAATAGTGCCCGCGCTGGACCATGTCCTCCAGCCGGTACTTCATGTTGTCGCGCAGGTAGTCGAAGCCGTATTCGTTGTTGGTGCCGTAGGTGATGTCGCAGGCATAGGCCGCCTTGCGCTCGGCATCGTCGAGGCCGTGCACGATGACGCCGGTGGTCAGGCCGAGGAAGCCGTAGATCTGGCTCATCCAGCCGGCGTCGCGGCGGGCGAGGTAGTCGTTCACCGTCACGACGTGGACGCCCTTGCCGGCCAGCGCGTTGAGGTAGACGGCCAGTGTCGCCACCAGCGTCTTGCCTTCGCCGGTCTTCATCTCGGCGATGTCGCCCTCGTGCAGCACCATGCCGCCGATCAGCTGGACGTCGAAATGGCGCTGGCCGAGGGTGCGCTTGGAGGCCTCGCGGACGGTGGCGAAGGCCGGGACCAGGATATCGTCGAGGGTCTTGCCGTCGGCGATCTGCGTCTTGAACTCCTCGGTGCGCGCCTTGAGCTGCTCGTCGGTCAGCTTGGCGAGCTCCGGCTCCAGCGCGTTGATGGCGTTGACACGGGACTGGTAGCCCTTGACGCGACGGTCGTTGGCGGAGCCGAATAGCTTGCGGGCGAGCGCGCCGATCATTGCTGAAATCCTGCCTCTATGGGGTCTGCGTAGCAGCCGTAACTCGTGGTTTGGGTTTGCTGTTCCCGACGTGATGCACCGCAGCACCCGCGCCAGCCTCGACCTTCGGCGCCGGGCGGCGTCCGCCAGATGAGTGGGAGACAGGCAAACCAGGGTTCAACGGCCAAAAACGCAGCAAAATAAGCGCTATCGCCCTTGAAGCGACCGGGGAGAGATATGGCTGGGGGGGAACGTTGTCAACGGCGCCCGACGGCGGGCCGTCGCCGCCAACATGTCGCCGATTTCACGAAATTGACAGACTTTTCGCGTTGCCAAGGCCCGGCGATTGGGCGAGTGTCCCGGCCGCCCTGAGGCCTCCCCCTCGAGCCCCCTCTTCTCAACAAGGATTTTCCATGACCACGTCGTTCCCGGTTACGAAAACCGGCCTGCGCCTCGGCCTTGCCACCGCTCTCGCCGGAAGTCTCGCGTTGTCCCTGCTTGCCGCGCCCGCACGCGCCGCCGACGATGCCAACCCGGTGCTGGCCAAGGTGAACGGCGCCGAGATCCGCAAGAGCGACGTGACGCTCGCCGAGGAGGAGCTCGGACAGAGCCTCGCGCAGATGGATCCGGCGACCAAGGACGAGAACGTGCTGTCGTTCCTGATCGACATGAAGCTGGTCGCCAAGGCGGCCGAGGACAAGAAGGTCGCCGACACCGAGGAGTTCAAGAAGCGCCTCGCCTTCACCCGCAACCGGCTGCTGATGGACAGCCTGCTCGCCACCGAGGGCAAGGCCGCGACCACGCCGGACGCGATGAAGAAGGTCTATGAGGAAGCCGCCAAGCAGATCGGCGGCGAACAGGAGGTCCACGCCCGCCACATTCTGGTGGAGACCGAGGACGAGGCCAAGGCCGTCAAGGCCGAGCTCGCCAAGGGTGCCGATTTCGCCGAGCTCGCCAAGAAGAAGTCCAAGGATCCCGGCGCCTCGGACGGCGGCGACCTCGGCTTCTTCACCAAGGAGCAGATGGTGCCGGAATTCGCCAACGTCGCCTTCTCGCTGGAGCCGGGCAAGATCTCCGATCCGGTGAAGACCCAGTTCGGCTGGCACGTCATCAAGGTCGAGGAAAAGCGCAGCCGCAAGCCGCCGGAGTTCGACCAGGTCAAGGGCCAGATCGAGACCTACGTCACCCGCAAGGCGCAGGCCGACTACGTCGGCAAGCTGCGCGAGGCCGCCAAGATCGAGCGTCTGGACAAGCCGGCCGCCGACGCCGCCAAGCCGGCGGACGCGAAGCCGGCAGATGCAAAGCCGGCCGAGCCTGCGAAGAAGTAAGCGGCATCGTCGCTTGGCTTGAGACGCGACGGCGCCATCTCAAAAGAGAGCCGTCACCGTCGCGTCACAAAAGGTGTCGTCCCGGCGAACGCCGGGACCCCTACCGCGTGATCTGTGGAACAGGCACGTGGCCAGTACCGAGCCTTACAACAACGCCCTGTGGTTATGGATCCCCGCGTTCGCGGGGATGACAGCGGAGTATTGGGAGCGCATCTACTCCCACAACGCCGACTGAGATGATACAGAGCGCTTCCCGCTCATCCCTGCCGGAAGCCTCTCCGATGTCCTCAGCCGTCTCCCCGCTCGCCCCCACCGATGTCCCCGACATGCCGGCGCTCGCCGGCGTCAAGCTCGCGACTGCGGCGGCCGGCATCCGCTACAAGAACCGCACCGACGTGCTGCTGGCGCTGCTCGATCCCGGCACCACGGTGGCCGGCGTGTTCACGCTGTCGAAATGCCCGTCGGCGCCGGTCGAATGGTGCCGGGCCAAGCTGAAGGGCGGCAAGGCGCGCGCGCTGGTGGTGAACTCCGGCAACGCCAACGCCTTCACCGGCAAGACCGGCAAGCAGTCGACGGCGCTGACGGCGGCCATCGCCGCCAAGGCGGTCGGCTGCAAGCAGGACGAGATCTTCCTGGCCTCGACCGGCGTGATCGGCGAGCCGCTGGATGCGACCAAATTCGACGGCGTGCTCGAAGGGTTGGCCGGCACCGCGGCGCCTGAGGACTGGATGGGCGCGGCGCGCGCCATCATGACCACCGACACCTTCCCGAAGGTGGCGACCGCCACCGTGAAGCTCGGCAAGGCCAGGGTGACGATCAACGGCATGGCCAAGGGCGCCGGCATGATCGCGCCAGACATGGCGACAATGCTGTCGTTCATCTTCACTGATGCGCCGATCACGGCCCCCGCACTGCAGGCGCTGCTCAAGGCCGGCGTCGAGGACACCTTCAACGCGGTGACGATCGACGGCGATACCTCGACCTCCGACACCCTGCTCGCCTTCGCCACCGGCGCCGCCGCGGCGAAGGGCGCGCCGAAGATCAGCCGCGCCAGCGATCCGCGCGCCAAAGCATTCGTCAAGGCGTTCAACGCCGTGCTGGCCGACCTCGCCGAGCAGGTCGCGCGCGACGGCGAGGGCGCCCGCAAGCTGGTCGAGATCATCGTCGAGGGCGCCAAGAGCAAGCCGTCGGCGCGCAAGATCGCGATGTCGATCGCCAACTCGCCGCTGGTGAAGACCGCGATCGCCGGCGAGGACGCCAACTGGGGCCGCGTGGTGATGGCGGTCGGCAAGGCCGGCGAGCCGGCCGACCGCGACAAGCTCTCGATCTCGTTCAACGGCATCCGCGTCGCATCGAAGGGCGCGCGCGATCCGTCCTATGACGAGGCGGAAGTCTCCGAGGCGATGAAGGCGCAGAAGGTGCAGATCAAGGTCGCGCTCGGCCTCGGCAAGGGCCGCGACCGTGTGCTGACCTGCGACCTGACCAAGGAGTATGTCGCGATCAACGGCGACTACCGGTCCTGATTCCGCAACCGACCGCGGCAAGGCAGCGCGCAAATGCCGGCGCGCTTCCGGGGGGGGCGTGTTGATCAGCTCGCGATCCGTGCGTCGGCGACCGCCTTCTGGAACAGCGCCTTCATCGCCTCGGCGATGCCCTGGGTCGGCGACACCTCGAAATAGAATCCGTCCGAGGCGCAGGCCTGCATCTTCTGCGCGATCTCGCTGTTCGGCGACGGACCGAACGGTCCTTTGTTGAAAGGATCGATCCAGCTCATGTACCAGCTGTTGGTCGGCAGCTGCAGATAGGTCGTGTAGAGCACCGCGATCTTGATGCCGCGGTTCTTGAGCGTGGTGCAGAGCGCCGGATTGATCGGCGACTGGCAGCGATTGCCGCTGGCCTTGGGCTTCAGGCAGGACGCGTTGCTCTCGTCCGCGACCCCGTCGGAGACGAAGAACAGGTATTTCAACGGCGAGCCGGTGGTGCCGTCGCCGGGCGTCGAGATTTCGTTGTTGATGGCCGGGAATATCGAGGTGAACGGCGTATCCTTGTCGGCCGTGTAGGCGTCGTTATTGCCGTAGACCCCCATCAGGTCGATGTTACCCGCGGCGCTCTTGGCGCTGGACAGGCTCGACGACAGCGAAAACAGCGCCCGCAATCCGATCGTCTTCGACGCTGCGCCGAAATCGTAGATCGCCATGCGGAACTGGTTCGTATAGGTCTGCGTCTGCTGCGCCGTATCCATCAGCTGCTGGGTGGCGTTGCGCAGCACGTCGATCCGGGTGGTGACGTTGAGCGTCTTGGCGAGGTTGTAGTAGTTGTTGGCGTCGTTGTAGTCGTGGCAGGCGAAGGCGCATTTGTCGGAGGTCGCATTGACCATCTTGGTCACGTCCGCCGGCGTCGCCGCCACGCCCATCGACGGCGAATTGTCGAGCAGCAGGTAGAAATCGATGTATCGCGGCATCGAAGCCTTGGCCGTCGACGAGCCCTGCAGGGTCATGGTCTTGAACCCGACGATGTTCATGAACATCATCGGCACGGTGGCCGAGAACGACACGGTGGCGGTCAGCACCGAGCCGGCCTTCTTCACCTCCGGCGTGAGGCTGGTCAGCGTATAGCCTGACGTGCCGGACATGTTGCCGTTGAAGATCTTTGCCGCGTCGTCGTTGCCGGCGGCAATCACGCCGTCCGAGGTCATCGTGCCCGCGGCGATGAAGGCCGGCGCGGTGCGGGACACTGCGCCGACCGAGGCAGCGTCGACAGCCGCCTGCAGCTTGGCGCGCATCTGGTTGGCGCGGCTGTAGTCGACGCCGCAGCCGACCGCGGTGATCAGCGGAACGCAGACGATCGCGAACGTCACTGCGACGTTGCCGCTGACGTCGCGGCGCAGGCGGCCGAGCAGGCTGGATAGAATTCGCATGAATGATGCCTAACAAACCATGAGGAGGCCACGGCGTTCACCCGTGAAAATACGCGGCCGGCCATTAAGGTTGGCTTATTTCAACCGTGGAAACGGGGCGCGAAACGGCCTAGGTTAAAATTCCCTCAACAGCGTGCCTGGTTCTCGGACCGGCGCATCCCTCTCGCAACCGATCGGATCATGCCCGACCTGAAACTCACGCTCGTCGTCGCCTGCGCGCTCGTCGACGCCGACAATCGTGTGCTGCTGGCGCAGCGGCCGCCCGGCAAGACGCTCGCGGGACTCTGGGAGTTTCCCGGCGGCAAGCTCGAGCCGGGTGAGCGCCCCGAAGCGAGCCTGATCCGCGAACTCGACGAGGAGCTCGGCATCACCGTGCGCGAGGCCTGCCTCGCACCGCTGACCTTTGCCAGCCACGCCTATGAGACGTTCCATCTGCTGATGCCGCTCTACATCTGCCGGCGCTGGGAAGGCGTGGTCACCGCGCGCGAGGGCCAGCAACTGGCCTGGGTGCGGCCGAACAAGCTGCGCGACTATCCGATGCCGCCCGCGGACATTCCGCTGCTGCCGCATCTGATTGATTTATTGATGTAGCTGGGACGGCGCCCAACCTCACTCGTCATGCGCGGACTTGATCCGCGCATCCATCCTCTTCCGAAGACTCTCGAAGAGGATGGATCGCCGGGTCAAGCCCGGCGATGACGAGTCTGCTTACTCGCGATCACCGGCTCCCTGGCTCCGCTTCACCGCGGCCTCCAGGCTCGCTGTCGCCGAGCCCGGCTTCAGCGGCTTCTGCTGGCTTTCGTGCGGCGCCCAGCCGGAGATCCAGATGATGTCGAAAGTGGCGCGGATGCGGCCGTCGGGATCGGCGAAGCGCTCGGCATAGATTTCGGCCATTCGCAGCAAGGTCGCACGACGCAGCGGCGTGCGGCGGCGCTCGACCAGACTGTTGGTCGCGCCCATGCGGCGGAGATCCTGCATCAGGCCGAACGCACTGGCATAGCGCACCACGACCCGGTCGACGTCGGTGACCGGCAGCGCGAAGCCGGCACGCTGCAACAGCCCGCCGACATCGCGCAGATCGGCGAACGGGACGACACGCGGCGACACACCGCCCTCGCATTCGGCCTCGGCGGCCGCGAAGGATTGCCGGAGCTCGGTCAGCGTATCGCCGCCGATCATCGCCGCAAGCAGCAGACCATCTGGGCGCAAGGCCCGGCGAACCTGCACCAGCAGGCCGGGCAGGTCATTGACGAATTGGAACGCCAGCGCCGACAGCGCCAGATCGAGCGATTGCGGCGCCAGCGGCAGCGTCTCATCCGCCGTGGCGGGCGCCGCCAGATGGGCCAGTTGCGCAACACCGCCTGTGAGATGTGGCGCCAAACCGGCGCCGGGCGTCCAGATATCGGCGGCCGCATCGAACGACCGGTTCACCGCGGCGAGGCGGTCCGCGATGTCCTCGGCGACGCGCTCCAGCAGGAACGTCTCGGGCGCGCCCGCAGCCCGCCGCTGCCGCTGCGCAAGCAGGGGACGGTCGAACAGAATGGGAGCTGTCACGGGCTGGGTCATCGGGGCTGGTTACGCCGATCCTGGTGGCCGGGCAATGCGCCGCTTGAGCGGCGCGGGTTGCGACGCTAGCCTCAACACATGGGCGTGACGTTTGCTCCAATCAGCGTCGGACGACTTCGTACAGCCGTAGGCGCGCTGCACGGCGGTCTCGCGCATGTCGCGAAGCTCGCACTCGACGTCGCGCTCCCCACGCTGTGCATCGCCTGTCGCGAGCCGGTCGACGGCGAGGGCGTCTGTGCCGCCTGCTGGGGCAAGCTGTCGTTCATCGAGCGGCCTTATTGCCCCAAGCTCGGCATCCCCTTCGTCTACGATCCCGGTCCGGAGCTGTTGTCGATGGAGGCGATCGCGGCGCCGCCGGCCTATGCCCGCGCCCGCGCGGCGGTGCGCTATGACGAGGTCGCCCGCACCCTGGTGCATCAGCTGAAATATCAGGATCGCACCGATCTGGCGCCGATCATGGGACGCTGGATGGCCCGCGCCGGCCGTGAGCTGCTGGCCGAAGCCGACCTCGTGGTCCCCGTGCCCCTGCATTGGCGGCGCGGCTTTTCCCGCCGCTATAACCAGTCCGGCGCCCTTGCCCGGGTGGTCGCCCGCTGTAGCCGCGTCCGAATGAGCGGCGATACGCTGCGCCGTGTCCGCGCCACCGAGCAGCAGGTCGGCTTGTCGCGCGCCCAGCGCGCCAGCAATGTGCAGGGCGCATTCCAGGTATCTTCAGACCGCCTGCATGACGTGCAGGGGCGCCGCATCGTGATCGTCGACGACGTACTGACCACCGGCGCGACGGTGGATGCCTGCGCCCGCGCTCTGCTGCGCGCCAAGGCGGCCGAGGTCGGCGTGCTGGTCTTCGCCCGGGTTGTCGATGCCCCCCGCGCTCCCATATAATCTGTCGTTCTGAAACAGCTGAGCGCGACATGACCGCTGCGATCGAAATCTATACCCGTCCGGGGTGCGGCTACTGCACGGCCGCCAAATCGCTCCTGACCCGCAAGAACGTTCCCTTTACCGAGCATGACGCGGGCAGGGATCCGACGATTCGGCAGAAGATGTATGATCGTGTCGGCCCGGGCTCGACCTTTCCGCAGATCTTCATCGGCCACACCCATGTCGGCGGCTGCGACGATCTCTATGCGCTCGATCGCGAGGGCAGGCTCGACGCCATGCTGGCGGGAGACAAGGCGACATCATGAGCAACGACCGCAGCTTTACCGCCGCCATGGTGCAGATGCGCACCTCGCTCCTGCCCGAGCCGAGCCTCGAGCAGGGCACAAGGCTGATCCGGGAAGCGGTGGCGCAGGGCGCGGAGTACGTCCAGACGCCGGAGGTGAGCAACATGATGCAGCTCAACCGGACGGCGCTGTTCGAGCAGCTCAAGAGCGAGGCGGACGATCCCTCGCTCAAGGCCTATCAGGCACTCGCGAAGGAGCTGGGCATCCATCTGCACATCGGATCGCTGGCGCTGCGCTTCTCGGCAGACAAGGCCGTGAACCGCTCGTTCCTGATCGGGCCCGACGGCAACGTGCTGGCGAGCTACGACAAGATCCACATGTTCGACATCGACCTGCCGGGCGGCGAGAGCTATCGCGAGTCCGCCAATTATCAGCCGGGCGAGACGGCCGTGATCTCGGATCTGCCCTGGGGCCGTCTGGGGCTGACGATCTGCTACGACGTGCGCTTCCCGGCGCTGTATCGCGCGCTGGCCGAGAGCGGCGCCTCGTTCATCAGCGTGCCCTCAGCGTTCACCCGCAAGACCGGCGAGGCGCACTGGCACACGCTGCTGCGCGCCCGGGCCATCGAGACCGGCTGCTTCGTGTTCGCCGCCGCCCAATGCGGCGTGCACGAGAACAAGCGCGAGACCTTCGGGCATTCGCTGATCATCGATCCCTGGGGTGAGATCCTCGCGGAGGGCGGCGTCGAGCCCGGCGTCATCATGGCGCGGATCGATCCCGCGCGGGTCGAGAGCGTGCGCCAGACCATTCCTTCGCTGCAGCACGGCCGCCGGTTCGGCATCGCCGACCCCAACGCGGGTCCGGACTATCTGCACCTGGTGCGGGGCTCGGCATGATTCGCTACGCGCTGCGCTGCGAGCGTGACCACACGTTCGAAAGCTGGTTCCAGAGCTCCTCGGCCTACGATTCGCAGGTGAAGCGCAAGCTGGTGGAATGCCCGGCCTGCGGCTCGACCAAGATCGAGAAGGCGATCATGGCGCCGCGCATCGTCAGCAAGAAGGGCCGCGACGCGGCGCCCGTGCCTGCCGCGCCTGCTCCGGTACCGACGCCCGCCCAGGAGGTCATTCCGCCCGGATCGACGTCGCTGATGATGGCGCAGGAGCGCGAGCTGCGCGCCAAGCTCAAGGAGCTGCGCGACCACATCGTCAAGAACGCCGACGATGTCGGCGAGCGTTTCCCGACGGAGGCGCGCAAGATGCATTACGGCGAGACCGAGCACCGGCCGATCTATGGCGAGGCTTCGCTCGACGAGGCCCGCGAACTGATCGAGGAAGGCATCGAGGTCGCGCCGATCCCGGTGCTGCCCGACGACCGGAATTGACCGGCGGGGCTCGTCACTCGGCGGCAGCCGGCAGTGATGCGCGCACGATCTCGGCAATCTTTCCAGCATTGCGAGCGCCGCGAAGCAATGACGGTTGAAATGTCTCGACCTCAACTGCGACCTTCCTCCGAGAGATGAGATGTTCCCCCTCTCCTCCTCCTGGCAGCTCTGGGCCCTCCTCTCGGCTCTGTTCGCGGCCCTCACCGCCATCTTCGCCAAGGTTGGCGTCGAGGGTCTCAACTCCGATCTCGCCACGCTGATCCGCACCGCGATCGTGCTGGTGACGCTGGCGCTGATCCTGTTCGCGACCGGCCAGCTGACGAGCCCCGGCCCGATCTCGATGAAGAGCTGGCTCTTCCTGACGCTGTCGGCGCTCGGCACCGGCGCCTCGTGGCTGTGCTATTTCCGCGCCCTGAAGCTCGGGCCGGCGACGCTGGTCGCGCCGATCGACAAGCTCAGCGTCGTGCTGGTCGCCTTGTTCGGGGCCGTGTTTCTCGGCGAGCGACCGAGTCCCCAGGGCTGGATCGGCATCGCGCTGATCGCGGCCGGTGCCGTGCTGATCGCGCTCAAGGGTTGACTACACCGCGATCAGCAGCGCCACCCCGGCGACGATCAGCGCGATGCCGCCGATCTCGCGCAGCGAAACCGGCTGCTTGAACGAGTAGTACGACACGCCTTGCGCGAACAGCACCTCGATCAGCGCCAGCGTGCGGACATTGGCGGCCGCGGTCAGCGCAAACGCCAGGAACCAGAATTGCGACGCGAAGGCGCCGACGAAGCCGGCCATCATCGACGGCCGCCACAGCGACAGGATCCCGCGCAGGATGCCGGGGGCGCGCGCCAGCAGATAGACGGTGAGGAGCGCCGTCTGCACGAACAGGCCCCAGACCAGCGTGTAGGACGCCGCCGTGACGAAGGAGACGCCGTCGACGGTGATGATGGCACCGCGGAAGCCGACGGCCGACAAGGCGAACGCGGCGGCTGCGACCAGTCCGGTCACCGTCGGCTTCAACTCTGCGAAGCCCTTCTCGCCACCGGGACGCAGCGCGGTGATAACGACGCCGATGGTAGCGATCAGGATGGCGACCAGCTTCGGCAGCGAGAGCGGATCACCGAGGAAGATGAAGCCGAAGATCGCGGTCTGGATCGCCTCGGTCTTCAGATAGGCGGTGGTGACGACGAACGAGCGATCGGTCATCGCCAGCAGCATCAGCCCGGTGGCGATGATCTGGCTGAGCGCGCCGAGCAGCAGCCACGGCCAGAACACAGCAGGCGGCCATGGCAGATGGTCGCCGGTGGCCAGCAGCACCACGGTCAGGAACACCAGCGAGAACGGAAAGCCGAACAGGAAGCGGATATTGGTCGCACCCCAGGTGCCGAGCTTCGCCGTCAGCGACCGCTGCATCGCGTTGCGCGCGACCTGACCCGCGGCGGCGACCAGGGTGAAGGGAATCCAGAGGGAGGCGATGGAGAGCATGGGGCACGGAGCGGCTATGAGGGCCGGCCACCGTGACCAGCGCGGAGCGCCCGGTCAACAGCGCACGTGGCGATTCAGCCGCATGTCAGGCTTGCAGCTCTCGCTGGATGGGCGGGCATTTTCGGCGCTTTGTGGTACGCTCGCGCCACAACAACGGTGTCGTCCCTGCGTTCGCAGGGACGACACCGGAATTTGGAGCGGCTACCTGTTGTTCTTCGCGCGCCATGCCGCGAAGTCGGCGGGCGTCTGCGGGTCGGTTGCCGGATAGAGGCCGAGGATCGAGCGGCCCTTGGCAACTTCCTCGGCAACGAAATCCTCGAACGCGGTCATCTCGAACGTCTCGTCCGCGATCTCGTCGGCGAGATGGGCTGGGATGACGATGACGCCGTCGGAATCGCCGAGGATGACGTCGCCGGGAAACACCGGGGCGTCGCCGCAGGCGATCGGGCCGTTGATCTCGATGGCATGATGCAGGGTGAGGTTGGTCGGCGCGCTCGGGCGCTGGTGGAAGGCGGGGATGCCGAGTCTGGCGATGTCGGCGGCGTCACGGAAGCCGCCGTCGGTGACGACGCCGGCGACGCCGCGCTGCTGCAGCCGGCTGACCAGGATCGCGCCGGCCGAAGCAGCGCGCGCGTCCTTGCGGCTGTCCATCACCAGCACGGCGCCGGGCGGACAATCCTCGACGGCCTTGCGCTGCGGATGGCCGCGGTCGCGAAACACCTCGATCGTGTTGAGATCCTCGCGCGCCGGGATGTAGCGCAGCGTGAAGGCCTCGCCGACCATGGTCGGCTGCTCCGGACTGAGCGGATGGACGTTCTGGATGCACTGGATTCGCAGGCCGCGCTTGAACAGCGCGGTGGCGACGGTCGCGGTCGAGACGGTCTTGAGCTTGTTGCGGGTGGCGGTGCTGAGTCTGGTCATGTCTTGGTCTTGCTCGCTGCGCTCCCTCCCCCTTGCGGGGAGGGGTGGGGGTGGGGGTCCACATCAATGGTGTCGCTTGGGGCTACCCCCCTCCCCAGCCCTCCCCCACAAGGGCGGAGGGAGCGCACCTTTGCTGCGGTGATGGCTCGAATCCCAATCTCGAAGTTCCAGACTCAGGCTTCGCCTGCCTAGGAACGACAATCGCTAACTAATAAATAGCCGGCTCGCCCACCGGCGCGCCGAAGCCGGTTTCCAGGAAGTCGAAGTCGCAGCCATCATTGGCCTGCCTGATGTGGCGGGCGAACATCCAGCCATAGCCGCGCTCGAAGCGCGGCGTGGGCGGCTGCCATTCGGCACGGCGGCGGGCCAGCTCGTCCTCGGGAACGTCGAGATTGATGGTGCGGGCGGCGACGTCGAGCGTGATGAGATCGCCGTTGCGCACCAGCGCCAGGGGACCGCCGATATAGGACTCCGGCGATACGTGCAGGATGCAGGCGCCGTAGCTGGTGCCGCTCATGCGAGCGTCCGACAGGCGCACCATGTCGCGGACGCCCTGCTTCACCAGCTTGGTCGGGATCGGCAGCATGCCCCATTCCGGCATGCCCGGGCCGCCCTGCGGCCCGGCATTGCGCAGGATCAGCACATGATCAGCGGTAACATCGAGATCGGGATCGTCGATCGCCTTCTTCATCGACGGATAGTCGTCGAACACCAGCGCCGGGCCGGAATGCTTGAGGAAGCGTGGCTCGCAAGCCGAAGGCTTGATGACGCAGCCGTCCGGCGCAAGATTGCCCTTGAGCACGGCGAGTGCGCCCTCGCGGTAGATCGGGTTGGACTGCGGACGGATGACGTCGTCGTTGTAGACGCCGGCATCCGCGATGTTGTCACCGAGCGTACGGCCGTTGACGGTGAGGCAGTCGAGATGGAGGTGCTCCGTCATCCGGTTCATCAGTCCCGGCAAGCCGCCGGCGTAGTAGAAGTCCTCCATCAGATAGGTGTCGCCGCTCGGCCGCACATTGGCGAGCACCGGCACCTTGCGGCTCGCGGCCTCGAAATCATCGAGGCCAATGTCTGCACCCGCGCGGCGCGCCTGCGCGATCACATGGATGATGGCGTTGGTCGAGCAACCCATTGCCATCGCCACCGCGATCGCGTTCTCGAACGCGGCCTTGGTCTGGATCTTCGACGGCGTCAGGTCCTCCCACACCATCTCGACGATGCGGCGGCCGCATTCCGAGCTCATCCGGATGTGCTCGGCATCGGCGGCGGGGATCGACGAGGCGCCCGGGAGGGTCATGCCGATCGCTTCCGCGATCGCAGTCATGGTCGACGCCGTGCCCATGGTCATGCAGGTGCCGTGGCTGCGGGCGATACCCGCCTCCATCGCATTCCAGTCGGCGTCCGACAGCTTGCCGGCGCGGCGCTCGTCCCAGTATTTCCAGGCGTCGGAGCCGGAGCCGAGCGTCTTGCCTTTCCAATTGCCGCGCAGCATCGGCCCCGCGGGAAGATAGATCGCCGGCAGGTTCATGCTGGTGGCGCCGAGCAGCAACGCCGGCGTGGTCTTGTCGCAGCCGCCCATCAGTACCACGCCATCGACGGGATGGCTGCGCAAGAGCTCCTCGACATCCATCGCCAGCATGTTGCGATAGAGCATCGTGGTCGGCTTCAACAGCGACTCCGACAGCGACAGCGCCGGCAGCTCGATCGGGAAGCCGCCGACCATCAGCACGCCGCGCTTGACGTCGTCGACGCGCTGCTTGAAGTGCATGTGACAGGGCTGCGCATCCGACCAGGTGTTGACGATGGCGATGACCGGACGGCCCTTCCATTCCTCCTGGGCGTAGCCCATCTGCATCACGCGCGAGCGATGGCCGAAGGAGCGGAGATCGTCGGGCGCGAACCAGCGCGCGCTGCGCAGCTGATCGGGTTGCTTGCGGTCGGTCATGATTGGGTGCCCCAGGTCAGGACGGTCTTGCGCTCGATGGTCCGGAAGATCAGGTTCTCGACCACGAGACCGATCAGGATCACGGTCAGGAGGCCGGCGAACACCGCCGGGATTTCGAGCAGGTTGCGGTTCTCGAAGATGAACCAGCCGAGACCGCCCTGGCCAGAGGAGACACCGAAGACCAGCTCCGCGGCAATCAGGGTGCGCCAGGCAAAGGCCCAGCCGATCTTCAGGCCGGTGAGGATGGCCCCGAACGCCGCCGGGATCAGGATGCGGATCACGTAGGAGAAGCCGGTGAGGCCATAGTTGCGGCCGACCATGCGCAGCGTGTTCGACACGCTCTTGAAGCCCGAATGGGTGTTGAGCGCGACCGGCCACAGCACCGAATGGATCAGCACGAACACGAGACTGCCGCTGCCGAGCCCGAACCAGATCAGGGCCAGCGGCAACAGCGCGATCGCCGGCAAGGGATTGAACATCGCCGTGATCGTCTCGAGGAAATCGGTGCCGATGCGGGTCGAGATCGCGAGCACAGTCAGGATCGCCGCGAGAACGATGCCGGCGGCATAGCCCATGAACAGCACCTTCAGCGAGGTCCAGACGCGCATCGGAATGGTGCCGTCGCGGACCTTCTCCCACAGCGCCGCGATGGTGTCGGAGAAGGTCGGGAACAGCAGGGGATTGTCGAGATAGCTGCCATAGGCCTGCCAGATCGCGGCGAGCAGGACAATGATCAGGGTCTTGCGCACGAAGCCGTCGTTCCACAGCAGCTCGAGCACGCCGAGCTTGCGCGCAACATCTGCAGGCGCGGCGCTCGCGGCCGACGTATCACGCAGGATGATCTTGGCTTCAGCCATGGGCGCCGTCCTCAATGCGTCGTTGCGGGTTCGGAGAACAAGAGATCATGGATCTGCTTCTCCAGGCGCGCCGCGCTGCCGTCCTCGGCCGAGACCTTGTCGACATCGATGACCTCGGCCTTGACCCGGCCGGGATGCGGCGACAGCAGCAGGATGCGGTTGCCGATCTTGATCGCCTCCGCGATCGAATGCGTCACGAACAGCACCGTGAACTTGGTCTCATTCCAGAGCTGCAGCAGCTCGTCCTGGCAGGTCCGCCGCGTCAGCGCATCGAGCGCCGCGAACGGCTCGTCCATCAGCAGGATGTCCGGCTCCATCGCCATGCCCCTGGCAATTGCGACGCGCTGCTTCATGCCGCCCGACAGCGTGTGCGGATAGGCATCGACGACGCGCGTCAGCCCGACCTTTTCGATGTAGGCGCGGGCGCGGCTCTCGGCCTCCTTGCGCGGCATGCGTCGCGCCGTCAGCAGTGGAAACATGACGTTGGCGAGCACGGTCTTCCAGGGCAGCAGCTGGTCGAACTCCTGGAAGATCATCATGCGGTCGGCGCCGGGCCCGGTGATCTCGCGGCCGTTGATGCGCATCCGGCCTTCGCTCGGCTTGATGTAGCCGCCGACCGCCTTCAGCAAGGTCGACTTGCCGCATCCCGACGGCCCCAGCAGCACGAAGCGGTCGGAGCGGTCGACGGAGAAGCCGACCCGCTCCGTCGCGGTGATCACCGCGCTGGAGGTCTTGTAGCGCAGGGTGACGCCATCGACGTCGAGCAGCGCGGACATCAGTTGCCCTTCAGATCATGCGCGACCGGCAGATAATAGTCGGTCCAGGCCTTGGGCTGGGTCTTGATGGTGCCGATCTTGGCGAGATGGGCGGCGAACTTCATCGTGCCCTGCGGCTCCAGATTCCATTCCATCATGCCGGGCTCCTTGAGCCAGGCAAGCAGGTCCTCGACCGAGGTCTTGTCGCCGGTGATCTCCTTGTAGATCTCGACCGCGGTCCGGGTGTCGCTGCGGATCAGGTCCTGCGCTTCCTTGGTGGCGTCGCGCACCGCCTGGATGATCTTCGGATTGGCGTCGGCGAACTTCGTCGTGGTGAAGAACTGCGCCTGGCTGAGCGGCCCGCCCATCACGTCGGGCGAATTCAGCACGACATGCGCGCCGGGCACGTTCTTCAATTCGAGGAACGTGTAGGGCGGGATCGAGAAATGATTGTGCACCTCGTGCTGCGGATTCGATAGCGCCGTATAGGCGTCGGGGTGACCGAGCTGCACGGTGTTGGCGTCGAGCTTGTT
Organism: Bradyrhizobium sp. HKCCYLRH2047; assembly: GCF_051168175.1. NCBI lineage: Bacteria > Pseudomonadati > Pseudomonadota > Alphaproteobacteria > Hyphomicrobiales > Nitrobacteraceae > Bradyrhizobium > Bradyrhizobium sp. HKCCYLRH2047. The sequence goes on from NZ_JBNPUM010000017.1 coordinate 100,020, forward strand.
CCACTGATCGGCGCCGAACGCCTCGGCGGCCGCGATCTGCAGCACGATGGCTTGGGTCGAGACCTTCACGGTCGGCACCGCGATCTTGTCGCTGGGGCCAAAATCCTTGATCGACTTGATGTTGGGATCGCGGCTGATCAGGGTCATCGGCTGCGCCGAGGTCGCGACGATGCCCTTCACGCCACCGCGGGTGCGATCCCACAGCAGCAGCAGATTGCCGGTGCCGGTGTTGAGGATGTCGACGCTGCCCGACAGCAGCGCATCGGTCTGCGCGCCGCCGCCGGAGAAGGTCAGCCATTTGGTGGTGACGCCGGGCACGCCGAGCGCGGCAGCATGCTTCTCGATCAGCTTGTTCTTCTCGATGATGTGGCTCGGCATGTAGAAGATGCCGGGCTGGCGCGACAGCGAGATTTCGGTCTTCTGCTGGGCCTGCGCGGCGTCATTCCAGGCCGGCGCGACCAGCAGCGCGGCCAGCAGGCCGGCGGCTCGTGCGGCCGAGCGCGCGAACTTCTCGAACATGGGACATCCCTCCTCGCGTGCCGGCTCCTTCTTGACGGCCGGCGGGGAGATGCACTAATGCATTAGTGCATCTCTGACAAGGGCTGTTCTCCCCCTGCGACATTCGAGCCGGACGTCCGACCCCATGGCATTGCCTGCGACGCCTGCTGCGGTTCTACCGCCCGAACGGCTCGATCCGAGCCGGCGCGCGGCACCGCAGGTCTTCGAGCGGTTGCGCGACCAGATCATCGCCCTGGCGCTGCCACCGGGAGCACCATTGTCGCGGCCGGCGCTGCAGGCCGAGTTCGGCCTCAGCTCGACGCCGATCCGCGACGCGCTGATGCGCCTCGCCGAAGAAGGCCTCGTCGACGTGTTCCCGCAGCACGCGACCCTGGTCAGCCGCATCGATGTTGGTCGGGCGCAGCAGGCGCAGTTCCTGCGCCAGGCGCTGGAGCTCGAGATCGTGCGCCTGCTCGCGCTGCGGCCTGCGACGGCCCCGATCGACGAGCTGAACGCGCTGATCGCCCAGCAGCGGCGCTTCGCCAGGGACGGCGACTTCGCGTCATTCACGGTGGTCGACAACGCATTCCACGAGCGGCTCTACACCGCCGCGGACAAGCACGAGCTGTGGACCCTGGTGCGGAGCCGCAGCGGTCACATCGACCGGCTGCGCCGGCTGCATCTGCCGTCCCCCGGCAAGGCGCAGACGATCCTGCGCCACCACAAGCAGATCGTCGACGCGATCGCCGCGGGCCGCCCGGACGACGCGCAGACGCATCTGCGCGAGCACCTGACCGGCACGCTGAGCGACCTCGCGACCATTCGGGGCCGCTGGCCGGACTATCTCAGCGGCTAGTGGCACGCCGATACGAGCAAAACAGGAGCCCTGGCAAATCGTCCATCACCCAGATTAATCGAATGTGAAGCGTTCCAGCCTTACAACCACGGCGCGAATGCCTCAAATGCAGGCAAGAACGCCGTTCGAGCACACGCCTCGCTCCCGCAACGCAAGGCGCCCGGATTGTCTCCCGATTGGCGCGTCCGGAACAGCGGTGTCTGCCCGCGTCCCATCCTGCATGTGACTTGTCCGGCGAAACGCTTGCGGCGCGCCGCGAATTGGGCAAAACCTTACAACTGACCGTTGGTCTTGCTGCCAGCCAATCGGGAGATGCGGAGCGTGGCGAAGATTCTGGTCGTGGACGACGATCCGCTCATGCAGCTGACAATTCAGCGCGTGCTCGAACGGGCCGGTCACGTCGTCGGCATCGCCGGCGACGGCCAGAAGGCGCTCGTCCGCTTCAAGAGCGAGAGCTTTGACCTGGTGATCCTGGACATCTTCATGCCGGGCATGGACGGGCTGGAGGCGATGCGCATGATCCTCAGGCACACGCCGGGTGTTCCGATCATCATGACCTCGGGACGTTCCCACACCCCGGCCTCGATGTCTGAGCCCGACTATCTTACCATGGCCACCAAGCTCGGAGCGGTTTCCGCGTTGCCCAAACCGTTCAAACCGGCAGCCCTCCTGACGATGGTTTCCGAATGCCTGGCATCGGCAGGCGATCGGGCTACTCGACCCCGGCCAGGCCAAGATGCTGTTCCGAAATCCTGACGGCCGAACCGAAGGGCTGCTGCTCAGCAGCGCGCAGCGCGCGAGCGAGGCTTCGCGGTTCGGCGGGCGCCTCACGCTGACGACGCGGCTGGCGATCGCGATGATCCTGCTGGTCGCGATCGCGGTGTTCGCCGTCGGCTGGCTCGGCTATCGCAGCCTCGAGCGGGCGCTGTTGCCGCGCGCGCTCGATCGAATCGAGTCGCATTCGCGCCTGATGGCGACCGAGCTCGAAAACTATGTCGGCAGCGCCCGCAACGACATCAACGGCTATCGCGCCTCGCCGAATCTGGCAACATTGATACGCACACTGAAGACGGGGGCTCCCGATCCCCGCGAAGGGCTGCCGGCGCAGTCGTGGCGCGAGCGGGTCGCAACGCGCTACTTCGCCGAGCTGCAGGCCAAGCAGACCTACGCGATGATCCGCCTGGTCGGGATCGAGAACGATTATCGCGAGCTGATCCGGGTCGACCGGCTCGGGCCGGGCAACACGGTGCGGATCGTTCCGGAGAACGAGCTGATCACGCGCGGCGAGCGCAACTACATCAAGGAGACGCTGAGCCTGCCGCCCGGCGGCATCCGGCTGTCGCCGATCATTCTCGACGGCAACACGACGGACCCCAAGACAAGCGTGCCGATGCTGTGCGTCGGCACGCCGGTGTTCGGGGCGGACGGCAAGCCGTTCGCGATCCTGATGGTCGATCTCGACATGCGCCCGGTGTTCGCGCATCTGCGCACGGCGGCCCGCCCGGGCGCACAGCTCTATGTCGTGAACGCCCGCGGCGACTATCTCTTCCATCCCGAATCAGACCGGGAATTCGCCTCGAAACGCGGCCGATCGACGCGATGGCAGGACGATTTTCCGACGCTCGCAGGCGCAACCGGCAGCGCCGAGGGTTTCGCGCAGATCCTGCACGACGAGGCCGATCGTCCCGGCGGCGTCGCCTTCGCGCCGGCGCTGCTCGCGGGACAGGAATGGGTGGCGGTGATCGAGACGATCCCGAACACCGCCTTCATGGCGCCCGCCCTCGCCATCCGCAAGACGGCGATCGAGGTCGGCCTGATCGCAATGCTGTGCGCGGCCGCGCTCGCCTTCGTGGTCGCGCGCTCGCTGACGCGGCCGATCAACCAGCTCACCCAGGCCGTCGAGGGCGTGGGGCGCGGCGAGACGGTGAATATCCCGCTCGAGGCGGTCGGCGAGACCGGCGTGCTGGCGCGGGCCTTCGCCCGCGTGCTGGACGAGGTTCGCACCAAGACCGCCGAGCTCGAGCGCGAGGTCCAGGAGCATTACCTGACCGAAGCGGCGCGCGACCATTTCGCCGCCCGCGAACGGCTCTACAGTGCCGCGGTGGAATCGTCGAACGACGCGATCGTGACGCTGTCGCTGGACGGCACCATCACCGCCTGGAATCCGGCAGCCGAGGCCATGCTGGGCTACTCCGCCGAGGAGGCCGTGGGCCGCCTTGCCGATTTCCTCGTGCCGCCCGAGCGCATGCCCGAGGCCCAGGACTTCCTCGTGCGCGTGGCGCGCGGCGAGCGGATCCAGCATTTCGAGACGGTGCGGATCCGCAAGGACGGTGAGCTGGTCCAGGTCTCGCTCAGCGTCTCGCCGATCAAATCACCGACGGGCCAGATCATCGGCGCCTCCAAGATCGCACGCGACGTCACCGAGAGCCGCCGGACCGAGCTGGCGCTGCGCCAGCAGACCGAGGAGCGGCGGCGCATCTTCGAGACGTCGCAGGACCTGATCCTCATCACCGACCGCAATGGCATCCTGATTCAGGTCTCACCGAGCGTGGAGACGATTCTCGGCTATACGCCAGCCGAGATGATCGGCCGCAGCGGCGCGGATTTCATCCACTCGGACGATCTGCTCAAAGCACGCGAGGAGCTGCGCGCCTCGCGCCTCGGCCTTCGGGCGCGCACCTCCGACTGCCGCTACGTCCACAAGGACGGCCGCGTGGTGACGCTGTCTTGGACCTCGAACTGGTCGGAGCCGGTGCAGCGCCACTTCTTCATCGGCCGCGACATGACCGAGAGCCGGCTGGCGCAGGAGACGCTGCGGGAAAGCGAACAGCTCGCCCGCAACATCATCGAGACCGCGCTCGATGCCTTCGTCCAGGTCGACGACAACGGCGCCATTCTCAACTGGAACTCCCAGGCCGAGAAGATCTTCGGCTGGTCGCGCGCCGAGATCATCGGCAAGGACGTCTTCGACGTCATCACGGTCGGGGATGTCGGCGAGGAGCTGCGCGCCGCGCTCGGCCGTATCCTGATGACCGGACAAGCGAGCGCACTCGGGGGCGGCCGCCGACGCGAGGTCATGGTGAAGCGGCGCGACGGCCGCGAGTTCAAGGCCGAGCTCAGCGTGACCGCGCTGAGGACCCGCAACGGTGTCGTGCTGAACGGCTTCTTCCGCGACCTCACCGACAAGATCGCGACCGAGGAACGGATCCGGCAGTCCGAGAAGATGGAGGCGATCGGCCAGCTCACCGGCGGCATCGCACACGACTTCAACAACATCCTCACCGTGATCACCGGCACGATCGAGATTCTCGCCGCGGCCGTGGCCAAGGAGCCGCAGCTCGCCGCGATCACCAGGATGATCGACGAGGCCGCCGCGCGCGGGGCCGATCTCACCCAGCATCTGCTCGCCTTTGCGCGCCGGCAGCCGCTGCAGCCGCGCGAGGTCGACGTCAACACGCTGATGATCGACACGGCCAAGCTGCTGCGGCCGACGCTCGGAGAGCAGATCGAGATCGAGTCCGTCTTCCAGGATGAGACCTGCGTGGCGCATGTCGATCCGAACCAGCTCGCCACGGCAGTCATCAACCTCGCGCTCAATGCCCGCGACGCGATGCTGAATGGCGGCAAGCTCATCCTGGAGACCGGCTGGGCCGACCTCGACGAGAACTACGCAAGTCTCTACGACGACGTGCGGCCCGGTCGCTACGCGATGATCGCGGTGAGCGACAGTGGCAGCGGCATTCCCGCCGCCATCATCGACAAGGTGTTCAATCCGTTCTTCACCTCGAAGGGGCCGGGCAAGGGGACGGGGCTCGGATTGTCGATGGTGTACGGCTTCGTGAAGCAATCGGCCGGCCACATCAGGATCTACAGCGAAGAGGGCCACGGCACCACGATCCGGATGTACCTGCCGCCGGGCAGCGAAGAAGCGATCACGCAGCCATCGGGCGCCGCGCCGGCGATCCAGGGCGGCCAGGAGACAATCCTGGTGGTGGAGGACGACCGGCTGGTGCGCGGCTACGTTCTCGCCCAGCTCCATGCGCTGGGCTACGCGACGCTGGAGGCGGCCAATGCCGCCGAAGCGCTGGCTATCACCAATGCCGGAGAGCCGTTCGATCTACTCTTCACCGACATCATCATGCCGGGGACGATGAACGGCCGCCAGCTCGCATCCGAGATCCAGCGGCTTCGTCCCACGCAGCGGGTCCTGTTCACCTCCGGCTATACCGAGAATGCCGTGGTGCATCACGGCCGGCTCGACGAAGGAATTCTTCTGTTGCCGAAACCGTACCGCAAATCCGAGCTGGCCAGGATGATCCGCAAGGCGCTCGCCGCGACCGAGGCTTGAAAAGCGAGGCTTGACCAATGCGGCCTGACCGACGCGGCCTGCGCCTGCGATTGCCGCTGCTCCAGAGCGCGGCCACGTGCGGGCGGCCCGGCCATCGGCTCAATTGGCGCGCGACGCCGTCATCACGATGCGGATCAGATCGGCCGCGTTGCGCGCGCCGAGCTTCTTCATGATGTTGGCGCGGTGATCCTCGATCGTGCGCGGGCTGATGCCCAGCGTGCGCCCCGCCTCCTTGTTCGAGGCCCCCGCCGTGAACTGTTCCAGGACCTCGCGCTCGCGCCGCGTCAGCGGCTCGCGGCCGGGGAAATGCAGCGAGCCGATCTTCGGCGAGGCATTCTCCTTCTGCCGCCGCGCGAACGCGCCAATCGCCTCGTTCAGACGGGCCACGATCTCACTGCCGCGGAACGGCTTCTCGATGAAGTCGAGCGCCCCGTTCTTGATCGCATTCACGGCCATCGGGATGTCGCCCTGGCCTGAGATCATGAAGATCGGAGCCGGATAGTCCTCGCCGTGCAATTCCCTGAGAATGTCGAGACCGGACTTTCCGGGGATGTGCACATCGAGCAGGATGCAGGCCGGTGTCCTGCTCCGCGCCACCGCCAGGAGCGCGGCGCCGTCCGCAAAACAGATCACTTCATACCCACCTGCCGACAAGACCATCGAGAGGGTGTCGCGCACGGCTGGGTCGTCATCGACGACAAAAATCTCACCGCGGGAAGTTGTTTGTTCGGCCATGGGCGATTGCTCTTGCAAAGGAGAAGAAACAATGAAAGCGCGTCTTATGATACCATACTCGTCGGGTGCTTTGGGCACCCGTATTTGTACGGTTTATGATCCTAACCCACAAGTAGTAGCTGCAGATCGGTGATCGCCTTCACGAGACCACGATCTGGACACGATCTCAAGGCAGTCGTCTCGAGCAGCATGCTGCCTTGCAAAACACATCAACGCCGACAGCATCATGATCGACATCAAACTCTGATCGCATCAGCGTTGCCGACGTGCACCACGCCGAACAGACATGCTCGGCGCCAGACGCGTGCACGGCTCTCTGTCCACGAAAATCTGCACGGCATTTGACACAAGACGTACAGGCGTCAGCCGGCCTTGCCCTCGTTTTGATCAGAGATCGGCGGGATTTGGACGTTGCACAGGATTGTGCACTCCGGACGGCGGCTTGCGCCGATGCGGCTCTCTCAGGACCGATGCTTCGCGGCAACACTTTCGGCTGCGACGCCGCCCCAGGTGTGAACCACGGGCAGGCCGAGCGCAGTCTTGCCGAGATTGGCCAGGCAGATGCGCAGCGCCGCCAGATCGACTGGCTTCGGCAGGCTCTGCAGGTCGATTCCGAGCGAGCGCGCGAACAGCCGGGCCTCAATTCGCTTGGCCGCGTCCATGCCGCTGATCACGATCACGGAACCGGCGAAGCGGGTATCTGCGATGACCTTGAGGACCTCGGTCCCGTCGCCGTCCTCGAGCATGAGATCGAGCGTGACGCAGTCAAAGCGCTTGTTGCGCACCTCGCGGATCGCATCGCTGCACGTGGCCGCGACCGTCACGGCGTGGCCGGCCTGCTTGGCCGCCAGCGCGATCAGCGTCCGCTGCGCGGCGTCGTCGTCGACGACCAAGAGCTGCAGCGCGCGCCGCTCGCCATCATCGGCGCGCTCCGACCGGCTGGATGCAAGTTCCGAACTCATGACCGGCATTGGCCGTCCCTGGAAATTTGACCGACGTCATTGTCATACACGTCCGACCCTGCGGCGACGTAAAGCGGCTCTCCGAAAAGCCGCCACCCGTCTTAGGACTTGCGCAGGACCCGGGCTGGCGCGTCTCTTCGTCGCTCCGCGCGCGGAAGCTTCTCAAGCAGCGGGCGAGCAATGCGCCGTGCCGCCGGAAGGCGAACTAGTTGACGGTCGCTTCCTGGCCGGCGGAGGCGTTGCCGCGCTTCTTCTTGTTCTTTCCCTTGATGAACTGGATGTCCATCTCGGAGCCGTTGACCCGGACCAGCTCGCAGCGGCGGTAGGCGAGCCCCGTCGAGGACAGCAGCAGAAAGAACTCCTTCAGGTTCAATCCCTGGATCGATCCTTCGACCGTCAGCACCGCGTCGTTGTCCGAGATGGCGTTGAGCTGGCAGTCCCTGCGCCAGGTCCCGTCGATGCCCATGATGCAGACATCGTAGCCGCGGCTGAAGGTGACGCGCTCCGTACCTTTGTTGTCGTCAGACATCTTCGCGTCCTGCTCTATTGGGCTGCCGAAACATCTAGTTGCCCGCGGCCGCGATCCTGGGCATTCCCGGAGCCGGCGCCTTCGCCGCGGAAACGATCCCGCTCGGGCGATACAGGCCACGCCGGTCCGTAAGGGGCTTGAACACGTCGGTGAGGCCGACGACGGTCTCCGCGGCGCCGAGAACGAGGAAGCCGTCCGGCTCCATCAACTTGGCGAGCCGGCCGAAAATGTTGATCTTGGTGTCCTGGTCGAAATAGATCAGCACGTTGCGGCAGAACACGACGTCGAACGTGCCGAGCTGGGAGAAGTCGTGCAGCAGATTGAGCTGGCGATGCTGGACCATGCCGCGCACGTCGGAATTGATCTGCCAGAGTTCGCCCGCCTGCTTGAAATATTTGACCAGAAGCTGGATCGGCAGCCCGCGCTGCACCTCGAACTGGCTGTAGAGACCCGCCTTGGACTTCTCGAGCACCTCCTGGGAGAGATCGGTGGCGATGATCTCGATGCGCCATCCACTGAGCGCAGATCCCATCTCCTTGAGCGACATCGCCAGCGAATACGGCTCCTGGCCGGTCGAGCAAGCGGCGCACCAGATCCGGATCGACTTGCGGTTGGCGCGCGCCTTGAGGAGCTCCGGCATGATCACGTCGCGAAAGTGATCGAACGGGACCTTGTCGCGGAAGAAGAACGTCTCGTTGGTCGTCATCGCTTCGACGACCTGGCTGATCAAGGCGCTCGACCCGTCCTTCAGCTTCTGGACGAGATCGCTGATGCTGGCCAGGCCGGCCTTGCGCGCGAGCGGAAGCAGGCGGCTCTCGATCAGATATTGCTTGTCGGCAGACAGATCGAGACCCGATTTGTCTCGAAGCAGTTTGCGCAGGAACTCATAATCGGGCTGGTTCACGGGCGGCCTCTTCTGGGCAGACGAAGGGATCAGGCGGATTCGGCTGACAGCGCCTGGATGAGACCGACTTCCTGGAATTTGGCGGCGACGATTTCCTTGTCGAACGGCTTCATGATGTATTCGTTGGCGCCGGCGTTGAGCGCGCGCGAGATGTGATCGATGTCATTCTCGGTGGTGCAGAACACCACCTTCGGGCCTTCGCCGCCCGGCAGCCGGCGCAGGCGCCCGAGGAAATCATAACCGTCCATGACGGGCATGTTCCAGTCGAGCAGAATGGCGTCCGGCAGGCTCTTGGTGCAGATCTCGAGCGCCCGCTCGCCATCCTCCGCCTCGACGACGGAAAAGCCCAGCTCCTCCAGGATACGGCGTGCGATCTTGCGCACGACGCTGGAGTCATCCACGACCAGACAGCTCTTCATTGTTGTCTCCCCTATGGGACGGTTGACGGGCTAGGCGGCGATTGCTGCCTTCGGCAGGAGTTCGAGCACGCGATCGACGTCGAGAATGACCATCAGCTGGCCGTCGAGGCGGTGCACGCCGCCGGCAAGCTTCGCCATGCGCGGGTCGAGGTTGACGGGGTTCTCCTCCCGGCCCTCCTCGGGCAGCCGCAGCACCTCGCCGATCTGGTCGATCAGGAGACCATAGGACTCGCCGCGCAGATCGACGCCGACCGCCATCGGCGGCTTGCCGTCCTCGGCGCG